>CAZLER010000001.1:0-666 GCA_964558595.1 uncultured Thermotogae bacterium
CACAGAGGAACTGTCCGGTCAGGTTCACGCCGATCACCGTCTTCCACTGCCGGAGCGTCATATCCTCGATGCTCGCGTCCATCTGAATACCGGCGTTGTTGACAAGGATGTCGAGCCGGCCGAACTCGTCGAGGAGTGTCTGGAACATCGCCCGGACCGACGCTTCATCCGAGACGTCCGCCTGTATCGCCATCGCCCGCCGACCGTGATCGCGAATCGCCGCCACGACCTCGTCCGCCCCTTCCTTGCCGCCGTGGTAGTTCACCACGACGTCCGCGCCGGCTGTAGCGAGCGCGCGTGCGACGCCCTTCCCGATTCCGGAGCTGCCTCCGGTCACGAGCGCGACCTGGCCATCGAGTCGGGGACCTTGTGTGGCCGGACGATCCATGCTCTTCGCTCGACTCATGTCGTTCTCCTAGGTCTCATGCAGACGATACTGCTTGACCCGAGCTTCCGACAAGCAACCAAGCTGGCGGGACAAGCAGCCTACGGATGGGAGGCCGTATGGCCGTGGTAGTCCCTGGGCGCATTCCGCGCATTCCGGGGACGCGCATTCCGGGGACGCATACCTCATTTCACGTTTTGGTGCCGCCCCTGACTCAGTCACAGGAAGCGCATACGCCGGACTGGGCGGCTGGCAGGAGAAATAGGGTCTATGTCCCCCGA
>CAZLER010000001.1:766-121899 GCA_964558595.1 uncultured Thermotogae bacterium
CACCCACGAGATGCGGTTCGCCTGCCAGGCCGGCAACCGCTTCCTCATGCTCGACCACGGCCTGATCCTCGAAGAGGGCACGCCCACCCAGCTGTTCGAGTCCCCCCAACACGCGCGCACCCAGGGGTCTCTCAGCACGCTCGTCGAGGGACAGCTGGCCGGAGAGGCGAACGCACGCGAAATAGGGTACGTGATGTCCCCGGAATCAATCTATCACGCTGGACAGCTACGACCCTTGACAGGGAAGCTCTCCTCGTATAGTGTGCATATGCACTATAGAGAAGCCACTGCAAGAAGGAGGCACATCATGCCAAGAGGAGACGGGACTGGCCCAGAGGGTCAGGGTCCACTAACCGGACGCAGAATGGGTTCATGCATCGGGACGGGCATTCGCCGCTTGTTCCAGAGGTCCGGTTCCGATGCCAGACAACCGGATGCCGGGGCGTACAGTCGCTTCACAGGGCGCGACGGACGATCAGGCAACGGACGCCGAGCGGCTCGTGGACAGGGACAAGGCAGAGGGCGCGGTCGACGGTAGTCGGCAGCGTCGTTCGAACGGAGAGAGGAGGGATCATGCCAAGAGGAGATGGCACCGGCCCGGCGGGGATGGGGCCGATGACCGGACGGGCTGCGGGATACTGCGCTGGATACGGAACCCCTGGATTCCTTGGTGCTCCCGGCTGGGGAGGTCCTAGAGCTGCGAACAGAGGAGGATTCGGACCTGGATGGTATCGCGCACGGCCAGGATCCCGGTACCCTGTCCATGGCGATCCTCCGCCGCCAGCTGGAGGTCCCTACGCGTCTCCTTGGAGAGATGCGGGCGCAGAAATGGCTGCATTGCAGGACCAGGCACAATGGATGAGGACAAGCCTCTCCCGGATCGAAGAGCGGATTCGGGCTCTCCAGAGCGAACGCGACGCCGAGAACGAGGCCTAGGATGGGTTGATCCATTCTGTGCATGGGACCACACAGCGTAGGAACGATGGCGAGGGTGCCCCACCGGCTCGTGGCGTAGGATCCCGTTCGTCTAGCCCGTAGGAGGCCACCGACGTGAGCCGGCGAGAGAGACAACCTCCGAGAAGAGGGGCGCCCAGAGACACGGGTGCATCGCGATGAACAGGGGAGAACGCACGGGACAGGTCATAGCTTTCGGTCCGGTTCCTTCACGGCGCCTTGGCCGCAGCCTCGGGATCAACCACATCCCACCGAAGACCTGCACCTACTCCTGTGTGTATTGTCAGCTTGGACGAACGAACAGCATGCAGATCGAACGGGCGGCCTTCTGGACGCCCGCAGAGGTCAAGTCCGCCGTTGACAAGCTGATTGAGAGGATGGAGTCCCACGGCGAGTCCATTGACTACTTGACCTTTGTGCCTGACGGCGAACCTACGCTGGATGCAAACCTGGGCGAACACATCCGCGCTCTTGGTTCAATTGGGAAGCAGATTGCCGTCATCACGAATGCCTCTCTTCTCTGGAGATCGGATGTCCGAACCGAGCTCACAGATGCGCACTGGGTGTCCGTGAAGGTCGACTCCGTCAACGAGGAGACGTGGCGCAAGCTAGACCGTCCGCACGGGCAGCTCTCTCTTGACTGCGTTCTCGAGGGGCTGGTGGAGTTTGCGGCCGAATTCCGCGGGAAACTGGTCACGGAGACGATGCTTGTTCGGGACCTGAATGACACCTCTGAGGAGCTGGAGGATGTGGCGGCATTCGTCAGCCGCTTGCGCCCCGCGGCAGCGTACATCTCCGCTCCGACACGACCGCCTGCGGAGCCGTGGGTGAAGCTGCCGACCCTATCGGCAAGGGTCAGAGCACATGAGGCGTTCGCCCTGCACGTCGATCATGCCGAATTGGTGATGGAGTACGAAGGCAACGAGTTCGCCGTTTCCGGAGATCTGGAACGATCCCTGCTGGACACCGCTTCGGTACATCCGCTGCGGGAAGAGGCTGTAAGAAGACTGCTCGAGAAGGCCGGGGCAGATTGGAGTGTCGTGAGCAACCTTGTGTCAAACGGGCTTCTGGCTGAATTGCTGTACGCGGGGCACGTCTACTACGTGAGGAAACTGCCGGGTGTCCGACGAGGCGACAAGACGTTCGGAGAGGATCGGTCGTGGGGGCGACACCGCTGACTCCGGTCCGGTTGCCTCTCGGCTTCGATCTGGATGCGGCACTGGCTAGGACCGACGACGGTCATCCGGATTCCCTACCTCGCCGGATGGGCCACCTGGATGCAATCCTGCATTCGGTAGGTTCCGCGCACATTTCGGGGACGGTGTATTCCGGGGGGTGGATTCCGGGGACGCATACCTTATTCGGTATTATTCGGTATTCTGGGGACGCATACCTCATTTCACGTTTTGGTGCCGCCCCTGACTCAGTCACAGGGAGCGCATACGCCGGACTGGGCGGCTGGCAGGAGAAATAGGGTCTATGTCCCCCGAAATGCCCCGATAAGGAGATAGAGGAGGAACCGACTTCGGCGCTGGATCCCGAGCCGATCGGCGAGGTTCTCGGCTCGATGCTCGACCTGGCATCCAAGGGGATGACCATGGCCATTGTCACCCACGAGATGCGGTTCGCCTGCCAGGCCGGCAACCGCTTCCTCATGCTCGACTACGGCCTGATCCTCGAAGAGGGCACACCCACCCAGCTGTTCGAGAACCCCCAACATCCCCGCACCCAGGAGTTCCTCAGCAAGATCGTGTAGGGGCGACTGGCCGGAGAGGCGAACGCACGCGAAATAGGGTACGTGTCCCCGGAATGAGGTGTTCCGAGCGCTACCCCACTGTTTCTGGGCGCTCTGGAACATCGTACAAGATATCATCGAGCGGGTGGCGGTAGAGCCCTTGCTCGAGGCGGTTCTGGTCGAAGTAGTGGCCCATGAGGCCAATGGAGCGGCCGAGGACGAACAGGGCGTTGAAGGTGCCCATGGCGATCATGGTGTCGATCTCCTCGTCGGTGAACTCGAGCTCCTTGAGAAGATCGACCAACAACACGCCGATGCAGCCGTCGACGTTGAGGATGAGGTTGTTCTTCTTTTGGGTGGTGACGGCCTCGACGGACCGGGCATAGTCGAGCAACGGCGTCGCCTTGAAGTGCTCCATGGCGAACTGCTTCATCAGCTCGACGCGTTGGTCGGGGTTCTCCAGGGTGTGCAGCCGGTGGCCGATCCCCTGGATCCGCGCGTTGTTGGCCTTCATCTGCGCGATGAACTCACGCGGGGCGAGGTCGTTGCGCAGTCCGAACAAGAAGTGCTCCGCCGCGCCGTTCACGGCTCCGCCGAACCGCGGACCGATGGTCAAGATCCCACTGACGAGCGAGCTGATCAGGTCCTTGCCGGCACGGGCGGCGACAATGGTGTTGTGCGCACCCGACACGGCGGCGCCGTGGTCGGCGATGATCTGGATGACCATTTCCACGAAGTCGCGCGCGTACGGCGGGATGTCCTTCTTAAACCACAAGAGCCCGATCACCCCGCCGATTCCGTAGCTCTTCTCGAGCACCTCGTCGATCGGCACGCCACAGTAGTTGTGGACCTCACCGGATTCGTCGCAGATGGTGGAGATGAAGTTCGTGGGCTTGCGGACGAGCCCCTCGGCCACGGCCTGCTTGTAGTCCATCGGAACGTACGGCGGCTCGACGTCGGCGGCGGGCACGATCGCTCCGTCGGCGACGAGTGCTTCGTAGGTCTCCCGGATCTTGTCGCCGAAGTCGTCGAACGAGTCGGGGACGAGGACGCCGGCCTCCCGCAACGCGGCGTTCTTGGCATCGGCGGTCTCCGACTCTCCGCCGGCCTTGGCGCCAGCGTGGCCGAACTGGACCTGCCCGGGCAGCACCTTGGCGCAGGTCCCGGTGGTCCACATGACGAGCGGTTTGCGGATCCGGCCGTCGTTCACGGCGGCGGCGATGTCATGCTCAGCGGTGCCGCCAACCTCGCCCAGCGAGACGAGTAGTTGGATGTCGGGGTTGGCCTCGTAGCGCAGCAGATGGTCGAGCAGGGTCGATCCGGGGTGGGCATCGCCACCGATGGCGATCCCTTCGACCACCCCGTCGGTGGCGCGGGCGATGATGTTGTACGCCTCGTTGGACATGCCGCCGGACACGGAGACGAACCCGACGGAGCCGGGCCGGTACAGCTTCGCCTCCTTGATGTTGTCCATCGTGCCGGCGGTGTTGCCGATCTTGAACGCCCCGGCTTTGATCCCGCCGACCGTCGCGGGTCCGATGATCCACTTGCCCTTCGCTTTGGCGGTGGCCCGCAGGATCCGCGCGTGCCGCTCGGGCACCCCTTCGGCGATCACGGCGACGGTGCGGAGGCTGTCGGTATCGAGCGCCTCCATGGAGGTGTCGAACGCGGAGCGCTGCGAGGCGAAGTTGACCATCACGTCGGCCTTCGGATACTTGGCGACCGCCTCGGCGATCGATCGGAGCCGCGGGATGGTGATCTCGCGCGTGCCCCAGAAGAATTTCTCGAACCCGCTGCGCTCGGGGGTGATCATCGCCACGACGGACGGCGCGTCCTTGCGGCACAGGTAGTCGAAGTCGAGCATCCGCTGCACAGCGGCCGTCTGGGCCCCGTACACGAACGCTTGGGTCTCCCGGGAGAACAGGTTATCGTCGTTCATCGCTTACCTCCGGTCAGCGCCATCGAAACGATGCGCGTCATGTGGGTCTCCGGCCCGTAGACCTCGATCGGCACGCCGATCTGCGTCCCGACGCGACGCATGTTCTCCAGCCCCTCCTTGTAGTTGGGGCCGCCACGGCGGACGTAGATCCTGACCCGGTTCTCCTGGAGCTTGTCCTGGTACGCCTTCAGCGCCTGGATGATGCCGGTGAACGTCTTGGCGACGTCGGTGAAGTTGGCGATCCCGCCGCCGATCAGCAGGAACTTGGGCCGTCCCTGCGGGTCGGGTGCACGGGTCATCAGATCGAGCAGTGTCTTGGCGTATTCGTAGGTCAGCTCGGTCGACGGGTTGCCCGAGTACTCGCCGTAGCAGGCGAGCTCGTCACCGTAACCGAAATCGACGACGGTGTCGGCGTAGATGACGCTCGCCCCGCCGCCGGCGACCATCGGCCACACCCGTCCGTCGGGGTTGAGCACGGTCAGCTTGAGGCTGGCGCCGGTCTTCTCGTCGAGCGAGGCGATGTACGCCTCCTCCTTCGTCGCCGTGGAGCCGAACGGTTTGGGAAACTCGATCCTCCCCCAGGAGTCGGCGCACTGGAACGCCGCGGTGTCGTCCAGCTTGGCAACGGCGTCGAGGGGCACGATCGTCCCATCGGCAAACGTGATCGGATTGAACTCCAGCATCGTGAAGTGCTGCTCGACGTAGGCGCGGTACAGGGCGTCGATGAACGCCACGACCTGCGCCTTGTCCGGGATCTCCGGCAGTGCCTCAGCAAGCGCCGCGACGTCGAGCGTCGCGAGGATCGGCACCTCGACGGTCACGACGGTGTTCCACACCGACTCGATGTCCACACCGCCCTGGGTGGAGAAGTGGATCCGATCGGCGTCGTGGGTGGCCGTGAACGCGAGGTAGTACTCCACGTCGTGCGCGACGAACGGCTCGATGAGGAAGTGGGTCAGCGTCCCGGTCGTCTTCCCCGCCCCGGTCTCGATCGTCGCCTGCTTGTTCCTACGCTCGTCGATCCATCGCTTCACCTCGTCGAACGTCTTGTCGACAAACAGCAGATCGTTCACTCCCCGTTTGCCGAACAGCTGGTCCGGCTTGCTCACCAGCTTCGTCGTGCTCAACCAGGGGTGCTGCGACGGCAGTCCGTCCAGATCGGTCTCCGGCGTCACCAGGACGAGCCGGTCCTCGATCCGGAACGCGTTGCCGGCGTCATCGAGCGCGCGGGCGAGCAGCCGCTTGGCGTCGACCTCGCGGATCCCTCGTTGCGCCATCGCCTATCCCCCCTGTCCGTCCATGTGCTTGACGATCTCGTGGCCGAACTGCGAGCAGGAGATCTCCTCGGCACCGTCCATCTGCCGCGCCAGGTCGTAGGTGACCCGCTTGGCGAGGATCGCCGACTTGAGGGCGTCGATGATCAGCTCCGCAGCCTCGCGCCATCCCATGTAGCGCAGCATCTCCACGGCGGACAGGATGAGGCTGCCGGGGTTGACCTTGTCGAGGCCGGCGTACTTTGGCGCCGTGCCGTGGGTCGGCTCGAAGCAGCCGGTCCCGGTGGCGTAGTTGATGTTGGCCCCCGGCGCCACGCCGAGCCCACCGACCTGGGCGGCCGCGGCATCGGACATGTAGTCGCCGTTGAGGTTCATCGTCGCCACCACGTCGTACTCGGCGGGGCGCAGCAGCATCTGCTGGAAGAACTGGTCGGCGATCCGATCCTTGAGGACGATCTTGCCTTCGGGGACGGTGCCGTCGTTCTTGTCGAAGACGTCGGCCTCGGTAACGACCTCGGGGAACTCGTCACCGACCTCGTAGCCCCAGTCCCGGAACGCCCCCTCGGTGAACTTCATGATGTTTCCTTTGTGCACCAGGGTGACCGTGGCGCGCCCGTTGGCGATCGCGTACTCGATGGCGGCGCGGATGAGGCGCTTCGAGCCCTCCTCGGAGATCGGTTTGATCCCGATCCCGCAGCGATCGGTGAACCGGAACTTGTCGCCCACCCCCATCTCCTCGGACAACCAGGCGATCACCTTGTCCGCCTCGGGGGTACCGGCCTGCCACTCGATCCCGGCGTAGACATCCTCGGTGTTCTCGCGGAAGAACGCGATGTCGACCTCCTCCGGCTTCTTTACCGGCGCCGGGGTCCCGTACCAGCGCACGGGGCGGAGGCAGACATACAGGTCGAGCAGCTTCCGCAGGCTGACGTTGAGGCTGCGGATCCCGCCACCGACCGGGGTGGTCAGCGGCCCCTTGATCGCCACGTGGTAGGTGCGGATCGCCTCGACCGTCTCCTGCGGCAGGTAGTAGTGCTGCCGCTCCTCGGACGGGATCGCCGCCAGCTCCGCTTGTGTGGTGTTGGGATGGTTCACTTCGATGGCCTCGTCCCCCGCAAGAACCTTGAGCCATTCGATCTTACGCGCCCCGTCGTACGCCTTCTCCACGGCTGCGTCGACGACTTCCAGCATCGCGGGGGTGATGTCGATCCCGATCAGGTCGCCGCGAATGAACGGGATGATGGGATGGTCGGGGACGTTCAAACCGTCGGGGCCGCGGGTGATCCGCTCGCCACCGTTCGGTGGGGGGACTGCTGCCTTGTCCATGGGTGATGACTCCTTTGGATCGTGGGTGGTGTTGTCGGTGTTCACGTCGCGATCTCGCGTGTGATGTCGCCAGCTGCCTGGACGAGCCGGTTGATCAGCCGCTCCCGATTCTCTCCCTCGCCGCGGTGGGTGGGGACCGAGGCGCCGATCGAGGCGACGATCCGGCCGGAAAACGAGAAGATCGGGGCGGCGATCCCCTGGGTGCCGACGATCGCCTCGCCGTCGCTCTCCGAGTAGCCGCGCTCGCGGATCTTGGCCGCTTCCCGCTCCAGCGCTTCGGGGTCGGTGATCGTCGTGTCGGTGAACCGCTCCAGTCCGACTTCGTCGAGGATCGCCCGCTGCTCCTTGGCGTCGAGATGGGCATAGATCGCCTTGCCGGTGGCGCTGGCGTGGAGCGGGTACGTGTCACCCAACTCGTACGACACCCGCAGCGCATGGTGGCCGTCGACCTTCTCCAAGCAGATCCCCTCGTGCTCGCGTAGTCCACACAGGATGACCGTCTCGCCGGTCTCGCGAGCGATCCGCTCCATGTACGGGAAGGCGACGTCACGAATCGGCCGCTGCGACATCGTCGCCGCCAGCTCGAGGATTTTCGTGCCCAGCCGGTAGCCGGGGCCGTCGACCGCTTCCTCCACCAGGTGATGCGACCGCAGTGCCGCAATGTAACGGTAGGCAGTGCTGCGCGGCAGGTCGAGCTGCCGCGCGATCTCCGCCACCTGGAGCCGCGGCGACTCCGCGAGCAACGTCACGATCTGGACGCACTTCTCCAGCGTATTCAGCGGGTTGGCCTCGGATGCCTTGGCCATGGACATCAGCCCCCAGCCGCCGCCTTCGCGGCCTGCCGGCTGGTGTGGTTCAGCAGGCCGCCGGCGCGAACCATCGCCTTCTCCCGGTCGGACAGGTCATGGCGCACGGGCAGCGTCGACCCCCGTGCCACGTTCGTCACCACAAGCGACGCTTCGAGGTCGGAGACGTCGATCTCGAGGAGGTCGCCCTGCTCGATCGCGTCGGTATCGGCGATCAGCGGGAGGATCCCCATGTTGATCAGATTCGCCCGGTGGATCCGCGCGAAACTCTTGGCAAGCACGGCCGCGATTCCCAGATGCCATGGCGCCAGGGCCGCATGCTCCCGCGACGATCCCTGGCCGTAGTTCTCTCCGCCAACGAGGAATCCGCCGCCGGCGTCGAGCGCCCGCTGAGCGAACGTCTCATCCTCATAGTAGAAGGTGTACTTGGAGATCTCGGGCAGGTTGGAGCGCAGGTGCTGGGTGAGCGGGCCAGCCGGCAGGATCGCGTCGGTCGACACGCCGTCGCCGACCTTGAGCAGCACCTCGCCGCGCAACGTCGGCTGGAGCGGCCGCTGCTGTCCCAGCGGGACGATGTTCGGGCTCCGGCGGATCTCGGCCGACGGTCCCTTCGGTTCGAGGATCAGGAGGTCGTCGACGGTGAGATGATCAACCTTCACCTGGGGCGCCGGCAGTGCACGCGGATCGGCGATCGCCCCTTGAAGCGCCGAGGCTGCCGCGACCTCGGGCCCGCACAGCGCCAGCTTGCCGTGCTTGTTGCCCCCGCGCCCCTGCCAGTTGCGGTTGACGGTACGCAGCGACAGGTGATCGGTACCGGGGACGAACCCGATCCCGATGCAGGCGTTGCAGCCGGGCTCGATCATCCGCACGCCGGCGCGGGTCAGCGCCAGGAAGCTGCCGTCCTCCATGAGCATCTCCCACGCTTGCCGCGAGCCGGGCGACATGATGACGTCGACGTCGGAGGACACCCTCTTCCCAGCGAGCATTTCAGCAACGATCTTGAGATCGCGGTACGAGCCGTTGGTGCACGAGCCGATGAACACCTGGTCGAGCTTCGTGCCGATGACCTCCTCAATGTTGTAGACGTTGTCGGGCATACCCGGCATCGCGACCAGCGGCACCAGTGACGAAAGATCGATCTCGATCGTCTCGTCGTAGATCGCATCGGGGTCGGGGGCGAGCTCGGCCCAGTCGGCTTCCCGCCCCTGCAGCCGCAGGTACTCGCGGGTTACTTCGTCGGACGGGAAGACCGACGTCGTGGCCCCGGTCTCGGCACCCATGTTGGCGATCGTCGCCCGCTCGGGGACCGACAGTTCCTTCACGCCCGGACCGGCGTACTCGAGGATGGTGCCGACCCCGCCCTTGACGGTGATCCGCCGGAGCAGCTCGAGCGCCACGTCCTTGGCGCCGACGTTCGCCGGCAACGCTCCAGCGAGCTGGACCTTCCTCATCTTGGGCACGGTGAGGTAGAACAGCCCACCGCCCATCGCCACCGCCACGTCCATCCCGCCGGCGCCGATCGCCAGCATCCCGAGCCCACCGTTCGTCGGCGTGTGAGAGTCGGATCCGATCAGCGTCTTGCCGGGTACGCCGAACCGTTCGTAATGAAGCTGGTGGCAAACGCCGTTGCCGTTCTTGGAGAACTTCGCCCCGTAGTGCGAGGCGATCGTCTGTAGGAAGATATGGTCGTCGGTGGATTCGCCTTTGAAGCCGAGCGACGTGTGGTCCGAGTACGACACCACCTCGTCGGCCTGAACGCGGTCCATTCCCAGCGCCTCGAACTCGAGCCACGCCATCGTCCCCGTCGAGTCCTGGGTCAGGCAGTGGTCGATACGGATGCCGACCTCGTGCCCTCGTTCTAGTGTCCCCTCGCAGAGATGCGCCGCCAGGATCTTCTCCGCCATCGTCTGTGCCACGCCAATCACCTCGCTTGAAGCGGGCGCATTGTAGCGAGGTGTCCCGCCGAATGCAACAGTGACGAAGCATGATTCCCACTATATGAAACTGTCGGACCCCGAGTCCGTTCCCCAGCAGATTGTGAGGCTCAGGGAAGAGGGATCTGGCGGTCGGCCAGCAGCGTTCGCGCAGCGCGGACGACCTCGTCGGCCAGCCGCTCTTCGGGGAGGGCCGGGCCAATCGGTTCGCCCTGGACGTAGACGGTGCCCTGTCGGGGCCCGCCGACCAGGCCGATGTCGGCCTCGCGGGCCTCGCCGGGTCCGTTGACGATACACCCCATCAGCGCGATCGACAGGCTGTCCGACACGTCCTCCAGCTGACGGCGGACCGACGCCGCGATCGCCTCGAGGTCGATCGCCGTCCGACCGCAGGTCGGGCAGACACGCAGGTCGATTCCCCGGGTGCGTAGCCGCAGCGCACGCAGGATCTCGTAGGCGACACGCACCTCCTCTACCGGGTCGCCGGTGAGCGAGATCCGGACGGTGTCGCCGAGCCCCTCCTCGAGGAGCACCCCGACGCCGATCGCCGAGCGGATCGATCCCTCCCACGCCGTTCCCGCTTCGGTGATCCCGAGATGCAGCGGGACGTCGGATTGGGCGGCGAACGCCCGGTTCGCGGCGATCGTCATCAGCACGTCGGTCCCCTTGAGCGACACCAGGATACGATCGAAGCCCCGACGCTCTAGCAGGTCGATCTCGTGCAGCGCGCTGTCCACCATCCCCTCCGCCGTCGGGTGGTTTGCCCGATCGCGAAACCGCTCGTCGAGCGATCCGCCGTTGACGCCGACCCGGATCGGGATCCCCCGTTCCCCGGCCCGCTCGGCGACCGCCGCGATCTTGTCGGGATCGGTGATGTTGCCGGGGTTGAGGCGTAGCTTGTCCACCCCGGCATCGATCGCCGCCAGGGCGAGGCGGTGGTCGAAGTGGATGTCGGCAACGAGCGGAACGGTGATCCGCTCGAGGATCCGCGGCAGGGCACCCGCCGCGGCGCGGTGGGGCACCGCCACCCGCACAATCTCGCAGCCGGCCCGTTCCAGCCGCTCGATCTGGGCGACGGTCGCCTGGACGTCCGCCGTATCGGTGTTGGTCATCGATTGGACGACGATCGGTGCGCCGCCGCCGATCGGGACGTCCCGAACGACCACCTGTCGGGTCCGCCGCGGGGCGGAGGACCGGGAGAACGGGGTCTGGGCGCTCACCGTCGGCTACACCAGCTTCGGCGGGAGCACGATGTTGCCGAAGTTCTTCTCGTAGCGCTGGATATTCTCGCCGATCGCCTGGTACAGGCGTTTCATGTGCCCCGGATTGAGCACCACCCGGGAGGTCAGCAGCGCTTGGTCGCCTTTGGGCGACTGGGTCTGCGGATCAACGAACAGGAAATCGATGATGAACTCCTCCTTGCGGTGGGAGATCAGCGCGAGGTTGGAGTAGTGTCCTCTACGGGTCTCGTTGTCGGCCGCGATCTGCATCTTCCGTTGTTCTGCCACGTCATGATCACCCCAGCGGGATGGTAGCGGTTGTCCGAAGGGCCAACAAGCAGCGGGTCAGCTGTTGAGGTACCGGTTGAAGAACATCTCGATCGTTCGGCGGTGGTGCCCGGCGAGCAGCACGTGATGGTTGCCCAGGGGGGCCTCGAGCAGCTCACCGACGGGTCCGTCGACCGCGATTCGGGTCTGGGTCCGGCATAGATTCTCGCGGACCGGCGTTTCCTGGGTGGTTCCTTCGCGGAGGAACAGCCGATCGAGCCGCTCCCCGCCCAGCCGGAACACCGTGCACGGGCCGATGGGGAGCTGCGCCGCGATCCCCACGCCGAGGTCGGACTCGAAGTGGGTCGCGATGCGGTACTCCGCCGCCATCGACAGCGGGCAGGTGCAGTGAGCCATCTCGAGGAGTCCGGCATCCGCCGCGACCGAGGTGACATTGCCCATGAACGCCGGCTGGCCGGAGAGAACGTGGGCCACGAACAGCGAGAACAGCGCCTGCAGATCCCCTTCGCAGCCGGCGGGGATCTTCTCGTCGTTCAACCGAGACAAGGCGTAGCATCCGGTCTGACCCAGCTCGTTGATCAGGTCGAAGCACCGGACCGAGCAGGCGGCCAACCGATGCTCGTCGATCACAGCCCGCAGCGCGTGGTAGATCCGCACCGAACTCTCCACGTCCTGGCCGGCTCGCCGGTCGGTTGCCTGGGCGGCCCGCTGGAATCGCGCGCCCTCCACCCGCGGCGCTTCCATCGTCTCGAGCCGCGACAGCAGCTCGCTCATCTCGATCGGGATCAATTCGACCGATAGCCGCCCCTTGAGAAACGCCCGATCGACATCGCTGGCTACCAGCCAGTCCGACGGCTCCCCGATCAGCCCCACCCGACTGTAGCGCAGCCGCTCCCAAGCCCGGGTGATCGCCAGCTCCTGCTCCAATCCGGCGGCGATCTGCTCCGGAGACCCGAACAGGATCCGCCCCTCCCCGCCACCCTGGCGGATCCGCGCCAGGATCTCGAGCGCCGCGGGCAACGAGTTGTGCGCCGGATGGGCGATCAACAACGCCGGGGGCGGCAGCTGGGCGACCAGCTTGAGCACGTCGCGTTCCACCCCACCGGTCAGCACGAGCACCGCCGCCAGTCGATCGCCCGACGGGCGGGCGACATCCGCCAACTCCAACGTCGACGACGCCTTCCCTATCTCGCTCATCAGGTCGCGCGTCATCGCCTCCACCCGTTGGGCGTCGTGAAGCCCGGAAGCGCGCACCAGGATCTCGATCGTGTCCATCGCCACGATCGTAGCCCTCGCACGGGGAACCGCCGACGCCCTGTTCGCCACGGCGTCCGGACACGAGTCACCCGACGACGACGTGGCCGGACCTCCGAAGGCGGTCACAGCTCCGCCGGCGCGTCGGGCACCGACCACCGGGCGATTGGACCGCTCGCACCCGGTCGGATAGGCTGTCGAGTACAGCGAAGCGCCCGCGGGATGGTGCGCCACGGGAGGAACGGGACCGATGCAGTTTCTGACCACGGAGTTCCAAAGCAACCCGGTGTGGGCATGGTTCTTGGCCGCCGGCCTGGTGGCGTTTGTGTGGCTGGTGCTGCGCATCGCCATGCGCCGGCTGATCGCGCGGCTGCGGACGATCGCCGACCGGTCGCCGGGGCGGTACGACGACCTGGTCGTCCAACTGATGGACAAGACGAAGTTCCTGTTCGTTCTCGTGGTCGCGTTCTACGTGGGTACCCTGGTGCTCGACCTTCCCGAGGCCGCCGAATCGGGGCTGCACTCCGTGTTCATCGTCGCCCTGTTGATCCAGGCCGGCTACTGGGGCGACGGTCTCGTCACCTTCTACATCCGGCGCATGGCCCAGCGGAAGCTCGAGGAGAATGCGGCCGCCGCCACGTCGCTGACCGCCCTCCGATTCGTGGCCAAGATCCTCGTGTGGACGGTCGTCGTCCTCCTGGCGCTCGACAACTTCGGCATCGACATCACGGCCCTCATCGCCGGACTGGGGATCGGCGGCGTCGCCATCGCCTTGGCGGTGCAGAACATCCTCGGCGATCTGTTCGCCTCGTTGTCGATCATCGTCGACAAGCCGTTCGTCATCGGCGACTTCATCATCGTCGGCGATCAGTTGGGGACGGTGGAGCGGATCGGACTGAAGACGACCCGGGTGCGCAGCCTGTACGGCGAAGAAATCGTGTTCTCCAACAGCGACCTGCTCTCCAGCCGGGTGCGCAACTACAAGCGGATGTTCGAGCGGCGGATCACCTTCCCGTTCGGCGTTGTCTACCAAACGTCGCCCGACGTCCTCGAGGGGATCCCGCAGACGGTCCGTGGGATCATCGAGGAGCTGCCGGACGTTCGATTCGATCGCTGCCACTTCAAATCGTTCGGCGATTTCTCGCTCGACTTCGAGACCGTCTACTACGTGCTCAGCCCCGACTACAACCTGTATATGGACCGCCAGCAATCGATCAACCTGGGGATCGCACGAGCGTTCGAGGCGCAGGGGATCGAGTTCGCCTATCCGACCCAGACGGTGTTCCTGGAACGGGAAGACGGCTCACAGCAGGAGTAGCCCGACCCCCAGCGCCGCGATCAAGCCAACCCCGGTCGGCGCGGCGATCCGGCGCAGGTACGGCCCCATCGATGTGTCGAAGTACTCGACCGACACCGAGATGCACGGGTGGATCGGGGTGATGATGTACCCGAGGAAGACAGCGAAGTAGGTCAACGCGAACACGGGGGCCGTCATCGCGCCGTACGTCGTGGCGTAGATCGGCAGGATGATCGACATCGGGGCCTGGATCCGCCCGGTGATCGCCCCGAGTACCGCTCCGATCCCCACGCACAGCACCAGCGGCGGCAGCGTCATCGCCGAGATCCGCTCCGGGACACCCGACGAGATGAACACGTTGAGGAAGCTGAACATCGCCAGCACGATCAAGGCGTACTTCCACGGCGTCATCCGCCGGGCGATCGCCCCCAGCTGCCGCGGCTTCAGCCGACCGATCCAGATCGCCGCCGCCAGGCTGACCGAGACCCCGACGGTCGTTCCGATCTCGGCCACGGGGAGATCGACCACCGCCTCGAGGGCCAGGTCGAGCACCGGTGCGGTGAGGAGGATCGCCAGCGGCACGACCAGCCCCATCAGCGAGAACGGTCCGCGCTGCGCCAGCCGCCCCCCCGCACGCCGCAGGAGGAACAGGTAGCCGACGCCGAGGGAGAGGAGGAACGCCGGGACGAGGTACGGGATCGCCCGGTAGACACTGAGTCCGGCGATCTTGGAGGACGCGATCAGCGCCGGCCCCAGCGGGTAGACAAGCAGCAGCGCGTGGCGGAACCACACGTTGGCTGCCGCCTTGACGTCGGGGGCCGTGTGGCCGGCCCCCCGCTCGATCAGCGGCGCCGACAGCAGCGCTCCGCCGGGCATCGGGAGCATCCCGAGGAGGGCGGGCGCGATCGCCAGGAACGGCCGGACACCGATCCGCAGGTTGGAAACCAACCGTTCCATCTCGCCGGAGGTCTCCATCGCGCCGCCGATGAGCGGGATGATCGCCACGACCAGCGCCAACAACACCACAGAAGGGTCGGAGATCGTCCGCCACAGCGCGTCGCCGAACCCCGCCGGCGACAGGGTGAACACCGCGAGCACGACGGCGGCGATCGCCATCCCCAGGGCAAGGTCCTTGCGGGAGACGAACAGCAGCAGCGCCACCGCCAGGAAGAATCCGATCCACACGAGCACAGGCCACCCCCGACACGCCATTCGCGCGCGGAGAGGATACCCGACGACACCGATCCGCTCACCACGCGTTGGCCCGAGGGCGAAGATCGGCCACAATGGAGCAAGGAGGTGGAGCGGATGTCCGACCTACAGCAGAGGATCGAGCAGGTCAGTGAAGACGGCGGGCTGTCGTGCCAGGCGGCATTCTCCATCGCCGAGGAGGCTGGTGTATCGCCCGAACGGGTCCGCGAAGAGGCCGACGGGATCGGGGTTCGCATCGTGTTCTGCCAGCTCGGCCTGTTTGGCTACCACGCGTTCGACGACAAGCGGTTCATCATCCCGCTCGCTCGGGTGCCCGATCAGCTGGCGACCGCCATTGTCGATGCCACCGCCGAGGGGGCGCTGTCGTGCGCCGCGGCGTGGTCGATCGCCGATCGAATGGGGCTGCCCCGGCCGGTCGCCGGCTCCGCCGCGGAGACGCTCGGGATCTCGATCATGCCATGCCAGCTTGGCTGCTTCGGTTCGTCGGTGTTCGGGGAGAAGCACGGCGGGTGAACCCTATCTCTCGGGCAAACGCTGGGAGCGCGCAGGGACATCTGGAAGAGCCGGAAACCCCGTCTCTCGCCAAGGCGCTAAGCATGCCAAGGCAACGGCAGGATCCTTGCTGATCGAGAATGCCCTGCTCTTCTGTAGCGGCGCGACGTACCTACGACGAAGCCCTTCTCTCACGGAGGCGC
Organism: uncultured Thermotogae bacterium; assembly: GCA_964558595.1. GTDB lineage: Bacteria > Bipolaricaulota > Bipolaricaulia > UBA7950 > UBA9294 > JANQEA01. Next base: position 16,701 of record CAZLER010000001.1, read on the forward strand.
AGAGCACGCTGAGGGCAGAGAAAGCCCGTCCCTCGCGGAGGCCGCTGGGCGCGAAGGGTGCGGGGGGGGTAGGAGGAGCGCGACGTACGTGCCTTCATCCCGCCTTTCTGGGCTCGAGGGCACAGGAAGGCGTTTCCCGTCCCAGTGGGAAGAGAGAAGCCGCGCTATCCTCCAGTGGATCGGGTCAGCGGTGGCTCTACCGTCACGGATGCATCGTGGCCTCTCGCTGCGCTGCGAGCCAGTCGAGCGCCCCTTCCGACGCATCCCAGGCCGGTTGCAGCGTATTGGCGACGAAGAAGGTCTCGTCCTCCTCCTGCTCGCTGACCAGATCGTCAATCTGTTCGGCCCCGAGCAGAAGATCGGCGACATATCGATCTTGACGAATCGCCTTCCGTACGGCCCTGCGAGGCCCCAGAACATCACCCTGGGCGCGGAACCCTAGAAGCGCCTTGGCGTAGATCCAGAACGTCTCCTCGTCTGCATACTCCTCGACCAGCTCCTTCGCTGCGTCGTCTTGGTCATCCACGATGAGAAGCGGCAGGAGCAAATACCGAATGCCCTGGTTGTCGCCGGGGTTGAGCTGGAGTAGCTCCTGATAGCCAGCGATGCCCTCATCGATCCGTTCTCGTTCGGTCTGAACCCAGGCAAGACCCTGCAAAGCCCTCATGAAGGGACGCACCGCCACGCTCGCCCACGGGTACTCGGGGGGATCGGCGAAGAAGTCTTCTCCGAGCACCCTTCGGCCGGCTTCCACGCCCGCCGTATACAGATCGAGCTGTTCTTCCAGTGTCGACGCTGCCTCTGCCAAGAGGACATAGGCGTCAGCACAGTCGGGAGACACTTCGAGTGCCTGGCGGGCCAAGACAACCCGCCGGTAGCCGAGGGAATCAAACGCCTCGTAGCAAAGATCCTGCGCTTCCTCCAGCGGATTGCGTGGGGGAGTATGGGGGCGCTGGTCGGGTGGAACGCCCACGAATTCCCTCTCCAGGACAGCATTCACCTCATCGAGTTCACTGGACTCCATTCCGGCGACGAAGCGGCTGACCTGGGTACTCAACGACTCCAGCGACCGGCGGTCGATGAAACCGTACTGAGCTAGTTCTGACGCCGATGGGGGGTCGGTCAAGAACGGGAGACTGAGCGTGACCTTGCTCTCCCCTTCATAGGTCGGGACAACCTGCGACCATCGTCCCTGGCACAGCTCCTCATCGCCTGTCCTCGCCAAGGCTCTTAGAATCCCTTCGAAGTACGACAGCATCTGGGCGCTGGGGCGCCGGACCCTATTTGGGAAGTACTGCGCGGCCAGCGGGTACCCTCCCGGATCGTCCACGGGTAGATCATGGTCCTCCCACAGGTCTGCGTCGGCCAGGGGGAGTTCCACGACGGGGATGAACGTGACCGACCACACGCCGTTCTCCAAGGTGGTTCGGGCGTACGACTCGCTGTCGCCTCGATAACTCCAGAAGTCGCTCACGGATTGGCAGAATGTCAGGCCGAACTCGCACCCCCCTGCCCCGAGCACGATGACATACCTCGGTGCTCGGCGTGGCCGCGGGGACTCGATCTTGATCAGGTCCACATTGCTGAGCTTCCGCCAAGGCTCGGCCTGGCGAAATGCCTGCGCCGCTTCCGCAAACGCCCGTACCCGATCGACGGTCACGTCCCTTCCCTCGACGTAGCCGGGGAGTAGATCCCTCTCGAGGATGAACTTCCACAGCGAGCGCAGCTCGGACTCCCACATCGCCAGGTTCTTCCTGTGGACGACTTCGGTGTCCAATTCCTGCAGAGCCTCCGTCAGGTAAGCCGCCACTGCTTCGTCGTTGACCTCGAGCCGCGTCGGGCGAGAGCCGCCCATTTCGTGGATCGCGAAGCGGATCAACGTATCGAGAGCGATGCTGTCTTCGCGATCATCCGCAGGAACGACGGCCTCCCTACCGGGTCCCAGGATCCCTGTTTCCACACTTAGCCACAGGAACACCGACGGCCGAAACGGCTGTGCGCCTGGCTCGCCGGTCCATAAGGGCAGACGTACGAATCCCCCTTCCCACACCGCTTCCGTCTGCGGGAGCTCCCGCAATCGCTCCAGTGCTGGTTTCGTCATGCCCAAATCGTAGAGGCACCAAGTCGTGGAGGCAACAGCGGCCTCCGGAGTTGCTCGTCTCCACGCGAGAGACCGTGCAGACTTGGCTACGGAGTTGCGTTACCTCGTCGACCGATGAAGACAGCGCTCGATGACGTCGATGTGCTGCTTTCTCTTGCGAAGGCGCGCAATGTGGTCCGGAAACACCGGGAACCCCATCCCTCGTAGAGACACGGAGCACGCTGTGGAACACCCCGAGAAGCAGGGCAACCCGTCTTCTCGCCAAGGTTTCTCCCAGGGGCGGAGGACGCCAAGGAACTCAAGTTCAACAGGGCTCTCGTGGGCTTCAGCCCATCCCCTTCTTCTTCCGAGATCCAGGAGACTGGATGGGATGAGATCGGGAGAGACGCGACGTACGTTCCCTCACCCCCGCCTTCCTGGGCTCGAGAACCCGAGAAGCCGTTTCCGCTCCCGGCAGAAAGAGGCGGCACGGCGTTCCGCTTCAGCGGACAGGGGTCAGCGGCTCGTCGTCGGCGAGGACGGCGAGGACGTTGTCGGTCGCAAGGCGGGCCATGGCGCGGCGGGTCTCGCGGGTGGCGCTGCCGAGGTGGGGCGTGAGGACGACCCGTTCGCGCAGCGCAACGAGGCCGGGGTGGACCTCCGGCTCGTTCTCGAACACGTCGATCCCAGCTCCGGCGATCGTCCCGTCCTCCAAGGCGGCGACCAGCGCGGCCTCGTCGACCACGGGGCCGCGGGCGGCGTTCACGAGGATCGCCGTCGGCTTCATCCGGTCGAACGCGTCGCGGTCGAACAAGTGGCGCGTCTCGTCGGTCAGCGGGGTGTGGACGCAGACGAAATCGCTTCGTACCAACAGCTGCTCGAACCCCACCGGTTGCGCCCCGAGCTCCCGTTCGGCCTCCTCGTTGCGAGAGCGGTTGTGGTACAGGCACGCCATCCCGAAGCCGAGGCAACCGCGTCGGGCCACCGCCGTTCCAATGCGTCCCATCCCGACGATCCCCAGCGTCTTGCCGTGCACGTCGGTCCCGGTTAGCTCCTGTTCCAGACCCCAGGCGGGGAAGCGGTTCGCCCGCACCGCCGCGTCCCCCTCAACCGCCCGACGGGCCGCCGCCAGGAGGAGGGCGAACGTCAAGTCGGCGGTCGCCTCGGTAAGGACGTCGGGGGTGTTGGTGACCACGATCCCGAGCTCAGCCGCCGCCTCGACATCGATGTTCTCGTAGCCGACCGCGACGTTGGCGACGACGCGGAGCTTTGGGGCCCGGCGTAGTAGGTCGCGATCGATCCGATCGATCAGCTGACAGATCATCCCCTCCGCGTCGGCGAGCTGTTCGATCAACTGGTGGCGGGGCATCGGCAGCTCGCCCTCGTGCATCCACACCTGATGACCAGCGGAACGCAGCCGATCCAGCTGGTTGGGGTACAGGAACGCCGTGCACACGGCCTTCGCCATCAGCGGACCCCCACTTCGGGAATCGCCTTCCGGGCCAGTGCGTCGGCGCGCTCGTTCTCCTCGTCGCCGGCGTGGCCGCGCACCCAATGGAAGGTCACGCGATGCCGCTGGACGAGCTCGTCGAGGGCCCGCCACAAGTCCTCGTTCTTCACTGGCGACCACCGCTTCCCAACTCGTCGCCGCCAGCCATTCCTCTTCCACATCTCGATCCACTCGCTGATCCCCTTCTTGACGTAGATCGAGTCCGTGTACAGGTCGACCTGCGACGGCCCGGATAGCGCCTGCAGCGCCTCGATCGCCGCGGTGAGCTCCATCCGGTTGTTCGTCGTCTCCGATTCGCCGCCGGAGAGTTCCTTGCGCAGCGGCCCACAGACGAGCACGGCACCCCAGCCGCCCGGACCCGGGTTCCCGCTGCACGCGCCGTCGGTGTAGATGGTGACTCGATTCACAATGTCCTAGGTATACCGCACGACAAGAAGGCTGTCGAGCGCGCCGGCTTTCTCTCCCCTCGCAAAGGCGCTGAGCGCGGAGGGAAGACGGCCAGGACTGCGACCAACAAGCCGCAAGCTCCGGACAACGATCCGAACCCCTTTCCTCACCAAGGCGCAAAGGGCGGACAATGGGACACCTTCTCTCGCAGAAAAGCAGAGCAGCAGGGAAGCTCACGCGGTTCGATCCGCGGGTGACGGCGCCGGTGTCGATGACGAGGGCCATCCGGTCGTCGCGGTTCAACGAGGCCGTCATGTGCTGGATCCAACCCCAGTCGGCGCTTGTTCCCGGTGGCACGCCGAGCTCGAAGCGCTCGTAGGTGTCGTGCTCATACGTCGAAGCGGGGTCGAGCTCCTGGTTCTACATCGGATTCGCGGTGACCCAATCGAACGTCCGAAGCCGTGCGTCGCGGGGAAGAAACGCCGGCTTGTGCATCGTGTCACCGAGCGCGATTTGGGCTCCCATCCGATGAGCGAACGCGTTCATCGGCGCCATCGCAAACGTCGACGCGTTGATCTCCTGCCCGAATGCCTGTAGCGACGCCACGTCGGAGGGCGGCGCTCGGCGTCCGTTCTTCTGCACACCGTGGCTTTCGCGCACCTGCAGGTGCGCCTTGATCAGCCATCCGCCCGAGCCACAACAGGGATCATAGATTGATCGGCCGGGCTCCGGCGCGAGCAGCTTGGCCAACAGGACGGACATCTCGTGCGAGGTGTAGAACTCGCCCACGCTTTGTCCCTGGTCTTCGGCGAACTTGCGGAGCAGGGGATTCGTAGGCGCGGCCGAGGATGTCCGGCTCGACATCGTTCAGATCGAGCCGGTGCCGGCTCAGCACTTGCACGAGCTGTGCCAGTCGGCCGTCGTCGACGATGCCCTGCCCGGCAGCCGTCTCGTTATGGTCGCGGATGTCGACGATGCCCTGGAGTTACGGGTTCTCCCATGAGACGGCCCGAACGGTATCGGTGAGCTACTCCCCGAAACCCGTGGTCTGCTTGGCGATGGCGCTCCAGCGCGCGGTCTCGGGGACGTAGAACCAGACGACCTGGTGATCATCACAGGCGATCTCCAACCCCGAACACGTCGGACAATCGCTTCAGGAAGACGAGCGGGAGGATGTGGTCCCTGCATTTCGGGGCATCGAGCGGCCCGCGAATGACGCACGCCGCCTTCCACAACCAGTTCGCGAGCGCGCCCACCGTGAGTTCAGACATGGTCTTCCGTCCGAACGATGATCGTGAATCCATAGCAGCTGAGCAAAGATCCTACGCCACGGCGGATTCTCCAGAGAGACCGATCGGGAGGTTGCCCTGCCCACGATCAGCCTCTACGCTCCTACCATGCCCAAGCGGATCCGTCGCGACGAACTCATGACGCTGGTGCTGACCGCGGAAGAGCGAAAGCTGATCCTCGACGAGACGTTGATCGACGGCGAGCTTCGCGGACGACTCGAGAAGGCCATCGCCGCCGGGGCCGGGAAGGTCATGATCCGCCTGTCCCCCGACGATCTCGACGAGCTGCTCGGTTGGATCGCGGCCGCCGCCAACCACGAAGAGAACGCCAAACTACGGATTCGGCTCGATCGGATGTACGACCGGCTCGCGCAGGTGGAGGACGCGCTCGAGGTGTACGAGCCATGACGGCACTGGGACGCTGAACCGCTGTGTCGTCGTCGCCAAGGCGAAGCCACCGTTCCCGGACTGGCTGCGGGGGCTGCCCGATCCGTGCGATGTCACCCTGGAGGAGTTCCACCGCGAGACGACCGCGTACCTCCTGCCGTACTTCGAGGAGGACGAAGCATGGAATCGGATCCTCCGACGCTATGCCAAGCCCCTCTTCGAGGACCAGCTGGCGGCGTCGTGGCTCGTGGAGGCCGATGGGCCGAAACGACGGGGTGTACGGACGTTCGCGGAGTGGTTCGATGTCGAGGTGCACACCATCGCCCTCGACCTCGCCGACGGGAGGATCACCCGCCTCGTGTCGTCAGCGGTTGCTCGGGACGCCGTGCACGTGCTTCGGGCGATCGGCGCTACCGGGAGGAGCGCGGGCTCGCCATCGCGGGGGCGGTGGGATCGGTACGCCACCACCGGCGCAGCCAACCGAGGACGAGCGCGGTGCCGGCGCATCCGATGGCGCTGCCAAACGGGAACACCGCAGTCAACCCGACGAGATCGACCACGGCACCGCTGACCGTGGGGCCGACCGCCTGGCCGAGGGCGAACGCGCTCCCCTGCAGCCCGGCAAGCGTCGCCATCCCGTGGCTTCGCCCCAGCTCGGTGCGGATCGCCACCAACGAGGAACGGCCGAGCGCGGAGAACGCTCCCATGGCGAACGTCAGCAAGGCCACCCCCCACGTCGAGTCGACGTAGGGGACCGCCAGCAAGACCAACGGGGCGAACACGCTGCCGACGACGATCTGGCGCACCCGCGGGAACCGGTCGGCGAGGAAGCCGAACGGAATCTGCAGCACCCCTTCCGCGAGCATGTAGGTGGAGAGGATCAGTCCGACGCTCCCCTCGTCGGCGGAAAACGCGACGACCGCGTACAGCGGGTAGAACGCGTTGAACGATTGCCGCCAGAAGCCGCGGGTGACGAAATACGCCAGCATCGCCTTCACGGCGTCGCTCGACAGCACCTGCCGCAACGGGGGGATCGCGATCGGCTGAACGTGGCGCCGCTGTTTGGCGATGCGATCGACGGGCACGGTGAAGTAGACGAGCACCAACGCCAGCACGCTCAGCGCGCCCATCGTGTAGAACGCCGACGCGTACGACCATCCGCCGCCAATCGTCCCGCCGAGCAGCGGCCCGATCGCCATCCCGATAAACTGCGACGCGTAGAACGCATTGAGCGTACGCCCTTCCCGACCCTTCGGCGTCAAGTCCCCGACGTAGGCCTGGGCAATCGGCGTGACCATCACCGATCCGATTCCCTGGACGAACCGGAACACGCCGAGCATCCACAGGGCGTCGGCCGACGCATACAACACCGACACGGCGGCATAGATGACCAACCCGCCGAGAATCAGGGGGCGCCGTCCGATCCGATCGGACAGCCGGCCGATGAACGGCGCGAGCAGCGCCCGGGACACCGAGAAGGCGGTGAACACAAGCCCGATCTGGGTTGCGGAGGCGGCAAACGACTGCGCGTAGAGGGGAAGGATCGGGGCGATGATCCCGAGGCCGAGCTGGGCGGTGGCGGTGGCGAAGAACAGACTCCCGAAGATCCGGATCATCCCGCCCACCCCTTCCACAGCCGAGGAGGCTAGCCACCTCCCACGCAATTGTCCAGCCGAGGTGAGCATCTCGCGGTTGACGGCGCCCGGCGCCCCCCGTACGGTCTGACGATCTGGGGGAGGGGGAGAGCCGATGTCGAACGATCACCACCGACGGATCGCCACCACACTGGCGGTGGCCCCACATCAGGTGCAAGCGACCGTCCGGCTGCTCGACGGCGGAGCGACCGTCCCTTTCATCGCCCGCTACCGCAAGGAGCAGACCGGTGCACTTGACGAGGTCGCGATCACGACGATCCGCGATCGCGCCGCTGAGCTCCGCGCCTTCGACGAGCGCCGCGACACGATCCTCGCGTCCCTGGCCGAACGGGATCTGCTGTCCGACAAACTGCAGGCGGCAATCGATGCGACCACCACCCGCGCCGAGCTGGAGGATGTGTACCTCCCGTACCGCCCGAAGCGGCGCACCCGGGCGACGGTCGCTCGGGAGCGCGGTCTCGAACCGCTGGCCGACCTCCTCATGGAGCAGGATCCGAAGACCAATCCTCGTCGCGTCGCCCTCCCGTTCGTCGACCCGGAGCAGGAGGTCGACGACACGGAAGCCGCGTTGGCTGGCGCCCGCGACATCGTCGCCGAGCGGACGAGCGAATCGACGGAGGCTCGGGCGGAGATCCGCCGTCTGTTCGAGAAGGCCGCCGTCGTGCGCACCCGCGTGGTCGCCGGACAGGAGACGGCCGGTTCGACCTACCGGGACGTCTTCGCCCTCGAGGAGAAGGCGGCCAGGCTCCCCGGCCATCGGATCCACGCCGTCTTCCGAGCCGAGCGGGAAGGAGTCATCCGTCTGTCGATCCGACCGGAGGACGACGCGGCCATCGGCCGGCTGACCCGTCGCTTCGTCCGCGGTGAGGGCCCGTGCTCGCAGCAGGTCGCCGCCGCGGTCGCGGACGGCTACCGTCGACTGATGGCACCGTCCCTGGAGAACGAGCTGCGCGCCGCGCGCAAGATGCGGGCGGATCACGACGCGGTCCGTGTGTTCGCCGACAACCTCCGCGAGCTGCTGATGGCCCCGCCGCTCGGTCCAAAGCGGGTGTTGGCGATCGACCCGGGCTATCGGACCGGTGGAAAGCTCGTCTGCCTCGATGCCCAGGGAAGCCTGTTGACCCACACGGTCGTGCGGGTTGTCGGCTCTCAGCGGGAGCGGGCCGAGGCCGGCCGAACGATCACCAAGCTCGTCCGCGAGCACCGCATCGAGGCGATCGCCATCGGCAACGGGACCGCTAGCCGGGAGACGGAGACGCTGGTGCGCGCTCTCGAGGTCGCCGGCACGATCCCGGTGGTGCTGGTCAACGAGGCCGGTGCATCGATCTACTCCGCCTCTGACATTGCCCGAAAGGAGCTGCCCGACCACGACATCACCGTCCGCGGCGCGGTGTCGATCGGACGTCGGCTGATCGATCCACTGGCCGAGCTGGTCAAGATCGATCCCAAGTCGATCGGGGTCGGCCAGTACCAGCACGATGTCGACCCGACGCTTCTGCGGTCCGCCCTCGACGATGTCGTCGAGCAGTGCGTCCACGCGGTGGGCGTGGACGTGAACACGACGAGCGTCCCGCTGCTGGCCCGCGTCTCCGGCATCGGTCCTCGGTTGGCGGAGAACGTCGTCGCCCACCGCGAGGAGAACGGGCCGTTCCGCCGACGCGAAGAGTTGAAGGACGTCCCACGGCTGGGAGCCAAGGCCTACCAGCTCGCCGCGGGGTTCCTCCGCATCCGCGTCGGCGCCGAACCGCTCGACGCCAGCGCCGTCCATCCCGAACGCTACGGGATCGTCCGCCGAATGGCCGCTGATCTCGGCGGCACGGTGGCCGAGCTGATGCGCGACGCGGAGCTTCGTCACCGCATCGACCTCGAGCGGTACACCGACGAGGAGGTCGGCATGCCGACGCTTTACGACATCGTCGCCGAATTGGCCAAGCCGGGGCGCGACCCGCGGGCGTCGTTCGAGCCGTTCTCGTTCGCCGAGGAGGTCCAGGCCCTGGATGACCTGGCCGCGGGGATGATGCTGCCGGGGATCATCACCAACGTGGTCGACTTCGGAGCGTTCGTCGATATCGGCGTTCATCAGGACGGTCTGGTCCACATCAGCCAGCTGGCCGATCGCTACGTGGAGCACCCGGCGACCGTCGTTCGCGTCGGCCAGCGGGTGAAGGTGACCGTGCTCGACGTCGACGCCGAGCGCGGCCGGATCGGCCTCTCGATGCGCGACAATCCGACAAAGCGTCAACCCCGGCGATAACGTTGCCGTTGCCGCATCCCGCCTCTACCATCTGTCGGGGGGCATGATGAGCGAGCCGATCGTGAAGCTGTTCGCCGGCGATCCGTACCGTTGCGAGGAGGCGCTCGCCGCCCGCGAGGAGGCGCTTCGCCAGCTCGACCCGGACCTCGAACGGCAGCTGCATTTCGCCGACGAGATCCAGCCGGGCGAACTCGAACTCGACCTCACGTCGATGTCGCTGTTTGCCCTCGGGCGCCACGTGGTCGTGCGGCGAATCGAGAAACTCCGCTCGCCGAAGGCGTTCGTACCCCTCCTCGATGCCTCGTTCGCTGAGGGCACCTACCTCAGCCTGGTCGGCGGCGATCTGCGGGCCACCCATCCGATCGTCAAGGCCGTCAAGCGGCTCGACGCCTACGTCGCCCTCCCCCCACCGCGGGGGAGCGCCGCCCGGGGCACCGCCAAGCGGATTCTCGATGCACATGGGGTGATGTTGACCGGGCCGGCGTTCCAACAGCTGCTCCATCGCTGCGGCACCGACCTGATGACCATCGCCAGCGAGGCGGACAAACTGCGCCTCCTCGGCGGAGACCGGCCGCTCGATCCGACGGCGGTGGAGCAGGCCGTCTTCCCGAGCGCAGAGCGGACAGTGTATCCGTTCTACGACCGTCTGGGAGAGGGGGATCTGGCTGCCGCCCTGGCCGAGCTGCGCGAGCTACGCGAGGACTCGGGGCGGATCGTGGGCGGGATCCTGCGTCACCTCAGCCGCCTGATGATGATCCGGTTGCTGCTCGATCGCCGGGTCGCCCGCTCCGAGATCGCCTCGGCGGTGGGGATGCCGGCATGGCTGCTGCGGCGTCTGGTCGGCCAGGCAAACCGTCGATCGCTCGACGAGCTGGCGCGGGCGCTGCGGCTTGGGGTGCGGCTCGATCGCGACATCAAGGGCGGCCGCCTCGATGCGGAAGACGCCCTCATGACGCTGGTGTTCGCCGCGGCCGGTTCGTGGGCTACTCGGCCACCTCGACCCGAACCGGAATGAACCCGGAGAACCCTGTCTTCTCGAGCAGCAATCGACTGGCCACCAACGCGCAGAACAGGCTTCCAGTGACGCCAATGCCGAGGGTGATCGCGAAGCCGCGGATCGGCCCCGTACCCAGCAACAGCAGGATCACCGCCGTGATCAGGGTGGTGATGTTGGCGTCAAGCAGCGTGGACAGCGACTTCTCGAACCCGGAGCGGACGGCGGCCAGCGGCGATTTTCCCGTCCGACGCTCCTCCTTGACCCGTTCGAAGATGATCACGTTGGCGTCCACGGTCATGCCGATCGTCAGGATGATGCCCGCGATGCCGGGCAAGGTAAGCACGGCCCCGAACGCGACGAGCGCCCCGAACACGATCAGCATGTTGAGGATCAGCGCCAGGTTGGCCACCACACCGAGTACCCGGTAGAACACCATCATGTACGTGAGAATCAGCAGGAAACCAATGACGATGGTCATCATTCCACGGCGGATCGAGTCGTCACCGAGGGTCGGCCCAACCGTGGTCTCCTCCGCAACCCGGATGGCGACCGGCAGGGCTCCGGCCCGCAGCGCGATCGCCAGGATGCGCGCCTCCTCGGACTCGTTGATCCCCGAAATGCTGGATCCGTCCTGCACACCGCGCCATCCCTGATTCCGCGCCACCTGCACGATGCTGTCCTGGATCACCGGGGCACTGTACACGGTGTTGTCGAGGATGATCCCCAGCCGCTCCCCGGCACCGAGTTGCAGCAGGATCCGAGCGAACTCCTGGGCCCCCTCCTGATTGAACTCGAGGCCGATCTGATACTGGCCGGCGGACGTCAGCGACTGGCCGGCCCGCACGCTGGCGTCGGACAACGCCGCGCCGGTGAGCAACACCTCGGTGCTGACCAGGATCGGTACCCCTTCGCGGTCGCGCAGAACCTCCTGCAGGCTCGATGTCGGCATGATGTCGTCCAGGGGACCCTCCCCCACCTCGAGGACCCGCCGGAACTCGAGCAGGGCGGTCTGCCCGATCAGCCGTCGCGCCTCCTCCGGATCGGTCGCTCCGGGGAGGCTGACGAGGATCCGGTCGCCGCCGAACTTGCGGATCTCGGTGTTGGCCAGCCCGTACTGATTGATCCGGTTGTCCAGAATCGTGATCACCCGCTGGAGCGTCTCCGCGCGTCGATCGGCGCTCATCTCCTCGACGCCTTCGGCCTCCAGCACCATCCGGACCCCGCCCTGGAGATCGAGCCCGAGCTGGACGACGTTTTCCAACGGCCAGAACGGGTAGACGAGGTACAACGAGGCCACCGCAACGGCAAGGACGACCCCGAGGCGGATCCAGTCGTTGCGGGTCATATGATGTCGGTGGTGGTGGTGCTGGTGCTGAGCCATGCGGACTCCTTTACTTCTCCCGTTTTTGGGTGACACTCTGCTTGGCGACGCGGATCTTCGCGCCGTCCTCGAGCGTGAGCACGAACGACGACTCTCCAACTGCATCTACCTCGCCGAAGATCCCGCCGGCGGTGACCACCTGGTCCCCACGCTTGAGGCTGCCAATCAACTCATTCATCTTCGCCTGACGCTTCCGCTGGGGGCGGATCAACATGAAGTAGAAGATCGCCCCGAACACCGCCAGCATGATGAGCAGCGGGGCCATCCCCCCGAGCGCCGACGGAGCTTCCCCGCCCGCTACGTCGCCGCTGCCGCTCACCTCTTGGGCGCGGACGATCCACGCGCTTCCGGTCGCAAGCACCCCGGACACAACAGCTATCCATCGTTTCATCGTATCACTCCTTGGCGGCGAGTCGGTGCCGGTAGATCCCCAATCCCAGGAAGACGGTCCCGACAAGACCGAACACCACGATGATCATCCTCTCATCCCACTGCCTCGTCAACGCGATCAGCCGTTCCAGCAGGAAGAAGAGATCGGCCCAGATTATAGCGTACAGCCCCGCGGAGATCGACGTTCGCGTGGTCGGGCGCAGCCACCGCCGCCATGCCAGCGCGTCGTACAGGACGGTCGCCGGGGGCACCGCCGCCCACATGGTGGTCAGTTCGTTGCGCACCTCCAGCGACGAGATCGCCAGCAGCAGCAGCAGGTGACCCGGAAACAGCGCCAACAGATTGGCCACCGGGCGGCCGCCGTCTCGGCCGCGGGAGCGGGCGACGAGGTAGGCACATGTCCCGAGGGTCTCGACCGAGACGATCAACTTGGGCACGAGCTCCAGGCGGCCGACGAGCAACACGATCCCCAGGAGAGCGAGCAGCAGGGGAATCGTCCAGATCGGCAACGACGATTTCATCTAGATCCCCGGCAACAGCCACTTGGCGATGACGAACAACGCGCCGAACCCCAACACGTCGGTCACGGTGGTGAGGAAGATTCCCGAAGCGAGCGCCGGATCCTTGCCGAGGCCGCGCACGGCGAGCGGGATCGCCACTCCGCTCGCCCCGGCGATCACCATATTAACGAGCATCGCCAGGAAGGCGGCGATTCCGATCAGCACCTCGCCCTTCCATAGGTAGGTGATCGCCCCGATCGTCACCCCGATCAGCAGCCCGTTCGCGGCGCCGAGGGTGAGCTCCTTGGTCAACAGGCGCCTTCCCTGCTGAGGGGCGACCTCTCCCAAGGCGATCCCCCGCGTAATGATGGTCACCGTCTGCATCCCGGCGCTCCCCCCCTGCCCGGCGATCACCCCCATCAGCACGGCGAGCGCCGCGACCTTGGCAATCGTGGCCTCGAACAGCCCCACCACGACCGCAGCGGCGAGCGCGGTGAGCAGCCGGACGTACAGCCACGGCAACCGGAGACGTAATGACCGCCACCATCCGGTGTCGACCGCCTCCTCGCTGGGAACGCTGGCCAATCCGTAGATATCCTCGGTCGCCTCCTCGCGGATGACGTCGATGACATCGTCGACGGTGATCACGCCGAGCAGCCGATCGGACGCGTCGACCACCGGCAGGGCGAAGTAGTCGTACTTATCGAACGTCCGTGCGACCTCCTCGACGTCCTCGGTGACGTATACGTGGACCGCGTCGCGGACCACGAGATCGCGCAGGCTCTTGCCCGGCGGCGCCAGCGCCATGTCCCGCAGCGAGAGGACTCCCTGGAGCCGTCCCTCGTCATCGACGGCGTACGCGTAGTACACCGTCTCCGCCTCCTCCTGGCGCCGACGCAGCAGGTCGATCGCCTCCTGGACCGTCATCGACAACGACAGCGGGACGATCTCCGGCGACATCAGGCCGCCCGCCGTGTCCGCCGGGTAGGCGAGCAGCCGGCTGAGCACCGCGGCGTCCTGCTGGCTCAACCTCGACAGCAGCTCGTTCTGGGTCTCGGCCGGGAGTTCGAGCAGCAGGTCGGCGGCGTCGTCCGGATCCATCTGGGCGAGAATCTTGCTCGCCTCGGCCCGATCGAGATGGGCCATCAGCTCCGCCGAGTCGTCCGGATCCATCTCCCCCAACGGCTCGGCCGCCGCGTTGCGGAGGAACAGACGATGGACGAGCTCCGCCGCCTGCTCCTGGGACAGCCCCTCCAGGATGTCGGCGATGTCCGCAGGCGCTTGCGCCAGCAGCTCGCGCAGTACGATTTTCCGCTCCTCCATCCCGTCCTCCTCCTCGAACCCCACCCATTATAGGTGGCAGGGCGAGCACACGCCGGGTCTGGCCGGCCTCGGGGCGGGCACGTATCCTCTCCGGCAGGCGGAAGGAGGAAGGATGTCGAACCGACGATCGCAGGTGATCGCCCCGCGCGGAATGGTGGCAACCAGCCATCCGCTGGCCGTCCAGGTCGGCGTCGATGTCCTGAAGCGCGGCGGGCACGCGGTGGACGCGGCGATCGCCGTGAACGCCATGCTCGGGCTGGTGGAACCGATGAGCTGCGGGCTCGGCGGCGACCTGGTCGCCATCGTGTGGGACCACGATCGCCAGACGCTTGCCGGATGCAACGGATCCGGGCGCGCGCCCCGGGCGATGACCCGACAGCGGTTCGCGCGGGAGGGGCGCGATCGGATCCCGACCCGCGGCCCGCTATCGTGGACGGTCCCTGGGTGCGTCGATGGTTGGTGTGCCCTCCACGACCGGTTCGGTCGGCGGCCGTTGGCCGAGCTGCTCGCCCCGGCGATCGACTACGCGGAGGCGGGCTTCCCCGTGTCGCCGGTGATCGCTTCGATGTGGAAGGCGGCAGAGCTCCACCTCACCGCCGATCCGGGAGCGGCAGCAACGTTCCTCGTCGACGGGCGGGCCCCGGCGGCCGGCGACGTCGTCCGCAACCCCGACCTCGCAGCGTCGCTGCGCACCGTCGCCGAGGAAGGACGCGACGGCTTCTACCGGGGAACAATCGCCGAACGGATCGTCGCCTGTGCAGGATCGGTCGGCGGCCTCATCGCGGAGGCCGACCTCGTCGCGCAACGCGCGACGTGGGACGATCCGGTGTCGGTCCGCTACCGGGGATACGATGTCTGGGAGCTGCCGCCCAACGGACAAGGGATCGCCGCCCTGCAGATGCTCGCGGTGCTGGAGGGATTCGATCTGGCCGCGTTGGGGCGTGAGTCGGCGGAGCTGCTACACCTGATGATCGAGGCGAAGAAACAGGCCTACGAGGACCGGGCGCGCTACTACGCCGACCCCACCTATGCCGATGTTCCGGTCGAGGAGCTGATCTCCTCCGACTACGCCACCCGGCGGCGGGGACAGATCGTGCGTCTCGCCGCGTCGACTCGCGTTCCCCCCGGCGACCCCCGCCTACAGACGGGCGACACCGTCTACCTCACGGTGGTTGACGAGGCACGGAACGCCGTGTCGTTCATCCAGAGCATCTACCACGACTTCGGCTCCGGGATCGTCCCCGCCGGGACCGGCTTCGCCCTCCAGAACCGCGGCAGCCTGTTCCACTTGGCATCCGATCACCCCAACAGCTTGGAGCCGGGCAAGCGACCGTTCCACACCATCATCCCCGCGCTCGTGACGCGGGGCGGCCGACCGGTGTTTTCATTCGGCGTCATGGGCGGCGATATACAGCCGCAAGGTCACGTCCAGATCCTCGTCAACCTCCTCGATTTCGGCTTGGACGTCCAAGCCGCCGGCGACGTCCCCCGCTGGCGCCACGTCGGCTCGTCGACGCCGACCGGAGACCGGATGCACGACGGCGGCCTCGTCCTGCTGGAATCGGGCATGGACCAAGCGGTGTTCGACGGCCTGCGGGCCAAGGGGCACCGGGTCGAATTTCGCCCTTACGGGCCGGGCTTCGGCGGCTACCAGGGGATCTGGATCGACCCGGTGACGGGGATGCTTCACGGCGGATCGGAGCCGCGCAAGGACGGCTGCGCCTCCGGGTACTGAGCCCGACACAAGCCGCGGCGCATCGCGTCGGGCGGTTGACGTCGGCCACGCGTCTCGGGCACGGTGGCGGCGGGAGGAGGCGCCATGACCACCCGCGGCGTGTACGTCCTACGCGATCTGGGGATTGACCATGTCCTGCTGACGTACCGCTACGACCGGATGGGGGCTCGGATCGCCGCCGAAGCCGTCGGGCTTCCCGCTGCGATGGTCCTGAAATCGCTGGTGTTCGCCGCGGAGGATGGATCACACTGGTTCGCGCTGGTGGGGGGCGACGCCGCCGTGAGCACCCGCGCGCTCGGCCGGGCAACCGGCCACAAGCACGTCGAAGCGGCATCCGCGCGCGACGCCGAGCGGGTCACTGGCTACCAGATCGGGGGGATCAGCCCGTTCGGGTCACGGTCTTGCCTCCCGGTGGTGCTCGATCGGTTGACCGCCCGCCACGAGCAGCTGGTGATCAACGCCGGCGGACGGGGAACGTTGGTCCAGCTGGCGACGGTCGACCTCATCGGGGCCCTCCACGCGTCGGTCGCCGACATCCGAACCGGCTGACGCTACGGGCGCTCGCCGCCCTCGGCAAGGGAGCCGTCGAGCTCGAGCTCGGAGGCTACCGTTTTCATCCCCTCGATCGTGTCGGCGATCAGTTCGCTGCGCTCGATCCCCAGCATGTCGATCCCACGCTGGATGACCTCCCGGTCGGCGCCGGCGGCAAACCCCTTGTCTTTCCATTTCTTCGTCACCGACTTCACCTTGAGATCGTCGAGGCTCTTCGACGGGCGCACCAAGGCCACGGCGATAATCAGCCCGGTCAGCTCGTCGATCGCGTACAGCACCTTCTCCATCTCGTGCTGGGGTGCCACGTCGGTGCAGATTCCCCATCCGTGGGACAGCACGGCGCGGATGTCCTCCTCCGGCCAGCCGTGCTGGCGAAGGATCTCCTCGGTTTTGCGGCAGTGCTGCTCCGGGTAGCGCTCGTAGTCGAGGTCGTGGACGAGGCCGATAATCCCCCACCGCTCCTCGTCGTATCCTCGCTGCCTCGCCATGTGGCGCATCACCGCCTCCACCGCGAGCGCGTGCTTGATCAGCCGGTCGTTCCGGTTGTACTCGGTCAGCAGGCGGTACGCCTGCTCACGCGTCGGTGCCTCCATCGGCATCCCTCCCTGGCCTCGGTTGTCGATGACCTTATCGTTGGCGGTCGCGGTCGTCCACACGGGATGTGCACAGGTGCCGATCGTGGAGCGATCGCGTAGTATGTCGTGGGGAGGTGCTCTCGGTGTTCGAGGTCGCGACGTTCGTCCCGTTGTTCTTCCTTGCCATCCTCATCGGCGCCGTGGCCAGCCTGCTCGGCCTGGGCGGCGGGGTCTTCATGACCCCTCTGCTGCTGCTCGGCGGTTTCGTGGCGACGCAGCCGGAGGCCGCGGGCACCAGCATCGCCGCGGTCGTGTTCACCGGAATCTCGGCCTCGATCGCCTACTACCGACGCCGCGCCATCGACCTGCGGATCGGGCTGACGTTCATGGTGCCGTCGATCGCCGGGGTGTTCGCCGGCTACTCCATCGGCAACGTCGTGAGCGCCAGGTGGCTGACGATCGCATTCGGCGTGTTCCTCCTCTACCCGATGATCATCATGCTCGCCGGGAAATCGACGAAGGACTTCCGCCAACGCGCGGGAGGGTCATCGAGTGGAGCCCGGTTCTATGTTCTCGCCGCGGTGTTCGGCCTGGTCGCCGGGATCGTCACCAAGCTGTTCGGGATCGGCGGCGGCACCGTGTTCGTCCCCTCCCTCGTCGTCTTCCTCGGATTGGACATCGTCACCGCCGTGGCGACCAGCCTGTTCGTCATGATTCCGACGGCCGCGATCGGCACCGCGCTCAGCCACTTCCAGGGGAACCTGCATCTCGGGCTGGCCATCCCCCTGATTCTGGGCATCGTGATCGGCGCCCAGATCGGACCGCGGATCGGCAGCCGGATCCCCCGCCGGCGTCTCCGCCAGCTGTTCGGCCTCGTCCTCCTCTACGCCGCCGTCAACATGATCCTCAAGGGGATCCGGTAGCCTCGCCCGTCTCCGACCACCTCGACCTTACCGCCTTCTTCCCGCCTTGGTACCGCTTGATCGGCAGGATGTCGCCCGGTATACTGCACTTAGCAGTCAGACATGGTGACTGCTAATGGGTGATCAACATGATTCGATTCGACAAGATGACGGAGGGGGCCCAGGAGCTGTTCCGAGAATCCCAGGATCTCCTCACACGATACAAGCACAACCAGCTGGACGCCGAGCACATCGCACTGGTGCTCGTGAGCAAGGACGGCGTCGGACGGGAGATCCTCCAGGAGATGGGGATCCGCCTCGAGGCGCTGGAGAAGGACTTGGACGTCCTGTTGCGCGCCAAGCCGAGCATCACCGGCCCGAGCACGACCCAGGTGTACATCACACCGCGGCTGGACGCGGTGATGACCGCCGCCCAGATGGAAGCGGATCGTCTTCACGATGAGTTCATCGGGGTCGATCACATCCTGCTGGCGCTCAGCCGCACCACCGATCCGCAGCTGCGACGGGTGCTGGGGCGCCATCAAATCACGCCCGAGGCGATCTACACGTCGCTGCGCGAGGTGCGGGGTGAACAGCGGCTGACCGACCGAGAGGCGGAGGAGCGCTACCAGATCCTCAAGAAATACTCGCGCAACCTGACGGAGATGGCCAAGCGCGGGGAGCTCGATCCGGTCATCGGCCGGGGCGCGGAGATCCGTCGAATGGAGCAGATCCTATCCCGGCGAAGGAAGAACAACCCCGTGCTCATCGGTGAACCGGGCGTCGGGAAGACGGCGATTGCCGAGGGGCTCGCCCAGCGGATCGTCGACGGCGACGTGGCCGAGACCCTCGCCGATAAGGAGATCGTCGCCCTCGACATCGCATCGATGGTCGCCGGATCGAAGTTCCGCGGCGAATTCGAGGACCGGCTCAAGGCGGTGATCCGCGAGATCGAGGCCCAAGCGGGACAGACAATCCTGTTCGTCGATGAGCTCCACACGCTCGTCGGGGCCGGCGCCGCCGAAGGGGCGATCGACGCCTCGAACATCCTGAAGGAACCGCTGTCGCGCGGCCGGTTTCAGGTGATCGGCGCCACGACGCTCGACGAGTATCGGGAGCGGATCGAGAAGGACTCCGCGTTCGAGCGGCGATTCCAACGGATCCTCGTGCCCGAGCCGACGATCGACGAAACGATCGCCATCCTCGATGGCCTGCGCGACAAGCTCACCGAGCACCACGGGATCGACATCACCGACGAGGCGCTCGGGGCCGCGGCTCGGCTCGCCGAACGCTACATCTCCGATCGATTTCTCCCGGACAAGGCGATCGACCTCGTCGACGAGGCGGCCAGCCGGCTGCGCGTCGACGGAACCAGCGACATCGTCACCGAGGCGGAGATCGCCGGATTGGTGTCCCAGTGGACGGGGATTCCTGCCGAGCGGATGCTCGAAGAGGAGCGGGCCCGGCTGGCGACAATGGAGGACGCCCTCCACGGTCGGGTGATTCACCAGGACGAGGCCGTCCGGGCCGTGTCCGAAGCGGTTCGCCATTCCCGGGCCGGGCTTTCCGACCCGCGCCGGCCGATCGGGACGTTCCTGTTTCTCGGCCCGACCGGCGTCGGCAAGACGGAGCTGGCCAAGACGCTCGCCGCCTTCCTGTTCGGCAGCGACAGCGCTCTCCTGCGGATCGACATGTCCGAGTACACCGAACGCCACACCGTCGCGCGATTGATCGGTTCTCCCCCTGGCTACATCGGCTACGAGGAGGGCGGTCAGTTGACCGAGGCGGTACGGCGGCGACCGTATCAGGTCGTGCTGTTCGACGAGGTCGAGAAGGCCCATCCGCAGGTGATGAACCTGCTGCTGCAGCTGCTCGACGAGGGTCGGCTGACCGACGGACACGGTCGGACCGTCGACTTCCGGCACACCATCCTCATCATGACGTCGAACGCCGGCAGCGAGCAATTCCAGACCGACGCCGACGAGGAGACCATCCAGCGGCAGGTCCGTGATGAGCTGCGCAAGGCGTTCCGGCCCGAGTTCCTCAACCGGATCGACGAGACGATCGTCTTCCATCCGCTGTCCGAAGCGGCGATCGAGCAGATCGTCGAGCTGAAGATGGCGGAGTTGAACAACCGGCTCGCCGAGCAGCGAATCACGGTGTCGTTGACCGATAGGGCCGAGAAAGTACTGGCCAAGGAAGGCTACGACCCCGACTACGGCGCCCGCCCGCTGGCCCGGGCGATGAAGCGGCTCGTCGAGAACCCGCTGGCGCGCAAGATCGTCGCTGGCGAGGTCTCCGAGGGCGACGCCGTCCTCGTTGACGCCGCCGCGATGTCGGACGTTCTGCTACTGCGCGTGCAGGAACTCGCCGCGCAGCGGCAGGTGTAGATCGCAAGCAGCGATCACGCGGGCTTCGGTTCGATGCAGCGGCCGGGCGCCCGCCTCGGCCCGCTCCGGGGTGGGCACGCCGGCTGCATCCGGCTTGTCGGAGATGCCCAGCACCAGGGCACCCCGGTTCCGCCAACGCAGCGCGGTGGCGCGGACCTCCCCGGTGATCACAACCTGGTCCTCGAGGTCGGGGAGCGCCCCCTCCCGCGCGTTTTCGGCGGTCATCCGTCGCAGCGTCGCCTCGTACTCGCGACAGCGGAACGAGGCGTACGACGGGGGCGTGCCCCGGCGGACGGCCTCCCGAACCTCGCGGTGCACCGCGAGCGCCCGCCGGCGGCGGCGGTCGATGCGCCGATCGATGGCGGCGACCACCTCCACGAGCGACGCAGGCAGCGATCCGGACGGGGCGCCCTCGAGCAGCCCCTCCGGCAGCCAGCCGCCGGCCGCCGCCAGGCAGAGGTAGGCGACGACGTCCTGGTTATCGCCGGTGAGCGGGTACAACCCGGGACGGCTCAGTCGGCGATGCAGCTCGCGACAGCTCTCCCAGGATCGCGAACCGCCGAGCTCGACGCCGAGCGTCCGGTGGATCGCGTCGATCCGCGCTCGATCGATCGCTTCGTCATTGCGCCCCCTGCCGCCGATCGCCGTCTTGTCGAGATCGACGATCAATACCGTGCGTTCATCGACAGCAAACCGTCGCTGCCGGCAGAACACATCCAGTTCGTCGAGCAGCGCCCAGCGGGTGGCGAACAGCACCGTTCGCTTTCGCCCGTCGTCCTCCCGCCAGCCGGACGGCGCATCGGGCACGTCACGACCGATGAACGCCATCCCGCGCCAGCCGCCTGCCGCGCAGATCCGCGCGAACGCCGCCGCGTCGCGCTCGCCGGCGTCGCCGAGAAAGCCGATCCGCTCGATCGGTTGGGCTCTGTCACATCGCATCGCGATCTCGACGAGCAGCCGGGCCACCGCCTGCCCGTACGTCGCCTCCTCTTTGCGCGGAGGATGGCGGGGGCAGAGCCCGATCGCCGGAGCCACGTCCGCGTAGCTCGGAAGCCGCGGATCGAGCGGTACCAGACTTCGGTAGATCACTGCATCCCCGAGGAACTCGGACAGGGTCGATCGAGACGGTCGGCTCATCCCAGCCATCCTTCGGCGACCAGGAGCTCGGCGTTGAGCACGGCACCTCCGGCCGCGCCGCGAGAGGTGTTGTGTACCAATCCCACGAGCCGCAGGTCGAGCACCGGACAGCGCCGGATCCGGCCGATCACCACCGTCATCCCGTCGTGCTCGCCGACATCGAAGCGCGGCTGCGGCCGCTCGGGAGCCATCGTGACGCGGATCGGGCACTCCGGTGCGCTGGGAAGGCGACGCACGGTCATCGGACCGCGAAATGCCTCCATCCGCTCGATCGCCTCCTCCGGAGCCGGCGGACGGCGGAACCCGATCGCCAAGGAAAACGTGTGGCCGTCGATCACCGGGATCCGGTGGACCTGGGCACCGATCACGAGCTCCGCCTCGGCGCGAACGCCGGCGTCGATCGTCCCCAAAAGCTGCCGTGTCTCGCGCTCGATCTTCCCCTCCTCACCCGGGATCCAAGGAATCGTATTGCCGAGGATGTCCAGCGAGGGGATCCCCGGGTAGCCGGCGCCGGACACCGCCTGTAATGTGGTCACCGATACCCGCAGCGCTCCGAACCCGTCGTCGAGCGGCTTGAGGGCAAGGACGATCCCGGTCGTCGAGCAGTTGGGGTTGGTGACGAGCAGCCCGCTCCACCCCCGCTCGACGCGCTGACGCTCGAGCAGTGCCAGATGTCCCGGGTTCACTTCCGGGATGATGAGGGGCACGTCCGGTTCGTCCCGATGAACCGACGCGTTGGAGCAGACCGCGAAGCCGGCTTCGGCGAACCGCGGCTCGACGCGGCCCGCGACGTCGGTGGGCAGCGCCGAGAAGGCGACCGCGGGAAGATCACAGCGGATCGCCCCGGGATCGAGCGGCGCCACCCTGCCACCCGCCACCGATTCGGGGACCTCCCCCGGCAGCCTCCAGCGACAGGCCTCGGCATACGGACGGCCGGCGCTCTTCTCCGATGCCGCGGTGGCCACCAGCTCGAACCACGGATGATCGGCCAACCGGCGCACGATCCGCTGTCCGACGATCCCGGTGGCACCCAGAACGACCGCAGGAACCCGCCCGCCGGTCATCGCCCGCCTCCCGATCGCACCCCGCGGCCGGCGGCCGGCGGCCCGTCTTCCAGGCCGAGCTCGCAGTGCAGGAAGCGGACCGTGTCCGCCACCCGAGACGCAGGGATGCAAAACGAGACCGCGTCCCCCTCGATCGCCTGGGTCACGGCGATCACCCGGACGGCGTGCTGCCCCAGCGCGGCAAACGCCCGCGAGGCGATCCCGCGTCCGTCGCCATCGGGACCGCCAATTGCCGACACGATGGCCACCTCCTCCTCACGGCGGACGTCGCACAGCTGCGCACCGTGGGGATCCTCCGGGGACCGTGCTCGCAACAAGGAGACGACGTGATCACGGTCCTGTTCCCGGATCACGACACCCATCCCCGAATCGGAGATCGACTGCGATACCATCCGTACGTCGATTCCCGCCTCCGCCAGTCGACGCAGTGCCATCGCCGCCGCCGACAGCCGCTGGGCTTCGTCGCAGTCTCCGACCGCCAACAAACGCATCCCGTTCGCCGATACGATCGCCGACGAACCAGCGGGGACCGGGTCGGCGATCGGGACGATCCGCGTGCCCGGATGATCCGGCCGGAAGCTGTTGAGGATCCGCAGCGGAATTCTGCTGCGGATGATCGGGCGGATCGTGCGCGGATGGAGCACCTCGGCCCCGAACCGCGCCAGCTTGGCCGCCTCCTCGTACGAAAGCTCCTCGAGTGTGCGGGCCCTCGGCACCAGGTGGGGGTCGGCGGAGAGGATCCCGTCGACGTCGGTCCAGATCCAGAGCTCGTTCGCCGCGAGACCCGCAGCGACGAGGGCGGCGCTCCGATCGCTGCCGCTGCGACCCAGGGTGGTGGTCACCCCTCCATCGGTCGCGGCGATGAACCCGGTGACTACCGGCACACCTCCACCCTCCACCATCGGGGCGATCTCGCTTGCGATCCGCTCGCAGGTCGCCGACATCCGCGGTGTGGCGCTCCCGAACCGGTCATCGGTGACGATCACGTGGTCTGCCTCGACGGCCGTCGCCGGCAGACGATGCGCGCGCAACGTCGCCGCCAGCAGATCGGCGGACAGACGCTCGCCGCACGCCATCACCGCGTCGCCACTTCGGGGGGTCAGCTCGCCGAGCACGGCCAGACTGTCGTACAGCCTCTCGAGCCGGGCCAGCCGCTCGTCGAGCCGGCCGGAGAACGCACGGCGCTCCGTCGGCGCCAACAACGCGGCCGCCACGCTGGCGTGGCGTTCGCGCAGCTCCGACAGCACCGCGCAGGGCTCGGTACGTTCGCCGGTTGCGGCGTGGCGGGCCGCCGCCATCAGCCGGTCGGTTACCCCACCCATCGCCGAGACGACGACCACCGGGCGGACGGGACGTTCGATCTGTTCGCCGACGATCTGCGTTACTCGGCGGAACCCGTCGGCATCGGCAATCGATGTCCCCCCGAATTTGTGAACGATCAGCGGGGAACGGTCGAGGTTCGGTCGACCCATTCAGATCGCCTCCCCGCTGGGCAGCCCGTCCAACGCCCGCTTGAGGTCCTCGATCAGATCATCGGCCGCCTCGATCCCGACGGCATAGCGGATCAGGGCATCGGACACGCCATGGGCGGCGCGCTGGGCCGGGTCGCGCGCGATGAACATCGCCTGCGGCTGGGCGATGCTTTCCACGCCGCCGAGCGTCGGCCCCACTGCGGTCAGGTCGAGGCGATCGATGCACGCGGCCGCGGCGTCGAGTCCGCCCCACAATTCGAAGCTGACCACGCCGCCGTACCCCGACAGCAACCGCCGGGCGGTCTCATGATCCGGGTGGGAGGGCAACCCGGGGTAGTGGACGCGGCCCACCGCGGGGTGATGTTCGAGGAAGCCGGCCAGACGAGAAGCCGTCGCATTCTGCCGCTCGACGCGGAGCGCCAGCGTCTTCAGTCCCCGCAGCAACAGATACGCGTCCAACGGTCCGGATACGCCGCCGAGGACACCGCGAGTTCGCTCGATCGGAGCGATCCGCTCCGCCGAGCCGATCACCGCACCCGCCAGCAGATCGTTGTGGCCCCCGAGGTACTTCGTCGCACTGTGGAGCACGACGTCGGCGCCGTGCTCGAGCGGGCGCAGGTTGATCGGCGTGGCGAACGTTGCATCGACGATGCTGGTCCATCCTCGGCGGCGGGCCACCGACACGATGCGCGCCACGTCCGGAACGCGAAGGTACGGATTCGTCGGAATCTCGAAGTACACGACCCGCGTCGTCGGTCGCGCCACATCCTCGAGCGCATCCGCTGGGACGATCGACACCTCGATGCCCCATCGAGCGAGATCCTCGGTGAAGAACGCCTTCGTCTTGCGATACAGCCCTTCAACCGCGACCAGATGATCACCCGCCTCCAGCGTCGCCAGCAGCGCCGTGGTAATCGCCGCCATCCCGCTGGAGAACAACAACGCCCGTTCCCCGCCGTCCAGGTCGGCCACCCGGCGCTCGGCCTCTTCCTGGGTCGGGTTCCCATACCGACCGTATTCGTACCGGGACCCCGGATCGCCGTCGTCCCGGCGCGCGACGTATTCCTGGATCTCTGCCGCGCTGCCAAAGGTGTACGTGGAGCTCATCACCACCGGCGTGACGAGCGCGTCGTACGCCATCGGTCGAGCCGCACCGGCGTGCACGGCTCTCGTATCCAGTCGTCCCTCCATGCCATCCCTCCTTCGATCCCAGCCCAAAACAAAAACGGACCGCGGGATCTCCCGCAGTCCGCACTCGCTCCCGGCCCGGCGCCTCCTTGGCTACCGGAACGCAGCGAGCGACATCATCATCATGACCGCGCCAGCGAACGTGCCTGCAGCGACGACGTTCGGCTCGATGGGCGACGCGCTCGAGATGATCATATCGTGGCGATTATAGCGGAGGCGGAGGGCTCGGCAAGCGCCGCCGGTCGTTACGCAGGACGGTCGACACCGGCGATCGGTCCGCCCGACGGCTCGCCGAGCTCGGCCAGGGCCGTCTCCAGCTGCACCTCGGACAGCGCACCGTGATGCCACTTGGGATCGTCCTCCATGAACGAAACCCCTTTGCCAAGGACGGTGTGGGCCGCAATCGCCGTGGGCACACCGGACCCCCGTGCCGCAAGGAACGACGTGAACGCCGACATGATCTCCTCGATGTCGTGGCCATCGATCTCGCGGACGTTCCACCCGAACGCGCGAAGTTTCCCGGCGAGATCGCCGACGTCCATGACGTCGCACGTCCGGCCGTCGATCTGGCATCCGTTCCAGTCGAGCATCAGGCAGAGGTTGTCCGCACGATGATGGACGGCGGCGGTGGCCGCCTCCCACGGCTGACCCTCCTGCAACTCGCCGTCGGAGACGAAGGTGTAGATCCGCGCGTCGCGGCGGGCCAGCTTCGCCCCCAGCGCCATGCCGAGCGCCACCGACAACCCGTTGCCGAGCGAGCCCGCCGAGGCTTCCACGCCGGGGACGTTCCATGCCGTGGAGGGGTGTCCCTGCAGCATCGATCCCAACGTGCGGAACCGCCACAGCTCCTCGCGAGGGAGATAGCCGCGGTCGGCGAGGATCGCGTAGAGGATCGGACAGGTATGCCCGTTGGACAGGATGAACCGATCCCGATCGACCCACCGGGGATCGCGGGGATCGTGCCGAAGGTACCGGTAGTAGAGCACCGTGAGCAGATCGGCCATGCCGAGGGCGCCCCCCGGATGCCCGGAGGAGGCATGGGTTACCATCCGCAGCACGTCGGATCGCAACGCGTTGGCCTTCCGCTTCAGCTCGGCGACCTCCACCGGTATTCCCCCTTTCGCGTCCCGGCCAGATCATATCGGTTCGGGGGCCGCGGTGGTAGCCGTCGCAGCTCCTGCCGTACCATCGCACAGAGAGGGGATGATCCGGCATGATCGAGGCGACGTTGTGCTTCCTCCTCGAGGGGGTTCCACCGAAGAGGATCCTCCTCGGGCGGAAGAAGCGGGGGTTCGGCCGAGGGAAGCTGAACGGGTTTGGCGGGAAGCTCCTTCCCGGCGAGACGCCGTTGCAGGCGACCGTTCGCGAGGTCCACGAGGAGGTCGGCCTCCGCGTGGCACCGGGTGCCCTCCGACCGGCCGGGACCGTGAGGTTCGTCTTCCCGGTGGAGCCGGCGTTCGATCATCACGTTCACGTGTTCCTCGCCGTGCGCTGGGAAGGCACCGTCCAGGAAACCGCCGAGATGGCGCCCTCCTGGGTTCCGATCGATGCGATTCCCTACCACGAGATGTGGGCTGACGATCCGTACTGGCTGCCGCGGGTGCTCGCCGGCGACCGGATCCGTGCCGAATTCGTGTTCGCCGAGGACAACGAAACGGTCGCATCGTACACGATCGATGACCTATAGGACGGTTCAGCGCCTCCCTTCCGAGACAGCGGCCGACTCGAAGGTGAACCGCCCCTCTCGGAACAAGCGGAGACAGGCGTCGGTGACCTCCACGTCGTATCGAGTTCCCCGGTGGCGCTCGATCTCGTCGAGTGCCAGGTCGATCCCGAGCGCGGCCCGATACGGCCGGTGCGAGGCCATCGCTTCGACGGTATCGGCGACCGCGAGGACGCGCGCCTCGATGAGGATCTCCTCGCCGGATAGACCCTGCGGATATCCCGTGCCGTCGACCCGCTCGTGATGCTGCAAAACGATCTTCGCCAACGGCCACGGAAACGTCACCGTCTTGAGGATGTCGTAGGCAGCGCTCGGGTGCGATTCCATCAGGGCCATCTCCGTAGGGGACAGCGCGCTGGGCTTACTCAGGATCTCGGCGGGAATCGCCATCTTCCCGATGTCGTGCATCAGCCCCGCGGCGCGAATCCCCTCGATCTGCTCCTCATCGAGCGCCAGCTCCTCGGCCATCGCCACCGCCAGCGCCGTGACGCGCCGCTGATGTCCGGCGGTGTACGGGTCGCGCGTCTCGGTCGTACGACCGATCGCCTCGATCGTCCCCTGGAGCGCCGCCTGCAGCGCCCCCTCGGCTTCCACCGTCGCCGTGATGTCCAACTTCGACACGAGAACGCGGGCATAGGTGTCTTCGAAGCCGGGAGGGACCGCCCACCGAACGGCGACGTGCATCAACGATCCGTCGAACCGCCGATCGGTTCCGGTGCTCTCGAAGTAGGTCTTCCCCTCCGCAATCCCCACCAGCTGTTCGATGAACTGGGGCCGGGATGACACCGGAATGATCTGGGATAGGTTTCCCCGCAGTTCCTCCTTGTCGGCGGCGGCGTGCATGGCGACGGTCGCTTGGTTGACGTCGACGATGAGGATCCGACGGATGCATTCGTCGACCACCTCGGGATGCTCCTGCAGGTATTCGCGCAGATCGTCGATTCCCTCGGCGCGCAGCCCGTCGAGCAACCGTTTCGTCTCCGAGTAGTCCTCCTGCCACAACGAGATCGGCGAGTTCTCGAACAGGGTGCGATACCGGACCTCGCTCTCTTCCAGTGCCCGTTCCGCCGCCACCCGCTCGGTGATATCCCCGGCGAAGTGGAGGACCGCCGGTCGGCCGTCCCAGTCGATGACCACCGAGCGAATCTCGAGCCATCGCACGGCGCCACTGGACGCCACCATGCGGATCTCCTCGCGCGACGCCACCTCCTCGCCGTCCAGCCGCCGACGCTGCCGATCCAGCATCGCCGGACGGTCTTCGGGATGGATCAGCTCCGGGGCGGACAGCTGGGCCAGTTGTGTCGGGTTGTAGCCGGTAATCTCGATCGTCTTGGGATTGGCGAATCGGATCCGATCCTCCTGGATGACGAACACCGCCTCGTTGGCGTTCTCGACCACCGTACGGTACTTCGTCTCGCTCTCCTCGAGCGCCCGGGCCGCCGCTTCGACCTGATTCTCCAGGTGGAGTCGCTGGAGGAGATCCTGGCGCTCTCGCTCCGCTCGGGCGTCGGCGAGCCGCTTGGCACGCACCGCGTCCTCGACGGCGGAACGGATCCGCTCCCCGGTAATCGGCTTGGCGAGGTAGTCGAACGCCCCTTCGCGGACCGCGCCCGCCGCCGTGTCGACGGTCGGCTCGCCGGTGATCATGATGACCGGCAGATCGGGACGGACCGCCTGGATCCGTCGCAGCAGGTCGACGCCCGTACCACCCGGGAGGATGATATCGGTGATCAGCACATCCAACACACTGTCGCGCAACAGCCGCAACGCCTCATCGGCGTCCTTGGCGGTGAGCGCCTCGTGCCCGGCGTCCTTGACGAACTCGCTCAGGGTCGTGCGGATGCTCTTCTCGTCGTCGACGATCAGGATCCTGGCCATCGCTCCTCTCGTCCGTATTCCGCGACCTTTCTGCCACACGACCGGAGCAGGGTGTTCGCCCTCCCGGACCGTCGTGACGCCGCTCGCGCACGCCAGCGTACTCCCAGGAAGGAGAAGCGGTCAACACGTCACGCGTCGTCGCCGGATCGCCGAACCGGTAGAATCCAGGGAGGGAGGTGCCGTGATGGGCAGGCCGGCGGACCGCGGAGTGGACAGCGTCCGTCGCCGACCGAGGAGCTTTGGCATCGCGCCCGGCACCCTCCCAATCGGAGACGCCAACGCGATCAACGACGTGCCCGGCGTACTCGTCGGTCAGGTCAGCTTGATCGAGGGAGATGACGTCCGGACCGGCGCGACGGCGATCCTCCCCCACGACGGCAACCTCCTGCGGGAGCGGGTGCCGGCCGGGCTCGCCGTGGCCAACGGCCACGGGAAGATGATCGGCGTCACCCAGATCGTCGAGCTCGGCGAGCTCGAGACCCCGATTGTCCTCACCAACACGCTCGCCGTTCCCCGCGCCGCCGAAGCAATTCTCGACTGGACGCTGGCCCAACCCGGCAACGGAAACGCGGTGACGATCAACCCGGCCGTCGGGGAGACGAATGACGGTCGGCTGAACGTCATCGAGCGACGATCGCTGACCGTCGGGCAGATCCGCGCCGCGATCGAGGCCGCGACGACGGCGCCGATGACCGAGGGCTGCGTCGGCGCGGGAACGGGGACGGTAGCGATGGGATGGAAGGCGGGGATCGGGACCAGTTCACGCATCGTCGAGGTGGATCGCCCGCACACCGTCGGCGTGCTCGTCCAGACCAACTTCCCGGGGTCGCTCCACCTTCTCGGGGTCCCGGTCGGACGCCGGCTGGAGCGTCTCCGCGGCACCAGCGCGTCGGCCGAGGAGGCCGGCTCCATCGTCATCGTCGTGGCCACCGATGCGCCGCTGTCCGACCGCAACCTCACCCGCCTGGCGCGTCGCTCGTTCGCCGGCGTCGCCCGGGTCGGCGCCTCGTTCGCCAACGGATCCGGCGACTACGCGATCGCCTTTTCCACCGCCGAATCGGTTCGCCGGACCCCCCATCGGCGTGACCGCGAGTCGGCGATCCGCGAGCTGCCCAACGCGCGCGTATCCCCGCTGTTCGAAGCGACGATCGAGGCCACCGAGGAGGCGATCCTCAATGCCCTGTTCCTCGCCAGCACGATGACCGGACGCGATGGACGATGCGTCGAAGCGCTTCCCGTCGATCGCGTCGTCGCGATGTGGGACGACGCCCCGCATCTCGCCGTCGACGGATGAACGATCGACAACGGCTGTTCGATCGATGGGCCGCGTCGTACGACCTATCGACCGTGCGTGAGTCGTTCCCCTCGCTCGGCTACCGGACGGTGTTGCAGACCGTCGTCCGACTCGCCGAGGTCGGGCCGGGAGAGCGGCTGCTCGACGTCGGGATCGGGACCGGTAGCCTGGCCGAGCGGATCGCCGTAGCGGATGGGGGTTGGGACGACCGCTCTTGACAAGCCGATCGAGTTGGTATAGCGTAGGCTCAATCCAGCAGAGGCGTCGAGGAGCGATGTCAGCGATGATCACGGACCGACGGTTGCCAGCAAGTCGAGTTCGCGCGCGATCCGTCCTTCTCGTCGTCGTCCTTGTCATTATCGTCCTAGTTATCGGAGGGCCATGACCTGTTGGGCATAAACCTCTAGGCTCAAAGCGAAGGGGCCGCCCAACAGGGCGGCCCCTTTTTCTTTGGGGCCGGAGACGAAGACGTGCGGTCGACACGACCGGCACGGCGGAGGAGGTGCACGGTGCGAAGGACAGGGGCACAAATCGTCTGGGAGATGCTGCGGCGGGAGGGGGTCGACGTCGTCTTCGGCATTCCCGGCGGGGGCATCATGCATACCTATCATCCCCGTCAGGAATATGGGATCCAGCATGTGCTGGTGCGCCACGAGCAAGCGGCCGCCCATGCCGCCGACGGATACGCCCGCGCCTCGGGACGGGTCGGTGTCGCCATCGCCACGTCCGGACCGGGGGCCACGAACCTGGTGACCGGAATCGCCACCGCGATGATGGACTCGTCTCCGATCGTGTGCATCACCGGACAGGTCAGCACGTCGGTGCTGGGGACCGACGCGTTTCAGGAAGCCGACATCACCGGCATTACCCTGCCGATCACCAAACACAACTACCTGGTCACCGACGTCGACGAGCTTGCGGACACGATCCACGACGCGTTCCGGATCGCGCGCAGCGGTCGTCCGGGCCCGGTGCTCATCGATCTTCCCTCCGACGTGCAGCGCGCCGACACCACGGTGCTCGATCCTCATTCCCCAGACGAGGAGGAGCGCCTGCCCACGGGCGATCCGGCCGCCCTCGAACGAGCGCTCGAACGGATCGATCGCGCCCACCGTCCGCTGATCCTCGCCGGCCGCGGCGTCCTGCTGTCCGGTGCGGTCGACGAGTTGGCCGCGTTCGCCGAGAAGACCCGTACGCCGGTCGCGGTGACCCTCCTCGGCAAGGGCTGCTTCTCTCCGTCCCACCCCCTGTACCTGGGGATGATGGGAATGCACGGGCATCCGGCCGCGAACCACGCGGTGCAGGAGGCGGATCTGCTGATCGCCCTGGGTATGCGGTTCGACGACCGCGTGACCGGCAACCCGACGCGCTACGCACCACAGGCTCGCATCATCCACATCGACATCGACCAGGCCGAGCTCGACAAGCTGATTCCCGCCGACATCGCGATCCACGCCGACCTGCGGCCGGCGCTCGCCGCGCTGGTCGAGCGAACGCGACCGCAGCAGCACGCGGCGTGGACGGCGAGAACGGAACGGTGGCAACGGGAGGCAACGGCTCACGATGTGCTGCACCGGTCGCCGGTTACCGATCTGCCGGCACCCCACATCATCCGGGCGATCTACGAGGTGACCGAGGGCAATGCGGTGTTGGTCACCGATGTCGGCCAGAATCAGATGTGGGCCGCCCAGTACTACGACACGGCGTGTCGCCGACCGTTCCTGTCGTCCGGTGGCCTGGGGACGATGGGGTTCGGGCTGCCGGCGGCGATCGGGGCCCAGTTCGCGTGCCCCGACGAAGAGGTCTGGGCGATCGTCGGCGATGGCGGCTTCCAGATGAGCGTGCAAGAACTGGCAACGATCGCCCAGGAAGGCCTCCCCGTCAGGATTGCGCTGATCAACAACCGTTGCCTGGGGATGGTCCGCCAGTGGCAAACCTTGTTCTACGAAGGGCGGCATGAGGCGACCGATCTCGTCAACCCGGACTTCGTGCGCCTCGCCGAGGCCTACGGGATCCCCGCCCTCCGTGCCGGCGACCTGGCGACCGCACGAGCGGCCGTCGCCGATGCCCACGCTCGACGAGGCCCGGTTCTCATCGAATTCGAGGTCGCCCGCGATGGCGAGGCAGGTCACGTCTACCCGATGGTGCCGGCGGGGGCTGCCCTCGATGCGATGATCCGGCGCACCCCGCTTCCGGCCGTGACCTCCTGCGGGAGGACACCGTGAACCGGACATTGATCGCCACTGTCGCCGACCGCCCTGGCGTATTGAACCGCGTCGCCAGTCTGTTTCGCCGGCGAGCGTTCAACATCGAAAGCCTCACCGTGGGCCATACCGAACGTAGCGGGGTATCCAGGATGACGATCGTCGTCGACAGTCGGCGCACCGATGCCCGCAAGGTGGCGCAGAACCTGGAAAAGCTGGTGGACGTCCTCGGCGTCGAGGACATCACCGACCGACCGTCGGTCGTCCACGATCTGGCGCTTGTCAAGCTGCGCGTCGCCGATCCGACGGCTCGCTCCGAGATCCTGCGCATCGCCGAAGGGTTCCAGGCACGGGTGGTCGACATGTGCCCGGCCACCGCGATGATCGAGGTCGTCGGCGGCGAGGAGACGATCGACACGGTGGTCGAGGCGCTGCGCGGCCACGGAATTCTGGAGATGGTCCGGACCGGACGGGTGGCGATGGTGCGCGGCCAACAGGACGGCGAGCAGTACGTCTCCGCCGGCAACAGGGAAACGAAGCAAGGAGGTAGCTCATGGCCAGGCTGAACTTCGGAGGTGTTCACGAAGAGATCGTCACGCGGGCGGAGGTCCCGCTGGAACGCGCACGCGAGCTGCTGCACGGCGAACGGCTCGTCGTCGTCGGGTACGGCGTTCAGGGACCGGCCCAGGGGCTGAACCTGCGCGACAACGGGTTCGACGTTCGTGTCGGCCTGCCCGTCGAACGGAGGCGGTCGTGGGAGAAGGCCGTTTCCGACGGCTGGATACCGGGGGATACGCTGCTTCCCCTGGACGAAGCGGTCGCCGACGCGACGATCGTGCTGTTCCTCGTTTCCGATGCCGGACAGTGTGCGCTGTGGCCTGCCCTCGAGCCGCACCTGGCCGAGGGGGACGCGATCTACTTCTCGCACGGCTTTGCGGTGACCTATCAGGACCAGACCGGAATCGTACCGCCCCCCCATGTCGACGTGCTGCTCGTCGCGCCGAAAGGGTCAGGGGCAAGCGTCCGGGCCAACTACCTCGCCGGGAGCGGGATCAACAGCAGCTACGCGGTCTATCAGGACACCACCGGTCGGGCCGCCGAGCGCGCGCTGGCAATCGGGATCGGAATCGGATCGGGCTTTCTGTTCCCGACCACATTCGAGAAGGAGGTATACAGCGATCTCACCGGCGAACGCGGGGTGCTGATGGGAGCCCTTGCCGGCGTGATGGAGGCCCAGTACGAGCTGCTCCGGTCCCACGGCCACACCCCCAGCGAGGCGTTCAACGAGACCGTCGAGGAGCTAACCCAGAGCCTGATCCGTCTGGTCGGCGATCGGGGAATGGACTGGATGTACGCACACTGCAGCGCCACCGCCCAGCGCGGTGCCCTCGATTGGAAGCCGCGGTTCAAGCGCGCGGTCGCCCCCGTCTTCGAGGAACTGTACGCCAGCGTCGCCTCCGGCGAGGAGACGAGGATCGTCCTCGAGGTGAACGGCGCCGCCGACTACCAGCAGCGCCTCGACGAGGAGCTTTCGGCGATGCGTGCGTCCGAGATGTGGCAGGCCGGCGAGGTCGTCCGATCGCTGAGACCGGAAGCGGCCGAGGGCTAGCGACCGCGGCGAGGGAGGCGATCGTGCTCATCGAGGACGTCGAGACCGTCCGGATCTTCGATACGACGCTCCGGGACGGAGAGCAGTCACCAGGGGCGAGCCTCAGCGCCAACGAGAAGGTGGAGATCGGCCGACTGCTGGCCCGGATGGGGGTGGACGTGATCGAGGCGGGGTTCCCGGCCGCGTCGCCTGCGGATCGCCGGGCGGTGGCACGCGTCGCCCGGGAGGTCGGCTGCGACGGCGGCCACCCTGTGCCGAGCATCTGCGCTCTCGCTCGGACCGTCGATGCCGACATCGACATCGCCTGGGCGGCGGTTCGGGACGCGGAGCACCCGCGAATCCACACCTTCCTCGCCGCCTCCGATCTGCACCTCGAGCACAAGCTGCGGATCACGCGGGACGAGGCCCTGGCCCGCGCTCGCGAGGCCGTCGCCCGGGCCCGCAGCTACTGCGCTTCGGTCCAGTTCTCGCCCGAGGACGCCAGCCGCGCCGATCCGAGCTTCCTGTGCGAGCTCGTCGCCGTCGCAGCCGAGGCCGGCGCGACGACGATCAACATCCCCGATACCGTGGGATACGCCCTCCCCGACGAGTTCGCGCGGCTGATCGAGCGGGTGCTCTCCGGGATGCCTCGTGACGGATCGGTCATCGTGTCGGTGCATTGTCACGACGATCTCGGACTGGCCTCGGCGAATACCCTCGCCGGCCTGTTGGCCGGCGCCCGGCAAGCGGAGGTCACCGTCAACGGCATCGGGGAGCGGGCCGGGAACACGGCGATCGAGGAGATCGTCATGGCCCTGTCGACACGGCGGGACGCTTGCCGGCTCGCCACCGCGATCGATACCACCCGGATCGCACAGACGAGCCGGATCGTCAGCCACTACACCGGCATCCCCGTGCAGCCGAACAAGGCCATCGTCGGGGCCAACGCCTTCTCCCACGAGTCCGGCATCCATCAAGACGGCGTCCTCAAGCATCAGGCAACCTACGAGATCATGCAGCCGGCATCGATCGGTTGGTCCGACACCCGTCTGGTGCTCGGACGGCACTCCGGCCGGCACGCCTTCGGCCGTCAAATCACCGATCTCGGCTATGAGCTGACCCCG
Organism: uncultured Thermotogae bacterium; assembly: GCA_964558595.1. Lineage (GTDB taxonomy): Bacteria > Bipolaricaulota > Bipolaricaulia > UBA7950 > UBA9294 > JANQEA01. The sequence continues at coordinate 51,680 of CAZLER010000001.1, forward strand.
ATCCAGCTGGAGAAGGCCTTTCTGCGCTTCAAGGAGTTGGCCGGCAAGAAACGGCAAGTGAGCGATGCCGATGTGGAAGCGCTGATCGCCGATTTCGTCCACCGATCCGACGGTGCCTACCGGTTGGTCGACCTGCAGGTGGTCGCCGGTCGGCCCGGCCTGTCCACCGCCACCGTCCGGCTCCGGGCCCCCGATCGCCGGGAACGTGTCCAGGCGAGCATCGGCACCGGACCGGTCGACGCGATCTACCGCGCCATCCACGCAATCGTCGACGTACCGAATCGACTGGAGGAATTCCGGATCCATGCCGTGACCGAGGGGATCGACGCCCAGGGCGCCGTGAGCGTCCGCATCGGGTGCGACGGCACGAACTCGAGAATTGGAGGCTACGGTGCCGATACCGACATCCTCGTCGCCAGCGCGCGAGCCTACCTCGATGCCCTCAACCGGCTGATCGACCGACGGGCCGCTTCGTCGCCGTCCGACGAAGCGGGAAGCGATGACCGAAAAACCGCAGCGAAGGAGCACCGTATGAACGAACGAGGGACCACACCACCCACCGGACCGAACACCTACCCGCTCGACGCACATCCCGAGCCGGTCCCGCAGCCGTGGCACGACGACCCCGACGAGATCAGGGGATGGGCGCTGCACTGGGACGACACCGCACTGCGAAAGGCCAGCTTGGCCCGCAAGATGCGGGAGCTGCGGGAGAGCGGAGGATGAGCCGATGCCGCCGCTGACCCTCACGGAGAAGATCCTCACCGCCCACCGCCTCCCAAAGCGCGACCCGGCTGCGGTAGGCGACCGCCCGGTTCGCCCCGGCGAGCTGCACGAGATCGCCGTCGATCTCGTGCTCGCCAACGACATCACCGCTCCGATCGCCATCCGCGAATTCGAGGGGCTGGGCGCAACCGAGCCGTATGACCGCGACGCGATCGTGCTCGTCGCCGACCACTTCACCCCGAACAAGGACATCGCTTCGGCGGAACAGGCGGCGGCCATGCGGCGGTTCGCGCGCGAGCACGCGATCGTGCACCACTACGATGGCGGCCGATCGGGGGTCGAACACGTCCTGCTCCACGAACTCGGGCTGGTGCTGCCGGGCGACGTGATCGTCGGCGCGGATTCTCATACCTGCACCGCGGGAGCTCTCGGAGCGTTCGCGACAGGGATGGGCTCGACCGACATCGCGGTAGCGATGGCGACGGGCTCGGCGTGGATGAGGGTTCCCGAAACGATCCGCATCGACCTGCGCGGCACCCCCGGCCGATGGATCGGCGGCAAGGACGTCATCCTGGAGCTCATCGGGCGCCTCGGAGTCAGCGGGGCCACCTACGTGGCCCTGGAATTCGGCGGGGACGGCGTCAGCCAGTTGCCGCTCGACGCTCGGTTCACGATCGCCAACATGGCGATCGAGGCCGGCGCCAAGGCGGGGCTGTTCGCCGCCGACCACGCGGCCCTCACCTACCTGGAGGGGCGAGCGGTCCGTCCACCCCGGGCGATCGCCGCCGACCGGGGTGCAACGTACGCGCGAACCCTGACGATCGATCTCGACGAACTGGAGCCGCTCATCGCCCTCCCCCACCTCCCGGAGAACGTCCGCCCGGTACGCGAAGCGGGCACGATGCCGATCGACCAGGTGGTCATCGGATCGTGCACGAACGGACGGCTCACCGACCTGCGGGTGGCGGCCGAGCTGCTACGCGGCCGCAGCGTCCATCCCAGCGTCCGCTGTCTGGTGATCCCGGGGAGCCCACGCGTCCAACTCGACGCCGTGCGGGAGGGGCTCGTCGAGCGGTTTCTCGAGGCGGGTGCCGTGGTGTCCACCCCGACCTGCGGACCGTGCCTCGGCGGCCACATGGGCGTACTGGCCGCAGGGGAGCGCGCGATCAGTACGACCAATCGCAACTTCCGTGGTCGCATGGGGTCGCCGGACAGCGAGGTGATCCTCGCCGGACCGGCGGTCGCCGCGGCCTCCGCGGTCGCGGGACGGGTGGCCCATCCCGAGGAGGTGCTGCCATGACGATCCACGGACGTATCTGGCGGTTGGGCGACCACGTCGATACCGACGCCATCATCCCGGCCCGCTACCTGCATCGCTCCGACCCCGCCGAGCTCGGTCGCCACTGCCTGGAAGGGATCGATGAGCAACTCCCGGCGCAGCTGCGTTCCGGAGACTTGATCGTCGCCGGGGAGAACTTCGGCTGTGGGTCGTCCCGCGAGCATGCGCCGTGGGCGCTCCGGGGCGCCGGCATCCGCGGCGTCGTCGCCGCTGGCTTCGCGCGGATCTTCTATCGCAACGCGATCAATATCGGTCTTCCGATCGTCGTGTGTCCGGACATCGTCCCGTCGGCCCGGAACGGACAAACGTGGGAACTCGACCTGACACGCGGCGTCGTCCGCAACCTGTCGTTGCGAACGGAGGCCACGTTCGAGCCGTTTCCCCCGTTCATGACCGAGCTGTTGCAGGCCGGCGGATTGATCGCCTACACCCGTGCCCGCTGGGCGAACGGCGAGCGACCCCGAAGGGAAGGCCGATGACGACGATCACCCTCTACGACACGACCCTTCGCGACGGCGCCCAACGCGAAGGACTGTCGTTCTCCCTCGCCGACAAGTTGAAGATCACGACGTGGCTCGATCGTCTGGGGATCGGCTACATCGAGGGGGGATGGCCGGGCTCGAATCCGAAGGACCAGGCGTACTTCGAGCGCGCCGCGGAGCTCGATCTCGGACAGGCGCGCATTGTCGCCTTCGGCAGCACCCGCCGCGCCGGCACCGCCGTCGAGGACGATCCCGGTGTGGCCGCCCTCGTCGATGCCGGTACGGACGTGGTCACCGTGTTCGGGAAGAGTTGGCTGCTCCACGTCACGGAGGTGCTCCACACCACGCCCGAAGAGAACCTGCGGATGATCGGCGACACTGTGCGCTTCCTGAGGGAACAAGGACGCCAGGTACTGTTCGATGCCGAGCACCTCTTCGACGGCTATCGGGATGCCCCCGCGTACGCATGGGAGACGCTTCACGCCGCCCTCGACGCCGGAGCCGAGGTGGTCGTGCTGTGCGACACGAACGGGGGCACGCTCCCGTCGCGGATCGGGGCGATCGCTGGCGAGGCGGTGCGGACGTTGGGCGTGCCGGTGGGGATCCACACGCACAACGACATGGAGACCGCCGTTGCCGGCAGTCTCGCCGCGGTCGAGGCCGGAGCGACGTGGGTCCAGGGGACGATCAACGGCTACGGAGAGCGGTGCGGAAACGCCAACCTATGCGCGTTGATCCCCTCCCTCCAGCTCAAGGGCGGCGTCACGTGCGTCGGCGAGGAGCAGTTGGCAAGGCTTCGGGAAACCGCCCGCGCGATCAGCGAGCGGGCAAACCTCCCACTGGATCCGCATGCCGCCTACGTGGGCGGCAGCGCGTTCGCCCACAAGGGAGGGATGCACGTCAATGCGCTGCGCAAGCACGGGGGAACCTACCAGCACATCGATCCTGTACAGGTCGGCAACCGCAGCCGGATCGTCATCTCGGAATTGTCCGGTCGCAGCAACGTCCTCCAAAAGGCCGAGAGCTGTGGGCTGCCGCTGGACGGCGGCGACGCAACGAGCGTCCTATCGAAGATCAAGGAGTTGGAGGGACGCGGCTTCCAGTTCGAGGGGGCCGAGGGGTCGGTCGAACTGATGATCCGGAGAACCGGAAGCGGGTATCGTCGACCGTTCGCGCTGATCGACTTCCATGTCCTCGTCCGCAGCGGCGACTGCGGTGCCATGGCCGCCGAAGCGACGGTCAAGCTACAGGTGGGGGATCGTACCCTCCACACCGCGGCGGACGGCAACGGACCCGTCAACGCACTCGACGCCGCCATTCGCAAGGCGCTCCTGCCGGTCCATCCACGGCTGGAGACTGTGCGGTTGACCGACTACAAGGTGCGGATCCTCGACAGCGAGGTGGGCACGGCAGCGCGGACACGGGTGCTGATCACCTCGAGCGATGGGGTGTACACGTGGAGCACGGTCGGCTGCTCTCCCAACATCATCGAGGCCAGCTGGACGGCGCTCGCCGACGCGTACGAGTACGCGCTGTCCCGGGCACCGCTGGTCGCCGCACGATCGAAAGGAGTCCCCTCATGAGCCATCACATCGCCGTGTTGCCCGGCGACGGCATCGGTCCCGAGGTCGTCGCCCAGGCGACCCGGGTGCTGCGCGCCGTCGAAAGGGCATACGGTCGCGAGATCACGCTCCACGACTACCCCGTCGGGGGCGAGGCGATCGACCAAACCGGTGTGCCGCTGCCGGACGCCACGCTCGCGGGCTGCCGGAACGCCGACGCCATATTGCTCGGCGCGATCGGCGGGCCGGCGTGGTCCGATCCGACCGCTGCCGTGCGACCCGAGCAGGGACTGCTGGAGCTGCGCCAGCAGCTAGGGCTGTTCGCCAACCTCCGGCCCGTGCGCACGGTTCCCGCGCTGCTCGACGCGTCGCCGTTGCGGCGGGAGCGAATCGAGGGCACCGACCTGCTGGTCGTCCGGGAGCTGACCGGTGGGATCTACTTCGGCCCACGCCGAGAGGCCGGCGCCGACGGAGTGGCCGAAGACACGATGCGATACGAGCGATCGGAGATCGAGCGGATCGCCCGGTTGGCGTTCCGGCTTGCTGCCGCTCGCCGCGGCACGGTCGTGTCCATCGACAAGGCCAACATCCTGGCCACGAGCCGGTGGTGGCGACGGACGGTCACCGACGTGGCCGCGGACTACCCCGACGTTCAGCTCGAGCATCTGCTCGTCGACGCGGCGGCGATGCATCTGCTGCACCGAGCGCCCACGTTCGATGTGCTGCTGACCGCCAACCTGTTCGGGGACATCCTCAGCGACGAAGCCTCCATGCTCGCCGGATCGCTCGGCATGCTGCCGTCGGCGTCGCTCGGCGACGGCGGCGGCGGGGTCTACGAACCGGTTCACGGGAGCGCGCCCGACATCGTCGGGCGCGACATCGCCAACCCGATCGGGGCGATCCTCAGCGTCGGGCTGCTGCTGCGTCACGCGTTCGGTTGGGAGGACGAGGCGGATACCGTCGAGCGGGCGGTCGATGAGGTGCTATCCGACGGCGCCCGCACCGCCGACCTCGCGGGACCCAAGGAGGCGCCCATCGGCACCGAGGCGATGGGGGAGCGGATCGTCGCGGCCGTGCACCGGATGGCGGCGTGGAAGGAGAACCGATGAAGCGAAGCGATCGCGCCGTACGCGGCATCGAGAGGGCCGCCCACCGCAGCCTGCTGTACGCCACCGGACTCACCCCCGAGGAGCTCGACCGCCCGTTGATCGGGATCGCCGGGGCCTACAACGAGATCGCCCCCGGACACCTTCACCTCGACCGAATCGCGGCGGCCGTGAAGGCGGGGATCCGCGCCGCCGGCGGCACACCGCTCGAGTTCAACACGATCGGGATCTGCGACGGGATCGCGATGGGTCACGAAGGGATGCGATACTCCCTGCCCAGCCGAGAACTGGTCGCCGATTCGGTGGAGGCGATGGTTCAGGCGCACCGGCTCGACGGACTCGTCATGGTCCCCAACTGCGACAAGATCGTTCCCGGCATGCTGATGGCGGCGGCCCGCCTCGATCTTCCCTCGGTGCTCGTCAGCGGCGGCCCGATGCTCGCCGGGCGCCACCGCGGAGCCGCCGTCGACGTCGCCACGATGTTCGAGGCCGCCGGCGCGGTCCGCACCGGACAGCTGTCCGAGGAGGAGCTGGCGGAGCTGGAGCTGGCCGCTTGCCCCGGCTGCGGCTCGTGCGCCGGTCTGTTCACCGCCAATTCGATGAACTGCCTCGCCGAAGCCCTCGGCCTGGCGCTTCCGGGAAACGGAACCCTCCCAGCGGTCAGCGCCGCCCGCCTTCGCCTCGCCAAGCGGGCCGGGGCCGCCGTTCTCGGCGCGATCGACCAAGGAATCACCGCCCGCGCCGTGCTGTCCGATGCCGCCTTCGACAACGCGATCGCCCTCGACATGGCGATCGGCGGCTCGACGAACACGGCACTTCATCTGCCGGCGATCGCCCGCGAAGCCGGCATCAGGGTGACCCTCGAGCGGTTCGACGACATCAGCCGGCGAACGCCGTCGCTCGTCAAGCTGCGGCCAAGCGGTCCCCACCATCTCCAGGATCTCGACGAAGCAGGCGGGATCCCGGCCGTGCTGGGCGAGCTTCTGCGCGCCGGCTGCATCGACGGGGAGGTCCGCACCGTCGCCTCGGGATCGATTGCCGAGGTCGCGGCCGCCGCGGAGCGCCGTGGGGACGTGATCCGTTCGATCGATGATCCCCACCGTCCCGACGGCGGCATCGCCGTGCTGCGAGGCGACCTCGCTCCCGACGGCTGCGTGGTCAAGGCGAACGCCGTGGTCGATCGGATGCTGCGCCATCGCGGTCCGGCACGGGTCTTCGACGGCGAAACGGCGGCGCTCGAGGCGATTCTCGGCGACGAGATCGCCTCCGGTGATGTCGTCGTCGTCCGCTACGAGGGGCCCCGCGGCGGACCGGGCATGCCGGAGATGCTCCAAGCCACCGCGGCGATCGCCGGACGGGGACTCGATGACCGGGTCGCGCTGCTGACCGACGGGAGGTTCTCCGGCGCCACCCGGGGCGCGGCGATCGGGCATATCGGGCCGGAGGCCGCCCTTGGAGGTCCGATCGCGCTGGTCGCCGACGGCGATCCCATCGAGATCGATATCCCCGCTCGCACACTGTCGCTGGCCGTCGATGCCGACGAACTCGAGCGCCGGCGTACCGGCTGGCGGGCACCCCCACCCCCGGTGAGCAGCGGACTGCTCGCGCGCTACGGCGCCTCGGTGCTTCCGGCCTCCGAGGGTGCAGTGCTCGGACGCTAGCCGCGCGGGCGCCTGCGGTGGCATCGCGGCGCGGTGGCGTGGTAGATTGGCGCCAGCCCCGCATCGCGAAGGAGGTCCGCGTGAGCACCGCAAGACGACGAAACCTGGTAGAAGATGGGAGATCGCTCGCTCGGGCGGCGATCGTCGTTTCCGCCCTACTCGCGGCATCAGCGGTTCTGGCGGCCGCCCAATCGTCGGCGCCCCCTGCCCTGATCCCGATCGACATCCGGCTCCCCTCGCCCAGCACCGGATCGGCGGACGGCACCCTGGCGGTCCGTGTCCACACCCCCATCCGTGGCGCCACCCGCTACCCGGAGGGGGCCCCGGTCCTCATCTGGGTGCCCGGCGGCGTCGAAGCCAAGGGGATCGGGCACGGCCTTCCTCCGACCGCCGATGACATCGTCTGCATCACGTTCGTCTTCCCCGGCGCTACCGACCCGGTGAGCGGACTCGCCTCCGACGGCACGTACGACTACCGCGGTGAGGCCTGCATCGCCGCGTTGCGCGACGTGATCCTGTACGCAGCGGGGGAGATCGCCGATGACCGGGGGCGGACGATCGACGAACTGCTGCCGGTCCCCGCAGTGCATGACAACATCGGGCTGATCGGGGCCTCGAACGGCGGGAACCTTCTCCCCGCGGTGGCCGCCCTCCACGGCAGAGCACTCGCCGGACGGCTGCGCTACGTGATCCAGTGGGAAACGCCCGTCTCCAGCCAGATCGCCACCCGCGACTTCGGCAGGATCTGGTTGAAGCCGACCTCCGCGCAGGGCGACTACGCCAATCCGCGTGGGCTCGGCTACGATCCTCTCGTCCTCCCCGTCGATTACCGTGACCTCGCCTACGACCCCGACCACCCGACCTACCCCCTGGTTCACGACGGCACCGGCGACGGTCGCTACACGACGGTCCATGCAGTCGGACAGCGGGCGCCGGTCCCCGATCTGAACCTCGACGGCACCCTCGACCGGACCGAGGACTTCCCGCTGGATACCTACCCGATCGATGGGGAACGTGTGACCTACTCCCGTCCGGTGATGGCGGCGCTGATCGAGCAGGACGTGTTCGACGACGATCGTCCCGAGGAGCTGGTGCCACTCGAGGAGGCCGAAGCGTATTGGGATCTTCGCGAATCGGTGCGGCTGACCGGCGCGGCGATGCGCAACGTGCCCAAGCTCGCCGCGATGATCCTGTGCGGCGTCCGCGATCATGTCCAAGCGCGGCCCGACAAACCCCACATCCGCCAGGCGTTCGACAGCTGGGATGCAGAACGGGCGTGGGTCAAGATCAACCCAAGCCCGGATCGGCTGGCGGAGGTCGACCCGTCCCTGGTCGACCGGACGCTTCCGCTGCTGCCGCCGAATACGCCACCCGATGACTGGTCCGATCCCCATAGCTACGCCATGCCGGTCGATGTCCCGGCCCCGGTGTACCAGCTCGCCGCGGTGTACGAGATGGCGGACCGCGCACGGCGAACCGGATCGGTCGATGCGAAGCCGTCGTTCCAGCCCCCGATCACCGGCTCGTCGGTGACGTTCGTCGCATCGGAAGGAATCGGACGGATCGCCGTCTCCATCCGCTCTCCCGATCGGCCCCGCTATCCGGAAGGGGCGCCGGTGGTCGTCGACGTGTCGGGTTTCTTCACTGCCGCCACCGGATTCAAGGACCAGCTCGACCCGGACCGGTTGGGGGCCGTCGTCGTCTCCTACCTGTGGCCGGGGCGGGCCGATCCGCGCACCGGCATCTCCAGCGAGGGGACGTTCGACTACGGCGGGCCCGACGATCTCGAGGCGCTGCGCGACGTGATCCGCTTCGCTACCGGCGAGATCGACGACGTCGACGGACGCAGCCTCGACGAGACGGTCGATCTGCCGATCCTGTATGACGTCGCCGGCCTGTACGCATTCTCCCACTCGGGGATTGCGGCCACCAACGTGCTGGCGCTGCACGGTGATCGGCTGCAGGGGGTCCGGTTCTTCGTCGGCCGGGAGAACCCGACGATCGACCCGCTGTATCCGCTGGAGCCGGGTCACTGGGACGACCGCACCGGACGACCGGTGCACAACCCGTTCTACGACCCGAGCGGTTATACCCCGACCTCGATCGCCATCGACTACTCGACCGTCGCCTGGTCCACTGAACACGGACGACCCGTCTTCCGGTCCGATGGCACGGGACGCGGGGAGTACCTGTGCTCCTCCAAGCACCCGCGGATGTACGGCAAGGACTACTGGTCGACCGACCTGCTGCGGGCGCTGCTCGACAACGGGGCGCTCACCCGCGAGCGCTGGCCGGAAACGCTCGCCACCCCCGAAGAGGCGGCCGAGCACTGGCCGCTTCGGACCACGGTGCACAACTACGGCCAGGTTGGAGCCCACCTTCCCGATCTGAAGGTGATGCTGGTGTTCGCCGCCGACGACCACGTCCAGACGGCCCTCGACAAGCCCCACATCCACCAGGCCTACGATGGATTCCACGGTGTCGCCTCCCTATGGTGCCGCCTCAACCCCGACCGAAGCTACGTGGAGCAGGTCCTCGGGAGGGAAGCCGCCGCCGGGATCCCCGACCACCCCGCCAACCGGGAGCCGGGAACGTGGGCGATCGCCCGCAGCTGGGGATACGCGCCCGGATCGATCGCCGGATTCAACACGAACGAAGTGGTGCCGCTGGCCGCCGTCGCCGAGATGTGCGATCGGGCCTACCACGACATCTGGGAGCCCGACTTGGACACCCCCCTCGTCTCGCCGTAGGGCGGGTACACTCTCGAGAACGCCGAGACGGAAAGGGGAACGGTCGATGAAGCTGTACATCAGCGCTGACATCGAGGGCGTCACCGGGGTGACGTCATGGGATGAAACGGAGATCGGCAAGCCCGGCTACGAGCGGGCCCGCGAGCGGATGACCGAGGAGGTCGTGGCCGCATGCGACGGCGCCGGCGCGGCGGGGGTCGATGAGATCTGGGTGAAGGACGCCCACGATCGAGCGCGCAACCTGGTGGGAGAACGGCTTCCCCGGACGATCCGCTGGATCCGGGGTTGGAGCGGTCACCCGTTGGTGATGATGCAAGAGGTGGATCCGTCGTTCGACGCCGCGATGGCGATCGGCTACCACGCACGTGCCGGTGCCGGCGCCAGTCCGCTGGAGCACAGTTTCACCCCGCGCGTTGCGGAGATCCGGTTGAACGACCGACCGCGTTCGGAGTTCGCCTTCGCGGCGTACAGCGCGGCGCTGCATGGTGTGCCCATGGTGCTTGTCGCAGGCGACGAGGGGGTCTGCGCCGAGGCCTCCGAGCTCTGTCCGGCGATCGCGGCGGTGCCGGTGAAGCGGGGGGTCGGGGGCTCGACGATCTCGCTGCATCCCGAGGTCGCTTGCGACCGCATCCGGAGCGCGGCGGAGACGGCGCTCGAGGATCCGAGCGCCTGCCGGATCCAGCTGCCCGATCGGTTCGCGCTGGAGATCGTGTACCGGGAGCAGGCCGACGCCTACGCCGGATCATTCTATCCCGGTGCGACGCTGTCCGGGCCGAATTCCGTGCGGTACGAAGCCACCGATCTGTTCGAGATCCTCCGCGCCCTCAAGTTCCTCGTTCTCTAGACGGGTGCGGCGAGGCACACGGACCAGGACACCCGAGGGCCGGCGCGACCACGTCGGTGCGGCTCCGGGGTTTCCCCTGGTTCCTCCGATCGGCTACGATCTGCGTATGTCGGCTCAGCCTCCTTTGGAGCTTCGATCGGTCGGTCTCGCCCTCGGTTCGGGCGGCGCCCGCGGGGCCGCCCACACGGGCGTGTTGAACGTGCTTCAGCGCGAGGGGATCAGCATCTCGGCGATCTCCGGGTCGAGCATCGGGGCGCTGGTCGGCGCGGCGTACGCCGTCGGCGTACCCGTCGAGCAGGTCGAACGGGAGTGGCTCACCACCGACGGGCATCGTCTGTTCCGCAGCTTCCTTCCGACCTTTCCCCGCAGTTCGCTCGCTTCGGGTACCGAACTGCGCCGCATCCTGACCGATCTGCTCGGAGACGCTCGGATCGAGGAGCTTCCGATCCCGTTTTCCGCCGTCGCTTGCGACATCGACACCGGCGAGAGGGTCGTGTTGCGCGAGGGGGCGCTGGTCGATGCGGTGCTGGCGTCGACCGCGATTCCCGGGATCTTCCAGCCAATCCGTTGGGGCGGCCGCCTGCTCGTCGATGGCGGCCTCGTCGAGCCGATCCCGGTCGGTCCGTGCCGCGACCTCGGCACCGCGTTCGTCCTCGCCGTCGATGTCGCGCCGCGGCCGATCCCGACCACCCAGCAGACGCGCAACGTGTGGACCCGGGTCGGCGAGCAGCTTCGCGACGGGATCCATCAACAGACATGGCTGCCCAGCAGCCTCACCGAACTGCTGGAATCGGTGGTTGGCGAACGCCCGCAACGACCGTTGCCCGGCCTGTACAGCATCCTCAACCAATCGATCTCGATTCTCGTCCAGGAGGTTCTCCGCCAGAAGCTCGCCGCCCAGCCACCGGACCTCTTGCTCCGTCCGGAGCTGTCGCTGTCGATCATGAGCTTCCTGCAGGCGAGGGACGGGATCGAAGCCGGCGAGGCGGCGATCGAGGCGGTACTGCCCGAGCTGCGCCGTCGCCTCGGCCAGCGGGCCGGACCGGCGGGCTGACCGGCTGGCCACCCGCGCCGATCTGCGGCATCATCGTCAACCGAGGTGAAGATGAACCAACGAGCAAGCGGGATCGTTGAACGGGTCGTGCTGATCGTCGGGATGACCCTTCTGTTCGGCGGCGGGCTGGCCGCCCAGGAGGCGCCCGACATCGTCGTATTCTACCGGGAGGAATGCAACGAATGCCGGCACATGGACGCGCTGCTCGACGAGCTGCTCGCGCTGTATCCCGAGGTATCGGTTCAGCACATCGAAGAGGGGGAGCCGGGAGCCTCGGATCTGATGTGGGCGCTGTCCTCCGAGTACGGAATCTTCCCGACGAAGTTCCCCGTGATCTTCGTCGGCGATCAGGTGGTGGTCGGATCCGGTCGCGACAAGGAGCTTCAGCTGCGTTCGGCCGTTCGTGGGTGCGTTTTCGACGGCTGTCGATCGCCGCTGGTCCGCATGGAGCGAGAGCCGTTCCCGCTGACCACGGTCGCCATCGTGGTTGCGGCCGTGCTCACCGCAGCGTTTCTGCTGCTGCTCTGAGGGATCGTCGAACCCCTCGTGCTCCCGATGACGGAGTCAAGAGGCGCAAGGTGAAGATCGGACTGGTGTCGGATACCCATGTCCCCACGTCGCTTCCCCGCTTGCCGGAAGCGTTGCTGGCGCGGCTCGAGGGGGTCGATGCCATCCTGCACGCCGGCGACCTGGTACAGCTCCGCGTCATCGACGTGTTGCACGGGATCGCCCCGACGACCGCGGTCGCCGGCAACATGGATCCTCCCGAGGTCGCCCGCGTCCTCGCCGATTCCGAGATTGTGCGTATCGGGGGACGAACGATCGGACTCAAGCACGGTCATCAACCCCATGCGCTCCAGAACCGTTACAGAGGGCGCGGTGACGACGATCCGGCAATGGAGCTGTTCTACCAGGCGATGGCCGCACAGCTCCCGGACGCGGAGATCGTCGTCTTCGGGCACTTCCACACCCCCGCGGTCAAGCGCTGGCGCGATCGCCTGTTCGTCAATCCCGGCGCCGTGGCGCCCCGCCGCGGTCGCTCCACCTTCGCCCTTCTCGACCTCGCGAACCCCCTCGCCGTCGAATTCGTCACGCTTCCCGTGTAGCGACCCGGCGGCCACCCTGGCCGCCCGGCGGGTCATCGGCTACACTATTCCATGATGGAATACCGTCGCCGATCGCGGGGACTACCGGCGGAGTACGCCGTCCTCGGCGCCTTGATCGAGCGCCCGATGCACGGCTACGAGCTGCGGGAACGGCTCGGCGCCGGGCTCGGCGCGTTCTGGAGGATCGCCTCCAGCCAGCTGTACGGGGTGCTCCATCGCCTCGAGGAGGCGGGATGGGTGGACGGCGACGTCGCGTCGGGAGTGAGCGGGCCGTCGCGCGTGGTGTATCGCGCCACCGAGCAGGGAGAGTACGCGTTCTGGGCGTGGGCGGGAACGCCGGTCCGGTCCATACGCCGGTTTCGCGTCGAGTTCCCCGCCAAGCTGTACTTCCTGCGCCGGCTGGCACCGGATCGGATCGATCCATTGGTCGCTCGCCAGACCGCGTGGCTCCGCCAGCTGGCGGAGAAGATGGAACAGCGGCCTCGGCTTCACCTCGATGATCCCGATCTCGCCGACCTGATCGCCTCCTACCGACTCCATCGGGTTCATGGCACCCTCCGGTGGTTGGAGAAGGAACGTGGGCGGATGACCGCGAAAAAGGAGAGAGCATGAGGAGCAGAGTTCGTGGGGTTCTGTGCGGGTTCTTGATCGTCGCGCTGGCCGGCGCGGTCGGGGCCGAGGAGGCGATCGAGCTCGTCGACCAGACAGGGGAAGCCGTCCGGATCGACCGGCCGGTCGAGCGGCTGGTCAGCGTCTACGGGTCCGGCACCTACATCGTCTACACGCTCGGTGCCGCCGATCGGTTGATCCTGGGGTGGTACATCGGCGTGAAGGGGATCGACAAGGCGTCGGAGGCGATGCTCCGGCTCGAGCCGCGGCTGGAGCAGCTCCTCACGTTTGGCGAGCCCAACGTCGAGGAGATCGTCAGTCACGCACCGGACCTGATCCTGGTCGACGGCTCACGGCATGCAGCGTTCGCCGACCAGATGACCGATCTGGGGATCCCGGTGATCCGCTACCTGGTCGAGAGCCCCGCCGCCCTCGTGGAGGCGGTGCTGCTGACCGGCCAGGCGCTGGGTCCGGAGGCAGCGCAGCGAGCCGCCGCCTTCGTCGCCGATTACGAGCGTCTGTTCGCTGCGGTCGCAGCGGACCTCGAAGCGCTACCGGCCGATCGGCGGGCTCGCGTGTTGTTCCTGGGGACCGATCGCCTCCGGGTCGCCAGCGGCGAGATGTACCAGACCGACCTCATCGAGGCGGCCGGCGCGGTGTCGGTGACGTCAGGGCTCTCCGGGTACTGGAACGAGGTGACCCTCGAACAGATCCTGGTGTGGAACCCTGACGTGATTCTCATCCCGCCCTACGGACCGCTGCAGCCCGTCGACCTTCTGAAGAACCCAGATTGGGCGTCGATTCGGGCCGTGCAAGACGGGCGTGTCCACCGGATGCCACGGGTCATCGCTCCGATGGATACGCCGGTCCCCGAATCGCTGCTCGGTGTCGTCTGGATGGCGAAGCGGTTCTACCCGGATCGGATCGGACTCGATCTGGCCCACGAGGCGGAGCGGTTCTATGCCCACTACTATGGCTACGAGCTGACCGATGCCGAGCAGGAGCATCTGTCCGTCCGATGAGCAATCCCTCCCGACGCCGGGCGTGGTTCCTCCTCCTCGCGCCGGCGGCGGTCTTCCTGGGGGCCCTGTGTCTCGGCCGATACGGTGCGGGCCCGACGGAGGTGTTCCGGGCGCTGTTCGCCTCCGAGGGTTCGGACCTCCTGCGCTCGTTGATCCTGCGAGTCCGCCTGCCGCGGGCGTTGGCCGCCGCGTGTATCGGCGCCAACCTGGCGGTCTGTGGGGTGGCGCTTCAGGGGCTGTTTCGCAACCCCCTCGTCGATTCGCGGATCCTCGGCGTCAGCTCCGGCGCCGCGTTCGGAGCCTCCCTGGCGCTGTTGCTATCCGCCGGGATCGCTGCGACCCAGGCAACGGCGTTCGCCTTCGCCCTGATCGCCGTCGGCGCGGTCACGCTGGTCGGTTGGCGGTTCGGCTCGTCGACGCTCGTCCTCGTGATCGGCGGCGTCCTGGTGAGCGCGTTGTTCAACGCCTTGCTCGGGCTGGTCAAGGTGGTTGCCGATCCGTTGAGCCATCTCCCCACCATCACCTACTGGCTGCTCGGCGGGCTCGGCGGTACCCGATGGGCGATCCTCCCGCCGTTGCTCGCGTTCAGCGGTACCGGGATGGCGTTCTTTCTGCTGATGCGCTGGCGCCTCAATCTGCTGACGCTCTCCGACGCCGAGGCGACGACGCTCGGCGTCCATGTCCGCCCGCTTCGCGCGGCGGTGATCGTCGTGGCCGCGCTGATGATCGCGGCGTCGGTGGCGGTCGGGGGGATGATCGGATGGGTCGGCCTTGTGGTTCCCCACCTCGCCCGCGCGTGGGTCGGACCGGACCATACCGCGCTCGTCCCCGCTTCGGCCGCTCTCGGCGCGACCGTTCTCGTCGCGTTGGACACGATCGCTCGGACGGCGTTGCCCGGGGAGATCCCCCTCGGCATCCTCACCGGGATGATCGGTGTGCCGGCGTTCTTCCTGTTGTTCTTGCGGTTCCTCCGCGCCCGGGGAGAGGTGCGATGAACCTCGTCGCCGAACGGATCCGGTTCGCGTACCGCCCCGGATACGACGTCCTCCGCGACGTGTCGCTCGCCGTCGAGGATCGACAGATCGTGTTCGTGCTCGGAGCGAACGGGTCGGGAAAGACCACCCTCCTCGATTGCCTCGGTGGGATACGCGTCCCACAATCCGGCCGGATCACCGTCGATGGGGTGCACCTCGGCGATCTCGGCATCCGGGAACGCGCTCGGCACATCGGGGTCGTCCCCCAGCTGCACGAGCCGGTGTTCGGCTACACCGTCGAACAGGCCGTCCTCATGGGACGAGCACCGTACCTCGGGGTGTTCGATCGGCCGGGAGCAGCCGACCGCGACGCCGTCGTCTCCGCGCTACATGCCGTCGGGATCACACATCTGCACGATCGACCGTACACGGCGATCAGCGGCGGGGAGCGGCAGCTCGTCCTCGTCGCGCGCGGGCTCGCGCAGGGAGCCGGCTGTCTGCTCATGGACGAGCCGACCGCCCATCTCGATCCTCACCATCAACACGACGTCCTGTCGGTTGTCCGTCGCCTCGCCGCAGATGGCTTCTGCTTCGTCGTCAGCTCGCATCATCCGAACAACGCCCTGCTGTACGCCGACGAGGTCGTCTTCCTGGCCGATGGGACCACGATCGGCCGCGGTCCACCCGCCACGGCGATCAACCAGATCAGCCTGGAAGCCACCTATGCCATGGAGTTCGAGATCGTCCGCGGGACCGATGGCCGTCGCGCAATCCTCCCTCGCCTGGCGGATGCCACGCTACGGGCAGCTGGACCCGAACGGGAAACCGCGTCCATCGACCGTCGGCACCGCTCGACCTAGCCTCGATCGGGCGCGGCGGTCGCCGCCTTCACGAACTCCGACAGCCGATGGCCGGCAAGCGAAGACACCACCCGATCCGCCTCCGGGAACGCCAGGTGGCAGGTCACCGGATTCGGCACCGCGACGCAGTACAGTCCCGCCGCCTTGGCCGCCGCCACGCCACGAACCGAGTCTTCGAACGCGATGGCCTCCGCCGGTGTCATGCCGAGTCGATCGAGGGTGACGGCGTACAGGTCGGGGGCGGGCTTGGTCGCGGCCACCTCCTCGGCGCACACCACGACCGCGAACCGGTCCCGCAAGCCGATCGCCGTCAGATGCCCGATGACCCAGCGGCGGTCCGAGCTGGAGGCGATGCCCAGCCGAATCCCGACATCGTCCGCGTCGTCGATCAGTTCCCGCACGCCGGGGAGGACGCGCTCCCGGCGGAGCAGCTCCAGCTCCCGCGTCGACCGTCGCCGCCGTAGCGCTTCGCGATCCACCGGCCGTCCAAGATGACGCTCCAGCCGCTCGTACGCCTCCTCTGGATCGGATGACGAACCGATCAGCTCGGCCCAATCCGCTCCCGTCACCGTCAGGCCGTGTTCGGCGTAGATCTCGCCCCACGAGCGCTGAAACGGCGTCTCCGTGTCGAGGATCAATCCGTCGAAATCGAGAATCGCTGCTTTGATCACCGTCGCCTCCCGGTCGGCTGCCGCAGCTCCTCAGCATACGAGCCGTTCGCCTGGCCGTCCATCTCCAACCGCCCGGTACGCTCACCCTCACAGGACGAGCGCGCCACCCTCATCGACCGAGCAGGGCTGCAAGCCCTGGGACGTCGTACAACGCGTGCAGCACGTCAGATGCTGCGAAAGGAGGCTGCGCTGCCTGCTCGAACGTTTCGTCGATCAGTCCCTGAAGATCATCCGCCGGTAGAGCCGCAGCTCCTCGATCGATTCCCGGATGTCACCGCTTGCCCGGTGTGGGACCCCCTTGTCCAGGATGGCCACCGTCCCCGGGAACCATCGAGCCGCCAGCTCGTTGATCGCGCTGACGTCGATATTGCGGTGGCTCAAGTGGGCGTTGAGCTCCGGCATGTAGCGCATCAGAAACCGGCGGTCCAGCAGGATCGAGTTACCACACAGTGGCGCGACGCCCCGATGGGTGTGCCTGCGCAGGAAGGTCAGCGTCTGCTGCTCGGCCTCCTGCAGGGAGATGTCGGAGGCTCGCGACGCCTCCAGCAGCCCGGAGAAGCCATGCTGCTGCTCGCACCACGGATCGATCCGCTCCAGGATCTCGTCGGGTTGGTGGATCACCAGCACCGGGCCCTCGCCGACGACATGCAGATCCTTGTCCGTCACGATGCTGGCGATCTCGAGGATCGTTCGCTTGGTCACGCTCAGGCCGGTGGTCTCGAGGTCGATCCACACGAGGTTGCTGCGATGTCGTGCCATGGCGAAACGGCTCCTTCCCCGCCAACCTTATCCCCCGCCGCGCCCATCGACCACCTCGCGCACCTCCGCGGCATGCAGGATGCCCTGAGGTGATGGAGCTTGGAAGGGGAGGCGTGGCGAAACGTTGTCGGGGCAGCGGCGCGCGGGGCGCTCGTCGGCCCGGTTTCGGCGCTCCGGGGTCGGCGTGTATCATCGGGCCATGCCCGCGCCGCTGTGGAGACCCACTCACCGACCCGTCCGCGCCATCCTGCGTGGACTCATCCGGTTCGCGTTCGCCGTCCTCGCCCGCCTAACCATCGAGGGTCGCGAGAACATTCCCCCCCACGGACCCCTCCTCGTGGTCGCCAACCATTTTCACTTCACCGATCCGGTTGCGGTGATCCGCGCCATGCCATGGCCGCTCGACTTCATCGGGGGCGCTCGGATGCCTCACGCTCCCACCGGAGTCAAGTGGTTGACGAGCCTGTGGGGCACGTTCCGCGTCCGGCGCGCCGGCTCCTCGCGGGAGGCGCTACAGACCGCGGAGACAGTGCTCTCCTCGGGGGGGGTACTCGGGATCTTCCCCGAGGGGGGAAGCTGGGCGTCCGTCCTCCGTCCGGCCCGTCCCGGCGCGGCGTACCTCGCGGCTCGGACCGACACGCCGATTCTGCCGATCGGCCTCGACGGCATGACCGAACTGTTCTCCAGTCTACGCCGGTTCCGGAGAGCCGAGGTGACGATCCGGATCGGCAAGCCGTTCGGTCCGTTCCCGCCCGCCCCGCGCGGGCGTCAAGGCCGCGCGGAGCTCGACCGGATCGGAGAGATTGTCATGCGTCACATCGCGGAGCTCATCGCTCCCGATCGCCGCGGCGTATACTCCGAGGATCCTGCGGTTCGTGAGGCGGCTCTTGAGGCCGCCGTCTATCCGTGGACCCGGAAACAGGGAGGTTCTCGATGATGGAGCAGCGAGTCGACAGGCGGGCACGAAGGGCATGGTATCTGTACGACGCGGGGAACTCGGCGTACGCAGCCGTCGTTCTCCTCGCGGTCTACGCGGCGTACTTCAAGGAGACCGTCGTCGGCGGGGCACTGGGCTCGTTCTTCTGGGGGATCGCCGTGACCACGGCCACCGCAATCGTCGCGCTCATCTCCCCGATGTTCGGCGCCGTCGCCGACGTCTCCGCCAGCAAGAAGCGGTTCCTCGCCGTGTTCACGGGGATCGCCTGCGGATTCACGGCGTCGCTGTTCTTCGTCACCGAAGGGGCGATCGCACTCGGCATGGCCCTGTTCATCCTGGCCGAGGTCGGCTACCGCAGCGGCCAGGTGTTTTACAACGCCTTTCTCCCCGAGATCGCGTCTCCACAGGAGATGGGGCGCGTCTCCGGCAACGGGTGGGCGATCGGCTCGGCGGGGGGCGTGCTGTGCCTGTTGATCGTCCTCGCAGCGGTCAAGCTCATCGGCGGGGCGTTCATCGCGCGGCTGTCCCTCGTGTTCACCGCCCTGTACTTCGTGGCGTTTGCCGTACCGCTGTTCGCTCGGCTGCCGGAGCGGGGCGAACGTCGCCCGCTGCCGCGCGGCCGCGATCTGATCATGGTGCCGTTCCGCCGGCTGGCCGAGACGCTGCGGGCAGCCCGTGCACACCGGGAGTTCGGCAAGTTCCTGCTGGCGTTCCTCGTCTACAACGAGGGAATCCTCATCACCTTGAGCTACGCGGCGATTCTGGGCACGACGCTGTTCGGCCTGGGAAGGGATCAGATCATCATCTTCATGGTGTTGGTCCAGGTCGCCAGCATCCCGGGCGCGTTCTTCCCCGGGTTGATGATCGGCCGCATCGGGTTCCGCTCAACGCTTGTCGTCTCGTTGGCGGGGATGATCGCCGCCGTCGTGTGGCTGTTCTTCACCGAGAGCGTGCTCGCGTTCTACTTCATCGGCGCGCTCGCTGGCTTCGCGTTGACCGGCGTCCAATCGGTCAGCCGGGCGACCGTGGCGATGCTGGCTCCGCCAGGACGGAGCGCCGAGTTCTATGGCTTCTTCGCCGTCGCCGGGCGGACATCGTCGGCGGTGGGACCGGCCGTCTTCGGTGCGATCGTCTACCACGTCGCCAACCTCCTCGAGCGGGGCGGAGAGGCGACAGCGTTGGCCGAGAGGACGGCACACCGCTACGCCCTCCTATCGATCATCGGCTTCCTCGTGGCCGGTACCCTCATCCTGCTCACGGTGCATCGTCGCGCCGGACGCCCATCCGACGCTCTGCCTTAGGAGCCGTCGACTGGCCGCCACAAAAGAGCGCGGCACGCGTCACCGCGCGCCGCGCCGATCATAGGTCATAGGTCGGTCGTCCTCGTAAACGCTACAGCGCTACGACGTCGAGCGCCTGCGGACCCTTCTGGCCCTGTCCCAGGGTGAACTCGACCTGTTGGCCGTCCTGAAGCGACTTGTAGCCCTCGCCGCGAATCGAGCTGAAGTGCACGAAAACATCTTCGCCGCCCTCGCGCTCGATGAAGCCGAAGCCTTTGTCGTCATTGAACCACTTGACGGTACCTGTCATCCGATCGGACATATGGAACCCCTCCTCCATGCTGGGAGCCTTAGCGAAACAGAACGATCTCAGGATTTCAGGAATGATCCGGACTCCGAGAATGCGACTGCACAACTACCAACATTGATCTAAGCATACCTCCACCCGGCCTCCGGTGCAATCCCTCGTTCCATGGGACGAATTCAGCCGTTTTCGACCCATCACGCGAGTGCAGGCGGGGCGCTCTGCCCGAGAAGACCACCAAGAAGCCCACTCCGTACCCCCGCCTGCAAGGTGCCACCAGTACGCCTCATTCAAGGGCTCTGGTGGCGCCAATCTACCCCGCCGGGGCCATGGGAAGACAAGCGCCGTTATCGCCCGATGTCCGGGCCCTCCACATCGCGGGGCGAGATCGGCGCGAGCGTGTACCAGGAGCGGTTTCTGCACACGCAGTCGAGGCAAATCGGGCCGCTCTCTCGCAACACCGTTTCGGTCTCGGGGTTCGGTAGGTGCACAACCGGCTCGGCGTCGGTCCCGCAGATCCGGCACCCCCGAACTTGGACGCCCGCCAGGCTGGCGTAGCGCACCGAGAACGGACAGCTCTCGAAGTCAACGATCTCCCACATCCCAAACGCCTGGTGGTAGATGACCTCCCATCGCCTCTCGTCCGGGCCCAGAGGAATCGTGGCATCATCGCCACCTCCCTTGACCGTCCGTCCCCCACCAGGCGGGGTCGAACCCTGGCCGCCGACGGGGGTGCCAGCACCCTCCTGGTTCAGGCGTCCAACCGGAACGGCGGATACTCGTCGGTCATCAACGCCGCGTAGGCCAGCACCCTCAGCGTCCATCGATTCATCCCCACGACCAGACGGAAGATGTCCTTCGGATAGCGACCGGTGAACAACAACGTCACCCCGGCGAATAGCGCCAAGAGGGGGGTAAGCCCCAAACGGTAAAACCCGTAGCCCCCCTGGAATACCGCAACGATGAGGTAGTGAGGCACCGCCAGCAACCACCATTTCACCAGCGCCAAACCCGGCGACAGCCGCTCGGGATAGACGACGTCGAGATCGGCCGGATACCCGCCGGCCTCGAGGCTGAACGGCGGATACGCATCGGTGGCCAACGCCGCGTAGCCGTAGAACGCAACCCGCCACGACCACCGCAGCACACCGACGTTGTAATCGAACAGGCCCCGCGGGTAGCGCCCGGTGAACAGGATCGCGAACAATGACAGGATCCACGAGATGGCGAACCCGCACCAGAGGAACCCGAGGACGACGAAGTGGGGGATCAACAGGAACCACTTCACCAGCCACAGCGCCGGGGCGAGCGGTTCGGTCAGTTCCGCCTGAAACGCCAGGGGGTACTCGGCCGGCGACACCGTCAACTCGCCAACGGACGGCGTCTCCGCCAGTCGGGAGCGGGTCCCGCGGGCGACCAACAGCACGATCAGCACCCCGAGTCCGGTGAGCAGCACCCCAGCCGCAAGCAGGCCGATCCCCACCGCGAGCAGCCACGGGGCTTCGGCAGCGACCGTCCCCGTGACGTCGATCCCTCGGCTGCCGTCGGCGTTCATCACCGCCAACGCCCAATCGCCCGGCTCGATCCTCCATTTCAACGTCTGGGTTCCGTCGCCCTGGACGCTGGCCTGCCAGAACGGCTCGCTTGCGGGCGGCGCAGGTTCGTCCGTCCCAGCATGCTGCTCGACCTCGACGCTCCAGACGCCCTCCTTCCGACAGCTTCGGAAGTCGACGCTCTCGATCCTCGCGTAGCTGACGTCGGACAAGTAGTCCTCGAGTTCGGCGCGGGGAGCGATCCCCAAGAAGAGCGGACGATCGCCGCTCATCCGGATCCGCACCGTCGTCGGATGACGGTACCACCAGATCCACTCCCCCTCGAACAGCGCCTCGCCCACGATCGCGTAGACGTCGCGCTCCAGCGTGCCGCGCGGCGAGGTGAGGTAGCCCTCGTCATCGGTGAAGGTCGTATCGATCCCCATCAGGGCCCCACCGCCGAACATCAACGCCACACCGATCGTTACGATCAAGCTGCCAATCACCAGCAGGACGATCTTCCCTGCACGCATCCCTGGGCTCCCCCTTGTCCGATCCGCCAAATCACCAACGGACCACGTTCTTCGCAGCATCATAGCCCGCCAACCGTCGGCCGCCAACCGCCGCTACCCCGATTGACGACTCGGCCGGCGGCGGGTACGGTGCACGCTGGAGGTGCGTCATGAAGGGAGAGCCAATGGTCCCCCCGGTGGTCCATTCCGCGACCTACCGCTTCGGTACGAGCGCCGAACTCATCGATGTCGTCCAGCACCGCAGCGGCTACATCTACTCCCGCTGGGACAACCCCACCGTTCGCGAGACGGAACGGCGACTCGCCGAGATCGAAGAGACCGAGGAGGCGGTCGCCTTCGCCTCTGGAATGGCGGCGATCACCAGTTCGATTCTCGCCCATGTGCGGCCCGGCGACCGGATCGCCGCGATCGCCACCTATGGGGAGACCGTCCGGTTCCTCGCCGACTACCTGCCGTCGATCGGCGTCGAGACCACCGTGCTCGGGGCCGACGAGGCCTCCGCCTGCCGGCAGATGCTCCAGCGGGGGGCGAAGCTGCTGTACCTGGAGTCGCCGATGAATCCGCTGCTGCGCGTACTCGATATCGAAGCGCTCGCCGTAGCGGCCCATGAAGGCGGAGCGCTCGTCCTGCTCGACGCCACCTTCGCATCCCCGGTCAACCTCCGCGCCCGACGTCTGGGCGCCGATGTGGTGCTCCACAGCGCCACCAAGTACCTCGGAGGTCACCACGATGTCACCGCCGGGGTCGCCTGCTGCAACGGGGAGATCGCTGAGCGCATCTGGAAGCTGCGCCGCATGCTCGGCGGCGTCCTCGATCCGACCCAGGCGTACCTGGTGTGGCGTGGCATGCAGACGCTCGATGTCCGAGTGGAGCGGCAAAATGCTTCGGCGGACCGGATCGCGCGTTGGCTGATCGAGCAGCCGGGGATCCGCGCCGTCCACTATCCCGGTCTGGACAGCCATCCCGACCATGCGCTGGCCGCTCGGCAGATGAGCGGCTTCGGCGGCATCGTCAGCTTCGAGCTGGAAGCGGACTACGAAACGACCGGGCGGTTCATGGACCAGCTACGGACGTTCAAGCTGGCCACCAGCCTGGGCGGGGTAACGAGCTTGGCCAACCAGTCGGTGACCAACACCCACGCATCGATGACGGATGCGGAGCGAGCGAAGGCCGGCATCGCCGACAGCCTCGTCCGGCTGTCCGTCGGTCTTGAGTCCATCGACGATTTGATCGCCGATCTCCGGCAGGCGCTCGAGGTCGCCGCCGGGTAACTCCGCGGCAGCACGCACCGCGACGGGGCCTGCATCATCCCGGGAGAAGCCGTACCGGCCCGGACGACGTCAGACGTTCATCCGGGCCGGAGAATCCGCTATCCCGTCAACCGTTCGATGACGTCGTTCGTCAGCGTCACCATCCCCTCGTCAGCGATGCGGACGAAGCGATCGCCGACCGCCACGATCGCCCGGTCGCCCACCGCCAGGTGGGGCGCGATCCAGGGGACGAGCTCGGCCAGGCGGAAGTACGCATCGCTGAACACGACGATGTCGATCGTCTCCTCGTCCTCGTACGCACTGTCGACCCAGACGCCATCCCGGCTGTAGTACGTGCGATCACCGACGGTCCGCACCCCTTCGACACCGGACTGCACCGTCGCCCCTTCGGACAGCGTCTTGAGCGCCGCCGCGCCAGCGACCGCGTTCGCCCCTACCACCGGAGCCGCAGCAGCGTTTCGCACTGCCTCGGCGGCCTCCGCCTCCGTCTCGACGTCATCGTCGACGAGGAACGAGGTGTAGGGGGTGATGATCCCGTACCGGCGACTGAGAGCGATCACCGCGTCGACGAGCTCATCACTCTCCCCGTACAGGCGGATCTGCTGCAGCAAGACCGACACCTTGCGCCCGGCCCACAACCTGGGCAGGAACACATGTTCGAGAGCGACCTCGGGAAACGCCTGCACGGTGGTAAACGAGATCGCTGCCCCCGCTGCGTGCCCGGCGATCGTCACCGGGAGTTCGCCGCTGCCGCTGTATCGCCCGACGACCAACAGCTGCGTCCCGCGGAACAGGTCCGGAAGCCCCGTCGGGTGGACGTCGTACGTCTCCAGACCCTCTATCGCGAGACGAGGCTCGGCGAGCACCGGCGAGGCGATCTTTCGGTAGAAGCCGGACAGGACCACCTCCAGGTTCTCGCCGGGCAGCACATACGTCGCCGTCCCGCGGTTCTCCCGCGCCAGCTGATCGAGCAGCACGGTGTTGACGTCGTAGCCGACGCCGAAGGCGAACACGCGCGCGTCGGCGTCGTTGGCCGCCAGGGCGTGAGCGGCGATCGCCGCGGGCTCGGTCACTCCCACCGTCGGCTCACCGTCGGTGAGGAAGATGAGGAACCGGGGACGGTCGTTCGACTCGAACAGCGCCATCGCCGCGGACAGGGCGTCATCGATATTCGTCCCCCCTTCCGCTTCGATGGCCGATGCCCACGTCGTGGCTGCCTGCACGCTCGCCGGCGTGACCTCGACGAGGTGGGGATGCAGGGCCCGCACCGCATCGGAGAACGCAATCACGGCGAACCGATCGTCGGGGTGGAGGTTGGACACCACGTAGCGTAGTGCCTGCTTCGCCTGTTCGATCTTCTCGCCGTGCATGCTGCCCGAGCTGTCGAGGACGAAGACGAGGTCCTTGGGAAGGGCGACAGCCGTGGTGTCCGACTCCGGAGGCGTACCGATCAACAGGAAGTAGCCGTCCTCGTCGGGGAGTCGATACGTCAGCATCGTCATCCCCATCCGATCGCTCGATACCGAAAGGTAGAGGAGGAAGTCCTCCGTCGGCAGGACGCCGTGCGCCTCGTAGCGGGCCGTGGCCGCGCGGGTTCCGGCGCGGACGACGTCCAGTGGATGGGTCGGCGAGTAGATGGCCTGCAGCGGTCCGGTGGTCTGCACATCGACGGCGAGCGTTGCCCGTTCGAGGGGCCGGGCGGAGAACCGCTCGGTGTCGAGGGGATATCGATACCGGTACGTCCCACTCTCCGCCGTCAGCAGCTCGGTGTACGTGATCTCGATCCGACGCTCGCCGCCGGCCGGGATCGGGTAGATCCGCGCCGATAGCGTGTCGCGGCCGACGTACTCGAGCAACGCCGGATCGATCATCCGTCGAACGTAGTCTTCGTAGATCGCCCGCGCGTCATCGGCCTCGAGGAGTCGTGCCTCGAGGGCATCCCCGTCGACCCACATCGTGAACGCCGACACCACAGCCCCCGGAGGAAGCGGAAACACGTAGCGTCCTTCGATGTCGCGATGGGTGTCGTTGCGGAACAGCTGGTCCACCTGGGTGGTGACCACGCCGTCCCGGATCGTGATCTCGACGTCATGGTGCACAATCGACAACCAGCCCTGTTCCGGAAGATCGGGGAGGATGACCCCGTCGGCCAACACCCCTGCGGACGAGCCGATCATGAGCCCGACCGCCAGGAGGATCGTTCGTTTCAGGTTCCGACGCAGCATGAACATCGCCTCCGTAGAAGGAATCGGTGGATGTACACGTCGAATGCGATTCCGTTCGCTGCGCGAAACGGTTGACGGCGACGTCGCGGCAGCGGATCGTACGTTTATGGCACCGATGGAGCCGTTCCACCTGCCCAGCGTCGTCGACGTACTCAAGCCCGCCGTCGGGCCGAGTTCGTCGCACACCCTGGGTCCGATGCGCGCCGGGTTGCGGTTCCGCCATGAGCTCGAACGGTGCGCGCAGGGGTCGTCGGGCGCACGTCTAACGGTGACGATGTACGGCAGCCTCGCCCACACCGGACGAGGCCATCTGTCCGATCTTGCCGTCGTGTGCGGACTGTCGGGCCACGGCCCGGAAGCAATCGCGAACCGGTCGATGCGTTCGATCTACAACGAGGTCGCGTCCGCCGGGCGGCTTCCGCTTCCCCGCGGGACGCTCGTCTTCCGGCCCGATGAGGACGTCCGCTTCGATACGGAGACCCCGAGTCGCCCCCATCCGAACACGCTTCGTTTCGCCGTCCGCGACGATGAGGAGCGGGTGGTACGCTCATCGCTGTTCTGCTCGATCGGCGGCGGAGCGCTCGTCGGCGCCGACGAGCTGCACTCCCTGGACACCGGCCGGAGCACGTCTTCGACCGCCGCGCGTGACCTGCTCACCGCCTGCGAGCAATCCGGCCGTTCGCTCGCCGACCATGCGTTGGCCTTGGAAGAGACCGTCCATGGGCGACCGCGGGACGAGGTCGTCGACCAGCTCGATCGGATCTGGTCCCTGATGCGAAGCTCGATCGACCGCGGGCTGCGAACCGAAGGCGTCCTTCCCGGCAGGCTCGGGGTGGAGCGGCGAGCGGCGGCGATGTTGCAGCGCTGGGGCAGCACGCGCGGCACGCCGAGCGTCGGCTCCGGCGAATTCACCCTCGCCTCGATCTACGCCATCGCCGTCGCGGAGGAGAACGCCGACGGCGGCGCCGTCGTCACCGCCCCCACCTGCGGATCCGCCGGCGTGCTCCCGGCCTGCCTGCGGGTGACCCAGGATGCCCTCCGCGTGTCGAACCGGGAGATCGTCGACGGACTGCTCGTCGCCGGTGCCATCGGGGGGCTGGCCATCGCCAAGGCATCGATTGCGGGTGCCCTGGTCGGCTGCCAGGGCGAGATCGGCATCGCCGCCGCGATGGCGGCGGCCGCGGTCTGTCATCTACTCGGAGGGAGCGTCGCGGACCAGATCGATCGGGCCGCCGAGACCGCGCTCGAGCACTTCCTCGGCCTCACCTGCGATCCGGTGGCCGGCCTCGTTCAGATCCCGTGCATCGAGCGGAACGCCGCCGGCGCCGTATCGGGGCTCAATGCAGCCAACCTGGCGAGGGTCACGGGCGGTCGCGATCGGGTCAGCTTCGATGCAACACTGGAGGCGATGCATAGGACCGGCCTCGATCTACGCAGCCGGTACAAGGAAACCTCACTCGGCGGGCTCGCCGCGATTCCCGATCTCGATCGGGACGGCCGCCCGGATGACGAACACCTCAAAACCGCGAACTGAAGCACTGGATCGTCAGGCTTCCTCCGCGTTCAGATCGAGCACGGTCGGGGACATCGTCGCCGTATCCAGGACCACGACCGTCGCTCGACCGGACAGGTATCCACAGGCCTCGCCGGGGTTGACGACAGCGCACCGACCCTCACGGAGGTCAATCTCGTGGGTGTGTCCGTAGACGACCAGGTCGTAGTGCCCGCTGTCCACCAAGGCGTCGATCGATTTCGGCTCGTGCATCAACACGGCGCGCACTCCATCGACCTCAAACGTGTGGTAGCCGAGGTGGATCGGGCCGATCCGCGCGAACCGCTCGGCCAGGTACAGGCGATCGCCGTCGTTGTTCCCGAACACGCCGACGAATTCCGCGTGTAGCTTCTCCAGAGGACGCACCGTGAACGGCGACACGAAATCCCCGGCGTGGAGCACCATCTCCACCCCCGCGTCGCGGAACCGCTCCACCGCCCGCTCGAGCAGCGGCAGCCGATCGTGGCTGTCGGACAGGATCCCGAGCTTCATCGGGCCGTCCTCGCTTCGCGGTACGTGCGGCTTGAATGGCTCCTCCGTCCTCCAGCGGTGGACGAAAACGTTGTGCAGCGGAACGAACTCGGCTGTCGCCGCTCCCGTAGGCCGCGAGGTGTCGATCCTCGGTCTGCAGGTGCTGGAGTGCACCGTTCCATCGACGATGATGGTTTCCTGTTTCCGATCTCAGGTCGTTCGGATGGGGATCGCCACCGTTCGACGTCAGGATGTCGTAGAAGTCGAACACCGCCAGGTGGTCGTCGGGATGGTCGACCAGCCACTCGCGCACCGGCCAGTGGTTCCACGCCCGCGCGGCTCCTGGATCCTTCCAGCGGTCGCACGGCGCCACCGGCGGCGCGGTGATGGCGACGAACAGCTTGTCGGGGTAGGCCCGCGAAGCTCTCCAGCAGCCGGAGATACACGGCTTGGGCCCGGTCAACCGTCAGGCCGTCATCGTCCTCCGACGTCGGATCCTCCGGGCGACCCGCGAGGCTCGAATTCGGATAGCACGACGTGAACAGGATGATCTCGTTCTTCCGGTTCGGATCCGGATCGGTGCCGCGGCGGTAGTCGGCGTGCTGGTCGAACGTGTGGAGCAGCGCGGTGAACGGCTCGCCATCCGGAACACCCAACCAGTTGACCCAGTGTACGATGTCGGTGCAGTCGCCGATCGCGCCCCGGCACCCCTCGCAGTCCTCGCACACCGGTCCCCGGCCGTAGCTCGTGCCGCTGACGTAGTCCCCGTGGTCGGCAAGCGCCCTTCCCAGGCCGCCGTCGCCGTGGGCCAACCCGTTCTCACCGCAGGAAGGGTGGATGACCACCACCTCGTACGTCCTGTCGGGCGGTGCCGGATCGTCGCGCCCGAGAACCGCGAGGCCCCACGCCACAACGTCGATCATCGCCACCGCAGCCGCGCTCACCGTTCGCCGCATCGCTTCCCCCTTGTCGAAGGATATCCCCAATCGGACCGGGGCGGTCGATGACCAGTCTAGCACACGGGCGTTCCACGATCGTTCCCGACTCGGTATACTCGAGGTTCAGCCGATGGACAACCAACTGGAAGCAGCTTCCCAGCCGATCACCAACGCCGCATGGGCCCAGTCGAACGAGGCGGTCGCCCGACAGCTGCAGGTATCCCCCGAGGATGGCCTCAGCGCACGCGAGGTCATGCGTCGACGGCAGCAATTCGGGCCGAACCTCCTTCGCGAGCCGGAGCGGACGACATGGTGGGAGGTGCTGCTCCGGCAGTTCAAGAGCTTGATCGTGCTCCTTCTCGCCGTTGCGTCGGTTGTCTCGTTCTCGTTCGGCGACTGGCAAGAGGGGGCGGCGATCGGGCTGGTCATCCTGATCAACGCCGTCATCGGGCTGGTGACCGAGCTGCGGGCCGTACGCTCGATGGAGGCGCTACAGCAGCTGACTCGGGTGACGGCGAAGGCCCGTCGGGAAGGGAAGCTGATCGAGCTGCCCGCGGAGGAGATCGTCCCCGGTGATGTCCTCGTCCTCGAGGCCGGCGACCTGATTTCGGCCGATCTGCGGGTGCTCAGTGCATCGAAGCTGCAGGCCGACGAATCGGCGCTGA
Source organism: uncultured Thermotogae bacterium (assembly GCA_964558595.1). Lineage (GTDB taxonomy): Bacteria > Bipolaricaulota > Bipolaricaulia > UBA7950 > UBA9294 > JANQEA01. Next base: position 80,913 of record CAZLER010000001.1, read on the forward strand.
CCGGTGAATCGCTCCCGGTCTCCAAGACCGTCGAACCGCTGTCCGAGGACGCAGCGCTCGCCGATCGCACCAACATGCTGTTCAAGGGAACGACGGTGACGCGTGGTTCCGGGGAGGCGTTGGTCGCGGCAACCGGGATGGCGACCGAGCTCGGCCAGATCTCCTCACTGATCGAGGGCTCGCAGGAGGAAGTCACACCGCTCGAGCGTCGGCTCGACCGGCTGGGACGGATGCTGCTGTGGATCACGGTGGTCATCGCCGCGGCGATCGCCGGCCTGGGGATCGCCAGCGGAAAAGAGCTGCTGTTGATGATCGAGACCTCGATCGCCCTCGCGGTGGCCGCGATTCCGGAGGGGTTACCGATCGTCGCCACCTTGGCGCTCGCTCGCGGGATGTGGCGGATGGCGCAGCGGAACGCGGTGATCCGGCGGTTGTCGGCCGTGGAGACGCTCGGGGCGGCGGGAGTCATCTGCACCGACAAGACGGGGACGCTGACCGAGAACAAGATGGCGGTCGAACGGTACATCCTCTCCGACGGCGCGGTCGAGATGCGCGAGGCGGCCGCGGAACCGCCCGATCCGTTGGTGCGCGCTGCGCTGGAGGTCGGCATCCTGTGTAACAACGCCGAGGTCGACCCCGAAGCCGGGCTGGGGGTCGGGGACCCGCTCGAGGTGGCCCTCCTCGAAGCCGGCCAGGCCAGTGGAATCGATGTCCGTGACCTCCGCGACCGCCATCCCGAGCTGCGCGAGGAAGCGTTCGATCCCGACAGCAAGCGGATGGCGACCCTGCACCGGACGCCGGAGAACGACGTCTACGTGACCGTCAAGGGGGCTCCCGAGGTGATCCTCGCTTCGTGCACGACGGTTCTCGAGAGGAGCGGAGTCGTTCCGCTGGACGAGGACGCGAAGACCCGCTGGCTCGCCGAGGAGCGGGCGATGGCCGAGAGGGGATTGCGCGTCCTCGGCCTGGCTTCCAAGCGCGCCGCCTCCGCGGAGACACCCGCCTACGAGGAGCTCAGCCTCGTCGGGTGGGTCGGCCTCGCCGACCCGCCGCGAACCGATGTCCGCGCAGCAATCGCAAGCTGCCGCGACGCCGGCATCGATGTCGTCATGGTAACCGGCGACCAACCCGCCACTGGCCTGAGCATCGCGCAAGCGGTGGGACTGCTGGACGACGGACGGGGCGAAGCCGTCCATGGTTCGGAGCTCGATCGTCTGGTCGACCTTCCCGAGGAGGAACGCCGCCGACTGCTCGAGATTCGAGTGTTCGCTCGGGTCGCCCCCAAGCAGAAGCTGGAGCTGATCTCCCTGTTCCAGGATGACGGTCGTGTGGTGGCGATGACGGGGGATGGGGTGAACGACGCTCCGGCGCTGAAGAAAGCCGACATCGGCGTGGCGATGGGCCAACGCGGGACCCAAGTCGCGCAGGAGGCGGCCGATATGGTGCTCAAGGACGACGCGTTCTCGACCATCGTCGCCGCGGTGGCCCAGGGACGGGCGATCTTCGACAACATCCGCAAGTTCGTCATCTACCTCCTCTCCTGCAACGTCAGCGAGATCGTCGCCGTGGCGGTGGCATCGTTTGCTGGGTTGCCGCTGCCGCTACTGCCGCTACAGATCCTGTTCCTCAACCTCGTCACCGACGTCTTCCCCGCACTGGCGCTCGGTGCCGGCGAGGGTGGTCCGGGAATCATGCGTCGGCCGCCCCGGCCGGCGGACGAGCCGATCGTCGCCGCCCGGCACTGGCGCGTGATCGGGGGGTATGGGGTGTTCATCGCCGGCGTCGTGCTCGGGGCGTTGTTGTTGGCGATCCACGCGTTCGGGCTCTCCCACGCCCAGGGGACGACGACGGCGTTTCTGTCGCTGGCGTTCGCTCAGCTATGGCACGTGTTCAATATGCGGGATCCCGGGTCGGGCATCCTCCGCAACGACATCACCCGCAACCGCTACGTGTGGGGCGCGCTGGTGCTATGCACCGGGCTGCTGGTTGCCGCGGTCTACCTTCCGGGGTTGGCCACCGTGCTGAAGACCGTCGACCCCGGCGTCCGAGGCTGGGTGATCGCCGCGATCGCCAGCTTGATCCCATGGGTCGCCGGACAGCTGTCGATCAGCTGGCGGTATCGGCGGTAGGGTGCCCCGACGGGCGATCAACGGCAAAGCTCGTGCGGAAATGGTAGCCGTAGATGGACAGGGCAACGGCAAGCGGAAACGCTCGTGGTCGGTGCCGCAACACCCAGCTCAGGAGCTTCCAGTACTGCACGCGTTCTCGGTCGAGGATGCCCATGCGGTAGACGGAGCGGAAGAACGCCAGGATGTGTTGTACGTCCAGCCGTGTGCGATTGCGCCGGAGGGTGTACTGCTCAAGGAAAGTCCGGATCCGTTGGTAGTGGGCGCGCGGAGCGTAGATCGTCTGGACGATCCTGCGATAGCCCGCCTGCAGCGTTTCGACCGGCATGGTCGGCACGATGTTCGTGCTCCCGTCGGCGTTGTCGCCGGTGACCCACTCCCGTAGCCGCCCTTCCCGGCGCAGCCGATCGTAGAGTCGTGTCCCGGGAATCGCCTGCAACAACCCCACCATCGCCGTGACGATACCGCTTTGCTGGATGAACGCGATCTGGCGCTCGAAGATCGCTGGGGTGTCGTGATCGAACCCCACGATGAAGCCGCCTTGCACTTGAAGGCCGGCTCGTTGGATGCGGTGAACATCGGCGATCATGTCGCGGTTCGCGTTGAGCCGCTTGCCGCACTCCGCCAGGTTGGCCTCCTCGGGCGTCTCGATGCCGATGAACACGGTGCTGAACCCCGCCTCGACCATCATCCGCATCAGCTCCGGATCGTCGGCGAGATCGATCGACACCTCGGTGGCGAACTCCACCCGTTGCTTGCCCTGCCGCCATGCGATCAGCGCCGGCAACAACGTCTCCTTGAGGTGTCGTTTGTTGCCGAGGAGGTTGTCGTCTCCCGAGAAGATCGGCCCCTCCCATCCCAACTCGACCAGACTGTCCAGCTCGCGGAGGATCTGATCGGCGGTCTTGAATCGCGTCCGATGGCCGAACAGCTCACTCACGCTACAGAACTCACAGTTGTACGGACAGCCGCGGGAGAACTGCACGATCATCGAAGCGTACAGACGCATGTCGACCAGTTCCCACAACGGCGGCGGGCTCTCCCGGATGTCGGCGAATTCGTCGGTGCCGTAGCACCTGCCCGCTCGACCCTTCGCGAGATCGTCCAGAAACGGGGGCAGCGTCAGCTCGGCCTCGTTGAGGATGACGTGGTCGACGTCGGCGAACCGCTCGGGTTCGGTCGTGAACATCGGGCCGCCGGCAACAACTGTCAGGCCCGCGTCCTTGCACCGCCCAATGATCTGCCGTGCCGACTCCGCTTGGATCGTCATCCCGCTGATGAACGCCATGTCGGCCCACGCCAGGTCGTCCGCGCCAAGCGCCGACACATTGGCGTCGACCAATCGTTTTCCCCAGTTCTCCGGCAGCAACGCGGCGACCGTCAGCAAACCGAGCGGTGGAGAGAAGGCGCGCTTACGGATGAAACGAAGCGCGTGCCTGAAGCTCCAGAAGGTATCCGGGAACTCGGGATAGATCAGCAAAACGTTCATTCGGTTCCCTTCGCGCATCGGGCTGCACACAGGAGGAGTCCATCCGCTCGTGCGGGCCGGCGGGGCCCGACCATTGTAGGACACCGCGGAGGGACACGAAAGGGCGCGGGAGTGAACGATGGAACCGTGACCCCAGTCATCCACAATGGGCTAGGGGAGGAGGTCGTCGCGGACGTCGGTCACCTCGACGAAGAACGCGAGCCGTTCGCCCTCCGTGGTCTGTGGACGGGCGCGGAGGCCGGCGACGATCCCGTGGCACGGCATCCGGACCATGGCGAGGACCTCGCCATGGAGGTCGTACACTGTTCCCAACGGGACACCTTCGCGCAACTGCTCGAGCAACGGCAGCTCCGGAGCGGCGAGCCATACTCCCGACGCCGGAGCTCGGATCGTCCGCAACGCTCCGAGCCACCACCGTTCGGCGTACGCCGGTGTTCCGTTGACCATCCGATAGTGACGCAGCACGTTGACGATGCCCCCGCACAGCGCTTCGCCGGCGGCATGGGCGTCGTCGCCGAACGAGCCGGCCAGACCACCACGTTCGACGCCGATCCCGGCACCGCCGACAGCGGCAATCTGCGATGCCGGATTCCCTTCGTCGACGCCGATCGGCACGATCAGCGAACAGGTTGGCCCCATTGCCGCGGCCAGTTCGAGCGACATCGGCGTCTCGGGAGCGAACAGCAGCTCGCCCATGACGAGGTTCGTGCCGCCCGAATGGACGTTGATCTGTAGGTCACAGTCCGCCTGCATCGCCGCGAAGTGCGCCGCGGCGGTCCGCTCGGTCGGCGTACCGTCGCCACGCCCCGGGTAGATTCGGTTCATGTCGTACGCCGCGGGATCGGACGGGTCTCCACGGGAGCCGGCGCGGAACGCCTCCGGGTTCATCGCCGGACAGAGAACGAGCCCCCCGCAGATCGCCCCCGGATCGAGGCGGTCGAGCAGCTTGACGATGGCGATCGCGCCCTCCGGTTCGTCGCCATGCGTGCCGCCATTGATCCATAGCACCGGGCCGTTCTCGGCACCGTTGACGAGGACGATCGGGATCGACATCCCGTGCCCACAGATGTCCCGCCCGACCGGGATCTCGCATCGAGCGATCTCGCCCGGCCGCGCCGTCCCGGTTCCGACCGAAAGCTGTCCCCCCGGCGTCCCTCGCACGTTGCCCATGGGGTTTCCTCCTCGGCCGCCCCCAAGTGGACCTCCGGGGGCACCGTGCGCATAGTTGACGCGATCGCCGGCCGGAAGTCCAACGCGCGGCGGTCGGGAGGAAGTGCGGCGACATGGTCTACCTCACAGCAGCTCGGCTGATCGACGGAACGGGGAGCCCACCGATCGATCGAGGCGCCCTCCTCGTTGACGGTGATCGGATCGCCGCCGTCGGGCCGGAAGAACGGATTCCGTGTCCTCCCGGCGATGTTGAGACGATCGCGCTCGGCCATGCCACGCTGCTTCCGGGGCTGATCGACACCCACGTCCATATCACCTGGCAGGTCGACCCGGCGCACTGGCTCGACCTCGGCGTGGCGTCGGCCGAGCGGCTCGCGGCCGATGGAGAGATCCACGCGCGTCGGACGATCGCCGCCGGGTTCACCACCGTCCGCGATCTGATGGGGCTGCCCAACGTGGTGCTCTCGTTGCGGGATCGCATCGCCCGCGGGGCGATCGTCGGTTCGCGGATCGCCGCCGCCGGCGCCTGCATCACCATCCCCGCCGGGCATGGGACGCAGTTCGGTCACGCCAACGTCCTGCTGGCGAGTACCGCCAACGAGATCGTCGAGGCGGTGGGACGACAGGTTGGCGCCGGGGTGGATGCGATCAAGATCATGGTCGGACGTGCTTCGTCTTCGTCGGAGTTCCTCGACTCCCCGGCCTATTCCGTGGAACAGCTGCAGGCCGGGGTTGCGGCCGCCCACCGAGCCGGACTGCGCGTCTGCGCCCACGCTCACACCCTGCCGGACGCCGTTCGCACCGCCGTGCTCGCCGGCGTCGATTCCATCGAGCACGGGGCACCGGCGGAAGACGAGACCCTCCGCATCATGGCCGCACGAGGGACGTACCTCGTGCCCACCCTGTCCGTCGGTCTGGGGCTACCGCAGTCGGGCGAGCCGTCCGATCTCCCGTACGCGCCGCAGGTGATCGCCTGGATGCAACGGCTCGACCGCGACTCGCGCGATACCGTCCGTCGGGCGCACGCCCTCGGCGTGCCGATCGCCCTCGGCACCGATGCCGGCGCGCCCAAGGTCGCGCACGGTGCCAATGCGCGCGAACTCGCCCTACTCGTGGCGTGCGGCTTGTCGCCGATGGAGGCCATCGTCACAGCCACGGGAAACGCCGCCGCGAATCTCGGCCGTGCCGACCTCGGTCGGTTGGCACCGGGTCGCCTCGCCGACCTCGTCGCCGTCCGCGGCGACCCGCTCGTCAACATCGGCTACCTCGCGGAGCCCGAGCGGATCCTGCTGGTGATGCAGGGCGGTCGCATCGTCGACGATCGGAGAACCGGCGCCACCACGCGTCCGACGGAGGACGTCAGCCGGCGAGGCAGCGGATCGTCCGCTGCGCCCGGCTGAGGAACTCGCACCCCGCCTCGGTCACCAGCACGTCCTCCTCCAGGCTCACCTGCCCGTGGGATGCGTTGGGTACGTGAAGCTCCAGCGTGAACACGTTGCCTTCCTCGACGATTCCGTCCGGCGAAGCGCCATACCGCTCCCACGGTGGGCCGAGCAGCGTCCCGCCGTCGTGGGCGAATCGACCGACCTGATGCCCAAGGGCGTGCGCGAACTCCGGATAGCCGCTACGGTGACGTGCCGACGGGCCACCGCATCCACGTCCTTCCCCCGGACACCCGGCCGCAACACCTCGTCAGCGAGATCGATCGCATCGCGAACGGTATCGAACGCATGGAGCACCTCATCGGGGATCTCGCCCGGTGGTCCGAAGAAGTACATCCGCTGCAGATCGGCGCTGTACCCTGCCGCCTGGACACCGAAATCGAAGTGCAGCAGGTGGCCCGCCTTCGTCCGGTTTTCCGACGGCGCACCGTGGCCGAACCGCTTGTTGGGACCGGCGTCGACCGCCGGATTCGCCTCCGCCTGCCAGGCGAAGCCGACCCCGAGTTCCGCCATCCTGCGATGGACGACCCGCTGGATCTCGATCTCCGTCTGCCCCACCCGCAGGAACGCGTCCAGCTCGTCGAAGATCGACTCGGTGATCCGCACCGCCTCCCGGATCCGCTCCTGCTCCAGCGGGCTCTTCCGTCCGCGGAGCCGTCCGATCATCTGTTCGGCGCTCACCAGCCGCCCCGCGCACGGTGTTCCCTCGAGCATCTCGAGCAGCCGCTGCTTCATCCCCGCCGTGAGTCCGTCCGCCCCCACGTCATCCCGACTCTCGTCGATCCCGATCGAGCGGGGATCGATCCGTTCCAGCTCCTCGAAGCAGATCGGCCATCCCCTCGGTGTAGGGAACGATCCGCGGGTACAGCGCGTCGGGGATCGCCACCGCATCGAGCACTCCAACGATCGCGATCGGGTCTCCCTCCGGCGTGAACAGGAACGCCGACGGCCAGACCAGATCCGCCCCCAAGACGATCGGCAGCACCGGGTCCGGCGCCTGGACCGGCTCGCGAACGACCACCAGCCAGCAGTCGATCCCCGTCTCCCGGAGCAGCGGCGAGAGTTGGTCGAGCTTCTCGCGCTGCAGTCCGAGATCCCATCGAGCGTTCATGACAGACCCGTGTCCGTGATGAGGACCTGGGCGGCGATGCAGCACCTCGTGACGCAACGCCGAGGGATCCTTCCTCTGCACGGAGTCTTGGCACCGCCGGTATCATCTGTCAGACACCCGACAGATCGGATACACTGCCGGGGTCATGTCGTTCGTCAAGCTGTCCGACCCGACGAAACCTCGTCACGTCGTCGACCAGGTGCTGGAGGGGATCCGCGACGGATCGCTCAGTGCGGGGGAGCGGCTGCCGTCGGAGGCGAAGCTGGCGGAGCTCACGGGGGTGGGACGGACATCGGTCCGCGAGGCGCTGGCGGCCCTGCGGTTGATGGGGGTCATCGAGACGCGTGTCGGCGACGGGAGCTACGTCCGCGACACGGTCGGGACCGACGATGTGGCAAGCGGCATCGCCCGGGCGATCGCGCAATCGGAAGAGGCGATGCAGCTTCAGGAAGCACGGGCGGTGTTCGAGTGCGGGATGGTCCGCCTGGCAGCGGCGCGCTGGTCGCCGGAGAAAGCGACGACGTTTCGAGATCTCCTGTCGGACATGTCGACCTGCGTCGATGGTGAGTGTTATGAGCAGTACATTCGACTCCATCGCGACTTCCATCTTCGTCTCGCCGAGGCGACCGACAACGGGATCGTCGTGGCCACCGAGCGGAGCTTCCTCGAGACGATGGACCACGAAGGGTGGCAGGACATGGAGCGGCAGTTCTACCTTCCCAACCGGGCCGAGTACCTGCGCGAATCGGTCGACGAACACGCCGCGATCCTCGACGCCGTCGCCGCGGGTGATGGGGATGCCGCGTCGGTGCTGATGCACGCCCACTTTTCCAGACATGAGCGGACGGGAGGCTGACATGGAGGAGGCGGAATCCGCGATGCGTACAAGCGGTGCACAACTCCAGCCGGCGACAGGGGGGTGGCAGGTGGTCGGGCGCTCGTACCGCCGCAAGGACGGGAACGCCCGCGTCACCGGTCAGGAGCGGTACACGTCGGACATCGTCTTGCCGGGGATGCTGCACGGTCGGATCCTGCCCAGTCCGCACGCTCACGCCGTCGTCCGATCGATCGACACGCGCAAGGCCGAAGCATTGGGAGCAACCGTCCTGACCTACGAGGACGTGCCGAAGCTGCGCTATAACGAGCGGATCATCACCATCCCGTCGGTGCTTCACAAGGACCATACCGTGCTCGCCGACAAGGTTCGCCGCGCCGGAGAAGCCGTCGCCGCCGTCGCCGCGGAGACCGAGGAGCTGGCCGAGCGGGCGGTGCAGGCGGTTCACGTCGAGTACGACGTGCTGCCGGCGATCACCGATCCATACGCGGCGATGGCACCCGACGCCCCCACGATCTACGACACCGTGCTGTGGGGCGACGACGAGATCGCCATCGAGCGCAACATCGCCTGCGTACGCGCGGTCGAGGAAGGGGATGTCGAGACGGCATTCCGCGACGCGGACGTGGTGGTGGAGGGGACGTTTCGGCTGCCCAAGGTGTACCATGCCCAGCTGGAGACCAAGGGGTGCGTCTGTCGCCCCGAACCGAACGGCGGCCTGACCGTGTGGCCGACGACGCAGTCGATCCACAACGTCCGGATCCTGCTCGGGGAGATCTTCGGGATCCCGCTGTCCAAGATCGACGTCCGCCGGGTGCCCATCGGCGGGACGTTCGGCTCGAGCATCCAGATGAACTCGCCGATCCCGATCTGCGCCGCGCTGTGCCGAAAGGCCGGACGTCCGGTCAAGCTCGTCTATACCCGCGAGGAGGACGTCCACGACCACACGCGCTACGGATGTGCGATCGACCTCAAGCTGGCCGCCCGAGCGGACGGCACCCTGCTCGGCGCCGAGATGGAACTCGTCGTCGACATCGGCGCGCACAACATCCAGGCGTACTCGTTCCTCGGCGTGTCGATCGGCTGGCTGGTCAGCCTGTACAAGCTTCCCCACCTCCGCTATCGGGGGACGGCGGTCTATACGAACACGGCGCCTTCGTGCGCGATGCAGGGATTCGGCAACCCCCAGGTGACATTCGCCGCCGAGCAGCTGATCGACGAGCTGGCTGATCGAGTCGGCGTCGATCCGATCGAACTGCGGCGCAACAACTACGTCGGTCTCGGCGACAGCTTCTGGGGGCAGGGGCCGATGGTACGGTCGATCGTCCGGTCGGACGGTGTACCGGAGCTGCTCGACCGTGGGGCGCAGCAGATCGGATGGTCCAACCGAGCGGACCCGTCGAGCAAGGCGGGCCGGTACCGAAAAGGCCATGGCATGGCCCGCGGCTTCCACACCTCGAGCGCCGGAGCGCCGCAGCCCGGGGACGTCATCGACTTCTCCGGCGCAATGGTCAAGGTGAACACCGACGGATCCCTCGACGTCGTCACCGCCCTGATGGATCACGGAGGTGGAACCCACGAGGCGATCGCCAAACTGGTCGGCGAAGCGCTGTGCGTACCGTTTGACAAGGTGGAGGTCGTCCCGGTCGGGACCCAGACGACGGTGTACGACTGTGTCACGCATGCCACCCGCGGGGTGTACGCCGGCGGCGGAGCTGCGGTGAAGGCGGCGGAGACGCTGCGCGGGGAGATCATGGAAACGGCAGCCCGCTACCTCGATGTCTACCCCGACGCCCTCGAGCTGGAGCTCGACGCCGACGCAGGGCACACCGTGGTTCTTGCCCCGGCGATCCCCGACCGGACGATGACGCTCGGTGAGCTGGCGACGCGTTGCTGGTCGGAGAGCTGGAAGACGCTCGCCGCGGTGGAGAGCTTCCGCCCGACGAATTGCCCGCCGGCCTACGTCGCCGTGTTCCTCGAGGTCGAGGTCGATACATGGACCGGCCGGGTGCGGACGATCCGTGCGGTGATGGGCTCGGACTGCGGCACGGTCGTCAACCCGGCGATGGCCGTCGGCCAACTCGAGGGCGGGCTGTCCAAGGGGGTGGGCTACGCGCTGATCGAAGGATGCCGCTGGGATGGCGACGGGCGTCTGTCGTCGCGGGGGTCGCTTCTCGACGCGAAGATCGCCGCCTTCGGCGAGAGCCCTCCGGTCGATGGACTGGCGACGTTCTTCGCCGACAGCTATGAGCCGACGGGGCCGTTCGGGGCGAAGGGAATTGGCGAGGCGGCGATGAATCCCGTCGCGGCGGCGTACGCCAACGCGATCGCCAACGCGATCGGCGCTCGGCTTGGCGAGCTGCCGATGACGCCCGAGCGGGTGCTCGAAGCGATCGAGCGCTCCGAACCCACGGGGGGCGATCGACCATGACGGCATCGGTCGGTGGGCGGCCCGCGGCGGCCGACGAGCGCAGCTGGCCGAACAGCCACCTCCTCGCCCATCGGTTTGCCTACCTGCGACCGGGATCGCTGATGCAGGCGGTGCGCGCGCTCGCCGAGCACGGGGACGGTGCACGGGCGATCGCCGGCGGCACCGACCTGCTGGTGGCGATGAAGACGACACCGACGGCCCCTGCCGCCGGCGCGCCGTGGCCGCAGGGTCGGTCGTCGGGCGTGCCGGATCTCCTCGTCGATCTCTCCGGTCTGTCCGAGCTGTCGACCCGGGCGCACGACGGGATCGACCTGCGGATCGGTGCGATCACCAAGATCCGCTCACTGGCGGTCGATCCCGAGCTGTGGGCCGAGCACAGCTGCCTCGCCGAGGCGGCCGCTTCGTTCGGCTCGACGCAGGTGGCGATGATGGGCACCCTGGGCGGGAACCTCGCCAACGGTTCTCCGGCGTCGGACACCGTCCCGGCGTTGGTCGCGCTCGGCGCCCACGTCGCGCTGGTCAACCCCGGAGGCGCCCGTCGGGTACCGATCGAGGAGATCCCGCTGCGACCCGGGCGGACGGCGATTCGTCATGACGAGCTGATCGCCGAAATCCAGATCCCGGCACCGAGGGACGGCACCGGCTCGGCTTTCCTCAAGCTATCGCGCGTCTGCGCCGATCTGGCCAAGCTCTCGGTCGCCGTCTGGCTGGTGCGCGAGGGCGACAAGGTCGCCGAGGCGCGGATCGCGCTCGGATCGGTGGGTCCGACGGTCCTGCGCGCGGGCGGTGCGGAAGCGCTCCTCGCCGGGCAACCGTTCACCGAGGCGGCTGCGCTGGAAGCCGGGCGCGCCGCCGCCGAGGCGATCCAACCGATCGACGACCTTCGATCGACTGCGGAATACCGGCGCAAGGCTTCGGTGGCGCTCGTTCACGACGCCTGCGTGGCGGCGTGGCGTCGAACGGGGGAAGAACGATTGGCCGGCCGGCGCGGGGCCCCCGTCCCGCTGTTCGTGGTCCCCGAAGGCGCTTCGTTCCGCATCGGCCCCGCCGAGACGGCGCGGATCGAACTCACGGTGAACGGTCAACGCCGCTCGCTCGACGTCGCCCCCAACGAGCTGCTGCTCAACGTGCTCCGCGATCGGCTCACGCTCACGGGCGCCAAGTACGGCTGCGGAATCGGCGAGTGCGGCGCGTGCACGGTGTGGATGAACGGCACCCCCGTGCTGGGCTGCCTGGTGCTCGCGGTGGCCGCGGACCATGCCGAGATCCGGACGGTCGAGGGGCTCGCCACGCCCGACGGTACGCTCGACCCGATCCAGCAGGCGTATCTGGAGGAGAACGCCTTTCAATGTGGCTACTGCACACCAGGAATGCTGATGATGACCGAGAAGCTGCTCGAGGAGATCCCCGCCCCCCACGAAGACGAGATCCGCGACTACCTCAAGGGCAACCTGTGCCGTTGCACCGGCTACGCGAGCATCGTTCGAGCGGTCCGGCGTGCGGCGGGCGCCGACGGGGAGGGATGCTGATGGGACGACCGCTCGGCACGGGGATCCCCAGGCGAAGCGATGCCCGGAGGGCTTCGTCGACGGCTCCAAAGGAGGCGCCATGACCTTGCCGACGTTCGGCCTGATCCAGCCGGAAACGTTGCCCAAGGCGTTGAGGCAGCTCGAGGAGACGCCGGCGGCAGCACCGATCGCCGGCGGGACGTGTCTGCTCGTCGAGCTGCGGAAGCGCGCCATCATGTCAGACGACTTGCTCGACCTGTCGCGGATCCGCGAGCTGCGTCAGATTCGCATCGAGGGTGATGAGCTTGTGCTCGGCGCCACGGCGACCATCGCGGATGTGCTCGACAGCACGGCGGTGCGGGACCACGCGCCGGTGCTCTACGAAGCCTGCAGGACGTTCGCCGCGCCGTTGATCCGCAACCGGGCCACGGTGGGCGGCAACCTCGCACACGGGTCACCGGCAGCGGACACCGCGCCGCCGCTGTTGCTGTACGACGCGATGGTGGAACTCCAGGCGCACGGACGGAAGCGCCTGATGCCGCTGAACCGCTTCTTCGCCGGACCGTGCACCACCAACCTCCGTCCGGGGCATCTGGTGACGGCGATCCGGCTCCCGATCGAGGGGGCGCCCGCGCGCTGGACGTACGAGAAGCTGAGGCTGCGCCAAGCGGGCGCGATCAGCGTCGCCAGCGTCGCCGTCCTGTCCCGCCCGGGAGACGATGGCGGAACCGAGACTCGCATCGCCTTGGGAGCCGTGGCCCCGACACCGATCCGGGCATGGGACGCGGAGGAGGCGCTGCGGGGTGTGACGCTGTCGGACCATGTCATCGAGGTCGCCGCGACGATCGCCGCCGAAGAGACCCGTCCGATCACCGACATCCGCGGCACCGCCGACCACCGCCGCCGAGGGGTCAAGATCCTGCTACGTCGGGCGCTCACGCGACTGATGGAGCAATACCAGGAGGAGACCGATGCAGCCTAGAGAGGTCCAACTTCACGTCAACGGCCAGGTTCACGCCGTCCACCTCCCGCCCAACGCCACCCTCCTCGAGGCGCTGCGCGAGCTCGGGTACACGGACGTCAAGAACGGCTGTGAGCAGGGCGACTGTGGAGCGTGTGCGGTGCTGCTCGACGGGAGGGCGGTCAACAGCTGCTTGGTCCTCGCCTGGCAAGCGGAGGGCCTCGAGATCGTCACCGACAGCGGTTTGGGAACGATGGACTCGCCGCATCCGATCCAGGAGGCGTTCGCCGACACCGGGGCGATCCAGTGTGGTTTCTGCACCCCCGGGATGATCGTGGCCACCAAGGCGCTGCTCGATCGCGTCCCGAACCCAACCGAGGAGGAGATCCGAGAAGCGCTATCGGGGAATCTCTGCCGATGCACCGGATACGGTCAGATCGTGGAGGCGGTGGCGTCAGCGGCCAAGCGGCTCCGGGCGTCGGCGTCGGGCCCCGGGAAGCCGGCCGTCTCGGAAGTCGATACGGCGCCCGCGGACCGGCACCAGCGTGCACAACGTGATGCTTCGGAAGGTGAACCGTCGTGAACGATGTGACCCCCAAGCCGTTGCCCTCCGTGGAGCTCCCCCCGCTCCGGCAAGTCGGCCGCCCGCTGAGGAGGGTCGACGCCTTGGGAAAGGCCATCGGCGCGACGAGGTACGCCGCCGACTTCTCGATGCCCAGAATGCTCCACGCCAAGGTGTTTCGCAGCTGTCGCCCTCACGCGCGGATCCTCCGCCTCGACGTGGACCGCGCGAGGGCGCTGCCGGGGGTCGCCTGTGTGCTCACCGGTGAGGACGTCCGGGGGGCGAAGCTGAATACCGACCTGCCGGGGCAGACGGGCCGGGAAGCGCGCGCCGGGTCGGATGCGCCGGTGCTCGCCCTCGACACCGTTCGCTACGTGGGCGAACCGATCGCCCTCGTCGCTGCGGAGACCCCCGCCATCGCCGAAACGGCGCTCGAGCGAATCGCCGTCGACTACGAGGATCTCCCGGCGGTGTTCCATCCGGAGGCCGCCCTGCGGCCGGGAGCACCGATCCTGTTCGAGCCGGACAACGTCGTCTCCCGATACACCGTTCGCAAGGGCGACCTCGATGCCGGCATGGCGCAGGCCGATCGGATCGTCGAGAACACGTTCCGAATGCCGTTCGTCGAACACGCTTATCTCGAGCCGGACGCCGGGGTGGGGTGGATCGACGACCAGGGAGTCATCAACCTCCGGGTGGCCACCCAGGTCGTCGAACATTTCCGCTCGGTGGCCCAGGCGCTGGGGGTGCCGCAGCACAAGATCCGGGTGCGGGGGACGATGGTCGGCGGCGGGTTCGGCAGCAAGGAGGACGTCACTGTCGAGATCTTCCTCGCCTTCCTCACCCGCGAAACCGGCCGTCCGGTCAAGCTCGTGTACACTCGCGAGGAGGCGTTCCTCGCCACGTCGAAGCGGCATCCGTTTACCATCACCCACCGCACCGGCGTGAAGAGCGACGGTCGAATCACCGCGGCGCAGATCCGCATGGTGGCCGATTCCGGCGCCTATCCCTACCTGACGCCGTACGTCCTCCTGTACGCCACCGGGATGGCCACCGGTCCGTACCGGATCGACAACGTGCACGTCGACTCCATCGCGGCAGCGACGAATCAGCCGTTCACCAGCGCCTTTCGCGGCTTCGGCGGTCCGCAGGCGGCGCTCGGGTACGAGCAACAGATGGACGCGATCGCCGCGGAGCTGGAGATCGACCCGCTGGAGCTACGGCGGATCAACTACCTGCGAACGGGGGAGACCACGTGTACCGGTCAGAAGCTCGCGTCGGCCGCATGGTCCGAGGAGTGCGCAACCCGTGTCCTGCACGCCCTCGGCGATCGAACACCGGGAAGCGGCACCAGGAAGGTCGGCCGGGGGCTGGCCAACACCTTCCAGAGCTACGGGCGGATCATGTGGTTCCGCGACACGTCCCGGGCGTGGGTCGGCGTCGAGCTGGACGGTACGGTGGTCATCCGCTGCGGCGTACCCGACCTCGGCGCCGGCCAGTCGAACTCGTTGTGCCAGCTCGCCGCCGAGATCCTCGGCGTTCCCCTCGACCGGGTCACGATCTACGCCACCGATTCCGCGGTCACCCCGCTCGCCGGCACCTCAACGGCAACCCGGCAGCTGTACATGTCGGGTAACGCCGTGTGCACAGCGGCGAATGCCGTCCGAGGCCGGCTGGTTCACCGCGCCGCCGAGGAGCTGGGGGCGGACGAGGGCGCGATCGTCCTCGGCGACGGAAGGGCGTTCGTCCCGGGCAGCGACACGGTGTCCATCGACCTCGCCGACCTGGCGAGACGTTGCGCAGCGGAGGGCATCGAGCTGTCCCAACTGGCGCAGTTCAACGCCCCGTTCACCGACGGTCTCGACCCGGAGACCGGACAGGGCGACATCTGGCCGGACTTCACCTTCGGCGCCGTCGCCGCCGAGGTCGCTGTCGACGTGGAGACCGGGCAGATCGAGCTGCTGAAGTGCGCTGCCGCGCATGACGTCGGTCGGGCGATCAACCGGGCGGCGGTGGTGGGACAGATCGCAGGCGGAACCCATCAGGGCCTCGGCTACGCGTTGATGGAGGAGTTTGCCCTCGACAACGGTCACGTGAGGACGCCGTCGTTCGCCGAGTACCTGATCCCGACATCCGTCGATTTCCCGTCGACCGAGGTGTTCGTCCTGGAATCGGGAACCGGCGTTGGGCCGTTCGGAGCCAAGGGGATCGGGGAGCCGGCGTTGACCCCGGCGGCTCCCGCGGTGGCCAACGCCGTCGCCGACGCGCTCGGCGTCCGGATCCATGAGCTGCCGATGACTCCCGAGCGCGTGCTGCAGGCGATCGACGAGGCGGAACGAGAGGGAAGAGCCCACGGATAGCCCCGAGGATCACGGAGAAAGGCGGAACCGCCAAGGCTCGCTGTCGGCAACCGCTCGAGAGGAACATCCAGTGACGAAGGACAGGAACAGGACGAACACGCTCGCCCCGCACGGACACGGAAGGCGGACATCCCCCGCGGGTTCTCCGTGCCCATGCACGGCCCACGAGGGCACCGCAGCTGCGTCGGTGCGTAGGACGAGGTACTTCGTGCCAGGTTCAGCGCTTGCTCGCAGGACACCGTCGATCTTCTCCCCTTGGCGGCCCCCGCACCTTGGCAAGGGCTCAGCGGTTCCGGGGAACGAACGCACCGGCGCCTTGCCGTTGATGTCCCCTCGTCCTCGTTCCTCTCAGCGCCCTCCGCGCCTCCGCGAGAGACCCGAAGTCCCCGACAACGAACGAAGTCGATGCCTTCCGTTGTCCTTGCCCTCCACCATTCCCCCTTGGCGTGCTGTGCGCCTTGGCGAGAGACCCGCCGTCTCCAACGAAGAAGGAAGGGGTTGCTTGCGCCCGAGATTCGCCCTTGTTCGTTTCCCCGAGCGCACCCCCGCGTCTCTGCGAGCGTCACCGCGGACCAGGATCGGAAGAGATACCGAATGACACGACGAATCCTCACCGGAAACCAAGCCGTTGCCGCCGCAGCTCTGACCGCCGGCGTTCGCGTTGTCACCGGGTACCCGGGGACGCCGTCGACCGGATGCCTCGAGGCGCTGCTGCCGATGGATCTCCCCGATCGCCACGTCGAATGGTCGACCAACGAGAAGGTGGCGTTCGAGATCGCCACGGGTGCGGCCTGGGCGGGGCACCGTGCCCTGTGCACGATGAAGATGACCGGGGTCAACGTCGCCTTCGATGCGCTGATCTCGGTCGCCTACTCCGGGACCCGCGGCGGGCTCGTCGTCTACGTGGCCGACGATCCCGGCGTCAGTGCCGGCATGGCGGAACAGGATACGCGCGGGTTCGCCCGCATCGCCCACCTCCCGATGCTCGAGCCGTCGACCCCGAGGGAGGCGTACGCGTTCGCACGGGCCGCGTTCGAGCTGTCGGAGGCGGTAGGAGCCCCCGTGTTCGTTCGCCTCACCACGGCGATTGCCCTGGGCCACGCGTTCGTCGACGTCGACGAGCCAACGGCGCCGCGCGCGATTGAGCCGATCCTCGAGAAAGACATCGCGCGCTACACCAAGGCCGGTGCCGCCATCTGTCGCGCCCAACACGAAGCATCGATCGAGCGGCTGGCAGCGGCCCGGACTTGGATCCGCGAGGCGGGGTTCCACCGCCTGGAGGGCGGCGCGACGGCGCGCCGACTGGGTGTCGTCGTCTGTGGCGCCGTCGGAACGTACCTGGACGAGGTGCTCGACGCGGCGCGAACCGATGATGACCTCGACGCCGACCCGGCGGTGCTGCGCACCGCAGCTGTCGTTCCGTTTCCCACCGAGGAAGCGTCCCAGCTGCTCGACGGCTGCGATACCCTGCTCGTCCTCGAGGAACTCGAGCCGTACGCTGAGCAGGAGCTGTACGTGCTCGCCCAGCAACGCCGTTGGAACGGTCGGATTGTCGGCAAGCTCGACGGAACGCTCCCTCGCAGTGGCGAGTATTCGGTGGCCGAAATCCTCCGGGGCATGACGGCCTGCAGTCCGCGCATCCTGAACCGCGGCGATGTCGCGCCCGCCGCGCCTCGCGAGCCGCAGTCCGCGGCCGCCGCAGCGCGCCCGATCACCGTATGCGCCGGATGTCCGCATCGCGGCACCTATCTCGCCATCGACGCCGCCATCCGCCAAGCCGGATACGCAAAGGACGAGGTGATGGTGACCGGCGACATCGGGTGCACCATTCTCGGCATGAACCCGCCGTTCGAACTCTTATGGAATGAGGTGTCGATGGGCTCGAGCGTCGGCTTGGCCCAGGGAACCGTGCACGCCGGGGGGTCCACGCCGGTGATCGCCACGATCGGCGACTCGACGCTGTTCCACGGCGGGCTCCCAGCGTTCGTCAACGCCGTTCACCATCGGGTGCCGTTGGTGGTGGTGGTGCTCGACAACGGCTGGACCGCCATGACCGGAATGCAGGTCAATCCCGGCACCGACGAGGCACAGCAGACCGGTGACCGGCGGATCGATCCCGCGGCGGTGCTCCGGGGGATCGGGGTCGATCGATGCGTCACGGTCGACCCGTACGATCTCGAAGCGACGACCGAGGCGATTGCCACCTCGTTGCGGCGTTCAGCAGGCGTGAGCGCAGTGATCGCGCGCCGCGAGTGCGCGGTGCAGGCACGCCGCCATGGCGCTCCGACAACGCACATCTCCGTCGATCCGGAGCGGTGCACACGGTGTGGTCGATGCCTGCGCGCCACCGGCTGCCCGGCCCTTTCGATGACTGCGGCGGGCGGCAGATCCGAGCGCAGCGTGGCGGTGGATCCCGCGCTGTGCAACGGATGCGGATTGTGCGTGCCGTTCTGTCCCACCGGAGCCCTGAGGAAGGAGGCCTCCGAATGAGCTGCGACATCGTGGTGGTCGGAATCGGAGGGCAGGGGGTGGTGACGATCGGCGATCTCCTCCTGCGCAGCGCGTTCGAAACCGACCTGCCGGCCTCGTTCTGCCCCACCAAGGGGATGGCGCAGCGGGGCGGATTCGTCAAGGTGGAGTTGCGCCTCGGCCGGGAACGGGCTGGGCCGAGAATCGGCGATGGGGCCGCCGACCTGGTCGTTTCGCTGGAGCGCTCGGAGTCACTAAGGGCACTCCGCTACGTCCAGGCAGGGGGCTCGTTCCTCCTCTTCGACGACGTATGGGAGCCCACGCACGTCATGCTCGGCGTGGACCCGTATCCGAGCCGCCGGCAGGTCGTCGCGGAGATCGTGCAGGTTGCCGAAACGGCCATCGTCCTCGACCCGGCCCAGCGCCCGGAGGCCGACGGTCATCCTGTCGCAGCCAACGTCTACGTCCTCGGAGCGATGCTCGCCGTTCCCGCGTTGAGCCGGATCCTCGACGCAGCGGCCGTCGAACGGGTCGTCGCCGAGCGGTGGCCGAACGCGGCCGATGCGAACCGCACCGCCCTGCATGCAGGAAGGGAGCGGATCCACCGTGAACTGGGCTGAGGCGCTGTTTCGACCGCGAGCAGTGGCCGTCTACGGCTCCGCCCGCCCCGGCAAGATCGGTCGTGTCCTGGTCGATCACCTCCTCGATGGCGGCTATCGAGAGGTCGTCGTGGTCAATCCACGGGCCGAGGGCACCGAGCACGCCGGCGGCGTGCGATCGCTCGACGAGCGCTTGCCTGAGGCCCCGCCGGTCGATCTCGCCGTGGTCGCCACCCCGGCGCCCACCGTCGAGGCCGTGGTCGCGGACGCGGGAGGGGCCGGGGTAGCGGTCGCCGTCGTCATCACCGCCGGCTTCGCGGAGGCCGGCGATGCCGACGCCGAGGGGCGGCTACTCCGCACGGCGGCGTCGCACGGGATCCGTCTGGTCGGCCCGAACTGCGCCGGAATCGTCAACACCAAGCATCACCTGTACCCGACGTTGGAGACCCGCCCTCCGTGCGGTGACGTCGCATTCGTGTCGCAAAGCGGAGCGCTCGGCGGCGCCGTGTTGTCGTGGGCCGAACAGCAGGGACTCGGCTTCTCCAAATTCATCTCCTATGGCAACGCGATCGATCTCACCGATGTCGACTTCCTCGATATGCT
Source organism: uncultured Thermotogae bacterium (assembly GCA_964558595.1). Taxonomy (GTDB): domain Bacteria; phylum Bipolaricaulota; class Bipolaricaulia; order UBA7950; family UBA9294; genus JANQEA01. Next base: position 100,579 of record CAZLER010000001.1, read on the forward strand.
GCGCGACGACGACGAGAGCCGTGTGGTCGCCGTCTACCTGGAGACCGTGTCCGACGGACGCCGATTCCTCGAAATCGCCGGCCGCCTGGCCGAAGTGAAACCGCTCGTCGTCATCAAGTCCGGCCGATCGTCTGCCGGTGGCCGTGCCACTCGATCCCACACCGGCTCGTTGGCGGGAGAAGACGCGGTGTTCGACGCCGCCCTCCGGCAAGCCGGCGCCCTCCGCGTCGACGGCATCGAGGAGTTGTTCGATCTGTGCCGGGGATTCGTCGCCCTCCCCCGAATCGGCGGTCGCCGGTTGGCGATCGTGACCAACGCGGGCGGGCCCGCCGTCCTGGCCGCCGATCGTGCCGAGGCGTGCGGGCTGCGGGTCGATCCTCCCTCTGCTACGCTGCGTCGGCGGCTGGCGGATCGACTGCCTCCTTTCTGCGGCATCGACAATCCATTCGACCTCACCGTGCAAGCGTCAGGGGACACCTACCGCGACGTGCTGCTCGAGACGCTCGCCGAGGCCGACGCGGCGTTGGCGATCAACGTGAACACACCGTACCTGGACGCCGCCACCATGGCGGAAGGGGTCGTCTCCGCCGCGGCACGGACCGGAAAGCCGATCGTTGCGTCGTTTCTTGCCGGACGGCCAGCGGAAGCGGCGCTTCCGGTTCTGCACGATGGCGGGGTACCGAACTTCGCCACCGGCGAGCGTGCCGTGCGGGTGCTCGCTCGGATGGCGCGTGAAGGTGACGCGAAGCGCCCGGCAAACCGCACGCCCGACCGTCATGCCGCGCAGCCGTTGCCGTGGACGCGGAGCCCGCTGGAACCGGAGGCGATGGAATGGCTCGCCGAGCTGGGGTTTCCGGTGCTCGGTCGCCGGTGGGCTGCCACCGAGGAGGCGGCGGCGGCCGCGGTGCGAGAATTCGGGGGTCCGGTGGCGATGAAGGTCGTCAGTCCGGACCTCCTCCACAAGTCCGATGTCGGCGGGGTGCAGCTCAACGTCGGCCCCGACGCGGTCTCGGCCGTCTTCCGTGAGCTACGCGCCCTCGCCGACGGCGCGTCGTTCCACGGCGTCCTCGTCACCCCGATGGTCGCCGACGCCGTCGAGATGCTCGTCGGCGTTTCGCGCGATCCGCAGTTCGGCCCGGTCATCGCCTGCGGAATCGGCGGAATCCACGCCGAGATGCTTGCCGACGTCGCCTTGCGGGTGGCCCCGGTCCCCCGGGAAGAAGCACGATCGATGGTCGATGATCTGCGCGGCGCGAGCCTCCTGCGCGGCGTCCGGGGTCAACCCCCCCGGGATCTCGACGCCCTCGCCGAGCTGATCGCGGGCGTGTCCGAACTCCCGTTCCGTTTTCCGACAATCGCCGAACTCGACCTCAACCCGGTCTTCCTGTTCGACGCCGGGTTGCGCCTCGCCGACGTCCGCATCCTCCTCGGGGACGAGCCGGCAACGTAGAAGAGAGGAGTGCCTCGATGTCCCCTACCGTCCGACCGCAACGAGGGCTCGACGCCATCCGTCCGTACGTGCCCGGCAAGCCGATCGAGGAGCTGATGCGAGAGCAGGGCATCGAGGACGTCATCAAGCTGGCATCGAACGAGAATCCGTTGGGCGTATCGCCCAAGGCGCTTCAAGCGATCCGCGACGCCGCCGCCCACGTGCACCGGTACCCCGATGCCCGCAGCCATGACCTGCGATCGGCGATCGGCGACCGGTTCGGGTTCTCCCTCGATCAGGTCGCCGTCGGCAACGGGGCGGACGATCTCATCCTGCAGCTGTCGATGGCCTACCTCGAGGACGGCGACGAGGTGGTGATCAGCCGCTCATCGTTCCCGATCTACGACGGCTACGCCGCGGCGATGCGGGCGACGATCGTCAAGACGCCGCTCGCCCCCGGCTACCGGATCGACCTCGATCGGATGGCGGATGCGATCTCCGAACGCACCCGGATCGTCGTCGTGTGCAACCCCAACAATCCCACCGGAACCATCGTACCCATCGGCGCATTCGACGCCTTCATGGACCGGATCCCCCAGCACGTGCTGATCGTCGTCGACGAAGCGTACGTGGAGATGGTCGATTCCGATGTCTTCCCCGATGCCGCGGAGCGGGTGCGCGACGGCATGCCGAACCTGCTCGTGTTGCGTACGTTCTCCAAGGTGTATGGGCTGGCCGGACTTCGGCTTGGCTATGCCTTCGGGGAGCCGACGACGATCGCCGCCCTCCTGCGGGTGAAGACGGTGTTCAACGTGAACGTCCTCGCTCAGGCCGCCGGCATCGCCGCCCTCCACGATGATGACTTCCTCCGTCGATCGGTGGAGGCCAATCGGCGCGGACGTCACCAGCTGATGGCCGCGTTCACCAGGCTCGGGCTGGAGTACGCCGACAGCCACACGAATTTCGTGCTCGTCCGGGTCGGTCCGGCCGATCCCATCTACCGACGTCTACTCGAACGCGGGATCATCGTACGTCCCTGCGCCCCCTACGACCTACCCGAATTCCTTCGGATCACCGTCGGTACACCGGAACAGAACGACCGGCTGATTGCCGCGCTCGAACAGCTGCTCCCCCCGACATGAACGGAGGCGTGCGAGGCGATCCCGCTCCTGAACTCGTGACGCTCTCCTCACGCCACGTCCCGGAGATGCTGCGGATCTTCAACCACTACGTCGCTGCAGGGTTCGCGGCGTATCCCGAGCAGCCGCTGTCGGAATCGTCCATCGTCCGTTTCCTGGAGGACGCGGCGAACCACCCGAGGGTGGCGGCCGAGGCGTCGGGCGGACAGCTGCTCGGGTTCGGCTTCCTCCGTCCTTATTCGACCTATCCCACGTTCTCCCACACTGCCCTGCTGACGGTGTTCCTCGATCCGTCGCAGCGCCGTCGCGGCCTCGGCAGTGCCATCCTCGAGGCGCTCGAGGACGGGGCGCGCTCCCGTGGGATCGCGGTTCTGCTTGCACATATCTCCTCACGCAACCCGGACAGTCTGGCATTTCACGCTGCCCGCGGCTTCGTCGCGTGCGGACGTTTTCCCGGCATCGGGCGCAAGCACGGTGTGGCGTTCGACATCGTGTGGATGGTCAAGACGCTGTAGTTCGTTGCGCTCAGCTCGGACCTGGCGATGGCCGGTCGACCGCTTCCTCTCCTTCCACGATTCAGCCTATGATGAGCCCATCTCGCGGCCGGCAGGCCGCAAGCTGCCGAGGAGGGGATCATGCGAAGAGGGAAGGTTGCGCTGGTGGGGATCGTGACGGTGTGTGCGCTGGCGATCACGTCGGGACTGGTGGCGGATTCCACGCCGTTCACCGTCAATCCGGATCGGTACGATCCGTACAAGCAGTGCAAGTTCAGGGTGAAGTGGGACGGACGGTATATCGCGGGGATCAGCGAGGTCAGCGGGTTGCGCCGCCACACCGAGGTGATCACCCACCGCGAAGGCGGCGAGCCCAACTTGGCCCGCAGGTCACCGGGGCTGACCAGCTACGATCCGATCGTGCTCAGGCGAGGTCGAACCCACGATACCGCGTTCGAGAGCTGGGCCAACAAGGTTTGGAACTTCGGCTCGGGGCTGGGCAGCGAAGCGTCGCTGGACGACTTCCGCAAGGACATCGTCATCGAACTGTACAACGAGGCCGGGCAGCTGGCGATGGCGTGGAAGGTGTATCGGTGCTGGCCGTCGGAGTACACGCCGGTGCGCTCCTTCAACGCCAACTACACGACCGTGGCGATCGAGCAAATCACCTTGCAGCACGAAGGATGGGAGCGCGACTACGCTGTCGTCGAGCCCGATCAGCCTTCCTACGAGGAGCCCGAATAACGCCGAGCGGAGCCGAAAGGAGACCGATGAACGTTGCGACCGAGGAGGTCCGCCGCTCGATTACGAGGCTGCTCGACGCCTCCGGGGTGACCGTGCACGGCACCGCGGAGCTGTCGAGCGTCCGGGAACAGATCGACGGTGGGTACCGGGAGCCCCTGGGCGATGCCATCTGGGGTGTATCGCTGGGGATCGGGCTGCCCGATCCGGTCGTCGATCGGCTGCCCGATCGGACCGTGGGCTCGGCGATGCTCTACAAACGGCACGCCTACGACATCATCAACCTGCGGCTCGACATGATCGCTTCGGCGGTCGCCCAGACGCTGCAGGCCGCCGGGTTCCAGGCGCTCCCGGTGCCGGCGTCCCAGATGCTCGATCGGCGTTCCTTGACATCGCTGTTTCCGCACAAGACGGCGGCCCACCTGGCGGGTTTGGGATGGATCGGGAAGAACTGCCTGCTGATCACCCCCGAGGTCGGGCCAAGGATCCGGTGGGCGACGGTTGTCACTGACGCCGTATTGGAGACGACGGCCGAGCCGCTCCCGTCGCGCTGCGGCACGTGCGACGCCTGCGTTCGCATCTGTCCGGCCGCTGCGTTCACGGGAAGGACGTTCCGACCCGAGGAGGATCGCAGCATACGGTTTGCCGCCGCCGATTGCCGCGCGCACCTGGGGCACCGACAGGAGGAGACAGGGTACGATGTGTGTGGTCTCTGCCTGTTCGTCTGCCCGGTCGGCCGTGCCTCCGGCGGGGGCGCTATGACGAAGCCATCCGTCTCGTGAGCCGCACCACCAGCACCGGCGGGATCTCGGGGTAGTGGGCCCAGGAGAGCGATGAGCGGGCGTTCGATGGATCGGCGAACGCCATCTCCTCCAGGCCATCGAGGACGAAGCCGTTGGCGAGAAACGGCCGTAGCAACACATGCAGCGGCCGATGGAAGTAGGTCTGCGGGATCGGTTGTCCGGGGATGCCGATCCCGGGGGTCGCGTAGGGCGTCAAGTACCGCACCACCCGAACGCTGCGCATCGTCCGCAGCTCGCCCTGCCGGTCCTCGAGCTCGGCCGAGGTTCGACAGCTGGGGTTGTTGAAGCAGGGGTGGAGGACCGAGAACACGAATCGTCCCACAGGCTTCAGGAGCCGCGGCAGGGCTTCAGCGAGCGGGACGAGGTCGGCGATGTCCATGATCGCCATCGTGCAGACGGCGGCGGCGAACCGCTCGTTTCCCAGCGTGCGCAGCGCACCGGGATCGGTGACGTCGACGATGCGGTAGTCGATCCGCTCCCGGTGTACGAACCCGGCGGTTCGTTCCCGTGCGCACGCCAGGAACGCCTCGCAGAAGTCGATCGCCACGATGCGCGCTCCGAGGGTCGCCATCCGGCGGGAGAAGGCGCCGTTACCGCACGCGATGTCAAGGATCGCTTCTCCCTCCCCGATCTCGAGGAGCCGTTCGGTCGGCGGTGCCACCAGGCGCAGATGGAAGTCGTTGCCTTCCCCGAAGGTCGCATCCCACCACCGCGCGTTCCTCTCCCAGGCGCGGCGAGCCCCATCGACCATCTCATGGCTGCATTGGCGCTCAGCGCTCATCGTGCCGTGAGCGTACCGTACCGGCACCGATCCCCCAAAGCGGATGCCGTGGCGCGGCCTTCCCGCGGGTCATCGAGCACGGCTACAGCCCCAAGCCGAGGTGGTGGTAGACGAACCGCTGCTGGAAGCCGCGACGATGGGCGGCCTCGGCGACCGCTGTCATCCAATCGGGAACCATGAAGTCCACCCGACGTCCCGGTCCCAGCGTCAACGCCCGATACAGATGGTATCCGACCACGTAGTCGGCGAGTCCGGGATGTGCGGGATCGAGCCGGATAGAGATCGCGTCCACGCCGCCGGGGCGGGTCGGCACGTCGACCTTCCCCCCAGGCAACCGTTCGGCCGTCGGTCCCGTGGTCGATCCGGATCGTCCGCTGGTCGCGATGCTCCAGCCGCTGCAGGACCGGATTCACCAGCCGCATCGGGAGCGACGGCCGATAGCGGCCGAGGACGACCGGCTGGAAGCGGGTGAGCTCCCTCGGGCACCGAATCCCGGGACGCACCTCGGCAAGCGCGCGGCAGGCGTCAAGCCGCTTCGGTCCAGCGGCTCGGTGGACCGCCCCGTTCACCCCGCCGCCGCCCAGAAGGGTCGGGTTCGCCACATGGACGATGGCATCGACGTCGAGCCTTGTGAGGTCCCCGCGGAGGATGCCGATCCGGCTCCTGGGGACGGTGAGCAACGTGGGCACGCGTAGCAGGATCCCTCGAGGTAGGCGATCCTCTCGATCGGCGTGCTGCACACGGGACACGACTTGTCCTCGGCCGGCGATCGAGGAGCGGCACGTACCCGCCGGGACGATCGAACAGGTCGGGCTCGGTGTCCCGACCCCGGCGGCGAGCACGGCGTGGCGTCGCGTTCGCTCCCCGGCCGTGGGATCGCCCACGCCACGTCGTATCGATCCGGTCCGCCAGCGTGACGAGCTCGGCGAGCTCGATCATCCGCCCTCCCGGGAGAGGATCGTCAACCCGATCCCGCTCACGGCTGGACCACCCGACCGACAAACAGGATCGTCCCGGTGGGCCGATCGTGGATCACGAACAGGAACGGACGATCCACGGTGAGACGTGCCGGCTCCGCCGGAGCACCGGTGGCTCGGAACACCACGGCGGTGGCCGCTGCCGCCTCGGTGCCGGCTTCGTCGACCGAGACCAACGCCTTGTGGATGACCTCGGAGATCGCCAGATCCCGATCCCCGGTGATCGCCGAGAAATCGGCCCGATCCGGATCGAACGGGTCGACCATCCCCAAGCTGCGCAGCGGATCGACCCATGACGCCCCATAGGAGAACTCGAATCTCGGGAAGCCGAGATCGATCGACCGGGTCTCCAACGAACCGACGATGTCGTCGAACTGCTCGGCCGTCAGCGACGCCTCGAACGCCGGAAATGCCCCTCGATCGGGCACCAGGACGATCATCGCCAGCTGGTCCCCGTGGTACGGCAGCTCGACCGCCGCACCGCCATTCCACACCGCGTAAGGCAGCCGTTCGATTTGCCGCATCATCGGCACGTCCGTCGTCTCGCCGTCCAACTCCAGGAACGGCTCCGGCGACGTCCGATCGGGCTCGAACGGGTGGAGCCACGGGGCGTTGAAGTAGATGGCGTTGGTCAACACCAACCGCGTCAGCGGATCGATCGTTCCTTCGGGCAGCAGATTCTCGATTCGCCCCTCGGTCCGATCGCTCACCCAGTCGTTGATCGTGCGCCGCGCCACATCGGGCTGATCGGCGAAGTCCAGCTCGTGCAGCCCCGCCCCGTAGATCTCGGTGAGCGTATTGACAAAGGGATCGCACAACGGGTAGCCCGCTTGAGCCCACATGGCGTTCACGATATGGAGGTCGAACCCTTCTCCCTCGTACGGCGGCGCGGGGGTACCGCGCTCGTTGAGGATCGTATCCAGGTCGCCAAACGCACGATGAATCCCGGCGGGGGCGTCCCCCAGGCGCAGCGTCGCCGCCATGTGATCGTGGGTGGTGCCACGGGCTCCAGCGAGGGACATCGCCAGTGCCGCGAACGCGCCATACGGCGACAAGAACAGATTCCCCTCTTCGTCGCGCAGCTGGCCGTACAGGTCGAAGGCGAATTCCCGTTGCGCCTCGGCAAGAACGTGGACTCCGAGATCGTCGCCCGCCATCATCCCGACCGTCACCGCCATCACCGCCGCCAACGCCGTCACCCATGTCGCACGTCGCCTCATGCCGATCACCTCGCTGTGGACTCGTCAACTCCCGTGGGAAAGGGTAGCATCCCGTCAGTTTAACACCCAACGGGGGGGATCGTTTCACGGGACCGCGGTCCCGGCAGCGGACCGCACGAAGGGGGTATCGATGCAGTGGAAGGCACTTCTCGAGGTGCAAGCCGCGTCGGCGTACGCGTCGACCGAACGACTGATGGACTTCGTCCGCGATGACCGGCTCGACTGGAAGCCGGCTACCGGCGACAACTGGCTGACGACCGGGCAGCTGCTTCACCATCTTTCCGACGCGTGCGGCGCCCCGTCCAAGGGATTCGTCACCGGGGATTGGGGGCTGCCCGACGGGTTCGATCCGCGCCAGCTGACCCCCGAGGAGATGCTTCCTCCCGCCGAGTCGTTTCCCGCCGTGCGCAGCGTCGAGGAGGCGAAGCGGCTTCTGTCCGCCGACCGGGCCCTCGCCACGGAGATGCTGACGCAGGTCAGCGACGAGGATCTCGCCGACCGCACCGTCTGCGCGCCTTGGGAGACCGAACCCCGCCCGCTCGGCCATCAACTGCTGCGCATGATCGCCCACCTCGAGGGGCACCGAGCCCAGCTGTTCTACTACCTGAAGCTCCAGGGCGTTCCGGTCCACACCGGTCACCTGTGGGTCGGATGATGGCTCGGGGTCCCGAACCCTATGACGCGCCCCGTCGGAGGGGGAAACCGCACCGGGATCGCGCATAATCCCGCCAGCCTTTGCCGCGGAGGGAGGACCGATGGGGTTGGCCGTGTTGTTCGCCATCGCTTCCGGGGGGACGTGGGCGATCGGTATGACGGCGGCCAAGCCGGCGCTCCGCCATATCGACGCGCTGACCTACATGCTCGGTCGCTGGCTGCTGGTGGCGCCGCTGGCGCTGGTGTACGCCGCGGTCACCGGGACGCTTCGCTTTCCGGATGCGTACAGCATCGGCATGGCGCTGCTCGCCGGTTTCATCGATTCCACGCTCGGTGGCCTGTTCTACCTGATGGCGATCGAGCGCACCCCCGCCTACCAGACGACGACTCTGGCCAGTACCGCCCCGCTGTGGGGCGTCACCACCGCGATCCTCGTCCTCGGCGAGCCCCTTCGCTGGGAGGTCGTGGCCGCCGCCGTCCTGGTCGTCGCCGGCTCGTTCACTCTCGTCGGGCGGCGGCTCGACCTCCGCGGTCATCTTTCGGGCTCGCTGTTCGCGCTGCTGACCGGTCTTCTGTGGGGCATCGCCGAGACGGTGCCCACCAAACTGGCGCTGGAGCGGGGGATGTCCCCGGCAGCGCTGCTGTTCCTGTTTTCCTGCTCCGGGGTGGCGACGATCGCGTTGATGACCCCGCTGCTGCGCTCACGGTTTCCATTCCGTATCGATCGGCGGGGCGTGCTGCTCACGGTGCTCGCCGCCACCGCCGGTGCCTACCTGGGATGGATCTTCTGGCTATCGAGCCTTCGCCTCGCCCCGGCCAGCGTCATCTCCCCGATCCGCGGATCGACGCTGGTCTTCTCGCTCCTCTACTCGGTGCTGCTGCTGCGCGAGCGTTTGACCGGCCGCGCCATCGTCGGCGTCCTGTTCGTCCTCGCCGGCGTGGTGCTCGTCACCCTCCGCGCCTAGCTGACCGGTCCGGCGTCCTTGCTGCCTCCGGTCTCCGGCGGTACGCTGACGGCGATACGCCATCCGTTGGGAGGACACGCCGTGACCTTTCGCCGTGCCCGGTGTCGACGCTGCCTGCTGCCGGCCGGGGTGTTGGACGTCCGCCTGGATGCGTCCGGACTGTGCAACTACTGCCGGTACTGGGACGCCACCGGAGTGTCGCTTCTCGATGTCGAGCGCCATCGTCCGCGGCTTGCCGACCGGTTGCGCCGACACCGCGGGCGATTCCACTACGATGCAGCGGTCGGCCTGAGCGGGGGCAAGGACAGCGCCTATGTGCTCCACCGCCTGGCGTCAGCGTACGCGGCGAGGCTGCTGGCGATCACGTACGACAACGGCTTCCTCACCGACCACGCGTGGCGCAACATCGATGCGATCGCCGCCGCATCCGGCATCGACCACTTCGTGTACAAGCCCGACTGGCAGGCTTTCCGCGCGTTCTACCGCGCCACGCTGCAGAGGCTTGGGGATCCGTGCGTCGCCTGCTCGATCGGGGGCTACATCCTGTCGGTCCGCGGGTGCCGCAACCTGAGGATCCCCTATTTCATCCACGGCCGCTCGCCGATGCAGATGTTCCGTTCGTGGTATCCGGGATCGAAGGATCTGGGGCTCGCCGTCATCCGTCGCAATCTGGCGCCGTACGCACCGGAGGCGCTGCGGGCGGACTACCGCTCGATCGTGCGGCGGATGCGGCTGCTACTTGTGACCTTGGTGCCGAACCCGCGGATGCGGCGCCGGATTCTCCACGAGCTGGTGGGAACCGGATGGCGCACTGACGAGGTCGTGCCCGAGTTCCTCGCCTTCTTCCTGTTCGAGCCCTACGACGAAACCGCAATTCTCGAGCACCTCGAGGCAATCGACGCCGGATACCGTCCTCCCGCCCATCACACCGCGCTCGGGCACGGGGATTGCCTGATTCACGACGCGGCCGCCTACCTGTACACTCGTCAACATGGCGTGAGTCGCGTCCTGCCCGATGTGGCGGCGATGCTGCGTCAGGGGGCGATCGCGAAGGAAGAAGCGCACGCCATCTTGGCGGCGAACACGCCGTCGGAGGAGGCGATCGAGCGGTCCATCGGCCACCTGCTCGCGCGTCTCGAGATGCAGCGATCGGAGTTCGAGCGGATCGTCGGTCGCCTCGCCCGGAAGGCCGGCAGGCGCCCGCTCGGCTGACCCGCTGACGGAGGTAGAGATGACCAAGGGAGGGTGGATCGCGACGGCGGTAGCGCTCGCCATGGCGGCGTACCTCCTGTTCTGGCCGGTGCCGATCGACCCAGCCCGCTGGTCACCTCCGGAGGCCCCTCAGCTCGAAGGGGATTACGCTGCGAACGACGGCCTCACCGGCGTTGAACAGCTACCGGTCGGGCGGGGGCCGGAGACGGTTGCCGTTTCCGATGACGGAACGGTGATCTGCGGCTTGGAGGATGGATCGATCGTGCGCGCATCGTTCCCTGGATCGACCGCCCACACCGTCACCGTGCTCGACGGCCGACCGCTGGGGATCGAGTTCGCCCACGACGGCCAGATGATTGTCTGCGACTTGTACGGTCGCCTGCTAGCGATCTCGTCGGAGGGCGACGTCCAAGAGCTGGCGGCCGAGGTCGATGGCGAAGCGCTGGGATTGGTCAACGACGTGGCGATCGGCAACGATGGAACGATCTACTTCAGTGAGTCGTCGACCGAGACCACCGACACCCTCCTCGACATGCTCGAGCATCGGGCGCACGGCCGGCTGTTGGCGTACCGACCCGATGGCACCGTCGAGGCGCTGCTCGACGGCCTGTACTACGCCAATGGCGTGGCGCTCAGCCGGGATGAGGCGTTCGTGGTGGTCGCCGAGACGACCGCCTACCGCATCCGGCGGTTCTGGCTGTCGGGACCCCGTCGGGGAGAGGACGAGATCTTCGTCGACAACCTCCCTGGCTTTCCGGATGGGATCTCGTGCGATGCCCACGGCGTGTTTTGGATCGCGATGATGAATCCGCGCAATCCGTTCCTCGACTGGACGATGGAACGTCCGTGGCTGCGAGAGATCGCCGCCCGGTTGCCGCTGTCGTGGTTCGATGCTGCGGCGCCACGCTATGGCTTCGTGCTCGGACTGGATGCCGAGGGCCGCGTCATCCGCAACCTTCAGGATCCCACCGGAGACGCCTACGCCGGCATCTCCTCAGCGGTCCGGCACGAAGCGTACCTCTACTTGGGCAGCCTGCTCGAACGTGCGATCGGTAGGCTACTGCTGTCCTCGCCGACGGACCGTTGAACCCCTGACCGCAAGTATCCGCTTGCAAAGCGCCGGCGTCGCCGATATCGTTAGCCACCTAATGGTTAGCCCGTTTACTTTCGCGGAGGCGCGATGCTAGAGCGCGATACGACGGCACGTCATCTGACCGTCGGCCAGCTGCTGGCGCAGGTCTGCCGGATGACGGGTCACCTCCTGAAGAGCCACATGGAACGGATCGGTCTGCACAGGGGACAGGGATTCGCGTTGTTTCACCTATGGCATCACGACGGCGTTCCCCAGCGGGAGCTGTCCCGCGCAATGCACATCAGCCCAGCGTCGGTCACCACGATGCTCCAGCGCATGGAGCGTGACGGCTGGATCCGACGGGAACGCGATCCGGATGATCAGCGGATCCTGCGGGTCTACCTGACCCCACAAGCGAAGCGGCTGCGAACGGAGGCGCGAGCGGCGTTTGCCGCGATGGAAGAGGAGCTCAACGCCATCTACACGGCGGAGGAGCAGGAAACGCTGAAGCGGTTGCTGCTCAAGCTCCATGACCGCTTCGCCCCCGACGAGATGTGTGGCCACAACGACGAGGAGAGGACCCACCGGTGAAGGCCCTTGCACGACTCCTCGGCTTCGCTCGGCCGTACCAGCTGTTCGCGTTCGCGGCGCTGGCGCTGCTGCTCGGGATGGTCGCCAGCGACCTGCTCATCCCCCGACTGACGCAGCGGATCATCGACGAGGGAATCGCGGTCGGGGACCTCAGCATCGTGGTCACGACCTCGTTGATGATGCTCGGCGCGGCGTTGTTGGCCGCGCTGTTCGCACTGGGCAACAACTACTTCTCGGTGCGGGTGGCGCAGCACGTCGCTCACGATCTGCGCAGTGCCATGGTCCGCAAGGCGCAATCGTTCTCATTCGCCAACCTCGACGAGCTGCGGACCGGAAACCTGATGACGCGCTCCACGAGCGACGTCCACCGGGTGCAGATGATCGTGATGATGTCGCTTAGGATCCTCACCCGCGCGCCGGTCTGGATCCTCGGCGCCTCGGTGATGCTCATCCTGACCAGTCCTCGGCTCGCCCTGTTGTTCGCCGCCTTCGTGCCGGTCATCGCGCTGTTCGTCCTGTGGTTCGCTCGCAAGGCTCAGCCGATGTTCAACGCGGTCCAGCAACGACTCGATCGACTGAACACCGTCCTCCAGGAGAACCTGGCGGGGGTACGCGTCGTCAAGGCGTTCGTCCGAGAGGATCACGAAATCGGCCGGTTCGGGACCGCCAACGTGGAGCTGATGGACAAGACAATCGGCATCATGCGCCTGGTGGCGGTGTTGCTGCCGACGATGACCCTGGTGCTCAACCTTGGCATCGCCGGCGCCGTTTGGTTCGGCGGTGTAGCCACCCTCGCCGGCGACATGTCCGTCGGCCAGGTCGTCGCATCGATCAACTACCTGACGTTCGCCCTGTTTCCGCTGATGATGCTCGCCGGGATGCTGGCCCCGATCGCGGCGGCCAACGCGTCCGCTTCCCGAATCCTCGAGGTGCTCGATGCCGAGCCAAAGGTGAAGGAGAAGCCCGGCGCGAAACGACTGGTCGAGCCGCGCGGAAGGATCGCCTTCGACCATGTCTCGTTCGGCTACGGGTCCGATGACGGAACGCCGGTGCTCTCCGACGTGAGCTTCGTGGCCGAGCCCGGAGAAACGGTGGCGATCCTCGGCACGACCGGGTCGGGCAAATCGACGCTGATCCACCTCATTCCACGGTTCTACGACGTCACGGGCGGGCGGGTAACGTTCGACGGGATCGACGTCCGCGATCTCCAGCTCGATGCGCTACGGCGGGAGATCGGGATCGCGCTGCAGGAGGCCGTGTTGTTCGGGGGAACCGTGCGCGAGAACGTAGCCTACGGGCGCCCCGATGCCACCGACGAGGAGATCCGCGAGGCGTGTCGGGCGGCACAGGCGCTCGAGTTCATCGACCGATTCCCGGCAGGGCTGGATACCCCCGTCGGCCAACGCGGCGTGACCCTCTCGGGAGGACAGCGGCAACGGCTGGCGATCGCCCGGGCACTCCTGGTACGGCCCAAGGCATTGATCCTCGACGACTCGACCAGCGCCGTCGACATCGAGACGGAGGTCAAGCTGCAGGACGCCCTCGATCGGCTGATCGCCGAATCGGAACGTGCCACCACCCGGTTCATCGTCGCGCAGCGGATCAGCACCGTGCTGCTGGCCGACAAGATCGTGGTCCTCGACGCCGGTCGGGTCGAGTCGTGCGGCACCCACGAGGAGTTGCTCGTCACCAGCCCCGTCTACCGCGAGATCTACCAATCCCAATTGGGGCTCGAGACCGCGGCATCGAGCGAAGGGGGTGGGCCACCATAGCTTCCCCCAGGCAACACCAGCACTCGCCGACGCTCCGACCGGGACGCGGACCGAGGTTTGGCGGCGAGCGTCCCCGCAACGCGCGCGGAACGCTGCGCCGGCTGCTCGGCTACCTGCGTGGGTACCGGGCCTCCATCGCCGGCGTCTTCCTTCTGGCGACGCTTGGCACCACGATGGCGCTGGTCGGCCCCTTCCTCATGGGCCGCGCCATCGACACCCTCGTGGCGCAACGGGACCTCGATCTCCTGTGGCGGGTGATCGGCCTGATGCTCGCCAGCTACGCGGCGGCCTGGGTGGCGACCACCGGTCAAGGGGTGCTCATCGCCACGATTGCCCAGAAGGCGATGCGCGCCCTGCGGGCCGATCTGTTCGGGCATCTCCAGCGTCTCAGCCTCGTGTTCCACGACAGCCACCGCTCGGGCGAGACGATGAGCCGACTGACCAACGACATCGATGCGATCAGCCATGTGCTGAGCCAGAACGTGACCCAGCTGTTCTCCGGCGTGCTGACGATGGTGGGGATCCTGATCGTGATGTTCTTGCTGAGCCCTTGGCTTGCGTTGGCGTCGATGGTCGTGCTGCCGATGATGTTGAGCCTCGTCGTGTTGATCGGAAAGAGGACGCGTAGCGCGTTTCGCGCCTATCAGTCGAACCTCGGCGTCCTCAACGGCACGCTCGAAGAGACGTACAGCGGACAGCGGGTGGTGATGGCCTTCGGCCAAGAGGAACGTGTACTCGAACGGTTCGACGAGCACAACGCCGCCGTCCGCCAGCTGGGGATCCACGCCATGACCTACGCCCTGTTCATCATGCCGATGATGGGGATCCTGTCCAACATGAACATCGCGGTCGTCGCCGGGGTCGGCGGCTGGCTGGCGGTGGAGGGCGTCGTGACGGTCGGCCTGATCGCGACGTTCATCGCCTACTCACGCCGGTTCGCCGAGCCGCTCCGCCAGCTCGGGGGGCTGTACAACCAGATTCAGCAGTCGCTCGCCGGGGCGGAACGAATCTTCGCCGTGCTCGACGAGCCGCCGACGCTGGTCGACTCCGCTGACGCCGTCGAGCTTGACGCCCTGCGCGGCGGAGTGGAATTCGACCGTGTCACGTTTGGCTACACCGAGGACACGCCGGTGCTGCGCGAGATGAACCTCCGGGCGGAGCCCGGGGAGACGATCGCGTTGGTCGGCCCGACGGGTGCCGGAAAGACGACGATCGTCAACCTCTTGTCGCGGTTCTACGACATCCAAGCCGGCGCCCTACGCCTCGACGGCACCGACGTCCGCAGCGTCACCACAGCGTCGCTGCGACGACAGCTGGGGGTCGTCCTCCAGCAGACGTTCCTGTTCGCCGAATCGGTGATGGAGAACATCCGCTACGGACGGCTCGACGCCTCCGACGACGACGTCATCGAGGTGGCCCAACTGGCCCACGCCGACCGGTTCATCCGCCGGCTCCCGCAGGGATACGCTACCGAGCTCTCCGAGCGAGGTTCGAACCTTTCCGAGGGGCAGCGCCAGCTGATCGCGATCGCGCGGGCGATCCTCGCCGATCCCCGGATCCTGATTCTCGATGAAGCAACGAGCTCGGTGGATACACGGACCGAGGTGCAGATCCAACGAGCGCTTCAGCAGCTGATGGAGGAACGGACAAGCTTTGTCATCGCCCACCGGCTGTCGACGATCCGCAACGCCGATCGCGTTGTGGTCATCGAGGACGGCCGCATCGTCGAACAGGGCAACCACGAGGCGTTGATCGCTCACCAGGGAGCCTACCATCGTCTGTACATGAACCAATTCCGCGGTCAACCAGAGCCGCTGGTTCAAGGGAGGGATCTCGGATGAACAAGACGGCAGGTTGGGTGCTGCTGGTGACGGTCCTCGCAGTCCTCGTCGCCGGATGCGGCGACTTCCGGCGACGGGCCGAGCAGGTCGAGTCACGGATCGCCGCCGCGCAGGAGGCAGCCCGGGTGGCCGAACAAGCCGCGGCGCGCAACACGGCGCGCATCCTCGACCTGGAAGAACGTGTGGAGAGGCTGGAAGCGGCGGTCATTGCGACGGAACAGCCCGCTTCCGGGGAGGGGAACCCGTGACGCTGGACAAGGAGCTAGTGTACTCGTACACACATTCTCAGCAGGAGGGAAACGGACGTCGGAGAACCACATACGCAGACCCGCGAAACAGGAGGATCACATGAGCAAGCGAACAGGATGGATCGCCGCCGTGATGGTGGTAGGGATGGCATGGAGTGGATTCGCGCAGGCGGATCTCGGCGCGTTCCCGATCGGAACGACCACGATGCACTACGGCGTGACCGCCGAGGACATGACCGAGCCCCAGGTTCTCGAGTTGGTGGTTATCGCGCGGGACAACGAGCAGTTCACCGTGAAGATGTACACCGAGTCCACCGGCACCGAGGACCAGCTGTCGGGGTTCGGGTTCATCTTCGGCGCGACCAGCGTCGCGTACGGCGGCGAACACGATCTCAGCTACTCGTCACTGCAGGCCCTGATCGATCAACGCTCGCGGCTCCAGGAGGGGCAGGAGTACCTGCTGCCCGGAGGGGCCTCGTTTACCGACATCACCGGGACGACGATCGCCGGCGTCTGGGCGCTCGAAGGACGGTTCGTCGATCCCGACGAAGAGGATACCCGGATGACCGTCGCGTTCGGCCTGTCGCACCCGGTGTTCATCTCACCCCGAGTCGTCGCCGAGGAGCTGCGCGCCGGGGAGTGGGTCGAGGTGTTCCGGCTGGAGCTGGTCGAGTACACGTTCGCCGAGGGAGAGACCTAGCGATGGCGCTGCTCCAGCTGCAAGGGGTGACCAAGGAGTACGAGCTGGGCAAGACGACGGTGCGTGCTCTGCGGGGCCTCGACCTCGAGGTCGACAGGGGCGAGATCGTGGCGATCATGGGGCCCTCCGGCTCCGGGAAGTCGACGCTGATGCATATCCTGGGGGCGCTCGATCGGCCGACCGCCGGTCGCGCCGCCATCGAATCGAACGACCTGACACAGCTCAAGGAACGACAGTTGGTGGCCCTCCGCGGGCGCCGGGTCGGCTTCGTCTTCCAAACGTTCAACCTGATCGGGACGCTGTCGGCTCAGCGCAACGTCGAGCTACCGATGATCTTCCAAGGGATCGGGAAGCGCGATCGGCGGCGACGTGCTCAGGCATTGCTGGAGAAGGTCGGGCTCGGAGATCGCCGCAACCACAAGCCGAACGAGCTGTCCGGCGGGGAGCGCCAACGGGTCGCCGTCGCCCGCGCTCTCGCCAACGATCCGGAGATCATCCTCGCCGATGAGCCCACCGGGAACCTCGACACGGAGACCGGGGAATCGATCCTCGACCTGCTGCGGGAGCTGAGTCGCCGCGACGGCAAGACGCTGATCCTGGTGACGCACGACCCGGAGGCGGCGGCAATCGCCGACCGGATCATCCGGCTGCGGGACGGGTGCGTCTCGGCCTCCGGCCGTGCCGAACCGGCGCGGGAAGGAGACGACGATGGGTAGACTGTGGGACTTCCTGGCGCTGGCCGGCCAGAGCATCCGGCATCGCAAGCTGCGCAGCTGGCTGACGGTGATCGGCGTGTTCATCGGGATCACCGCGGTGGTGGCGCTGATCTCGATCGGCCTTGGCTTCGACCGCACGATCAAGGAGCAGGTATCACAGGTGTTCGGCGTCGATACGTTCATGATCCTCTCCGAGGACGCGTTCGGCCCTCAGAGCCACGGCGGGGATGTCGACGAGTTCACCCTCGACCTCGACTACCTCAAGACGCTCGAAGGCGTCCGGATCGCCGCGGCGATCCGCGAGCAGACCGGGTTCGTTCAAGGACCTCCCGATACCGAGGGCAACGTTCAGCAGGGGTTCCTGCCCGTGATGGGTCTATCTCCCGAGCTCGCCACCGACTTCACGTCCTTCGTCGGGGAGCTGGAAGTCCAACCCGGCGGACGGTTGTTCGACGCCGGCGAACGGGAGGTGGCGGTCCTCGGCCACGAGGTCGCCGAGCGGCTCGGTGCCGGAGTCGGCGACAGCATCCTCATCGGCGGCGACGCCGAGAGCGAGATGACGTTCACGGTCGTGGGCGTGCTCACCGAGGGTGAGCAGGCCGAGCGCCAGGGTGGGTTCGGCATGAATGCCGGGCCGAGCCCCGACGAGATCTACGTGCCCTTCGAGACGATGTCCGATCTGTGGGGTTCGGAAGAGGATGTCTTCTTCGCCCTCGTCCGTACCGAGGAGGGCGCCAATGTCGACGTGGTCGCCGATCGCGTCGAGGACGCCCTGAAGCAGCGTGGATCGGAGATCTCCGCCGTCACCTACAGTGACATCAGCGAACAGATCGGCAACGTGACGACGATCGTCAGCGGCTTTCTCGCCGGAATCGCCGGCATTTCGCTGCTGGTCGGCGGGGTCGGCGTGATGAACACCATGTTCACCTCGGTGCTGGAGCGGACCAAGGAGATCGGGGTGATGAAGGCGGTCGGGGCGAAGAACAGCCACGTCCTGTCGATCTTCCTCATCGAGTCTGGCCTGATGGGATTGGTCGGCGGGATCGTCGGCACGGTGCTCGGGCTCGGCCTGAGCGCGGTGGCGTCGGCGTTCATCGGGCAGTTCTTCAACGTCGAGCTGGTGATCGTCGCCAGTGCGTCGCTGATCGCCATCACGCTGGCCGGCTCGTTCCTCATCGGGGCAATCGCCGGCTTGTGGCCGGCGTGGCGGGCATCGCGGCTGCCGGTCGTCGACGCGCTGCGCTACGAGTAGGCCCACGGGAACGGCGCACGCCGGAGCAGGCTTCCGGGGTGCGCCGTTGGGCACATCCTCTGCACACACAAGCGCCCTGAGCACTACGGCTCTCGATGGGCGTTGGCCACGCGCTCCGTCAGATCGAAGGCGCGCAGGATCGTCCACAACGCCGGAACGTACGGTACACCACAAGGCTGCTCGTACGCCGCCAGCAGAAACGCATACGCCTGCATCATCGCCGCGCTGGCACGCTCCATCCGCCGTTCGTCGAGCACGGACAACGACGCATCCAGCGCCAGCGAGAGATACGTCCTCACGTTGCGCGTCGCCTCGGCCAGCCGTCCCCGCGTTTCGGATCCGAGACCGCGTGTCTGGAAACGACTTCCGAACGCGCCCGCTTCGATCAGCAACCCCGCGGTCGGTTCGTCGGACGAAACCGGGCGCGCGTAGTGCTTCCCGTGCGGGCCTTCTAGTAGGTTGACGAGCTGCTGGGCGTGGAGCCGTAGATCGCCAATCGTTGGCGAGTAGGTTGCCACCGTAGCCAGCGTCATCCCGATCCGCAACTGCTGCGCGAATCCGATGAGCTGATCCTCCAGAGGCTTGCCCTCCGGAATGGCCGCAGCGGACATCGTCCCCGCCCCCGCCAGCAACAAGCAGAGCAACAGCCTTCGTGCCGCGATGCTCATAGCAGCCTCCGATCTTCCATCAAACGCATCGTCTCAACAGCTCCCACCGCCGGCCATCATCGATCGGTCAACCCGCGGTCAACGGGATCGAGCCGATAGCCGAAGCCAGGCGCGTTGACGATCAGCGACCGCCCATCGGGGTCGGCATCCGCCAGCCGCTTGCGCAGAAGGTAGATGTACTGCTTGACGTCCTTCGCGTCCGCGTACGGCGAGTCGGGCCACACCGCTGCGACGATCTCCTTCTCGGAGACCACCCGATCGGACCGCTCGGCGAGGTAGGCGAGCAACGTGTACTGCTTCGGCGTCAGCTGCACCGGCCGGCCGGCCAGCGTCACCTGCTTGGTCGCCCGATCGATGCGCAGTCCACCGACGACCAACGGAGCCTCGGCTGCCGGAACGGCGTCGGAGGAGGCCCCGTCCCGCCGACGCCGCCGACCGCGATGGCTCCATGCCAGCGCCCCCAGGAGGAGAGCATCGACCGCTCCGGCGATCCCCGCCGACGTCCACGTCATCGCCCGAGCTCGGGCGCTCACGCTCACCCTCTCCAACCCGATCCGCACGGTGCCCTCCGCTTGCCCGGAGAACGCGAGCGGGACGGTCACCTCGAGGTACGGCCCCGCGGCAGCGACACGATGCATCTCTCCGGCGGCGACCGGCGGCGTCGGGGTCAGCTCGATCCCCTGGGCCCCGCCCTCCCGTTCGTCGACAAGGACCGTCCCATTCCGTTCGATCCGGACGAAGGCAGCACTCCCGACCAACAGAAACCGACTGGCGGCTCGAAGCATCTCCCCGTTGAGCGGATCGGTCCATCCCGAGGCCGACCCGGCGAACGCATGCACGTACGCGATGCTCCGCTCCCGAAACGTCTCTTCGAGCAGCGCCCGGTAGCCGCGCACCGCCACCGTCAACACCGCCGCCGTGGTCAGCAGCACGATCGCCGCCGCCACCGTCGTCCGCCGCACGTCGCTGATCCTGCACCCGATGCCCACCTCACTAGAGTAGAGGCCCCCGATCGCCTCCACAAGCGTGCCCATGGGGATTGACCTCCCGTTGACCGCCGTTCGGTGTCCCGTTGATGCCGCCCTCGGTAGCTTGCCGGCCATGGACGCCGATATTCAGATCCCACGGTGTCCGATGCCGGTGGAGCTCCGGCATCGAAAGGAGAAGGCATGCGTAGATCCATCGAGAAGAGAAGGCGGGCTCGACGGGCGTGGTGGCTGATCGGGCTTGTCATGGTCGCCGTGATCCCCCTCGGGGCCGCAGCCGCTGCTGCCGAACCCGGCGCCCGCCCTGTCGCGGGCTCGCTCGAGGCGATGACGGACGTCCTCGCGCGTCTGGAAAGCGAACTGGCTGCCCTGGAGCACGCGGCGGCGGAGCGCCTCGAGGACGCGGTGGAGGAGACGATCGAGCTCCTCGAGTCGTTGCTCGACGAGATGGCGGCGCCGTCCGACGACGAGTCCGTGGATGGAATGCGAGCGCGCATCCTCCGGTTGGACCTGAGGCTCCATCGCCTCGTCCACGTCCTCGAGGAGATCGTCGAGGGTGCGAAGCCGGGGCCGGCTCGACCGCGCGCGAAGCGGGCGCTCGGCGACCTGCGGGGCTGGATCGACGGAACCGTCGACGGCGCAACCGCCGGGCTGTCGCCGCGCGAGGCCACGCGGTTCGAAGCGGCGGCTCATGGCCTGATCCGATCGCTGTCCACACAGCTCGCCGACCTATCACGTCGCGCCGACCGGCCGGATCGCGGTCATCCGGCGCTCGCTCGGTGGGTGGAGCGGCTCGAGGCGCTGCTATTCCGCCTCGACGGCTACCTGCTGCAGCAGATGCCGCCCCCGTCTCGGCGAGAGTAGTCGTAACCGCCCTTCTCGGCGACGCGCCAGGCTTTCCGCCGGGCGCGTCGCCGTTCGTGTACGATGATCTGCCGCTAGCCCCAATACCGTTCACTTAACGACGACCGGGACGTTGGCGGGGTCCTTTGTGGGTTGGGGCCAAAGGGTTCAGTCCCGTAAGGACTTCCGCGGTGACCTCAGCGATCAGCCGGTTCTG
>CAZLER010000002.1:0-105970 GCA_964558595.1 uncultured Thermotogae bacterium
CACCCGAACAACCTATTGCTGCCTGGACAGCGAAGAGATGACTCCGACTCACCGGACACCATGATGCAGCGACCGTCCTCAAAGGAGGTGCACTGAGACCTTCACCTTGACAAACAGCGCGCTTTCAGAGATGTCCCCCGATTTCGCCGACGGCGAGGTCGCGTTGGTGTTCCACTTCTATCGAGCGGTTTAGCGGATTCTCTCCCATAGGCGCTCACGCGACCGTGTGCTAGAGTCGAGTATCGCTTTCGATGGTCCGGCCGTTCCGGAGACGACCGGCGAGCTACGTAACACGAGCGAACGGAGGGCGTCGTGGTGGCAAGGCGGTCGGTCGTAGCGGTTTTATTCCTGGGTCTTCTTCTGTCCTCAGTTGTTTCGCTTTGCGGGTCGGCAATCGAGATTGGTGAGCTGATCGTTATCGGGCAGTCGTTCCAGGATGTTGCCTTCTGGGATCCGGCGGGTGCCGGTACGGTGTGGATGATCGATGCAGCAGCCTCGGAATGGGCCGATGCGATGGAGGTGATTGCGCCGGGATCGGCCGATGCGATGACGCTGTTCGGACACTGCGTTCGACTCGCCGTCGTTCCCGACGAAGGGCGGGCCTTTCTCGGCCTATACAACCCGTGGATCGGTGCGCTGTTCACGATCGAATTCGATGCCGACGAGACGCAGTGCATCGCGTTCGATATGGATGTCGTGACCGACCCGATTGTGTTCACATCCAGTGCGACGCTGCTCGCGGCGAATGTCACTGAGTCGGTCAACGCCGCTGCAGAGCTGTTCCAGCGCCGCGTTGCCTCCGGGCAGCCGCTCGACGGCGGCCAGGAACTGTGGGGCGAGGTGGCCGATCGGATTGGCGCGCAGACGGGCGTGCTGTCGACGCTGTATCAAGATGAGTTCGTCACGGAATGGAGCGACTTCCATGCGCAGGCAGCGATCGACAGGCTGCAGACTGGAGCGCTCACCGGTCCGCTGGCCGTCTTCGAAGAGACCTCCTCACTGTGGCGCAAGTCGCTGGTCCCGGTGCAGATCGGTTCCGACGTGAACGGATTCGTCGTGGTTCTCGGATCCGTGGTGCAACCGACCGATCTCGCGGTCCTGCGGGTTGCGCTTGTCGAGACGACCGAGCCGGTGCGGTCTGCGTCCCTGATCCGCCTCGGCGAGGGGGTCTGGACGATCACGGGAGGTGAGGCATGATCAGCCGAAAACGCTGCGTGCTCCTTGTTGTCGCTATCAGCACGCTGGTCTCGGTCCTGGCGGTGGCGAAAGACGATGCCACGTTCATCCCGGCCCTGGACGGGATTACGGCGGTCAAACTGCTGGGCGAAGGGGCCTGGCACGGTGAGGTGCCGTTGGTCAACCTGACCGAGTATGGCAACTGGTATGGCCCTGGGTATTGGGGCGGCGGACGCGAGAACGATGCGCCGGGGAACAAGCCGCCGGTCGACTCGCTGGATGCCGTCGCGATGCGGCACGACTTCGCGTATCAGATTGCCGAAGAGCAGGGCAAGATCTACGGAGAGTCGGAAGAACGCCGCCTCAAGGCGATTGCCGATGCCATTGCCGTGCGTGAGGCCAAGGCGCTGCCCGAGGATCCACGCGACTGGCCGATCCCCGCAGCAGATCCAGCGACGGCGGATCGGTATCGCCGCCGCCTTGGCTTTGGCTTTGAGTACCACGGACTCAACCATTGGGCGAACTACGCCACGGGACGCCCGATGGACAAGATCAAGAACTGGTGGAACGAGACCGGCAATCCGACGATGACCGAAGCGGATCTACTCGCCGAGGTCGGCAAGCGATCGAACGACTGGTTCCAGAACACGGCGATTCACCCGACGTTCCAGATCCGCCTGTCAGCGTCCCATTCGATGGTGGAGTATGGAGAATCGACGACGATCTCGATCCAACTGGTTGCGATGGGAGAAAACTCCGGCATCGATCCGGTGGGTGCGGACTGGTTTCGCTACGAACTCGATGCCGATGGGCCGGGCAAGGTGCCGGTCTCCGTCCTCAGTAGCGACGCGACGTCGGTACGGCTTGAGTCGACGAAAACGTGGTTCTGGGGCACGAACGTAGGCTCAACGATCCACCTGGACGTTGAGCCCGTGTACTTGCGATCCGACCACCCGGCTGACCTCGTCGGGGGGTCGATCGATCTGACGGTTGTTCGCAAGGTGACGGTTGACCTGTCGGTCGAACCGCAATCGATCGCACAGTGGGAGGAAGGGGTTAGCAACCCGTCGGTTTCGGTCACGCTTCGAGCACGTGTGGCGGAGGTGAATGGCGATCCGGTCTCCGGCATGACGGTGCGCTTCCGACGCACGGATGGAGGCGATGAGGAGGCGCGAACGACCGACGGAAACGGCACGGCACGGTGGGTCACCGAGGTCCGCAAGGATGATCTCGAAGGGCTGACAACGAAGGAGATCGTGTACGAAGCGTCCATCGTCCCCGCAACGTCGGATCATGTGATGCCGGCCTCCGACACGGCGACGCTCCACCTGGAGAACCCGGAGGCCGCGGTCGTGACAGGGCGCGTCGTCGAGAAGGCGGATCCGAGCCAAGCGATCGGCGGCGCGACCGTCTCCATCAGTCCGAGATCGGGTGGAGGAACCTCCACGACGACCACGGGGCCGGACGGCCGGTTCACCGTAGCGCTTGCAGAAGCCCCTGGATATCCGGCGTTTCCGGCAACCGGTCGGGTCACCGCATCCGGGTACCAGCCGGCGGAATTCACGGTGGATCGTACGGATGCACATAACACTCCTGTCACCATGGAGGCGCATCCCGCGTCAACGCTGACGCTGGAGGCGAACCCGCAGGAGATCAGTGAGTGG
Organism: uncultured Thermotogae bacterium; assembly: GCA_964558595.1. Taxonomy (GTDB): domain Bacteria; phylum Bipolaricaulota; class Bipolaricaulia; order UBA7950; family UBA9294; genus JANQEA01. The sequence continues at coordinate 2,841 of CAZLER010000002.1, forward strand.
CCGGAGCCTGGGCCAAGCACCAGCAATCCGTGCGTCCCGGTGATGCTGCGCGTGAAGCTGGTCGATGCGGGCGGTCGGGGGATCGGCGGCATGCCGGTTCAGATCAGCGCGCTGGGCGAGAGCGAAACCGTCACGACTGAGTCGAACGGCGGCGCGTCAACGACGAGGATGCTATGCCAAAGCCACATGGATGACGCGATGAGCAAGACGGTCACCTTCACCGCGACGTTTGTCGGCGGCGAAGCCTCCGATGGAGACAGCCATGGCCCCTCGACCGATACCACGGACGTCGTTCTCCTTCGCGAACAGCAGATCACAGCGAAGGGGGTTGTCGTCCTCGAGGCCGATCCGTCCCAACGGATCGGGGGCGCAACGGTCGCACTGAAGGGGGCCCAGGGCGAGACCGCGACCGCAACGACCGGTGACGATGGCCGGTTCTCGGTGTCGCTGACCATTCAGGGAGACGTGTCCGGGGTGAGCGGCTCGGTCACTGCGCTGGGCTATGCGGCGGCGACGTTCACTGTCCCGGCGAACGGCTCGGAGATCACGGTGCCCCTGTCTGTGCAGGGCGCGATCTCCAACATCGTGCTCACGGCCGCGCCGGAATCGGTTGGCGGTGTCAGCACGTCGGCCGATCCGTGCGCCGAGGTGACATTGACCGCGAAGGTCACCGATGAGAGCGGAGCGCCGCTGAGCGGGCTTGTGGTGAGTTTTGGTCAGGGCGGCGTGCTGGGCGCCGCGACGACCAATGCGCAGGGGATTGCCGAACTGCCGGCAAACGCGTGTCTTGACGCCGGAGCGAGCCAGGCCAGCCAGACCGTCAACTTCGTTGCCTCGGTTGTCGCCGGTGCGGCGGCCAGCGGGGTCATGTATGCGCCGTCGTCCGATAGCGCCTCCGTGACGCTGGCGGGCGCGGACGCCATGGCTGTTCGTGGACGCGTCGTTGATGGTCGTCACAACCATCGACCGATCGCGGATGCGGCGGTTTCGGTCGAATTCGGTGGCGAGACGAAGACGGCAACGACCGGATCCGACGGATCGTTCACGATCGAGTTCGAGCGGCCGGAGGAAACGACCGGTTCGGTAACCGCAACCGGGTCGGCGTCGGCGCAGGGCTACGAGCCCGGGAGCTTCACCGCAAGCGCCGGCGGCGCATCGGCGACGGTCCGCCTGCAACCGGAACCGGCAATTCTGACCGGCATCGTGCTGGATGCCGAGTCGGGTGAGCGGATCGATGGTGCGGTGGTCCGGCTGTCGCAGCCGTTCTCGACGACCTTGACGGCCGGCGACGGCCAGTTCACGATCACAGACGGCCTGTACGTCGGAGATCTCGTGACGATCAGCGCCGGCGGCTTCAACCACAAGACCTATCAGAAGACCGGACGGATCACCCAGTCCGACATCACGATCACGTTCACCCTGCCGGTGGGTGAAGGAGAGATGACCGGCGGCGATCTCGATCCGGCGGAGGAGGTCCCACCGGAGCTGCTTCCGATCAAGCATTCGCTCAACACCTGGGCGACACCGGCCAACCCCGATCCCGGGCAACGCGTCACGGTCACGGCGCAGATCTTCCCGCCTGAGCCCGGCATTCCGATCAAGCTCGAGATTGTTGGAACCGACGGGTACACGAGTTCGGTGACCTCGATGACCAACGCGATGGGACAGGCGTACCTGCTGATCCCCGGTGGCGGCTCGAAGGTGGTCGACCGCGTGACGGTGCTGATCATCGGTGAGAACGTGCGCAAGCGGCTCAACTACACCTTCTAGGGAGACGATATGCAGAAGACAACGCAAACGCTACGCATGCTGGCGGCCGTCGCCGCCGGCTTGGCCGTCTCCCTGTCTTGCGCAGGTCAGGACATCGGGTTCGAGGTGATCTCCGAGGGCGTCGTCGAGCCGACGACGCCGTTCTCGGTCACGGCGTACGGCAGTGCCGGGTACAGCATCGGCGGCGCGATGTGGGCATCGGCCGGTGCTCGCGCCAGTCTGACGCTGGGAGAGATCGAGGTCTACGGCGACGCAAGCGGCGGGACCGACGGGGTGCGCATCAAGGCCGGTGCGTCGATGACGCTCTTCGGCTTTGGAACCTCGGCGGAGGCGACGATCGTCCCCGGCGGGGCCCCCACGTTCAGCCTTCGCGCTTTGGGGGCGATCGACGGCATCCAGTTGACGGTCAACGGCTCGTTCACCGTCGGCGCGATCAGCCTGCTGGCGGGCGGGAGCATGGATCTCGATGGATTCGGTGTCTCGGCATCGCTCGGCTTCGGCGGTGGAACCATCACCGCTGCCACCGTCGGCGCCAACACCGAGATGGGAGCGATGAGCCTGTCGGCGACCGGCGGATGGACAACCGGACAGTTCACGCTCGGCGGCGGCCTCGGGATGACGCTCGGCGCGTTCAATGTCACGGCGAACGCGGGCTACAACTCAGCCTTCGGCATCAACGCCGTTGCCAGCGCTGGGATCAGCGCCAGGTCGTTCGTGGCGACCGCGGTGGGCATGTTCGACAACACCGGCATCGGGGTCGAAACGACCGCCGAGATGGGACTCGGTGCGACGACACTGAGCGCCGTCGGACGGTTCGCCGGCGGCAACCTCAGCGTCGAGTTCGGCGGCCGGCTGCCGCTTGGCAGCATCCAGCTCTCCCTGTCCGTCGCGTTCGACAACAACACCGGCCTCTCGTGGCTCGAAGCGTCGTTCGAAATGCCGTTGATCTAGGGATACGCGTTACGTGGCTGCTGCGGAATCCTTACGGTGACGGTGGTTCCCACACCGACGGTGCTGTCGGCGGTGAGGGTGCCGTGGTGGTCGTCGACGATCTGCCTGACGATGGCGAGCCCGCGGCCGGAGCCGCCGCCGGCGCGAGCGCGGGCGACATCGGAGCGGTAGAACCGTTCGAAGCTGTGGGGCAGGTGCTGCGGCGCGATACCGGTCCCGGTATCCGCGGCGGTGACCACGACATGGCGCTTGCCTCGCTGCACGGAGATGTCGACGGAGCCGCCGGAGGGAGTGTGGTGAATCGCGTTGTCAAGCAGATTGCTCAGATGCCGCGCGAGGTCGGCGCGCTGGTCCCGACGGTTTCGTTGACCTACGCGCCCAGGTCGACCACCCCGAAGGCGAGATCGTGGGCTCCGGCATCGGCCCGAGCGAGCAGCAGCAGTTGGTCGATCAGCCGGTTCATCCGTTGTGCCTCCTCGGAGATCGTCGCCAGCGCATCGCGGTAATCCTGGGGCGGCCGCTCCCGGCGAAGCGCCAGCGTCGCCTCGGCTTCGATCACCGACAGCGGCGTGCGCAGCTCATCGGAGGCATCCCCGGTGAACTGCCGCTGGCGGTGGAACGCCCGCTCGAGGCGGTCGGGCATCGCGTTGAGCGTGGCGGCCAGGCGGCCGAGTTCACCTTTCGAGCCGGCCCCGATCCGTCGGTCAAGGTCCGATTCCTCGATCCCCCGCGCCGTTTCGATCATCCGATCGACCGGCGCCAACGCCCGACGGACGAGGAACAACCCACCCGCGGCGGACAGCATCAGGGTGAGCGGCACGGCGATCAGCAAGAGGTTGCGTAACGCAGCCAGCGACGAGAAGACAATCTCCATCGGGTGGCCGACGACGAGGACGGTCGGCACCGGTCGGTCGGCGTCCGCCGGCGGCGCGTCCCGGCGGCCGTCCTGCGACGCTGGGGGCGGCGCGCCAGGTGGTTGGAGCGGGGCACTCCGGAAGCGGATCCGGCGACCGTCCGAGGCGATCACCGTCTCGAACGACGGTCGGCCGGAGAGCGCGACGTCGATCCACGCCTCCTCGACCAGCGGCTCGATCTCGCGCGTCGCCACCAGCTCGAAGCCGTCCTCGGATCGGGTGTAGAAGGCGACCAGCTCACCGAGCGCCTCATATCGTCGTCCACCACGAGAATCCGCACCCCGACCTCCTGGCGCCGATGATCGGGGAGCAGATGAACCGGGGAGGAACAGGTTGACATCGCGCCCCGGAGACGTCTTGGCGCTGCATTCGCAGGCCCGGACACTGATCGAGATCGGCGGCGAGGAGTCGAGGTTCGTGCCGTGGTGCGGTGGCGTTCCGGTGGCGTTCGCCATGAGCATCGTGTGCGCCACGGTGCTGGGGCGTTTCTCGGCCAGCGCGCCGCCGGCTCGGGGTCGACGCCCTCGGCGAGTTCGCCACGGCATCGGCAAGGGGAGATCGCCATCGCCGAACCGTGCAAAGGTGTTCGCGGAACGCGGGATCCTCTTCCAGCAGCGGACCGGCCACCGCATCGAAGACATCGTCGCCGGGATCCGAACCGCACAAGGGCGGGAAGTGGGGACGCTCGGCGGTCGCTGTGCGTGGTGGTTCGGGGTCAGCCTCGATCCCTCGGGAGGAGCTCGCCACCAGAGCGCCCGCCGGTGACCGTGAGGCACCCCGTGGCGAGAAGTAGAAGTGGATCCCGGTGCCGAACAGCCTCGACACCTCACGATCGGTCGACGCCGCCACGCCGAACTCGACGTTCCACGCCAGGTCGGGAGCAAACCGGAACCCGAACTCGATGCCACCGGCCAACGTCAAGTAGGTCGTCCCTCCGTGCGAAGACAACGGCATCGAGACCCCCGTCGCGGCGTAGAAGTCGACCACCGGCCGATCGGCGATCCGTGCCAACCCCCGTAGCGAAAGCGTTCCCTCGACATCGGCGAGGTCGCCCCCCACGAACACGATCGCCTCGCCGCCCCATCCATCGGACAGCCAGACGCGCCCGCTGAGCAAGCCCCCAAACGGGAAGTCAAGCTGCATCCCCACACCGAGCATCCGCTCCGCCGACAGGTCGATCTCGGCGGCAGGGGCCGCCTCCTGCCCTCCAAGGCTGCCCGCCGAACAGACGACCAGCAGCCAACAGCGCTCCAACGAGTCTGCGCATCGTCCACCTCCGTCTTTCCATCGTACGGCGGAGCCCCACGGCGGGCCATTGGGCGGTTCGTCGCCGTTCATCGAAGGTCACCGTGTCCGCCGCGCCGCCTCCCCGCAACGCCCCTCCCCAAGGGGTTGGAGGACTTCCTCCACGTCGACCGGTTCGCCGGGTTCCCGCTGCCGGCGCCGGGTCATCCAAGGGAAGGTGCGATCACACCCAGCGCGCGATCTCGGTGAGCGGCCTCCGCGGGCGCGGCGGTGGGGCTTCGTCGGGGATCCCGAACGATACGGCGGCGACCAGCTGACCCGTTTCGCCGAGCCACACCTTCAGCTCGGTCACCGCGTAGAGCACGTCGCAGATCCACAGCGATCCGATCCCCGACGCCGTCGCCGCCAACAGCATGTTCTGGATCGCCGCCCCCACCGATTGAACGTCGACCAACTCGGCGAACGCCTGGTCGGTCGATCGCGTCAGCCAGGGGTCGATGCCGTACGGGTTGAACACGAACACCGTCAGTGGCGCCGTCTCCATGACGTGAAGCGTGTTGCGAGCGCTCCCGGTGTCATCGCCGCCCGCTTCTCGTGCGTCCAGCGCCTCGACGATGACGCGCGCCATCTCGGCGCGCCCCTCCCCCTCGACCCCCACGAACCGCCACGGCTGTCGGTTCTTCCCCGACGGCGCTCGGGACCCGGCCCGCAGGATCCGCTCGCCGCTCCCCTCCGGCAGCGGCTGGTCCCGAAATGCGCGGATGCTACGCCGTGCGTCGATCGCCTCCAACGTGTCCATCGCTCGTCTCCTTTCGCCCGCCCCCCGGCGGACGGCTCCTGCAGCGCATCCGGACGCCGTTGATCCCCGCTCCGAACGGGGATACCCTCTTCGCATCGATCATCCCCCCGACAGGGACGGAGTCAAGGAGAAGGGAGGCCCCCCATGCTCACCGAATGCCACGTCGAGCCTGTCGCCTCCGCCGTCACGGGCTAGCCCGCGGACGGATCCGATCTCCACGACGCATCTTCCACCTTCGGCGCGCGGCCGCTCGACACGACCCGTGTTCCCATCGTCTCGCGACGAAGGAGGCTACCTTGCATCACCGATCCAACGTTCGACCCCGTCGAGCCGACCTGCTGCCCGACGCCGCGGTGTCGCTCGGCGCCCCCGAGCTTGACGCGTTCGCCCACCAGGGGCTGATCACCGGGATCTATGCCGAGCTGCCCAGCGGGAAGGAGGCGACGGTGACCTGCTGCCGGGCGCATCCGTCGACGAAGCGGCGGTTCCTCGCCGCCAAGCTGTACCGCGAACACACCGCGGACGCCTACCGGCGCCGCCCGATCTACTTCGAGGGCCGGGACCGGGCAGCGGATCCGCGGGTGGCGCGGGCGGTCGCCCGCGGGACCCGGTTCGGCCACGCCGCCGCCGCGCAACTGTGGATCGACGCCGAGGTCAACGCCTTGGAGCGGGCGGCCGCCGCCGGCGTCCGCGTCCCCGAACCGATTGCGCGCAGCGGCTCGGCCGTGCTCATGGCATTTCTCGGCAACGGCGCCGGGCCGGCACCCCAGCTGCACGGCGTGGAGACCGATCGGGCGGGCGCGGAAGCGCTCTTCGAGGCGCTGTTGGCTGACGTCGCCCGACTGCTGCGCGAGCACCTCGTCCACGGCGACCTGTCGCCGTACAACGTCCTCGTCTGGGACGGAGCGCCATGGATCATCGACCTTCCCCAGGCGGTCGACGCCCGGTTCAACCGTTCCGCGTTCGCCCTGCTGCGCCGCGACGTGGAGACGATCTGTCGCTTCTTCGCCCGGCGGGGCGTACCCCGCGATCCGTTCGCCGTCGCCCTCGACCTGTGGGACCGATATCGGAGGGCGGAATTGTAGGCGGATTCGGCGCTCAGCCCGCCCATTGTGTGGGATCGTCGGACAGCACGTAGCGGATCCGCACGAGGTCGGACGCCTTCCTCTGGGCGCTTCGGATCGCGAACCGGCCGAGGGTCCCGGTCCGCTCGACGTGCGGACCGACGCACGGCATGAGATCGAGGTCGCCGATGGCGACGATGCGGACCGGGTCGGCGTCGGGCGGCAGCTTGCTCGTGTCGTAGCGGCGCTCGGCCTCGCCGCGCTCGATGACGAACGTGCGCACCGGAAGGTCCTGCGCGATGGCGGCATTGACCGCCTCCTCGATCCGGCGCAGATCGGCATCGCCGAGCGGCCGCCCCACCCGATAGTCGCACTTGGACTTCTTCTTCCCGAGGTGGGTCTCGACGCTGCGCCCGGTGTCGAACAGCCGCTGCATGACAGCGGAGAGGAGATGCTCGGCGGTGTGGGCGGCGCGAAGAGCTCCCTCGTTCATGGCGGCTCGCGCTACGGGAAGATCCCGCGGCGCTGGTACACCTGCTCGAGCCGGCGCAGGGCGACGATGTAGGCGGCGGTTCGCCAGTCGGTGTCGTATTCGTCGACCGCCTCGCGCACCCGCCGGTAGCCGGCGAGGATCCTCCGCTTGAGCTTGTCGTCGACCTCGGCCAGCTCCCAGAACTCGCTCCGCTTGTTCTGTAGCCACTCGAAGTAGCTGACGATCACCCCGCCGGCGTTGCATAGGATATCGGGGAGGAGGTCGATCCCCCGTTCCCGCAGGATCCGATCGCCGTCGAGATCGGTGGGGCCGTTCGCCCCTTCCGCCACCAGGCGCACGTCGAGCCATGGCGTCGTCTTCGCCGTCAGCTGGTTTTCCAGCGCCGCCGGGACGAATACGTCGGCGTGGGTGGACAGGAAATCGCGATGATCGACCGCCTCGGCGACGGGATAGCCGACGATCCCGCCGTGCTCGGCGACGTAGGCGGTGAGCCGCTCCGGATCGATCCCCCGCGGGGCGGCGATCGCCCCGGTGTGGTCCTCGACGGCGACGAGCGTCGCCCCCAGCGGCGCCAGCAGCCGCGCGGTCCACGACCCGACGTTGCCGAACCCCTGCACGAAGTAGGTGGCCTGCGACAGGTCGACCTGACGGTCGCTCGCCCACTGCTCGATGCAGTAGACGACCCCCTGGCCGGTCGCCTTGTCGCGCCCCCGGCTCCCGCCGGCTTCGATCGGCTTGCCGGTGACCACGTGCGACGAGCGGTTTCGCTCCTGGGGCGGCATCATCGACAGGTAGGTATCGAGGATCCAGGCCATCGTCTGGGCGTTGGTGTTGACGTCGGGGGCGGGGATGTCGTACTCGGGGCCGATGACGTTGCCCAGCGAGAACGCAAACCGTCGCGTGATCCGCTCCATTTCGGCGGCCGAGTACAACTGCGGGTCGATCTGGATGCCGCCCTTGGCGCCGCCGAACGGGATGTCGACGAGCGCCGATTTCCACGTCATCCAGGTGGCCAACGCGCGGACCTCGTCGAGGTCCACCGCCGGGTGGTACCTCAGCCCGCCCTTGTACGGTCCGAGGACATCGTTGTGCTGGACCCGGTAGCCGGTGAACATCTCGATCTGGCCATCCTCCTTTTTCACCGGGAAGTGAACGATCACCTCGTTGGTGGTGGCGGCGAGGATCTTACGGACCGCCGGATCGAGCCCCATCCGGTCGGCGGCCGTCCCGAACTGTCGTGTCACCATCTCGTAGATGTTGCTGGTCGCGCTCATGCGATCTCCTGGTTCGCCTCCCTCCAGCCTATCCTACCGACCGTGCCTTGCCTTGAGAAGCGACACGGGGCTCCCGGAGGAGCCCCGCACCGTGCTGCTGCTTTCAAGGAGGTATGCGTGCTGTGTCACACCCATCCACGCAGGCGCATCGCCTCGGCAACCCGCGCGATCGATACCATGTAGGCGCCGATCCGGTTGTCCACGGCGTGCTGCTGCGCCATCTCATGCGTTTCGTAGAACGCCTTGACCATCTTCTCCTTCAACCGGCGGTGGACGTCTTCGATCGCCCAGTAGAAGCCGCCGATGTTCTGGACCCACTCAAAGTAGGACACGGTGACCCCGCCGGCGTTGCACAGGAAGTCGGGAATCACGTACTTCCCGCTGTTGTGCAGGACCTCATCGGCCTCGGGGGTGGTCGGTCCGTTGGCCGCTTCGGCGATGATCTTCGCCTGGACGTTCCCGGCGTTGTCGCCGGTGATCACGTTCTCGATCGCCGCCGGGATCAGCACGTCGACGTCGAGCTCGAGCACCTCTTCGTTGGTGATCGAGCGCAGCCCGTCGAAGCCGCTGACCGATCCGTTGCTCTGCTTGTACTGGTTCGCGGCTTCCGGATCGAGGCCGCTCTCATCGTAGACGCCGCCACGGGAGTCGGTCACCGCGACGACCCTGCTTCCGGCGAGTTCCTGCATCAGGGTGGCGCAGTAGTACCCGGCGTTCCCGTACCCCTGGATCGCCACCGTCGCCCCCTTCAGCTCGATCCCCAAGACCTTGGCCGCTTCGAGGATGCAGTACACCGTACCCCGCGCCGTGGCGTCGCCCCGGCCGAGCGATCCGCCGAGTGGGATCGGCTTGCCCGTGATCACCCCCGGCGCGTTGTACCCGACGATCGTCGAGTACTCGTCCATCATCCACGCCATGGTCTGGGGATTGGTGTAGACGTCCGGTGCGGGAACATCGCGCTCCGGTCCGATGAACCGGCCGAGCGCGCGGATGAATCCACGGGCAATCCGCTCGAGCTCCGTCTGGGAGTGCTCCTTGGGGTTGCAGATCACGCCGCCCTTCCCGCCACCGTACGGGATGTCCACCACCGCCGTCTTCCACGTCATCCACGCGGCGAGTGCCTTGACCGTGTCGATCGTCTCGTCGGGATGGAACCGCAGCCCGCCCTTGGTCGGTCCACGCGCGTCGTTGTACTGGACCCGGAAGCCGGTGAACGTCTTGACCTTCCCGTCGTCCATCCGGACCGGGAAGTGCACCTCCAACGTGCGCATCGGGTCGCGCAACAGCTGGTGGACCTGCGGATCGAGCTGGAGCTTGTCCGCCGCCGTGTCCAGCTGACGTTGCGCGATCTCGAACGGATTCAGCGTGGGTTCGCTGGCCATCTACTTCGCCTCCCAAATGCCCTAGAGATATGCCATTCGGGTCAGCGACCAACGCGGCCGCCGCCGAACGGCGGCGCCATTATACCGGCCCTCGCGACGACTGCAATGCGCGGTCGGTCTACAGCCGGGACAGCACGCCGAGCAACAGTCGGCGCATCTCCTCCCCCTTGCGCGCGGTGGTCTCGATGACCTCCTCGTGGGTGAGCGTCGCGGCGGGGTCGACCCCGGCCGCCAGGTTGGTGGCGACGGACACGCCGAGCACCTCCATCCCGGCATGGGCGGCGGCGATTACCTCGGGGACGGTGGACATCCCGACCAGGTCGGCCCCCATCGTCCGAAACGCCCGGATCTCGGCGGGGGTCTCGTAGGAGGGACCGAGGGCGGCGATGTACACCCCTTCCTTGAGCTCGATCCCCTCCTCGGCGGCGACCCGATGCGCCAGCCGACGGAGCCGCGGGGTGTACGCGGCGGACATATCGGGGAACCGCGGGCCGAGCCCGTCGAGGTTCGCCCCCCGCAGCGGATTGGCGCCGAGCATGTTGATGTGGTCGCTGATCGCCACCAGGTCCCCCGCTCGCAGCTGCGGGTTCACCGCGCCGGAGGCGTTGGTGACGATCAGCGTTTCGACGCCGAGCACCGCGAACAACCGAGGGGCGAACACGATGTCGTCGAGATCGCGTCCTTCGTAGTAGTGCGCTCGGCCGCGCTGCACCACGACTGGGGTGTCGCCGATCCGGCCGAACCACAGCTCGCCGGCGTGGCCGGTGACCGTTGGTTTCGGGTAGTGGGGAATGTCGGCGGCCGGCACGATCCTCCCGCCTTCGGGAACGCCGAACGCCTTCGACAGCCCCGATCCCAACGTGACCGCGACGGCGGGGGCGACGTCGATCCGCTCGCGAAGCGCCGTCGCCGCCTCGGTCAACCGCTCCCATCGTCGATCGCTCATCCGCTCCTCCTAACTCCAGCCCAACGCATCGACCGCTTCGCTGACCCGGTCGACACCGATCACCTCGATCGCCCCGGGCGATCGCCGATCGGCGCCGGGGACGACGATCCGCTCCATCCCCATCTTCTCCGCCTCGCGGATCCGCTCGGTCAGCCGGCGGACCGGGCGGATCTCCCCGGACAACCCCACTTCGCCGACGATCGCCGTGCGCGACTCCACCGGTCGATCACGCAGGCTGGAAAGGACGGAGGCGACCACCCCGAGATCGGTACCGCGCTCCCGCGTCTCCAGCCCCCCGGCGAGGCTCAGGTAGACGTCCGCGCCGCCCACCTGGACGCCGAGGTGCTTCTCCATCACCGCGAGCAGGAGCAGCACCCGGTTGATGTCGAGCCCGGTGCAACGACGCTGGGGAACGCCGTAGCCGCCGGTGGGAGAGACGAGCGCCTGCATCTCCACCAGGATCGACCGCGTGCCCTCGAGGATCGGCACCACCGCGGTACCTGCGCGCGGGGTCTCGCCGAGGTCGGCAAGGAAGAACCGCGACGGGTCGCCGATCTCGGTCAGTCCTTCCGCGGTCATCCGGAACATGACGACCTCGTGGGTCGCCCCGAATCGATTCTTCACCGACCGGAGGATCCGGATGTCCTCGTCGCGGCTCCCCTCGAGGTACACCGCGGTGTCCACGAGGTGCTCGACCGACTTGGGCCCCGCGAACGCACCCTCCTTGGTGATATGACCGACGAGGAACGTCGCCATCTGCCGCGACTTGGCGCGGCGGATCAGCTCGCTGCTCGTTTCGCGCAGCTGGCGGAGACTCCCCGCCTCGCCGGCGGTCCGTTCGTCGACGGTCGTCTGGATCGAGTCGACGATCAGCACGGTCGGCGAGACCTGATCGACCGCGGCGAGGATCCGCGCCAGCGATTGCTCGGACAGGACGTACAGCCGCTTGTGATCGACCCCGATCCGGCTGGCCCGCAGCTTGACCTGTCCCTCCGACTCCTCGCCGGAGACGTAGAGCACGTTGCCGTAGCGTCGCGCGATGTGCTCGGCCACCTGGAGCAGCAAGGTCGACTTGCCGATCCCCGGCTCGCCACCGAACAGGATCACGCCGCCGGGGATCAGGCCGCCGCCGAGCAGGCGGTCGACCTCTGCCATTCCGGTCGCCAACCGCTCGATCCGATCGATATCGACCTGATCGATCGACCGCAGCTCCTCGCCGAGCCAGGAAACGGGAGATGCCGGCGGCTCGTCGGCGGCTCGGTCCTCGGCGAACGTATCCCACGCACCGCAGCCCGGGCATCGCCCCAGCCACTTGATCGATCGGTGGCCACATGCCGAGCAGCGGAACGCCATGTCAATCGCTCTCTTCGAACCGTAGCTCCTCGCCGTCGGCCACCGCGGTGACCGCCGAGCCGGACGGGTAGTTGCCGAGCAGGATCTCCTCGGAGATCGGGTTCTCGATCAGCCGCTCGATCGTCCGCCGCATCGGCCGTGCCCCGTACTTGGGATCGTACCCCTGCTCGATGAGGAGCTTCCACGCCGAGTCGTCGAGGGTCAGCTCGATCTCCCGCTCCTCGTCGAGCCGCTGCTTGAGCTCCGCGATCATCAGATCGGCGATCTCGCGCACCTGCTCGCGGTTGAGCTGATGGAAGACGATGATGTCGTCGAGGCGATTGAGAAACTCCGGCCGGAACACCTTCTTTGCCTCGCCGGTGACCCGAGCCTTCATGTCTCGGTACGACTCGTCCGACGTTTCGTCCTGATCGCTGAACCCCAGTGTCCCGCGGTCGGTGATGAGGTCGCTGCCGACGTTGGAGGTCATGATGAGCACGGTGTTGCGGAAGTCGACCCGGCGCCCCTGCGAATCGGTGAGGAGGCCGTCCTCCATCACCTGGAGGAGGATGTTGAACACGTCGCGATGCGCCTTCTCGATCTCGTCGAACAACACGACCGAGTATGGGCGGTGGCGGACCTTCTCGGTCAGCTCGCCCGCCTCCTCGTAGCCGACGTAGCCGGGAGGCGCACCGGTGAGGCGGGAGACGGTGAACCGCTCCATGTACTCGGACATATCCACCCGGATCAACGCATCCTCGTCACCGAACAGGAACTCGGCGAGCGTCTTCGACAGCTCGGTCTTCCCGACGCCGGTGGGGCCGAGGAACATGAACACGCCGACCGGGCGGCGCGGGTTCTTCACCCCGGCGTACGCCCGCCGGATCGACCGGGACACGGCGCGGACCGCCTCGTCCTGGGCGATCAGCCGCTCGTGGACCTTCTCCTCCATGCTGACCATTCGGGCGGTCTCTTCCTCCTGGACGTGCCCGATCGGCACCCCGGTCCACATCGCCACCATCTGGGCGATCTCCCGCCCGGTCACCTGCAACTCGTTGCCGCGGTACGCCGTTTCGCTCAGCTCCTCGATGCGGGTGACGAGCTCCGCCTTCCGGTCGCGCAGCCGGGCGGCCATCTCGTACTCCTGGGCGGCGACCGCGTCGCGCTCGTCCTCGTCGAGGGTGTCGACCTTCTCCATCAGCTCGCGCGCCTCGACGGGCACCCGCGTCCGCTGGAGCTTGATCCGGGCCGCCGTTTCGTCGATCAGATCGATCGCCTTGTCGGGAAGGAACTGATCGGTGACATAGCGGTCGGACAGTCGGGCGGCCTGCTGCAAGGCGTCGTCGGACACCTTGACGCCGTGGTGCTTCTCGTACTGGGGACGGAGCCCCTTGAGGATCCTGACCGTCTCCTCGACCGATGGCTCCTCGACGAGGATCGTCTTGAACCGTCGCTTCAGCGCCGGGTCCTTCTCCACCGACTTGCGGTATTCGTCGAGGGTGGCGGTGCCGATGCACTGGATCGCTCCCGAGGCAAGCGGTGGCTTGAGGATCGACGAGGCGTCGATCGCCCCTTCCGCGCCGCCGGCGCCGACCACCGTCTGCAGCTCGTCGATGAACAGGATGACGTTGTCTTCTTCGGCGACCTTGTTGAGCAGCGCCTTCAGCCGCTGCTCGAACTCGCCGCGGTACTTGGTGCCGGCGACCACCGACGCCATATCCAACTCGATGATTTCCTTGGAGCGAAGCAGGGCCGGTACGTCGCCGTTGGCGATCCGCTGGGCGAGGCCCTCCACGACGGCAGTCTTGCCGACGCCCGATTCGCCGACCAGCGCGGGGTTGTTCTTCCGGCGGCGGGTGAGCGTTTGGATGATTCGCTCCGTCTCCTCCTCGCGGCCGATCACCGGATCGAGGTTGCCGGCCACCGCCTCCTCGACGAGGTTCCGCCCGAACTCGGAGAGGTCGCCCTTGCGCTGCTGCCCGCGGCGGGCGGTCCGCACCGCCATCCCGATTCCACCGGGAGGAAGGAAGTAGCCCCGGGCCTTGTTCAGATCGACACCGAAGTGATGGAGCAGCGCCGCACCGGTCCCCTCGCCTTCCCGGAGCAGCCCCATCAATAGGTGCTCCGGCCGTATCGTATTCTGTCCGGCGCGCCGCGCCTCCTCGAAGCTGATCTTCATCACCCGCTTCAACCGGGGGGTCGGCTCGAGGTCGTCGGCGGAAAGACGAACCTCGCCGCGCTCCTTCTCCTCCTCGAGGAGGGTGGCGACCTTCTCGTAGGTCACCCCGTTCGACGTCAGAAAGCGCGATACCTCACTGTCGGTGATCTTGAGGAAGGCGAGCAACAGATGCTCGGTGCCGACGTAGCTATGCCGCCAGCTCTCGGCTTCCTCTTGCGAGATGGCGATAATCTCCATCGACTCGCGCGAGAATCGATCGTACATCTTCCCTCCTCTTGCGGTGTTCACCCCGCCGGAACGCACCCACGGGTCGAGTATACCGGTCCTCTACCCCTCGGCAAGCGCTCGGTTGCGCCGGTTGGTTCTCGTCATCGCCGCGTCGATGCCGTCGATCCGGAACCGCTCGATCGCCGCCACGGCGGTCTCCAGCGCCGGCAGCAATTCCGACCACTCCTCGGGCGAGAACCGCTCGAGGACGAAGTCGCGTCCCGGTATCGTCCGGTGCTCGACCTCGATCCCGACCTTCAGCCGGGGGATCCGGTCGGTCGCCATCGCGTCGAGGATCGACTGCATCCCCTTGTGGGTCCCCGCCCCGCCACGGTCGAGCAGCTTGATCCGTCCGAGCGGGAGATCGAGGTCGTCGTGAACGACGAGGGCGTCGCCCGGCTCGATCCGTCGCGCCGCGAGCAGACCGCGGACGGCGGTCCCGCTGTCGTTCATGAACGTCATCGGCTTGACCAACAGCAGTTCGCCGGCGGAATAGACCAGGGCGGAATGCTCGATCCGCCCTTTGCCACGGTGCCGGTGGACCTTCCGGTAGAGGTCGATGACGTCGAAGCCGACGTTGTGACGGGTCAGCGCGTACGCCTGTCCGGGGTTCCCGAGCCCGAAAACCGCCTTCACCTAGACCTCTTCGGCAGGGGGCTCCTCGCCTTCCTCCTCGGCCGCGGCGGCTCCCTCCTCGACCACGACGCCCTCTTCGAGCTCGCCCTCGAGTTCGGCTTCCTCGGCCTCGGTCATCTCCACGCCGCGCGGGGCGACGACGGCCACCAGCGTCCGCTCCGGGGGGATCATCGGCTCGACGTCCCCGAAGTCGATGTCGCGCACGTGGATCGACTCGCCGAGGTCGAGACGGGAGACGTCGATCGTGATCAAATTCGGGATGTCCTTGGGCAGACCGTGGACGCGGATCGTGTTGTATTGCACGCTCAGGATGCCGCCGGTCTTCACCCCCCGCGGTTCCCCGACGATCCTCACCGGAACGTGCAGCTTCAGCGGGTACCCGATGTCGGGATGGTAGAAGTCCACGTGCTTCGGCTCGTCCGTGATCGGATCGTAGTCGACCACCTTCAGGAAGACGTCCATCTCCTTCTTCTCTCCGGATCCGTTCACCGACAGGTTGATCCTCGAACTGCGGGTGATCTCGGAGAACAGCGACAGGAGATCCTTCCGCGCAATGGCGATCGGTGTACTCTCGATCGAGGGACCGTACACAACCCCCGGCACGAATCCGTCTCGCCGGAGGGCGTTCGCCTTCCCGGCCGTTCTACGCTTCACTTCTAAGGTATGCATCGTCGCTCACCCAGCCATCCGTTGATTTGCGTTCAGTAATGCGGGAACAGATGACTCACCGATTTGTACTCGAAGATCCGGTGAACCGTCTTCGCCAGATGCTCGCCCACATGGATGTAGTCGACCATCTCGCTGTCACTCGCACGTTCGTTGAAGATGGTATTGGTCAGAACCACCCGTTTCAAGGGCGATTCCTCCACCAGTTCGAGGGCGTTTCCCGACAGGGTGCCGTGGGTGCAGTAGGCCGACACCTCCGCCGCCCCGTGGTCGACCAGCGTGTTGGCCGCCTTCACCATCGTGCTGCCCGACGAGAGGATGTCGTCGACCAGGATCGCCCGCAGTCCGGACACCTCACCGATGACGTTCATCACCTGGACGTCGGAGCCGTCTTGCGAGCGGCGCTTTTCCAGGATCGCCAGCGGCCGGTTGAGCCGCTCGGCGACCATGCGCGCGCGGACGGTCCCCCCGGCGTCGGGGGAGACGATGACCGTCTCATCGACCCCCTCGTGGGTCGCCTGGATATGCTCGGCGAAGATCCAATCGGTGCGGAGGTTGTCGACGGGGATGTTGAAGAACCCCTGGATCTGTCCGGCGTGCAGGTCCATGGTCAGCAACCGGTCGGCCCCCGCCACCTCGATCAGGTTGGCGACCAGACGAGCCGAGATCGGGACGCGTCCGGTGTGCTTGCGATCCTGGCGCGCGTAGCCGTAGTAGGGGACCACGGCGACGACCTGGCGGGCCGAGGCCCTCCGGAGCGCATCGATGACGAGCAGCAGCTCCATCAGGTGATCGTTGACCGGAGGACAGGTGGGCTGGATGACGAAGACGTCGGCCCCGCGGACGGTCTCTCGGATTCGAACCCGGGTCTCCCCGTCGCCGAACCGGGAAACCGAGGCGTCGCACAGCCCGATGCCCAGCGCCTCGGAGATCTCGTGCGCCAGCTGTGGATTGGCGTTCCCGCACAGCAGCTTCAGCTCCCTACCGATCATCGCCCGCTCCCTCCTCCTCGGTCCGTTGCCGCGCCGGCTTGTTCATCTGTCGCGCCCGTCCGAACGACAGTGTCCCCGCTGGCACGTCGTCGGTGATCGCCGAGCCGGCCGCGATTACCGCCCCATCGCCGATCGTGACGGGAGCAACCAGCGACGCGTTACTCCCGATGAACGCGCCCTTGCCGATCACGGTGCGGTGCTTGGCCACCCCGTCGTAGTTGCAGGTAATCGTCCCGGCGCCGACGTTCGTCCCCTCCCCGATCTCCGCGTCCCCCACGTAGGCGAGGTGACCGACCTTGACCCCGCGCTCGAGCCGCGCCTGCTTGACCTCGACGAAGTTGCCCACCCGCGCTTCGGGGCCGACATCGGCGCCCGCCCGCAGGTGGGCATACGGTCCGATGGCGGAATCGGACCGTATCCGAGCCGATTCCACCACCGAGTAGCGCACGGTGCTCCCCGCCTCGATCGTGCTGTCCTCGATCCAGCAGTCGGGACCGATCCGGCAGTTGGGGCCGATCCGCGTCTCTCCGCGCAGATGGGTTCCGGGGTAGAGCACCGTGCCGGAGGCCACCTCGACCGTTTCGTCGACGTAGGTTCGATCCGGGTCCGGGATCACGACACCCCGCTGCTGCAGCGCTTCCATGACGCGCTCGCGTGCCATCGGTTCGAGCTCCGAGCCCTCCTCGTGACGTTCCGGGTCCGTCCCCGCCCTGCCTCCGCCGACCCATGATACGACACGCCGAGAACGATGATCAAGCGGAATCTCGCTTGCAGTCGGCACCGCGCGAACTATACTGGACGCCGTCCGCGGCGGGACGCCGCGGGCCATTCCTCCAGGAGGTGGTCGACGATGGACAAGCGCGTCTTCTCCGGCATCCAGCCGACCGGAACCCTGCACGTCGGCAACTACTTCGGGGCCGTGCGGAACTGGGCCGCGATGCAGGACGAGTTCGACTGCATCATCTGCATCGTCGACTACCACGCGATCACCATCGAGGTGGATCCCGACGTCCTCCGACGGTCGTCCCGCGACATGGCGCTCGACCTGTTGGCGTGCGGTATCGATCCCGATCGAACGATCCTGTTCGTGCAATCCGATGTCCCGACCCATGCCGAGCTGGGTTGGATCCTCGGCTGTGTCACCTCCTACGGCGATCTGACCCGGATGACCCAGTTCAAGGACAAATCGGAGGGCAAGGCGTTCGTCTCCGCGGGGCTGTTCACCTATCCGATCCTGCAGGCGGCCGACATCCTGCTGTACCGAGCCCACGGGGTGCCGGTCGGCGAGGACCAGGTCCAGCACCTGGAGCTGTCCCGCCGGATCGCCCGGCGGTTCAACAGCCGCTACGGGGAGGTCTTCCCCGAGCCGGAGCCGTTCGTCGGCAGGGGGGCCCGGATCATGTCGCTGTCCGACCCATCGATGAAGATGAGCAAAAGCGCCGGCGACGCCCACTACGTCGGGGTGATGGAGGACGAGGCGTCGATCCGCAAGAAGCTACGCTCCGCGGTGACCGACGTCGGTCTGGAAGCGGGTACCGACATGTCGCCGGGGGTGGCGAACCTGTTCGAGATCCTCGAGCTGTCGGCCGAGATCACCGGCGAGGAGGCGATCGTCGCCGAGTTGCGGGAGGCGTTCGTGCGCGGCGAGCTGATGTACTCGCGGCTGAAGGACGACACGTTCGAACAGCTGATGGAGGTGCTCCGCCCGATCCAGCAGCGGCGGGAGGCGCTGGCCGCATCCGGCGAGGTTTTGGATGTCCTCCGGGACGGCGCCCGCCGGGCCCAGGCGCTCGCCGCATCGACGATGGCGGACGTTCGCGCGCGGGTCGGTCTCGGAACTCGGGAGGGCTGACGATCACCCGCGGACGCCACCGTCCGCGAACCGCTTCGCCAGTACATTCCACACCGCGTGCAGCTCGTCGGGCGACAGCGCCGGCATCGCTTCCCACACGGGATCGAGAAGGCCGGTCTCCGGAACCCTGAACGGCTGCAGGACGTACCGCTTGGCGCCGGCGAGCCGCCGGCCGAGGTCCAGCAGGTCGTCTCGCGTCAGCGTCGGGGCCGCAGTGGTACGAAACTCGTAGTCGGGCGCGGCGCGGCGGATCGTCTCGATCGACCGCTCGATCGCCTCGACATCGCACGGCACACCGGCCAGCCGATCGTAGTCGGCGAGCGGAGCCTTGACGTCCATGGCGACGTAGTCGATCGTCCCCGCGGCCAGCAGCTGCTCGAGAACCTCGGGGTGGGTGCCGTTGGTATCCAGCTTGACGAGCCATCCCGTCCGCTTCAGCCGTTCGAGGAACGCCGGCAACCCGCGTTGGAGCGTCGGCTCGCCGCCGCTGATCACCACGGCGTCGAGGAAGCCGGCCCGCTGCTGGATCGTCTCCCACAGCGCCGCCTCGTCGAGGTGGCGAACCGACCGTCCCGCCATGGCCAGCTCGTGATTGTGGCAGAACGGACACCGCAGGTTGCAGCCGATCGTGAACAGCGCGGCCGCCACCCGGCCCGGGTAATCCAGCAGCGTCATCCACTGGACGCCGCCGATGGCCATCCCGGTCGGCGGCGGCGCCCGGCGGTCCCCGGCCATCGCACTCAGCCGGAGGCCGTGGCGCCGACGTAGATCCTGCGGTCGGCGAACTCCGCCTGCTTCCCGTCGTTCCACTGCTCGACCGGCCGTAGGTAGCCGACCACCCGCGAGTACACCTCGCTCTTCGATCCGCAGGTCGGGCAGACCGCCTTCTCGCCAACCAGGTAGCCGTGCTGCGGGCACACGGAGAAGGTCGGCGTCAGTGTGTAGTAAGGCAAACGGAACGTCTCGGCGATCTTGCGAACGAGCCGCTTCGCCGCGCGCCCATCGGACGGGCGCTCGCCCAGGAAGCCGTGGAAGACGGTGCCGCCGGTGTACCGCGTCTGGAGTGGATCCTGCAGCTCCAGCGCCTCGAGCAGGTCGTCGGTCCATCCCACCGGGAGCTGGGTCGAGTTCGTGTAGTAGGGGACGCCGCTCCCGTACGCCTCGACGTTGTACACCCTCAGATCGAGGAACCGCTCGCGGTCCACCCTGGCCAACCGGTAGCTCGCTCCCTCGGCGGGGGTCGCCTCCAGGTTGAAGATATCATGGGTGTCGACCTGGTAGTCGCCGATCCGCTCCCGCATCCAGTCGAGCGCCCGCAGCGCGAACGCCCGCCCGTCGGGATCACCGATCGTGCAACCCAGGAGGTTGAGGATCGCCTCGTTCATTCCGATGAGCCCGATCGTCGAGAAGTGGTTCCGCCAGTAGCCGCCTTCCGCTTCCTTGATCCGCTCGAGGTAGAAGCGGGAATAGGGGTAGAGCCCCTGCTCGGTGAGCGACTCCAGCGTCTTCCGTTTCACGGCGAGGGCGTCCTTGGCCAGCTCCATCAGGGCCCCGAGGCGGGCGAAGAAGTCAGCCTCGTCGCGAGCGAGGTAGCCGAGCCGCGGCAGGTTAAGGGTGACCACCCCAATCGAACCGGTCAGCGGGTTTGCGCCGAACAGCCCGCCACCCCGGCTGCGCAGTTCCCGGTTGTCGATGCGCAGACGACAGCACATGGAGCGTGCGTCCTCGGGATGCATGTCGCTGTTGATGAAGTTGGAGAAGTAGGGGATGCCGTACTTGGCCGTCATCTCCCACACCGGATCGAGCACCGGGTTCTCCCACTCGAACTCCTCGGTGATGTTGTAGGTGGGGATCGGGAAGGTGAACGGCCGGCCGCGCATATCGCCCTCGTTCATCACCTCGGCAAACGCACGGTTGAACAGATCCATCTCCGCCTGGTAGTCTCCGTAGCTGCTCTCCAGCAGCGCGCCGCCCACGATCGCCGGTTCGTCGCGCATGTGCCGGGGGACCTTGAGATCGAGGGTGACGTTGGTGAACGGGGTCTGGAAGCCGACCCGGGTCGGCACGTTCATGTTGTACACGAACTCCTGGACGTTCTGCTTCACCTCATCGTAGCCGAGGCCGTCGGCGCGGATGAACGGCGCCAGGTAGGTGTCGACGTTGGAGAACGCCTGCGCACCGGCCGATTCGCCCTGCAGCGTGTACAGGAAATTGACGATCTGCAGCAGCACGACCCGGAAGTGCCGGGCGGGCTTCGATTCGATCTTCCCGCGCACCCCGCGAAACCCCTGGAGCAGCAGATCGCGCAGATCCCAGCCGACGCAGTAGGCCCCGAGGGTGCCGAGGTCGTGGATGTGGAAGTCGCCCGACTCGTGGGCGGTGCGGATCGCCTCGGGGTAGATGCGGCCGAGCCAGTAGCGAGAGATGATCTTGTCGGTGATGTGGGTGTTGAGCCCCTGGAGCGAGTACGTCATATTGCTGTTCTCGCGCACCCGCCAGTCCCGATCGTCGAGGTAGTCCTCCACCAACGGAAGCTCGGCCATCAGACCTCGCATCTCCCGGAGCTCCTCGTGCTGGCGGCGATACAAGATGTACGCCTTGGCGGTGCGGGTCTTCCCGGCGCGGATCAGCGCTTCCTCGACGAGATCCTGGATCTCCTCGACGGTCGGATACTCGCCCACGAAGCGGGCATCGAGCCGGTCCACGATGTCGGCACACAGCGCGGCGGCGACGTGCTCGTCGGCATCGCCCACCGATCCCATGGCTTTCCAGATGGCGGTCGTGATCTTGGCCTCGTCGAACGGCACGACACGGCCATCGCGCTTGACGATGTACTCCATGATCCCCCTCTCGGATGCGGGCCACCGACCCGGTGCGAAGGATTCATCCTAGCACTGCGCCGACGTCCAGGCAATCCTTCGGAAGCGTCCGCTTCGACCGGAATCGGCATGGATTCAGCAGCAGCCCCCGTCCGAGATGGCGTTGGGGACATCGATCACGGCGATCGGTCCGAGATCGATCCCGCTTGCGCGCAAGACCGCGGTCCCGTCCGAGGGATGCGAACCCAGGTCCCTGCTTGATTCGGGAGGATCGCTTCGCTAACATCGAACGTCCTTCCTGACCTGCACTACGATGGACGATGAAACGCCAAAGAGGTGAGTACGATTCCTAATATCGCTTCCGCAAGCAAGCGCTTGCGCCAGAGCCAGAAGCGCAGAGGGCTGAATCGCGCCAAGAAGGGCGCGATCAAGCGCGTTGAGAAGCAGATCCGTCTGCATTTGGAGGCCGGCGATCGTGAGGCGGCGCGCGCGCTCCTCCCCGAACTCGCCAAGGCGACGGACAAGGCCGCCAAGCGAAACACGATCCACGCCAACAGGGCCGCTCGGATCAAGTCGAGGTGGGCCAAGCGGATCCAGGGGTAGGAGAGGTGTAGGGGGAGGCCTCCGATGCGGCAGTTCGATTTCCTCGGCAAGACCAAGTACTTCGTCCCGGTCTCGTTGCTGTTGCTGGCGATCAGCGTGCTCATCCTGCTTCCCGGCGTCCGCGGCCTGAAGTGGGGGATCGACTTCACGGGCGGCATGGAGTTCACGGTGCTGTTCTCCGAACCGGTGGAGACGGCCGACATCCGGAACGCCCTGGGCACGATCGACGCCGGCGAGGCCGATCTCACCAAGAGCGTCATCCAAGATGTCGCCGAACGGAACACCAAGGTCATCACCACCCAGCTGCTCAACGTCGAGCAGGATCAGCGGGTGATCGACCGGATCGAGACGATGCTGCGCGCCGAGTTTCCCGTGGAGGACATCGGCCGTCGGTTGATCGGACAGCAGGTGAGCCGCGAGCTGGCCCAGAAGGGATGGCAAGCTGTCCTGCTGGCGATCGTGGCGATCCTGGTGTACATCTCGTGGCGGTTCCGGCTGCGGTACGCTATCGGCGCGGTCGCCGCGATCCTCCACGATGTGGTCATCGCCCTCGGTGTGTTCGCCGTGTTTCAGATCGAAGTCAACCTGGCGACAATCGCGGCGTTCCTGACGATCGTCGGGTACTCGCTGAACGACACGATCGTCATCTACGACCGGATCCGCGAGAACCTGAAGGTCGAGCGTCGTCGCTCGACGTTCGACATCATCAACCACAGCGTCAACCAGTCCCTGAGCCGGACGTTGAACACCTCGCTCACCACGTTCATCCCGGTGATCATCCTGTTCGCGTTCGGCGGAAGCGTGCTCCGCGGTTTCTCGCTTGCGCTACTGATCGGCGTCATCGTCGGAACGTACTCGTCGATGTACGTCGCCAATCCGATCCTCTACGCCTGGAGCCGCAAGGCGAACAAAGCGAAGAAGGCCAGATGAGATCCGTCCTTCGGGACGGGAGGGCGTGGGCTCTCTCCCCCGAGCCGGACGAGGCGCTCGTCGACGGCATCCGTGCCGTCCTCGGCTGCGGTCGCCCGTTCGCGGTTCTCCTCGCCCAGCGCGGAGGGACCTCGTGGGAATCGCTGATCGGCCCGGGGGTGCGCAGCTTCCATTCACCGTTTCTGTTCTCCGACATGGAACGCGCCGTGGATCGCATCCTCCGCGCGGTCGACGCCGGGGAACGGGTGTTCATCCACGGCGACTTCGACGTCGACGGGTTGACCGGCGCGGCGACCCTGTACCGGGGGCTGCGGCCGCTGCTGCCGCAGAATACCCTGAAGGTCGATGTCGGCGATCGGACGAACGGCCATGGGCTGTCCCGATCGTTCGTCCTGCGAGCGGTCGAGGAGGGGTTCGGGCTGGTGATCACCACCGACTGCGGGATCTCCAACCATGCCGAGATCGACACGCTCAACGAAGCGGGGATCGACACGATCGTCACCGATCACCACATCCCGCCGACACCGTTGCCCAACGCGCTGGCGATCATCGACGCTCATCGGGACGGTGAAGCCTACCCCAACCGGCACCTCGCCGGAGTCGGCGTCGCCTACAAGCTGGTGTGCGCCCTGTACGAGCGGCTCGGCCGGCCGGCGCCGATGGAGTTGCTCGATCTGGTCGCGCTGGGAACGGTTGCCGACCTGGTGCCGCTATCGTCGAACGGCGAGAGC
This sequence comes from uncultured Thermotogae bacterium, assembly GCA_964558595.1. GTDB lineage: Bacteria > Bipolaricaulota > Bipolaricaulia > UBA7950 > UBA9294 > JANQEA01. Next base: position 26,686 of record CAZLER010000002.1, read on the forward strand.
GAGAACCGCGCCTTCGTCCGCGAGGCGTTTTCCCGGATCGCCGCCGGGGAGGGGGCGTCGCAGGGGCTGCGGGTGTTGTTCGACAAGCTGTCGGTCAACGCGAAGAAGATCACCACCTCCGACATCGGCTACCTCGTCGCCCCGAAGCTGAACGCCGCCAATCGCGCCGGGGACCCGAAGGTGGCGTTTCTTCTGCTGATCACCGAGATGGCCGACCAGGCGGAGTATCTCGCCGAGATCCTCCTCGACTACAACCGGGATCGGGAGATCGCCCAGAACGACCTCATCGCGCAGGCGGAGGAGGCGATCCGCGAGGAGGCGCTGACCCCCCAGGAGGACGGTCTGGTGCTGGTGGCGGGCAAATACTGGAACGAGGGGATCCTCGGATTGGTCGCGTCCAACCTCGCCGAGCGGTTCCGCGTCCCGTCGATCGTCGTCTCCCGGGGCGATCGGGTGAGCCGCGGTTCATGTCGGAGCATCGGCGGATTCGATATCAGCGCCTGTCTGGAGGCGAGCCGCGATCTGCTGATCCAATACGGCGGTCACCGCATGGCCGCCGGGTTCTCGGTCGCCAACGAACAGCTCGCCGATCTCGAGGAGCGGCTGTACGGCTACGTGGCGGCACACCGCGACGAGCTCACCAGCCTGGCGCCCGAGGCGATCGACGCGCCGTTGTCGCTCGCCGAGGTCGATCAGCGGTTCTATACCGACCTCACCTCGCTCGGGCCGTTCGGGCCCGGCAACCCCCGCCCGCGGTTCTTGCTGTCCGGGTGCAGCTTCTCGGAGCTGGCCCTGGTGGGCAACCGTAAGCAGCATCTCAAGGGCCAGGTCGTCCAGGGGGGGAGTGCACTCCCGATCATCGCGTTTCGGATGGCCAAGTACCTCGACCGTTTCGAGCAAACCGGGCCGCTCGGCCTGATCGGCCACGTCGGCTTCGACGACTGGCGAAGCTCCGTCCAGATCCAGGGCCTGGACTTGGTGAGCCACGAAGCCTGAGTCCGATCTGCCCGAAATCCGTTCTCTCGCAGAGGCGCGAAGGGGGACCGACGGGGTTGTCACGTTGGGTCCCTATGTCGCGTTCTCTGCGAATTCAGCGAGGGCCGGTTCTACTTGCCGACGCAGAAGCGGGAGAACACGGCATCGAGGATCGACTCGCCGACGTCGATCCCCTGCAGCTCGCCGGCCGTGCGATAGGCGATCCGCAGCTCCTCGGCGATCATGTCCGGGGTGTGTCCGGCTCGGGCGGTCCAGGCCGCAGCGCGCAGCGACATCGCCACCCGCCGAACCAGGTCGCGTTCCCAGGCATCGAGGAGGAGCACGGCGTTGCGGGTCGGAACGTCGCCGCCGGCCGTCCGGCGCACGATCGCGCGGCAAAGCTCCTCGATCCCCTCGCCGTATTTCGCCGACAGCTCGATCCGCTCCAGCGTCGGGCCGCCGGAGAGGGGGCCGACGCGGTCGGGGAGATCGCACTTGGTGGTAACGAGGATGGCGGGCACCTCCCACGTCCGATCGAGCAGCTCGCGGTCCTCCGGCGTCAGCGGTTCACTGCGATCGATGAGGAGGAGGACGAGATCGGCGCGATCGATCGCCCGCTCAGTCCGCTCCACGCCCTCCGCTTCGACGGCGTCGCCCGGGGACCGTAGCCCGGCGGTATCGATCCACCGTACGGGAATCCCGTCGAGCGACGTCACCTCCTCCACCGTGTCCCGGGTCGTCCCCGGGATCGGGGTGACGATCGCACGTTCTTCGGCGAGCACCGCATTGAGCAGCGTGGACTTGCCGACGTTGGGGCGGCCGACGATCGCCGCCGTCAACCCCTCGCGAATCACCCGCCCTCGCTCCGCCTCGGAGACCATCCGGTCCACGGTTGCGCACACGTCGGCAAGCCGCGGCAGCACCCCCTCGATATCGACATCGAGGTCGGGGTAGTCGATCTCTACCTCGAGATCGGCCAACAGCTCGGCGAGCTGCGTCCGGACCGCCTCCAGCGCCGCCGAGAAGCGCCCGCCGAGCCGATCGACCGCCGCCTCGAGCCCGAGGACGGTCTGGGCGTGTACGACGTCGAGCACCGCCTTCGCTTGGTCGAGCGAGATCCGACCGTTGAGGAAGGCGCGTTGGGTGAACTCGCCCCGTTCGGCGAGCCGCGCGCCGGCGGACAGCACCGCGTCGAGCACCGTACGCGTGACCACCACGCCGCCGTGGCAGTTGATCTCCACCACGTCCTCGCGGGTGTACGTTCGGGGGGGGCGCATCACCGAGACGAGCACCTCGTCCACCGGACGGCCGTCGATCACGATGCGCCCGTAGTGGAGGGTATGGCTGTCCGCCGAGGAGAGGGACGCTCGCCGCGGTGACGCGAACACCCGGTCGGCGATCGGGATCGCTTCGGGTCCGGACAGTCGGACGATCCCGATCCCCCCCTCGCCGAGCGGGGTGGAGATGGCAGCGATCGTGTCGTCCATCAGCCGTCGTCGGGCTCGATGACCACCCGTCGATCGTCTCCCGTGCCGACGCTGCGAGTCTTGACGCCGGGGACGTTGGCCAGGGCGACGTGGATCGTGCGCCGTTCGTGCGCCGGCATGGCGTTGAGTCGCACCCGCTTGCGGTCGCGGCGCACTTCCTCCCCCTTGGTCAACGCGAACCGGATCAACTCGGCGCGCCGCCGCTTCACCGCCCCGTTGACGTCGAGGACGATCTCCAGGTCGTGCCCCGTCTTGCGCCGAACCGCTCCCCGTAGCAGATGCTCCAGGGCGGTGAGCACGGGGCGTTCCTCGGGAAGGGTGAACAGGCTGCCCTCGAGGTTGACGTAGAGTCCCTCGGGGGAGGTCGCTGGCTGCACCTCGAACGTGGCGTCCTCCTCGAGCACGGCGAGGAGCTCCCGAAGATACGCCTCAACCTCCTGCTGCAGCGCCTTCGTCTCCATCGCTCTCCTCCGCCTCGTCCGCGCTCGCGCTCTCCGGTGCTGCGCCCGCGTCGGCGCGCGCCATCTCCCAGTTGACGAACGCTTGCTGTCCCACCTGCGCCCCGGTCGTGAGGAGGTAGTACAGCCACAGTCCGGCGGGGAACCGCCACAGCAACACGGCCATCAACACGGGGAAGAAGTAGCCCATGTACTTCTGGACCCCTTGCGTCTCGCCGGTCGACATCGGCGACATGAACCGCTGCTGGACGAGCATGACCAGCGTGGTGAGGATGACGAGGATGAAGTACGGATCGTGGACGCTCAGATCGGGGATCCACAGGAAGCCGGGCGACAGATGGATCTGCTCGCTCGCGTACAGCATCGCGCGCCAGATGATGAAGATGATCGGCAGCTGGATCAGCATCGGCAGGCAGCCGCCCATCGGGTTGACCCCCTCCTTCCGATACACCTCCAGCACCTTCTGCTGCATCAACTGACGATCGTCCTTGTACCGCTCTTGGATCCGCTTCAGGCGAGGCTGGACCCGCTGGGTCTTGGCGATCGAGTGGTATTGCTTGCGCATCAGCGGGAACAGGACGATCCGGGTCATCAGGGTGAACAGGATGATCGCCCACCCGTAGTTGCCGGTGAATCGGTACAGCACATTGAGGAACTGGATCACCGCCACCATCGCCCGCGCGCCGACCCCCGGTTCGTCGAGCTCCTCGATGCCGACCGACTCCATCAGCAGATACCGCCGTCGTCCTCCGTACAGCGTGAACCGGGTGGTCGAGCTCCCGCCGGTCGGGTCGAGCAGGACGCCGAACCGCTGGCTCCCTGACTCGGTCCGCTGGGAGAACGGGGCGACCTCCGTGCCCTCCTGGGGGATGAGGAAGAACACGACGTCCTGGTCCATCAGGCCGAGGCCGTCAAACGAGAAGTACGAGCCTTCAGCGAGCAGTGCCGGCGACGGTTCGTCGTCGAACAGGTACATCAGCTGTCTCCCCTTCTCCTGGGGAATGTACTTCTGCAAGGTCATCGCCAGCTCCGCCGGCTCCGCCTTCGGGGTGATCTCGAGCGTCAGGTCGAGGCTGTACAACGCGTCCGGTCGGAGGGTGAACCGCTTGACCACCGTGTACTCGGCGAGGTCGCCCACGAACGTCACGATCAGTGCACCGGTCTCGGTGGTTTCGGGCTCCTCCAACACGTAGCGGCCGTCCGTTCCCTCGCCGCGGAGATGGAACGGGAACTCCGCGTCGGCGGTATACCGGCGGGCGTAGGTCGTTGCGTCCGTCGTTGTCCCGTACACCAACTCCTCGACGTTCGAGCCGTACGGAGCGAACGTCAACAGGACGCTGCGCAGCGTCCCACCCTCCTCGGAGAACAGGTAGTTGCCGAGGGGTGTGGAGACGACCAGCTCCCGGTACCCTTGCCGTTCGGTGACCTCGTAGCTGATCTCCAGCTCGGCCGCGACCCCCGCGACCGACACCAGCAGCAGAAGCACCGCCACCACACCGCAACGTCCTCGCTTCGTCGCCACATCGACCTCCTCTGCAGAGGGTATCGCGGCCCGGAAACCCGCGCAACTCCGTTGAACAGGCGGTTCGACCAAGGTACACTGCGCCCCGCCGATGTTTACGGGCGTTGTACAGGCCGTGGGAACGTTGCGATCATCGCGCGCCGGGGAGGTGGAGATCGAGCTTCCTCCACCGATGCGGGATCGCCTCCGTGTTGGGGCGAGCCTCGCGGTGGACGGGGTATGCCTGACAGCCCGTCGGTTGTCGGAGCGGACGATGATTGCCGATCTGTCCCGGGAGACGGCCGCGCGAACGACGTTGGGAAACGCACGCAGCGGTCGGCCGGTCAACCTCGAACTGCCGCTGCGTCCGAGCGACGGCCTGGACGGCCATCTGGTCCTCGGACACGTAGACGCCCTCGGCCGGATCGGGGCGCTGTACCGAGAGGATCGCCAATGGACGGCCATCGTCTCCACCCCGGGTCCCTTCCTACGGTACATCGTGGAAAAGGGGTCGATCGCCGTCGACGGGATCAGCCTGACGAGCTACGGGCTCGACGGCGCCTCGTTTCGATGCTCGATCATCCCCGAGACCTATGAGAACACGGCGCTGCGACACCGCGGCGTCGGTGAGCCGGTGAACCTGGAGTTCGACATCGTGGCCAAGTACGTCGAAAGGATGATGCCGTTTGTTCATCGCGATTGAGGAAGCAATCCGCAGATACCGCGCCGGCGAGATGCTGATCCTCGTCGACGACGAGCGACGGGAGAACGAGGGGGATCTCGTGATCGCCGCCGAGCACGCCGAGGCCGAGGCGATCAACTTCATGGTCGCCCATGGGCGGGGGCTCGTCTGCGTACCGATCACCGAGGAGCGGGCTCGCGCGCTGGGGCTGGCCCCGATGTGTTCGGAGAACACCGCCCTTCACGGCACCCACTTCACCGTATCGGTCGACGCCCGAGAGGGGATCAGCACCGGGATTTCGGCGCACGACCGAGCCCACACGATCCGGCTCCTCGTCGACGAGACGACCCGCCCCGACGATCTCGCACGCCCCGGGCACGTGTTTCCACTGATCGCCCGCGATGGAGGCGTGCTTCGACGCGCCGGGCACACCGAAGCGACGGTCGATCTCGCCCGCCTCGCCGAACTCCGACCGGCGGCGGTGCTGTGCGAGATCCTCAACGACGACGGCACGATGGCCCGTATTCCCCAGCTGGAGCCGTTCGCCGAGAAGCACGGGCTGGCGATGGTCAACATCGCCGATCTCATCGCGTATCGAAAGCGAACCGAGCGGCTCGTCGAGCGGGTGGCGGAGGCGACGCTGCCGACACCGTTCGGGACGTTCCGCATTGTCAGCTATACCAGCCCGATCGAGAAGGAGGAGCATATCGCGTTGGTCAAGGGCGACGTCGTGGGGGTGGAAAACGTCCTCGTACGGGTCCACTCCGAGTGCCTGACCGGCGACGTGTTCGGCTCGTTCCGCTGCGACTGCGGTGGGCAGCTGCACCACGCCCTCGAGCAGATCCATCAGGAGGGTCGGGGGGTGTTGGTGTACATGCGCCAGGAAGGGCGAGGGATCGGCTTGAAGAACAAGGTGTGCGCGTACCAGCTGCAGGATCAGGGAATGGACACCGTGGAGGCCAACGAACGCCTGGGGTTCGCCCCCGATCTTCGCGACTACGGGATCGGCGCGCAGATCCTGTGCGATCTCGGCCTGTCGACGATCCGCCTGCTGACCAACAACCCCAAGAAGATCGTCGGCCTGTCCGGCCACGGGCTGACGGTGGTCGAACAGGTCCCGATCGAGACGCCGCCCAATCCGTACAATCTCCAGTACTTGCGCACGAAGAAGGAAAAACTGGGTCACCAGCTGCGCGAGGTGTAGCCGGAGAAGGGCCGATCGGCGGCGGGTCGTCAAGACACGGTACAATCGTCGCAACGCAACGATCGGCCGCCGGGTATACGCCCCGCGGCGACGGAACCATCAGGAGGGACTCATGGGAGCGGTTTTCGAAGGAAAGCTCGACGGCGGCGGCGTTCGGGTCGGCATCGTCGTCAGCCGGTTCAACAACCTGATCACCGAGCGGCTGCTCGAGGGGGCGCTCGACCGCCTCCGCCGCTCGAACGTCGACGACGAAACGATCGATGTGTGCCGGGTTCCCGGCGCGTTCGAGGTCCCCAAGGCAGCCAAGGCGATGGCCGACACCGGAAGGTACGACGGCATCGTCGCCCTGTCCGCCGTCATCCGGGGGGCGACCCCCCACTTCGACTACGTGGCCAGCGAGATCAGCAAGGGGCTCGCCCGCGTCAACCTCGACGCCTCGGTGCCGGTGGCGTTCGGCGTGATCACCGCCGACACCGTCGACCAAGCGATCGAGCGGGCGGGAACCAAGGCGGGCAACAAGGGTGCCGCCGCCGCCGAGAGCCTGATCGAAATGGTCAACGTCCTCCGCGCGCTGCAATGAGCTACGAGCTCGTCCGGGGGATGAACGACATCCTTCCCGAGGAGATCGGATGGTGGCGTCGCGTCGAGGACGGGATTCGCGATGTCGCTCGCCGCTACGGCTATCGGGAGATCCGGTTCCCGATCGTCGAGCACACCGAGCTGTTCACCCGCGGCATCGGAGAGGCCAGCGAGGTCGTCACCAAGCAGATGTTCACCTTCCCCGACCGCAAGGGACGGAGCCTCACCCTTCGTCCCGAGGGGACGGCGTCGGCGGCCCGCGCCTACCTTTCCCACGGCATGCCAACGAGCGCACCGTTCCAGAAGTGGGTCTACCTCGGTCCGATGTTCCGCTACGAGAAGCCGCAAAAGGGACGGTACCGCCAGTTTCACCAGTACGGCATCGAAGCGATCGGATCGATCGAGCCGAGCCTCGATGCGGAAGCGATCGCGTTCGCGTGGACGCTGATGACCGACCTCGGCCTCGGCGGGCTGTCGCTGCGGCTCAACTCGATCGGCTGTCCGAACGATCGAGCGCCGTATCAGGCGGCGCTGCGGTCGCACTTCGCCGAAGCAATCGCCGGGATGTGCGCCGACTGCCGGCGCCGTTACGACGACAACCCCCTGCGGATTCTCGACTGCAAGCAGACGACCTGCCAACCGACGATCGAGACCGCCCCCGGGCCCGCCGACTACCTGTGCCAGGCGTGCGCCGACCACTTCGGCGAGCTCCGGGCGCTGCTCGACCGGCTCGAACTGGCGTACGAGATCGATCCCCACCTGGTTCGCGGGCTCGATTACTACACCCGCACCGTGTTCGAGCTGATCTCCACCGATCTCGGAGCCCAGGATTCGCTGCTCGGCGGCGGCCGCTACGACGGTCTCGTCGAGACGCTGGGGGGTCCACCGACCCCGGGGGTCGGCTTCGCCGGCGGAACGGAGCGGTTGGTGTACGTGCTACAGCAGCGGGATCTCGGGGGTCCGCCGGAGCGGCTCGACCTGTTCCTGGCAACGATCGGCGACGCGGGACGACGGCTGGCGTTTCACCTCGGCGAGCAGCTGCGCCGGAGCGGAGCCTCGATCGAACTCGACCACCGCGACCGGGCCCTCCGCAAGCAGCTGGCCCTCGCCAATGCGCTGTCGGCGCGCTGGTTGTTGGTGATCGGCGACGACGAGGCGGCCATGGGCGCCGGCCGTCTCAAGCGAATGGATACCGGCGAGGAGGAGGACGTCGCGCTCACCGCCGACGTGGTGCGCCGAACGATCGAAGGAGGATGAGATGGAGCTGAAGCTGGAGCTGGACCTCGTTCCGATCGACAATCCCGACGGGTTGAACCTGATCCTCGGGCAAGCCCACTTCATCAAGACGGTGGAGGACGTGGTCGAGGCGTTGGTCGGTTCGATCCCCGGGATCCGATTCGGGTTGGCGTTCTGCGAAGCTTCCGGACCGGCGCTGGTCCGTCACGCCGGCACCGACGAGGAGCTCGAACGGATGGCGATCCGCAACGCCGAGGCGATCGGCGCCGGCCACGCCTTCCTCGTCTTCCTCAAGGATGCGTTTCCGATCAACGTGCTGCCCGCGATCCGGAGCGTCCCCGAGGTGTGCGGCATCTTCTGCGCCACCGCCAATCCAGTGGAGGTGATCGTCGCCGTGTCGGAGCAAGGACGCGGGGTCCTCGGCGTCATCGACGGCGCTTCGCCCGCCGGCGTGGAGAGCGGAGAGGACGTCGCCCAGCGCCAGGCGTTCCTCCGCCAGATCGGCTACAAAGCGTAACCCGAACCGCTGCCTCCACGGCGGTTGTCCGCACCAGCCCGCGCCCCCCTACTCCCACTCCGCTCGCCATGCGCGCGGCCAGGAGTCCCTCCCGGCCGGTCTCCGACCGGCCCCGATGGCGGGGCGGATCAAAGCGCCTCTTGGCGTGGTTCCTCTTGCCGAGATCGGCGAGGCTGGATACCGTTGACCGCCATCGCCGGCTCACCGCTTCCCACCGTTTCTGACAGGCTTGATCATGGGCAAGGTCGCCGCTACACTACGCTATCCACAACCGGCCCCTTCCGGGCCTTCTCGGGAGGTAGCGTAGATGATGAGGATCCTCACCGCCTAGAGCGTTCGCGGCTCGTCATTCGGCGGCCGCTGTCGGATCGCAATCGCCGAACCTTCGGTTCGGTTGGACTCACCGTCGGCCGGTTCATCCGTTGTCTCACCGTGTCAGGAAGTCACGATGTCAATCCATGCGCTGGAGATCGTCCGTGCCGAGAAGCGGTTCGTGCGCCGGGACCGCGCGCCGCGCCGCCCGGGGAAGGGGAGAAGGAAGAGGAGGGAGTCGGTCGTCGCGTTGCACCAGATCGATCTCACCGTCGCCCGGGGGGAGGTGTTCGGTGTGCTCGGTCCCAACGGATCGGGCAAGTCGACGTTGATTCGGCTGGTGTCGACTCTGCTGCTGCCCGACAGCGGGGCGGTCCGGGTGTTCGGACACGACATCGAGAAGGACCCGTTCGTCGTCAAGCGGATGATCAACCGGGTCTCGGTCGACGCGGCGTTCTTCAAGAAGTTCTCGCCGGTGGAGAACCTGATGTACGCGGCCCGCCTCTACGGCCTGGAGGCCCGGCCGGCGCGCAGCAAGATGGAGGCGATCATGACGCGGCTCGGCCTGGAACCCGCGACATTTCGACAACCGATGGAGCACATGTCCCGCGGGATGCAGCAGAAGGTCGCCGTAGCGAGAGGGTTTCTGACCTCGCCGATCCTGCTGCTTCTCGACGAGCCGACCACCGGCCTCGATCCGCATTCCAAGCGTGACGTGCAGGCGTTCGTCCGCGAGATCCGCGACGCGCACGACGCCACCGTGCTGCTGACGACCCACGACATGGACGAGGCCGATCGGCTGTGCGATCGGATCGCCATCCTCGACGGCGGCCGGATCGTCGCCCTCGACACCCCGGCACGGCTGAAGGAGCGGGTCCCGTCGCGCGACGGCATCTCCCCGACGCTCGAGGACGTGTTCATCGCGTTGACCGGTCGAAGGTTCGAGGAAGCGGAGGAGACGGTGCGATGAGCACATGGGTGCGCGAGGCGCGGGGTGCGTACGCGTTCGTCGAACGCAACATCCATCTGATCAAACGGTACTGGGGTTGGGAACTCGTGTGGTTGATCTACTCCCTGACCAACGCGCTGGCGATCACCTACATCGGCCACGGCATGGGAGCGATCTCCGGGCAGGAGATCGACACATCCTACGTGGTGACCTACCTGCTGGTGGGCGCGCTGATCTGGCAATACCTGTCGGTCATCTTCTACGCGATCAGCGAGATGATCGCCTGGGAGCGCTGGGAAGGCACGATCGAGTACACGTTCATGGCTCCCGTGTCCCGGCCGACCCACCTGATCGGAACGACGCTGTTCGCGATCGGCTACGGAATCGTGCGAACCCTGGTCATTCTGGCGATCGTCGCGCTGTTCTTCCGGCTGGATCTGTCCGGTGCCAACCTACTGGGCGCGGTGTTCCTGCTGCTTGCCGGCAGCGTATCGTTCGTCGGTCTCGGCATCGTGGCGGCGGTGCTGCCGCTGCTCTACCCGGAACGCGGCGCCCAGATGACCAACGCCGTGGCGGCGATCCTGCTCTTGATCTCGGGGGTCTACTACCCGGTCGAAACGCTGCCAGAATGGCTGCAGGGGATCGCCGCTGCCTCCCCGGCGACGTACGTCCTCCGCGGGATGCGGGCTTGCCTGCTCGAGGGCGCGTCGACCTGGACGCTGCTGCCGACCGTCCTCCTACTCCTGGGCGTCGGCTTCGCGGTGATCACGATCGGCCTGTGGGTGTTCCGGCATGTCGAGCGGTACGCCAAGCGGTCCGGGCGGCTGAAGCGCTCCGGCTGACGAGAGAGACGGCGGCGGCCGGCCGGACTCCAGCCGTTACGCGGGGTTCGCCGCGTGGGGTCGGTTCCGACCACCGCAAGGCCGAGGGAGGGGAAAAAGGCGAACGACCCCTTGGCCTTCTCCCCTAGCGCGGATGGCTGCGATGACGCGTCCTACAGGTGCTCGTTCACCTCGTCGAGCAGGGTTCGGGCATGCTCCTGGGCGTACGCGTTCATCAGCGGGAACCGATCCCCGACCTCCTCGCTCAGCACCTCCTGCAGGATGCGGGCGGCATCCTCCCATTGCTTCTTGGGCATCAGATAGTACTCCGCGAAGAACGTCCGGTTCTCGAAGTAGCTGTCGGCGTCGGGAACGGTCTCTCCGGCGCCGCACGTCGCACAGTGGATCGGCTCGTTGACCACGTGGCACAGGTAGAACATCGCCTTGTCGACGTCGCGGCCGAACAGCCCCGGTAGCTGTTCGTAGTAGCCGCCGAGCGATCGATAGACGCCGCCGGCGATGAACGTCGGGTCGAGCTCCAACGCCCGCTCCATCAGCATCTCCGCCTTTCCGGGCACCCCGGCGAACACGGCGGCCATCTTGTTTTCCTTCGATGCGCGTAGCCAGTTCGAGTTCGTCCAGTAGATCGCCCGGATATCGGTAGCCTGGGCCACCGATTCATCGAACCGTCCGCCGGAGAGGTCGTTGAATCCCGGATCCATGCGCAGCGACTTGAACCCCCAGTTCTTGCCGGCGCGGTAGACCGGATAGCTATCCGGCTCGATCATGAACACATTGGCCAGCGTGTAGTACGCTTGGGAGAGGTGGTTGACGATCGGCTTGAGGCTCAGGTCGATCTCCAGGGCTCCGACCGCCTCCTCGCTGTCCTCGTTGAGATCTTCGGGGGCACCCAACCCCGCCTTCAGCGCCGCGATGATCTCCTCGAGTTGGGCCCTTCCGGCCTCCGAGTACTCCACCATGATCTGGTCGTTCACGAAGAACGATTCGGCGGTTTCCAGGTCCATCGGCGCCTGGGCGAACCCCGATACGCCCGCCAGCGCAAGCGCGCATACGACGCATGCCAGTATGTGTCTGTGCCTCATCTCTCTACCTCCTGGAGCTTGGACTGATGATCCCAACCTTACCGCGAACCGGTGGATCGGCCAACCGGTTCCCTACAGCTGCCGTTCGACCTCAGCGAGCAGCTCCGCGGCGATCTCCCGGTTCAATCCGTTGTACAAAGGAAACGGATCGTCGTCCGGTTCGTCGAGCACCGAGCGCAGCACGCGCCGCGCGTCCTCCCAGTGTTCGAGCGGCATCAGGTAGTATTGGGCGAACGCGACGCGGTTCTCGAAGTAGCGGGAACAGATCGGATCGATCAGCTCCTCCTCCCCGCAGAACTGCGGATCGGCCACGACCGGGCAGAAATGGGCAAGCACCTTGTCGTAGTCCTGCCGCAGCCCTCCGGTGAACAGTACCGGCGTGATCGGATCGCTGGGCAGGCCCTGCCAGAATGCGCCGAGCGCCCGGTAGGCGCCGTACACCGCGTACGACGGCTCCAGGGCAAGCACCCGCTCGGACATCGCCAACGACTTCTGGGCGATCCCGGCCTTGATCGCGTCGAGGAGGTTCGGCTCGGCCCATCGCAACCAGCTGGCGTTCGCCCAGAACAGCGCCGCGACATCGGTCTCGGCGCGCACCGCGGCCACAAAGCCATCCTCCCGCTCGAACGCGACGAACGCCGAGTTCATCCGCAGGCTCTTGAACCCCCATTGCTTCCCCTTGAGGAAGGTCTCGCGTTGGTTCGGCTCGCCGCGGAGGAACGCGTCGGCGTAGGAGTAGTACGCTTGGGACAGCTTGTTCACCAAGTCCTTGTCGGCGGGCGCCACCGCGTACGCCCCGACCTCGGACTCCGACGTTTCGTTCAGATATTCGGGAACCCCCAGGGCCTCGCGGAGGCGCTCGATGATCCGGACGATCTGCTCTCGACCTTCCTCGGAATGCTCGACCCGGATGTCCCCGTCGGGATCGAACAGGTCGAGCGCCTGCTGCAGTGTGTCTTGCCCCATGGCCGCTACGGCGAGCACCGCCAGTCCCAGCGGCAGGAGCGCGAGGATGCGCTTCATCGTCTTCCCCCTTTGCAGATCGGATGCCGGATGATAGCCGATGATCGGGACGTCGCCGAACCGCTCAGCACGGTTGGAACCCCCCCGCCCGTATGCTATCCTTCGCCTCGACCTCGCGGCGGACCATCCGTCGACGAAAGGAGGAGGATCCCATGGCCAAAGTCGATCAAGACCTCTGTGTCGGATGCGGCTTGTGCGCTCAGATCTGTGCCGATGCGTTCGAGATGAACGCGGAGGGAAAGGCGGAAGCGATCGAGGGCGCGACCGCCGATTGCATCCAGGACGCCGTCGATCAGTGCCCGGTCAGTGCGATCACGGCATAGCTCCGTCTGTAGACCCGAACCCGGGGAGCGCGATCCCGCGCTCCCCGTTTCCTTTGTCCTTCCCGCCCCGGTCGCTAGCCGATTGGCGAGGTCGAGGGTTGCGGGTACGATGGATGCGGTGAGCCACTGTGGGTGAGCGGAGGATTGGGTTGGCGCTTTCCAGCGGGGGAGCGCGAGGGGCGGCGCACGTGGGGGTGCTCAAGGTCCTGCACGAGCACGGGATCCGACCCGACGTGATCGCCGGGACCAGCATGGGCGCCGAGGTCGGAGGGGTGTACGCCTGTGGCGTAGATCTCGACGAGATCGAGGCGCTGTGGCGCTCCAGCTCGTTCGGCCGCGTCGTCAAGACGTTGTTCCCGACGATTCCCTGGTCCGGATGGAGCTCGGGCAACGGCATCACCCGCTTCCTCCGGCGATGGATCGGCTCGTCTCGCATCGAGGAGCTGCCGATCCGCTACGCCGCCCTGGCCACCGACCTGCAATCCGGGACACCGGTTTCGATCACCCGCGGTCCCCTGGTGCAGGCGATTCGGGCCAGCCTGTCGGTCCCGGGGCTGTTCCGCCCCGTGTGGCTCGACGGTCGGCTGCTGATCGACGGCGGGGTCTCCAATCCGATGCCGGTCGACGTTGCCCGCGCCCTCGGCGCCGACGTCGTCATCGGGGTCGATGTCCTCGTCGATCCCAACGAGGTCGGGCTCTCCGGCATCCCCTACCTGGAAGCGCGGGAGCGAGTGCTGGGGGTGATCAAGGGGATCGGCGGATCCTGCGACGGGCGTCGGTTCCATCCCAGCGTGTTCTCGGTGCTATTCCAGATGTCGACGGTGTTCCAACACCGACTGTCGGACCTGCTGTTGGCCGCCCACCCGCCGGATCTTCTCATCCAACCGGACTTCTCCGCTGCGCCTCCCTGCTACAGCGATGTCGGCTGCGGGATCGAAGCGGGGGAGGACGCCGCTCGCCGTGCGCTCCCCGAACTGCTGCGGATCCTCGACGGGTAGGCGGGATCCCCATGGCGCGATCCCCACACTGCGATCTGCGCTGCGGTCTCCGCCTGCTCGTCGGCGTGGTCGCGGTATCGTTGGGCGCGATCCTCGCCCGTCTCGCCGGTGACGCACCGGCACCGGCGATCGCCGCTTGGCGGTTGACCGTGTCGGCGATCGTGTTGCTGCCGTGGGCGCTGCGCAGCCGCCACCGCACGATCTCGCGCCGAACCCTCGTCTGGTCGGCGGCGAGCGGCCTGGCGCTGGCGCTGCATTTCGTGTTGTGGATCTCGTCGCTCGAGACCACCAGCGTCGCCAGTTCGGTGGTGTTCGTGTCGACCCATCCGATCTTCGTGGCGATCGGGTCGATCGTGGTGCTGCGGGAAGCGGTTCCCCGCTCGCTGCGCCTCGGGGTCCTCCTGGCGGTCGCCGGCGGAGCATTGATCGGCCTCGGGGATCTCCGGTCTGGCGGTCCGGCGCTGCACGGCGACCTGCTGGCGCTGGGAGGCGGTCTGGCGGTGTCGGTGTACTTCCTGATCGGCCGCTCCCTTCGCCGCGATGTCTCGCTGGGGCCCTACGTCGCGATCAGCTATGGCACCGCCGCGGTCGCCGTCCTCCTGTTCTGCGCCATCATCGGCGCCCCGCTGATCGGTCACCCCCCCACCACCTACGCCTACCTCGTCCTTCTCGCCCTGATCCCTCAACTGCTCGGACACTCGACGATCAACTGGGCGCTTCGCCGCCTGTCGGCATCGCGCGTGTCGGTGCTCGTGGTGGCCGAGCCGATCGGCTCGGCGCTCCTCGCGATCCCATTTTTCCACGAGGTGCCCGGTGGGTTGAACCTCATCGGGGCCGCCATCATACTGGCGGGGATCTACCTCAGTTTCCGCAGCGAGGAGGAACACGATGACACCGAACGCTGAACGCGGCCGCGCAAAGATCGATTGGGCCTCATCGCACATGCCGTTGCTCGACCGGTTGCGCACGACGTTCCGAAAGGAACGGCCGTTCGCCGACCGGACGATCGCCATGAGCATCCATCTCGAGGCGAAGACCGCGTGCCTGGCGATCCTCCTGCGCGATGGCGGCGCCGTGCTGTCCGTCACCGGGAGCAACCCCCTCTCCACCCAGGACGACATCGCGGTGGCGCTGGCCAAGGAGGAACGGATCGAGGTGCACGCGCGTCACGGGGCCTCCGAGAGCGAGTACGCCGAGGATCTGCGCCGCACCCTCGACGTCCGGCCGGAGCTGATCCTCGATGACGGGGGCGATCTGGTCGCCCTGCTTCACGCATCGCCCCAGGAGAACGTGCTCGGAGGGTGCGAGGAGACCACCACCGGGGTCGCGCGGCTGCGCCGTCTCGCCCGTGAGGGGCGTCTGCAGTTCCCGATGTTCGCCGTCAACGACGCGAGGATGAAGTCGCTGTTCGATAACCGCTACGGAACCGGCCAGTCGGTCTGGGACGGGATCTTCCGCTCCACCAACCTGCTGATCGCCGGGGCCACGGTGGTCGTCGTCGGCTACGGCTGGTGTGGGCGAGGCATCGCCGCCCGTGCCCGCGGCCTGGGGGCGCGAGTCGTCGTGGCGGAGGTCGACCCGATCCGGGCGCTGGAGGCGTGGATGGAGGGGTACGCCGTCGCCCCGATCGCCGAGGCGATCCGCACCGCGGACTTCGTCATCACCGCCACCGGCTGCGAAGACGCCGTTCCGGAGGACGCGCTGCGGGCGGCCAAGGACGGGGTGGTGTTGGCCAACGCCGGCCACTTCAACGTGGAGATCCGGCCGGAGGCGCTCGCCCGTCTGGCGCGGTCGCACCGAACGGTGCGCGAGGGCGTCGAGGAGTTCCTCACCGAGGACGGCCGTCGGCTGATCCTTCTCGGCGACGGACGGCTCGTCAACCTGGCGCTGGGCGACGGGCACCCGGTGGAGATCATGGACCTGTCGTTCGCCGTCCAGGCGCTGACCCTCCGACATCTGCTCGAACAGGGGCCGTGGAGCCCCGATCTGTATCCGGTGCCTCCCGAGATCGATGAGACGCTGGCCCGGCTGAAGCTGGAGACGCTGGGCGTGAGGATCGATGTCCTCACGCCGGCCCAGCGCGCGTACCTCGGCCTCGACACCGGGTGATCACAGAGATCACACACGGAGCGCGATACAATCCGAACTCCAGGGGTGAGAAGACGATGACCAACAGAAGGCTTTGGAGAAGAGGTCCAGCCATCCTGATCCCGGCGTTCCTCCTCGTGCTCGCTCTCGGGGTCGGGGGCGCCCAGGAAGCCGGCGCCGAGCTGTTCGACCCCGTCGATCAGGTCTATCAGTACATCAAGAGCTACTTCTACGAACCGGAGCGGATCGACGATCAGGAGGCGTTGTACGGGGCAATGAAGGGAATCGTCCGCCACCTGAACGATCCCTACAGCGAGTTCATGGATCCCAACGATCGCGAGCAGTTCGAGATGAGCCTCGCCGGGGAGTTCAGCGGCGTGGGGATCGAGCTGTCGATCGTCGACAACGTCCTCACGGTGATCACCCCGCTGGTGGGAACCCCAGCCGAGGCGGCGGGTGTCGAAGCCGGAGACCAGATCCTGGCGATCGACGGCGAGTCCTCCGAGGGGCTGACGCTGACCGAGGCCGCGCTACGGATCCGCGGCGAGATCGGTACGACGGTGACGCTCACGGTCCGTCACGAGGACGGCACGATCGAAGAGATCCCCATCGTGCGCGCCCGCATCGAGATCGAGCCGGTCAAGAGCGAACTCCGCGCCGACGGCGAGATCGGCTACATCCGCCTGTACCGATTCGAGGAGGAGACCACCACCGAACTCGACCTTGCGCTGTCGGTGTTCGACCTGGACGGGCTCACCGGACTGATCCTCGATCTGCGCAACAACCCGGGTGGATTGGTCAACGAAGCGATTTCGGTATCGAGCCGGTTCGTCGACGACGGCGTTCTGCTGATCACCGAGGATCGGCTGAGCGACGAGAAGAAGTACTACTCCCGCGGCAACCGGGTCCCCAACCTGCCGTTGGCCGTCCTGATCAACCGGGGATCGGCGAGCGCTTCCGAGATCACCGCCGGCGCCATCCGCGACAACGACATGGGCGTTCTCATCGGAGAGCCGTCGTTCGGCAAGGGGGTCTTCCAGCAGTTGATCGAGTTTCCCGACGGATCGGCGCTCAAGATCACCACCGGCGAGTTCTTCACGCCCGACCGGAGCGTGGTCAACGAAGCAGGACTGGTGCCCGACATCATCGTCGAAGAGGGAGAGGATCCGGTGGATGTCGCGATCGCGTGGATCCGTGCTCACGCCGAGGCGCGGATGCCGATCGACCTCGACGCGGAGACCGCGCGGCTTCCATGAGCTTCGCCGTTCTCGGCGCCGGGGGATGGGGGACGGCGTTCGCGCGTCTCCTGGCGATGGCGGGACACGACACCCTGCTGTGGGCGCGCGATGCCCGGCTCGCCGAAGCGATGCGGACCGACGGCCGCAATGCGAAGTACCTCCCCTCGGTGGAGCTGCCCAGCGACCGCTTGACGATCACCGCCGAGCTGTCAGAGATCGAGGGGCGGGACGTCCTGGTCGTCGCGGTGCCGTCCTTCGGGGTCGACGACCTGCTGGCGCGGGTCGCGCCGATCTGCGGTCCCTCGCCGGTGGTGATCAACCTCGCCAAGGGGATCGACCCGGCGTCGAAGCGGACGATGTCCGAACTGATCGAGGCGCGGCTGCCCACCGCCCATCCGTTTACCCTGTCGGGACCGAGCCATGCCGAGGAAGTCGGCAAGGATGTCCCCACGGCCGTGGTGCTCGCCGGACGGGAGACTGAGCTCGGAGAGCGTCTGCAGACGACGATCGCCACTCCGCGGTTCCGCGTCTACCTGTCGTCGGACGTCCGCGGCGTCGAGCTGTGCGCGACCGTCAAGAACGTCGTCGCGCTGGCCACGGGGATCTCCGATGGGCTCGGCTACGGCGACAACAGCCGCGGTGCGCTGATCACGCGGGGGCTCGCCGAGATGGTCCGGTTCGGACGCACCTTCGACGTCGAGGACGTCACCTTCTTCGGCCTGGCCGGCCTCGGCGACCTCGTCGCCACCTGCACCAGCGCTCACAGCCGCAATCGGTACGTCGGCTGCCGGCTCGGCCGCGGCGAGCCGCTGAGCCGCATCGTCGAGGAGATGGATATGGTCGCCGAGGGGCTCCATGCCACGGCCCTGATCCATGAGCTGGCAGCGAAACGTGGTATCGACATGCCGATCACGGCGGCAGTCCAACGGCTTCTGACCGAGCAGGCCGATCCGCTATCGTTGGTCGATGAGATCATGACGCGGGCACCAAAGCGCGACGGAGTGTGAGGAGGACACGGTGACAAGCGATGTGGTGGTCGTTGGAGGGGGTCCGATCGGGTTGCTCGCGGCGCGATGCGCCGCCGAGCGCGGGGCCTCGGTGCTGCTCGTCGACCGCCGCGATCGGCCGGGGAGCTCTTCGTGCTGTGCCGGGTTGGTGAGCCCGCGGACCCTGTCGACGCTCGGCGCATCCACCGACACCGTCCTCCGCGAGATCCGTTCGGTCGCCGTCCACGCCCCCAACGGCACGTGCGTCGTGCTGAGCGACGAAGCGACGAAGGCGGTGGTGATCGACCGCGGGCAGTTGGAGCGGGAACTGTGCGCCGGTGCCGGGGCCGCCGGCGCAAAACTCCGGTTCGGCACCGAGGCGATCGCCGGTTCGCCGGGAAGGATCGTCCTGCAAGCGAAGGGACGTCGGTATGAGGTGGCGGCAGCGGCGATCGTCGGGGCCGATGGCCCGACCGGCAGCGTCGCCTCGTGGTTCGAGCTTACCCCGCCGGATCGCCACGTCCGCGCGGCCCAGGCGGTCGTGGAGGCGGACACGGCCCATCCCGAGCGGGTGGACGTCTACTTCGGGGCGGATGTCGCTCCCGGGTTCTTCGGCTGGACCGTCCCCGCCGAGGTGGATCGCCTGCGCGTCGGGGTGGGCGTCGCCCCGCCGGCCGACCCGTTCGTGTACCTGTCGGCCCTGCTCGCCGCGCGGCATCCGCATGCCCGTATCGTCGACCGCGCCGGCGGACGGATCCCGCTGGCGCCGGTTCCCCGTTCGTCCCACGGCTCGACGTTGTTGGTCGGGGACGCCGCCGGGCAGGTGAAGCCGCTGTCGGGAGGGGGGTTGTATACCGGGGCGATTGGAGCGCGGATCGCCGGACGGTTCGCCGCCGAAGCCAGCGACGGGGGGGATGTCACCGGCTATGATGACGCGTGGCGGTCGGCGATCGGCCGGGAGATCGCGTTCGGCCGCGCGGTCCGCCGCCTGGCGACGAGGATCGCCGATCCGGTGCTCGACGCCGCGGTCGCGGCGTCGGCGGACCCGGAGCTGTTGTCGTTCCTCGCCGCTCGCGCGGACATCGATCGGTTCCACCGTCTACCCGACGAACTGGCCGCCCATCCCTCGTTGTGGGGGAAGGTGCTCCGACTGCTGCCGATCGTCCTTGCCGCCGGGGAGATCGATCGCTCGACCGTTGTCTCGGCATCCCGAGCCTCCCTATAATCGTCGGCAACCATGGCGAAGAGGAAGACGGGGAAGGGCGCTAGAGCCTCGAAGCGACCGCTGACGTCGATCCCGTTCGATCGGGTGCTGATCTATGCGGTCGCGTTCCTCTTGTTTGCCGTGCCGCTGTTTCTTTGGCCGGGGCTCTCGGAGTACGGCTACGGCAAGACGATGGTCGTGCTGATCGGGACCTCGGCGCTGGCGGTGCTGTGGGGGCTGTCGGCTTGGCAGAGCGGACGCTGGTCGATCCGGATCCCGTGGATCGTCCTGCCCCTCCTCGGCGTGGTCGCGGCGGCGTTGCTGTCGCTGCTGCACGCCACCAACGGGGCGGTGGTCGTGCAGAGCACCATCCTCCTCGTCTTCTTCACCGTGTTGTTGTTGATCATCGCCAACGCGGTCCGCGATCGGCGCGACGTTTTCCTCCTGTTGTTCGTGGTCCTCGTGTCGGCCAGCCTGACCGCCCTGTACGGACTCCTCCAGTACCTGGGCGTGATGCGCGGACCGATGGGGTGGGGGGGCTTGAACAACGTCATCTCCACGGTGGGCAACCGCAACTACCTCGGCGGATTCCTCGCCTACCTTCTCCTACCCGCCGTCGTCCTGGTGATCGCGCCGCGTTCACGGTGGCTACGCGTGACCTCGATCCCCCTCATCGCCTTCTGCTTCGGGACCGTGCTGCTGCTCCGTCAGACCGGCACCGCGGTGGCGCTCGTTCTCAGCCTGGTCGCGGGGGTCGCCGGGATGGCGATCTTCCGCCCGTTTGAGCCGATCCGGCGCAACCGCCGGTGGATCATCGCGCTCGCCGCGACCCTCCTGCTCACCTTCCTGATCGAAGCGCCGTCCGGTCCGTTGAATTCGGTGGTCGGGCTGTCCGCCGACGAGCCGACCTCGACGGGGCTGCTGCTCGATCCCGGCTTCGAGCAAGGCAGCATCCCTTGGGGACCCCACGGAGAGCGCCAACCGTCGGGAGGGATCGACGATTCGGCGTGGTGGAGGATCGATCGCGACGGCAACAACCAGGGCGCCTGGCAGCTCGACGCCGACGGGAGCCAGCGGAGGATCCCCATCCGCCCCGGACAGAGCTTCAAGCTCGGGGGGGGGTCTCCTCTCCGACGGTCGGACCACCGCCCAACTGCGTGTCCTCCTCCTCGACGTCAACCAGGAACGGATCCGTTGGATCGTCGGAGGACAAACCAGCGCCACCGTGTGGAAGGAAGTGGAGACGCCGTTCACCGCCCCCCCGGAGGCGCGGTATGCCAGCGTCTACCTGCTCGCCACTGGGGCCGACGGCTGGGCCGGCTTCGACGAGCTGTACCTCGAGCCGATCGGGGTGCTCGAGGCATGGGCGCGGAAGCTTTGGGATAGGAACTCGGGCGGCATACGCGCTTGGGACTGGTGGATCGGATTGGAGATGTTCGCCGAGCACCCGCTCGTCGGGATCGGGCTGGGCAACTACAAGATCGACTTCCTCGAGTACAAGGCGGAGTTCAGGGACACGCCGCGGGGAGAGCGCTACGATTTCCACATCAGCCGGGCGGCTCAGGCCCACAACGAGTACGTGCAGCTGCTGGCCGAACTGGGGGTGTTCGGCGCGGTGGCGGTGCTCGCGGTGCTCGCGGTGCTCGCGATCACCGCCTGGAAGCGGCTGCGGGGGAACGACCCATCGAACCGGCTCGAGCTGCTGCTGTTGGGAGGCGGGATCGTGACGATGCTGGCGCATGCGGCGGTCAGCTTCCCGCTCCACCTACCGACGTCGAGCCTGGTGGTGATTCTCCTCACTGGCATCGCCTTCTCGCGGGCGTACGGCGACGCCGGCGCAACCCGCCTCGTCCTCGCCGGCTGGCGGTTGAAGGCAGCCCTGGCGGTGACGGCGGCGATCGGGATCGCGGTCTCGGTGTTCGCGGTGCGCGACCTGCAAGCCAACCTGTTGATGAGCGAGGGGATCGAGCAGACGCAGCTGGGCAACCTGGCCCGGGCCGAGGCGCTGTTCGAGCGGAGCCTCGCGCTCGACTTCGCACCGCGACAGACGTACTACCATCTGGCGACGGTTCAGATCGAGCGCGGCGACCTGGAGGCAGCCGAAGCCAACCTGGAGCGGTCGCTCACCCGGTTCCGCGAGGAGTCGGTATACCTCAACTACGCCAACCTGCTGGCCAACGGGCGCCGGTTCGACCGAGCGCTGGAGACGATCGAGTTCCTGCTGTCGACGCAACCGCGCGAGGAGATCCGGATCCGCGCCCGCTACCTCGAGGCGGTGATCGTCGCTCAAACCGGCGATCCGCAGCGAGCGACCACGCTGCTCGTCGAGCTCGCCGAGGATGCGCCGACGTTCGAAGCGGCCCACATCGGGTTGGGGACGGTGTATGAGGCCCGCGGGATGACGGTAAATGCTCGACAGGCATACGAGACGGCGTTGACGACGATCGAAGCCAAGCTGGAAACCGCCCAGGCGACCCTGGCCTCGCAGCAGACGATCACCGCCCAGGAGTACGGGAAGCTACGCACGGAGGTCGAGCAGCTCCGCCAGGCGCGGGAGACGGTGCGCGACAAGCTGGAGGGGCTGCCGTCGAGGTAGGCGCACAACGCACCGGTGGGCCTTGCGGCTCCCAAACGTTGCTCCTAAACTGATCCCATGGCCATCGAGACGATCCGCCAAGCGGTGGACTACCTCCTCGGACAGACGAATCGTCAGCAGCTGCGGCGATACGAACCGGAGCTGTCGGCAGTGAACGCCCTCGCCGAGGAGATGCGGGCGCTACCGGACGACGGGCTCCGCTCCCGTGCCGAGGAGCTGCGCCAGCGACGACTCGAGGGGGCATCCCGCCACGACGTGCGCGCCGAACTGTTCGCGGTCGTGCGGGAGACCGCCGAGCGCACCGTGGGGATGCGTCCGTACGACGTGCAGATCGTCGGGGCGTTGGCGCTCGACGATCGCCGCATTGCCGAGATGCAGACCGGGGAGGGGAAGACGTTGGTCGCGACGCTTCCCGCCACCCTGAATGCTCTGTCCGGCAAGGTCCATGTCGTGACGGTCAACGACTACTTGGCCCAGCGGGATCGCGAGTGGATGGGGCCGATCTACGAGGCACTCGGGTTGACCGTCGGCCTCCTCCAGGACGGGATGGAGCCGGACGACCGCAAGGCGGCGTACACCGCCGACATCACCTACGGTACGAACAACCAGTTCGGGTTCGACTACCTCCGCGACAACATGGTGTTGACCGTCGATCGGAAGGTCCAGGGTCCCCTGGACTTCGCCATCGTCGACGAGATCGACAACATTCTCATCGACGAGGCACGGACGCCCCTGATCATCTCGGGATCGGCATCGGAGGCGCTCGATCGGTACCGCAAGTTCGCCGCCCTCGCGCGACGGTTCCGCCAGGAGATCGACTTCGAGATCGACGAGGAATCGCGCCGGTTGACGCTGACCGACAGCGGGATCCACAAAGCGGAAGCGGCCCTGTCGATCGACAACCTCTTCTCACCGGAGCATACCGAGACGCTCCACCACGTGGAAACGGCCCTGCGCGCTCTCCACCTGTTCCACAAGGAGCAGCACTACATCGTCAAGGAGGGCCGGGTGATGATCGTCGACGAGTTCACCGGCCGATTGATGCCGGACCGACGGTACTCGGATGGGTTGCACCAGGCGCTCGAGGCCAAGGAGGGGTTGAAGATCCAGCGCGAGTCGCAGACGCTGGCCCAGATCACCCTCCAGCACTACTTCCAGTTGTACGGCGGGCTATGCGGGATGACGGGAACCGCCAAGACCGAGGAAGACGAGTTCAAGCAGATCTACGGTCTTCCCGTTCTCGTCATGCCGACCAACCGGCCGCTGCGGCGCGAGGCACTCCCCGACCGGATTTTCCGTACGCGCAAGGCGGCGTTCGAGGCGATCG
Organism: uncultured Thermotogae bacterium; assembly: GCA_964558595.1. GTDB lineage: Bacteria > Bipolaricaulota > Bipolaricaulia > UBA7950 > UBA9294 > JANQEA01. Next base: position 50,293 of record CAZLER010000002.1, read on the forward strand.
CCGAGGAGATTGCGACGCTGCACGAGCAGGGTCGTCCGGTACTGCTCGGGACGAACTCGATCCAGAAGTCGGAGCGGTTGGCGTCGCTGCTGGCGGCCCGGAAGCTTCCCCATCACGTGCTCAACGCCAAGTATCACGAGCAGGAGGCACAGATCATCGCCGACGCCGGGCAGCGGGGCGCGATCACCGTCGCCACGAACATGGCCGGCCGCGGGACCGACATCAAGCTCGGCGACGGCGTGGCCAAGCTCGGCGGCCTGCACGTGATCGGCGCCCAACGCCACGAATCACGGCGGATCGACAACCAGCTGCTCGGGCGGTCGGGGCGGCAAGGGGATCCCGGTTCCTCGCAGTTCTACTTGTCGATGGAAGACGACCTTCTCCGCATCTTCGGCGGCGAACGGATCGCGCCGTTGATGGATCGGCTGGGGATGACCGAGGGAGAGGCGATCGAGCACGATCTGCTCACCAGCGCCATCCGGCGTGCTCAGAAACGCGTCGAGGGGCGCAACTTCGAGATCCGCAAGCGCCTGCTGGAGTACGACCTCGTGCTCTCCAAACAACGGGAGGCGGTCTACGCCCTCCGCGATCGGTTCCTCCTCCCGCCGCCGGGTGCCGAGCGTACCATCGGCCCGGAGGAGGCCGCCGATCTCGAGGTCTACCTGCACGACCTGTTCGAGGAACTGGCGGAGCGGCTCGTCCGCGACCATGTGCCCTCCGGCCGCCCGCGCGAGGAGTGGAACCTGTCGGGGCTGGCCCATGAGCTGTCGGCGTACGCTCCCCTCGACGAGACGCGCCTGGACGCGCCGAGCGTGGAGGCGATCGTCGCGATCGCCGTCGACCACCTCCACCACGCGCTCGCCGCCCAGCGCGAGCGGCTCGGTACGCCGTTCCCGCTCCTGGCGCGCTACATCATCCTCACGACGTTCGACGAGGCATGGCGCACCCATCTGTACAACCTGGACGACCTGAAGGGGGGGATCGGCTGGACGGCCTACGGAGGAACCGATCCGTTGGTCGCGTTCAAGCGGGAGTCGTTCGCCATGTTCCAGGAGATGCTTGCCAACGCCGCGGAGAAGATCGTCCGGATCGTCCTCAATCCGCGTCTCACGGTCTCCACGGGGGCCCCACCCCGGCGGACGCCCGGCGAGGTCCACTACGTCCACGCCGCGGCGCCGTCCGCCGCGGCGGAACCAAGGGGACAGAAGCAGCGCACATCCTCCCGTGGCTCGTCGGTCCAGGTCGCGAAGGAGCCCGGACGCAACGATCCCTGCCCTTGTGGGTCGGGGAAGAAGTACAAGAAGTGCTGCGGTCGGGTCGCGTAGCGGTCTTCTCGCGCCCAATCCGTCCTGCCCGCCGCGTGTTGCACCTCGATTGCCGACTGCTCGCGTGTTGACAGCGTCCGGCCCACGGACTACCATTAGCAAACTGACATGCAGAGTGCTAATGTGAGAGATCTCCCCGAGAGACAGCGGCTGATCCTGAAGGAAATCGTCGACCGGTACATCCGGTTCCGCGACCCTGTGTCGTCGCGGATGATACTCGAGGATTACGGACTGGCGGTCAGTTCGGCCACCGTCCGCAACGACATGAACGATCTCGAGGCGGCGGGGTTCATCGAGAAGCCGTACGCCTCGTCGGGGAGGATCCCCACCAAGCGAGGATACCGGTTCTTTGTCGAGTGGTTGCTTGATCTATCGGAACTCACCCGAGAGGAGCGGCTGGAGATCGCTGAGCTCGTGGAGGCGAGGTGCGTCGACCTGTCGGAGACGATCCGCCAGACGGCGTTCCTGTTGGGCAACATCACCGGGGGTGCGTCGTTCGTCGTCCCGCCACGACCGGAGAAGACACGTCTCGAACGGGTCGTTCTCCAGCGGGCCGCCGAGCGGACGGTATTCCTGGTGATCGTGACCGACGTCGGCGTGGTCGAGCACGGCCTCGTGCCGCTCGACGACGATCTCACCGACCACGAGGTCGATCAGATCATGCAGCTGATCAACGAGAACCTCCAGGGTGTGGTGCTGTCCGACGTACAGTCCCTCCTGCCGATCGATGAGCCGGACGGCTGGTACGAGCGCTCCGTCCGCCAGGCGATCATGATGCTGCAGCACCTGCTGAAGCGGCGGATGCAGCGGCCGGTACGCTTCGATGGGTTGCTCAACCTGACCGACGCGCTGCAGGAAACCGCCCCCGAGCGGGCGATGGCCCATTTCGCCGGGTTCAGCCGTGCGATCCGAAACGAGACCGAGTTTCTCCGAGCGTTGTCCACCTCCCGCGAAAACAAGGGGGGGCTCGTCGTCAACGTGGGCGACTTTCCGCGGGCCGGATTGGAGGAGTTCAGCGTCATCAGCTGCGCGTACCGGCCCCATGCCGGGGTCCTCGGGGTGATCGGCCCGCTCTGGATGGATTACGGCCGTGCGTTGTCGACGACGAGCTACGTCGCCCACCGCTTGGAGGGGTTGCTGATGAACTCCATGGCACAGAGCTCCGGAGGGATGACGACATGAGGGAAGACGAAAAGCAGCATGACTCCGCAGGCGACGAGGTGCAGGAGACGGTCGGTTCGTCCGAGGACGAGCTTCGAAGCTGCCTCGACCGGCTGCAGCGTCTGCAGGCGGAGTTCGAGAACTACAAGAAGCGTACGCTACGCGACGCGGAGATGCGCGAGGAGCGATGCATCGATCAGGCGCTCCTGGACGTGCTCGTCCTCTACGACAATCTGGAGCGCGCGTTCACCAGCTACGGGGCGGATCGAAACGTGGACGCGTTCGTTACCGGGATCGAGCAGATCTTCGCCCAGTTCGCCCAGCTCCTCGAGCGCCGCGGCATCGAGCGGATCCCGTCGGTGGGGGTTCCGTTCGATCCTTCGCTGCACGAGGCGCTGCTCTCGGTCGCAAGCGACCAGGACAAGAACACGATCGTCGAGGAGTTCGCCACGGGATATCGACGAGACGGGCGGGTCCTGCGGCCAAGCAAGGTCGCGGTGAGCGACGGGCCCGCCACAGAGGAGGCATGACCATGAAAGAGAAAATCATCGGCATCGACTTGGGAACGACCAATTCGTGCGTCGCCGTCCTGGAGGGCGGGACGCCGGAGGTCATTACGAATGCGGAGGGTGAGCGGATCACGCCGTCCGTCGTGGCGTTCACCGAATCCGGTGAGCGACTCGTCGGTCGGCTCGCCAAACGCCAATCGATCACCAATCCCGGCAACACGGTGGCATCGATCAAACGCGAGATGGGTACCGACCACCGCGTGACGATCAGCACCGATGGGAAGAGCGAAACGTACAGCCCTGAGCAGATTTCGGCGATGATCCTGCAGAAGATGAAGACCGACGCCGAGGCCCACCTCGGAGGCAAGGTGAACAAGGCGGTGATCACCGTCCCGGCGTACTTCAATGACTCGCAGCGACAGGCAACGAAGGACGCGGGGAAGATCGCCGGGCTCGAGGTCATGCGGATCATCAACGAGCCGACGGCGGCGGCGCTGGCCTACGGGCTGGATAAGGAGCACGACCAGACGATCCTGGTCTATGACCTCGGCGGTGGCACGTTCGACGTATCGATCCTCGAGATCGGCGATGGCGTGTTCGACGTGCTCGCCACCGACGGGGACACCCGCCTCGGAGGCGACGATTTCGACCAGCGGATCATCGACTGGTTGGTCGACGACTTCCGCAAGGACACGGGGATCGACCTGTCCAAAGATCCCAGCGCAGTGCAGCGGCTGAAGGACGCAGCGGAGGCGGCCAAGAAGGAGCTGTCCAGTCGCGTGGAGACGACGATTCATCTCCCCTACATCACCGCCGACGCCAGCGGGCCGAAGCACCTGGAGAAGAAGCTATCCCGGGCGAAGTTCGAAGGGATGATCGACGATTACCTCCAGCGAACGATCCAAGTGGTCGACGGGACACTCCGCGAGGCAGGCAAGGGTCCCGATGACATCGACCAGGTCGTATTGGTCGGCGGCTCGACCCGGATTCCCAAGGTCCAGGAGCTGATCGCTAGCCGGGTCCCCGGCAAGACGAACCGCGAGATCAACCCCGATGAGGTCGTCGCCGCCGGGGCCGCGCTGCAGGGCGGCGTACTCGCCGGGGAGGTCGACGAGATCGTCCTCCTCGATGTGACCCCGCTGACGCTGTCGATCGAGACGCTGGGCGGCGTGGCGACCCCGTTGATCGAGCGGAACACGACGATCCCGACCGAGAAGACGAAGACGTTCACCACCGCCGAGGACAACCAGCCGGCGGTGGAGGTCCACGTCGTGCAGGGCGAGCGGCAGATGGCCGCCGACAACAAGTCGCTCGGCAAGTTCCAGCTGACGGGCCTGCCGCCGGCGCCGCGGGGGGTTCCCCAGATCGATGTCACGTTCAACATCGATGCCGACGGGATCCTCCACGTCACCGCCAAGGACAAGGCGACGTCGAAGAGCTCGTCGATCACGATCAAGGATTCGTCCCGTCTCGACGAAGGCGAGATCGAGCGGATGCGCAAGGAAGCCGAGGAGCACGCCGACGAGGACCGGAAGAAGGCCGAGCTCATCGAGGCGCGCAACCAGGCCGATCAGCTGATCTACTCTGTCGAGAAGTCGCTCTCCGATCTGGGCGAGAAGGTCGACGGCGCAACCCGCTCCGACCTCGAGGATCGGCTCCGCCGGCTGCGGCAGAAGCTCGATGAGAACGCGAGCCTCGCCGACATCCGTCGAGAGACCGAGGAGCTCGCCAAGGCGTCCCAGCAGCTGGCCACGCAGGCCTACCAGCAGACGGAGGCCGCCGAGGGCGCGTCGCCGGATGGCGGCGGCGAAGCCGGAGCGAGCGATGAGGAAGACGACGGCGAGTACATCGACGCCGAGTACGACGAGCAGTGATCGGTAACCCAACGGCGTAAGGAGAGGGCGTGGCCAAGCAGGACTACTACGAGATCCTCGGCGTCGCTCGCGATGCGAGCGACGCCGACATCAAACGGGCGTATCGACGCAAGGCGAAGGAACTCCATCCGGATCGGAATCCGAAGGACCGCAGCCGGGCCGAGGGGGAGTTCAAACGGGTCGCCGAGGCGTACGAGGTCCTGTCGGATCCGCAGAAACGCGCCCAGTACGACCGCTACGGCCACGCCGGGCCCGATCAGGGGTTCACCTTTGGCGACACCGACTTCCATCGCGCCCGGGAGGCGTACCGGGAGTTCGGCTTCGGCGGCGTCGACGATATCTTCGATCTGTTCTTCCGGCAGGGCGGGATGCGGAACCGTCAGCAACAGCGCTCCCGTCGCGGCGAGAGTATCGAGTACAAGCTGCGGATCACGCTCGAGGACGCGGCACACGGCACGAAGATGACCGTCACCGTTCCCCGATTGGTTCGCTGCGACGTGTGTTCCGGAAGCGGCATGGAGCCCGGTAGCTCGAAGCGCAGCTGCCCGACCTGCAACGGCCGCGGGCAGATCGAATACCGCCAGCAGAGCCTCCTGGGCAGCTTCATCAACGTCCGCGGCTGCCCCGAGTGCCATGGGACCGGGGAGCTGATCGAACAGCCGTGCCGTCGTTGTCGCGGGGCCGGCCGGGTCAAGGAGAAGAGCAAGATCTCGATCAATGTCCCCCCCGGCGTCGACAACGGTTCCCGGCTACGGCTGCGGGGACAGGGGAACGCCGGGCTCGATGGAGGTCCGAGCGGCGACCTGTTCATCGTGATCGAGCTGATCCCCCATCCGTCGTTCCGCCGCGAGGGGACGGACATCCGATCCCGGGTGACGATCAGCTATCCGCAGGCGGCGCTCGGCACGAAGATCGCCGTCGACACCCTGTGGGGGGAGGAGACGTTGACCGTACCCGCGGGCACCCAACCCGGCGAGGTGTTCCGGTTGCGCGGCAAGGGAATCGCCAACGTTCATCGCGGCGGAGGGAAGGGGGATCACCTCGTCGAAGTCACGGTGGGGGTTCCCGACAAGCTCACCGCCAAGCAGCGCCGGGCGCTGGAAGCGTACGCCGAGACGCTCGGCTAGAGCTCGCCGGTAGCGATCAGATCCGCGAGCAGGAGGCGCATCCTGGAGAGGGCGTGCATCCGATGGCTGATCCGGTTTTTCTCGGCGACGGTCAACTGCGCCAATGTCCGCGTTTCCCCAGCGGGAACGAACAACGGATCGTATCCGAATCCGGCGGAGCCGGCGGGGGCCTCCCCGATCCAACCGCGAAGCACGCCGGTGCAGACGAACGTCTGGCCGTCCGGTAGCTGCAACGCCGCAACCGCCAGGAAGCGGGCACGCCGATCGGTCACCCCGGCGAGCTGCTTCAACAGCAACGCGTTGTTCCGCGCGACATCGACCGGCTCGCCGGAGAACCGGGCCGACCGTACCCCGGGGGCACCGGCCAGTGCCGCCACCTCCAGACCGGCGTCCTCGGCGAGCACCGGAAGGCCGGTCTCCCGGCAGATCTGAGAAACCTTGAGCAAGGCGTTGTCCAGGAACGTCGTCCCGTTCTCCACCACGACGGAGAACGGACGGTCGTGAAACGTAAGGAGCTCCAGGCCCGCAACGGAGGCCAGGAGCTCCACGGCTTCTTCGATCTTCCCCTCGTTCTTGGTGCCGAGGAGAAGCCGGATCATTCGCTCTTGATCGGCTGGAGGTCGAGCGAATCGGCGAAGTGGCAGGTGGCGAAATGCTGGTCGCCGAGATCCCGATACTCGGGCGCCTCGCTCTTGCAAATGTCCTTGGCGTAGCGACACCGGGGATGGAAGTAGCAGCCCGACGGCGGGGCGACCGGGCTGGGAACGTCCCCCTCGAGCAGGATCCGTTCCACGTGCCAGTCGGGGTCCGGCACCGGCACCGCCGACATCAGCGCCTCGGTATACGGATGCTTGGGATCGGTGAACAGCTTCTCGGTCTTCGCCAGCTCGGCGATCTTACCCAAGTACATCACGGCGACGCGGGTGCTGATGTGTCGGACGACCGACAGATCGTGGGCGATGAACAGGTAGGTGAGCCCAAACTCCCCCTGGAGATCCTCGAGCAGGTTGATCACCTGGGCCTGGATCGACACGTCGAGCGCCGACACCGGCTCGTCGCAGATGATCAGCTGGGGATCGAGGGCCAACGCACGGGCCACACCGATCCGCTGGCGCTGACCGCCGGAGAACTCGTGCGGATAACGCTTCATATGGTCCGGCTTCAGCCCGACCGCTGCCAGCAGCGCCTTGACCCGCTCTTCGCGCTCCGCTCCTCGGGCCATCCCGTGGACGAGCAGCGGCTCGCCGACGATCGCCCCGACAGTCATCCGAGGGTTCAACGACGAGTAGGGATCCTGGAAGATAATCTGCATCTCGCGCCGCAGCGCCTTGAGCTCCTTCCGGGAAACCTTGGCGACGTCGATCTCACGCGATTCTTCACCGCGGGCGGCTAGCTTCTTGCTCCGGAACAGGACGTCCCCCCCCGTCGGTTCGATCAGCCGGAGGATCGTCCGCCCCGCGGTCGTCTTTCCGCAGCCACTCTCGCCCACCAGGCCGAGTGTTTCCCCCTCGGGAATGAACATATCGACCTTGTCGACAGCCTTGACGTGGGCCACGGTACGTCGGAAGACGCCCTTGCGAACGGGGAAGTACTTCACAAGCCCCTTGACGTCGAGAAGGATGTTATCGGAAGGCAAACTCATCACCTCTTTGTCACTCGTAGAGCCAACAGGCCGCTCGGTGGCCCGGCGCCACTTCCTTCAACTCCGGCATCCTCGTCTTGCAGATCTCCATGGCGTGAGGACACCTCGGCTCGAACCCGCAGCCCTCGGGCACCTCGAACGGATCCGGGACGACCCCCTTGATCGGCTCCAGCCGATTCCTCCGGGACACCAACGACGGAATGGAGTTCATCAACCCCTGGGTGTAGGGATGCTTCGGATTGTGGAACACCTCACCCACCGATGCCCCCTCGACGATCCGGCCGAGGTACATGACCACCACGTCGTCGGCCATTCCCGCGATCACGCCGAGGTCGTGCGTGATGAACTGGATCGCCGCCTGGAACTCCTGGCGCAGCTTGTTCATCAGCTCCAGCACCTGAGCCTGAATCGTCACATCGAGCGCCGTCGTGGGCTCGTCGGCGATGAGGAGGGAAGGATTACAGGAGAGGGCCATCGCGATCATCGCCCGCTGCCGCATCCCACCGGACAGCTGGTGCGGGTATTCGTCGACCCGCTGCTCGGGGAGGGGAATCCCCACCTCGCGGAGCATGTCGATCGCCCGTTGCTTCGCCTTCTTCTTGTCGAGCTTCTGGTGGAGGATGATCGCCTCCATGATCTGGTTGCCGATCGTGTAGACGGGGTTCAGCGACGTCATCGGCTCCTGGAAGATCATCGCGATCTCGTTGCCGCGGATCGACCGCATCTGTCGTCCCTTGGGATCGAATTTCGTCAGATCCATCACCCGATCGCGACGGTGGAATAGGATCTCCCCGGCCTCGATCTTGCCCGGCGGCATCTGGACCAAGCCCATGATCGACAACGCGGTCACGGATTTGCCGCACCCGCTCTCTCCCACGACCCCGAGCGTCTTCTCTTGCTCGATGACGTAGTCGACCCCGTCCACGGCACGGACCACACCGTCCTCCGTGTAGAAGTACGTCTTCAGACCTTTGACCTCGATTAGCGGCACCGGTCCTCCCTCCTCAATACGCTCCTAAAGGATCGATAATACGAAGCCAAGCAGCATGAATCCAACGGCCAGTGAGATCGTCACCGTGCGCTTGGGATCCTTGACTTCGTCGCGGCCGAACACGGTGCTCGACATCCCCGACCCGAAGGCGCCGCCGAGGCCGGAATGCTCGCTCATCTGAAGCAGGATCAACCCCATCAGCGCTAGACAGTCCAAGAAAAACAAGACCTCCAGGATGACTCGCCACATGACTTGCTGGTCCTTTCTCAATTCCTTTGGGGTGTCTGGCGTCGAAGGATTATAGCATAAACGTTTGGGCGCCTCAATGTCCCAACGGGAAAGGCCTTGCGCCGGTTTGGGCGTTTCCGTATCCTGCCATCGAGCGCAGCTCGAAAGGCAGGTGGCTTCGTATCGTGCGCAAATTCGTGTTCGTCACGGGGGGGGTCCTCTCCGGCCTCGGCAAGGGCGTCGTCTCGGCGTCGATCGGTCTGCTGTTCAAGCTGCGAGGACATCATGTCAGTCTGCAGAAGATCGATCCCTACGTCAACGTCGACGCCGGGACGATGAACCCCTACGAGCACGGCGAGGTGTTCGTCACCCAGGACGGTCGAGAGACCGATCTCGACATCGGACGGTACGAGCGATTCCTCGACGAGCGGCTCACCGCCTCCAACTACGTGACGACCGGACAGGTCTACTGGAACGTCATCCGCAAGGAGCGTGCCGGCAAGTACCTCGGGCAGACGGTGCAGGTGATCCCGCATATCTCTGACGAGATCAAGCGGCTGATCCGCCTCCCGCTCGACGAGAGCGACGCCGACATCGGGGTCATCGAGGTGGGTGGAACGGTTGGCGACATCGAGAGCCTGCCCTTCCTCGAAGCGCTCCGCCAGATGAAGGACGAGCTGCCGCGGGAGGATACCTTCTTCATCCACGTCACCCTGCTGCCGCGGCTGACCACCTCCGACGAGTTGAAGACGAAGCCGACCCAGCACAGCGTCAAGGAGCTGCGCGCGATCGGCATCCAACCGGACGTCATCGTCGCGCGGTGCGATGTTCCGCTGCCCGACGCGGTCAAGCGCAAGATCGCCCTGTTCTGTGACGTGCCGATCGAGAACGTCATCGACAATCCCGACCTCCCGACGATCTACCATGCGCCGTTGCGATTCCATGACAACGGGTTGACGCGCTGCATCGCCACCGGCCTGACGCTGTCGCCGGACCGATCACCGGACCTGACAGAGTGGACGGCACGGATCCGCCGGATCGAGGCGCCGTCCTCACGCGTCCGCATCGGGATCGTCGGCAAGTACGTCGAGCTTCGCGACTCCTATATCAGCATCCGGGAGGCGTTACTTCACGCCGGAGCGGCCGAGGATATCGGCGTCGATATCGACTGGATCCGTTCCGACGATCTCGCCCAACAGGAGGCGGCGACGCGGCTGGCGGCGGTCGAGGGGGTGCTCATTCCGGGCGGGTTCGGCGACCGCGGGATCGAGGGGAAGATCGAGGCGGTGGAGTATGCCCGGCTCCAGGGGGTGCCGTACTTCGGGCTGTGCCTCGGTTTGCAGTGTGCCACCATCGAGTACGCACGTCACGTGGCCGGACTCGAGGGGGCGAATAGCTCGGAGTTCGATCCAGGGACCCCCCACCCGGTGATCAGCCTGCTCGAAGACCAGGTCGACATCGCCCGAAAGGGCGGTACGATGAGGTTGGGAGCGTACGAGACCGACCTGCGGGGGGGCACGATCAGCGCGCGCTGCTACGGGCGCCGGCGGATTCACGAGCGGCATCGCCACCGGTACGAGTTCAACCCTCAGTACCGCGACAGGCTGGAAACGGCCGGCCTGCGAATCGCGGGGACGTCGCTCGACGATCGCCTCGTCGAGGTCATCGAGCTCCCGGATCATCCGTGGTTCGTCGGGGTGCAGTTCCATCCGGAGTTCACGTCACGGCTGCTGTCGCCCCATCCCCTGTTCCGAGGATTTCTACGATCATGCGCCGAACGGGCCGTTTCATCGTCCTCGTCGTAATCGCCGCCGCCGGCGGCGTCGCCCTCGCCGTGTGGTGGCCTTCCGCCGGCAACCGGGCCGTCCCCGACGTGACCCGGGCGGACGCAATGACCGTGTACGGCTACGCCAACCGAGATACGCCGCTGTGGCGGATGGAGGCCGAGAGCGGGACGATCGACGAACGGGACCAGACGCTGCACGACGTGACGATCTCATTCTACGAGGGCGACGGGACCGCGACCCGCGTTCGGGGCGACCGCCTCGAACGCACCGATGCCATCGGCCGACTGACCGGGGAGGTCCGCATGGAGCGCCCCGACGGCCTGCTGCTTACGACGGCGTCGGTGACGTGGGACGAAGCGGACGAGCGGCTGGAGGCCGGACCGATCGTCCTGACCACGTCCGAGCTGCGGATGAGCGCCGTCACCTTCGCCTACGATCTGGCATCCGACACCGCCTCGTTCGGGGGCGGAGTCGAGGCGACGGCCGATTGGGAGACGTCCTGGACCCTCGAGGCGAGCCGGGCCGAGGAGCACGACGGGGTCATGACGTTCTACGGCGCGGTCACCGCGACGTCCGACGCCGATGACGCCTATGTCTGTGATCGGTTGGAGGTGTCGACCGAGAACGAGACCGTGCTGTTGACCGGGAACGTAAGCGGCGAAGGGCGCGGCGGCACGCTGCGCGCGGCGTCGCTCCGCTGGAGCGAGGAGGGGATCGTGGCGGACGGCGCGGTCACCGCCCGAATCGATCTCGAGGCGGGAGCGTCCGATGACCCTTAGCGCCGACGGGTTGGTCAAGGTCTACCGGAAGCACGCCGTCGTCGATCGGCTGTCGCTCGTCGTCGAACCCGGATGCGTGGTCGGACTCCTCGGGCCGAACGGCGCCGGCAAGACGACGACGTTTCACATGATCATCGGCTTCCTTGCCGCCGACGATGGTCGCGTCCTCCTCGACGACGAGGACATCTCGCCGCTTCCGTTTTTCCGTCGGGCCCGCCTTGGGATCGGCTATCTCCCCCAGGAACCCTCGGTATTCACCCGGGCGACGGTGGCCGAGAACCTCGACCTCGCGCTGGAGCGTCTTCCCAGGCCCGGGCGGCGGGATCGATTGCGCCGTGAACTCCTCGCCGAGTTCGGCCTGGAAGCGCTCCGCCATCAGCAGGCGCGGACCCTGTCGTCGGGAGAGCGTCGGCGGCTGGAGATCGCACGGACGCTGGCGGTGTCGCCGCGGTACGTCCTCCTCGACGAACCGTTCTCGGGGATCGACCCAATCTCCATCTCCGATCTCCAACGGGAGATCGTTTCGCTGAGAGAGCGCGGCATCGGCGTGGTGGTCACCGACCACAACGTCCGTGACACGTTGCGGATCACCGATCGGGCCTACCTGATCGACAAGGGGCAGACGATCGCCGCGGGAAGCCCCGAGGCCATCCTTACCGACCCGGAGGCCCGCCGGGTGTATCTGGGGGAGGGGTTCCGTCCGTAGCGTCCCGACGATACAGACGTCGCCTCCAGATCAGCAGGCCGAAGCCGACGACGAACACGATGCTGATGGCATGCGCCGCGCGGATCGGCCCCAGCCATAGGCTATCGCCGCGGGTGAAGCTGACGATCGATCGGGCCATCGCATAGAGGATGAAGTACATCGCCGTGGCGTAGCCGTCGCGGTAGTCCCGCTTCCTCACCCACCCCCACAGGAAGGCGAAGATGGCGAGATTCAACAGCATTTCGTACACCATCGACGGATGGGTCGCCTGCCCCGGGTACGCCATCCCGGCCGGCGAATCCGGAGGGAATCGGATCCCCCACGGCAGCGACGTCGGTGTCCCGTACGCGTCCCCGTTCATCAGATTGCCGATCCTGCCGATCGCCTGACCGAGGATCAGGCTGGGAACGAGAGCGTCCGTCAACCGCCAGAATCGGACGCCTTTTCGGTGCGCGAACACGTACACAGTGATCGCCCCTGCGATCACCCCCCCATGAATCGCCAACCCTCCTTCCCAGATCCTGACGATATCCAGGGGATGGGCGCCGTAGTGATCCCAGTGGAACACGACGTAGTAGATCCTCGCGCCGAGGATGGCGATCGGCACCGTCCACAGCAGGAGATCCAGGAGGTCCTCGGTGGACAGCGCCAGCCGCTTCCGTCGCGCTTCCCGCAACAGCAGGGCGAACCCGACGGCGATCCCGATCACGTACATCAGACCGTAGTAGCGGATGGTGATCGGCCCGAACTCCACCAGGATAGGATGCACCGTGGTCTCCCCTCTTCTCGCGATATGATGGAAGTATATGAACTGGATCCGTCGACGCGAAACCTGGCTCGCCCTGGCCGGAGGGGCACTGGCCGCACTGTCGATGCCGGGGTTTGGCGCGTGGCCGTTGGTGTTCGTCGCGTTGGTGCCGCTTGGGGTCGCGCTCGAGCGGGGCCGAGGATTCCAGCACGGCTACCTGTTCGGTATCGCCCTGTTCGCCATCGATGCCCGCTGGGTCGTGGCCCTGTCCCGGTTCAATCCGTTGGTCATCCCCGGCTACGTCCTGTTGGTACTCTACTTGGCCCTCCCGCTTGGGATGGTCGGCTGGTTGTTGACGTGGCGGTCGGATCGCGTCGCCCGATGGCGATGGGTGCTGCTCGCGCCGGCGCTGATCGTCCTCGTGGAATGGCTGCGAACGCTCGGTCCGTTGGGCTTCGGGTTCTCCATGCTCCATCAGTCGTTGTACCGTGTGCCGTGGCTGATCGGCTCGGCGGCGGTGCTCGGGGCGTGGTCGGTCACCGGGACCGTCGTCGCGGTCAACGCCTCCGCCTACCTGGCGTGGCGGCGGCGGCCAGTCTACGCCCTCCTCGGCACCGGCGCGCTGATCGCCCAGGTCGCGCTGTGGTTCGCCCTCGGCCCGATCGAGCCGATCGCCGAACCGATGGACATTGCCGTCGTTTCGTCCACCGTCGACCAGGCGGTGAAGCTCGACGGTCGCAACCTCGAGCCGCTGACCGAGCGATTCCTCGACCTCGGAGCCCAGGCGGCGGCCGGGGACCCCGATCTGATCGTCTTCCCGGAATCGTTCCTGCCGGCGTATATCCTCCGGCGCGACGACCTCCTCTCCGAGCTGGCGTCGCTCGCTCGCGCCGGCGACGCACGTCTGCTGTTCGGGACCGGAGATTGGCGCAACGGACGGATCTACAATACGGTGGTTCTCCTGGGCACCGACGGCGAGATCATCGGGCGCTACGACATGGTCCGTCCGGTGCCATTCGGAGAGTACATCCCCGGACGCCGGCTCCTCGAGGCGATCGGCCTCGGCGCCTGGGCGCGGGCGGTGCTGCCACTCGATCTCACCCGGGGGACCGATACGAGCCCCGTCGACGGAATCGGTACACCGATCTGCTTCGAATCGACGTTCCCGTCGACGGCCCGCTCGATGACGCGACAAGGGGCAACGCTGCTGGTCACGGTGACCAACGATGCCTGGTTCGGCGGCAGCTCGGAGCTCGATGCCCACTTCGCCGCCACCGTCTTCCGTGCGGTGGAGAACCGGAGGTTCGTCGTGCAAGCGGCCAACGGCGGCGTCTCCGGGATCGTCGACCCACGGGGCCGGATCGTCGTTGCGACGACCGAGGAGAAGGTGGTCACCGGTTCCGTCACGTTGACGAGAGATCGTGCGTTGTACACGCAGTGGGGCGACACTCCCTGGCTCCTGACGATGGCGGCAGCGGTGGTGGGCGGGCTGGGGGCGGTGGCCTGCCGTCGCCGGCCCGGACGGCCGCGGAGCGGATAGCGGTCCACCCCGCGGCCACCGGATCGAACGACGTGGTTGACGTCAGCGGCGAGTCGCCGGCTGCACGTTCTGACCGAGCTCGGTCAGCTCGGTCACGGTACCAGAGGCGAAGTCCACCCTGTAGATCTGGAGGTCGCCGCTGCCGTCCTCCTTGACGAACGCGATGCCGCTGTCGTCCTCCAACCAGAACGGGGAGAACTCGTCATCGGCGGTCGTAATGCCCGTGTTGAGCACGCCGAGGTCATCGACGTAGTCCTCCAGCGACTGGGCGTCGCTGCCATCGGCATCCATGACGTAGATGTCGAGGATCCCACCGGCGATCCGCTCCCGTGCGAACGCGATCTTGGTGCCGTCGGGCGACCAACTGGGCCGCGAGATGCCCGCACCCGCCGGCAGGTTGAGGGCGGTACTGGGCAAGGGATCGAGCACCGGGGAGGCGTCCCCGTCGCGTCCAACGGCATCGTACAGCTCGGTCGCCACACCGGCCGAATCGTCCCATAGCCAGATCGCGCTGCCGCCATCGGCGGCCTCGTCGGAGACGAACAGGAAATCGTCATTGACCGGCGAGAATACCGGGGCGAGTGCCCAAGACGGAGACTGGGAGGTGATCTTCTGCGAAGCCGTACCCGTCGAGCTCATGGTGTAGATTTCCCAGAGGCCCGACGCATCCGAGGCGTACGCGATCGTTTCTCCGTCCATTGACCAGTCGGGCTGGATCTGGTTCGACCCGGTCTGTGTGGTGAGCTGGGTGCGGCCGCCTCCGGTGACGTTCATCGTCCACACGTTCCAGCTCAGGTTGTCCTCGGCAGCGTACGCGAACCGGTCGCGGGTTTGCTGCGTGAGGTCCGGAAACAGCTCGTCCTCGGTCGTGTCCCGTACCGCGGCGAGCCCCGTGCCATCGGATGCCATTCGATACACATCGTAGTCGCCCACCCGGTACGACGCGAAACCGATCATCACCGGACCGATGGTGATGGCAGCATGGGTCATCCCGATCCGGCCGTCGTTGTCGGTCACCGTGAGCACCGCCGTGTAGGTGCCTTCCTCGTCGTAGGTGTGCTCGACCGCAATCGCCACGTCGGCGCCGGTCACCGGCGCTGAACCGTCGCCGAAATCGAGCTCGTAGCCGGTGATCGTACCGTCGGGATCGTTCGAGCCGCTCAGATCGAACGTCACCGTCACCGGGGCCTCGTCGTCTCCACCGTCATCCGTCGTCAACAGGGCGATCGGGGCCTGCCCGAAGAACCCGCGGCAGGCAGTCAGCCCCGCGGCGAGAATCACCACCAACAGCAGGGCACTCGCCCATCTCCCTCGCTTTCGCCGCCCAGCATCGTGCTGTCTTGCGGGCATTACGTCGACCTCCTTACATCTCGCGGTTCACGATCACTCCACAGCAGGCCACAAAGGCCGTTCGGTCGAGTGTATCTCCGTTCCCCAGAGGGTTTCCGGGACGACCGGCGTCTCGATTCGGGGGGTTCGTCCGCGAGCGAGGTGACCGATGTCGGAGCGAAACCCGGTTGGGAAGAACCGTGTATATTGGTCACCGAGGAGGCAGCGGGAAACGTGTACCGTGTGCAGAATGAGGTGAGTCTATTGAGATCGTCACTCGCAGGAGAGACGGAGGCGTGGGGGGAGATCATCTCCCGGTATAAGGACGCGGTGTTCGGGTTGTGCCTCGGCTTCCTGCGCAACCGCGCCGATGCCGAGGATCTCACCCACGACGCCTTCGTCCGCGCCTATGTGAACCTGCGTCGCTACGACATCGAGAAGCGATTCTCGACCTGGTTGTTCACCATCGCCGCGAACCTGTGCCGCAACCGTCTTCGCTACCGACGGAACCATCCGGTCGCGGAGTTGCCGACGCAGATCCGCGGCGGTGACGACCCGGCCTCGGTCGTCGCCCGCGACGATCGTGGGGACCGGATCCGTAGCGTCCTCACCGGGCTGCCGTTCGGATACCGCGCCCCGTTGGTACTGAGATTCTACAACGACCTCTCCTACCGGGAGATCGCGACAATCCTGTCGATCCCGGAGGGGACCGTCAAGACGAGGATCCACCGAGGGAAAGCCATGCTGAAGCAGCGATTGGACGAGGAGCGTGATCCATCGTGAGATCGTACGACGTCGACGAGCTGTTGCGCGATGCGCTACGACAAGAGGTTGCCGAGGGGTCGGCCGGATTGGCCGATCTCGAGGAGCGCGTCATCGTGGAGCTGGGCGAGCGGCGTCCCCGGCTGCGACCCTCCGATTGGCTTCGGCAGCTGCTGGCGCCGACCCGTGGGGGGAGGTTCGGACAGCTCGCCATCGTGGGGGCCACGGCGGCTCTTTGCCTGTTGTTGGGAGTTGTCGTCGCCCGGCAGGGCATCGAGCAGACGGCTCCGGGGATCCGGTTGACGCCAAGTCGCGCCGTGGAGAGCGGGCGTCAGGAAGTGCTGTTCGTCCTCCCGGCGCTCGACGCGGACGAGGTGTCGGTGGTCGGCGACTTCAACGCATGGGAGCCAACGGCGTTGGAGGACGAGAACAACGACGGGATCTGGACGGCATCCCTTCCTCTGTCCCCCGGCCGGTACGAGTACGCGTTCGTCATCGACGGGCGCTGGTGGGGACAGGATCCCCTCGCCGACGAGTACATCCGGAGCTTCGGGGAGTACAGCTCCGTCCGCTACGTCGGAGGAGGTGACGGCGCATGACGATCCGTTTTTCGCGGTCCATGACGGTCGTGTTCGTCGCCCTGGCGATGCTGGCGATCGCTGCACCGAATGCGCCCGCCGCGGCAGTGGGTTTCGAAGAGGCCCTTCGCGCCGTGCCCGTCACCGATCTCGATCGATTCGTGGCGGCGCTCGAACTCGGTGCCGAACAGCCGGACTTCCCGGCGACGGAGACGCTGCAGTTGATCCAGCGTGTGTCCGCCGCGGCGGGACCGGCAGGACAGAAGGAAGCGGTGCTCTTCCATCTGGTCGTCGCCCTCGAGGAGGGCCTCCCGATCGATACCCTGGTCGCCAAGGCGCTGGAGGGACTCGCTCGAGGGGTCGCACTCGACGCGATCGAGCGCAGCCTCGGGCAACGATCGGTGCTGCTCGTCGAGACCCGCGACCTGTTCTACTCGGAAGGGATTTTCAGCGTGTCGACGGGGACGACGCCGCCGGTGCCGACGGCGCTCCCCGCGTCTCGGTTCAACCTGTTGGTCACCCACATCTCGGATACCCTCGCTGACTACTTGGAAGGGGGCAACAGCCCGTTCGAGGGGCAGACGATGTACCAGGAGGTTCGATTTCGTCTGCTTTCCCTCGCAGGAGCAACGCTGAATGCCGAGGATGTCGACCTGGTGCTGAAGCGGGTCGAGCCCGCCGACATGACACGGGTCGCTCTTTCGGCTGTATCGTGATACGGTAGCTACGGTGTACTTGTTCAAGAACAAAGGGAGGCGAACATGAAAGCGAAGACCTGGACCCTCGGAACGGTGCTCCTGTCCGTGCTTGTGCTCGCTGCTGTCCTCGGATCGGCACAGGCGCCGGTCGCCCCGATGGGGATCATCGCCACACCGCCGGACAGCGAGCTCGATGTGCGGATTTGGGTAGACAAGGGCGCTTACGCCATCGGCGAAGCGATCACCATCAACTACAGCGTCAACAAACCGGCGTACGTCTACATCTGGGATATCCAGCCGGACGGCGTCGCCAACCAGCTGTTCCCGTACCCCTCGTCGGGGTCGCCGAACAACTTCGTCCAGGCGGGCGACCATACCCTCGCCCCGCCCCCGGGTAGTAGCGGATGGGTCGTCGCGCCGCCAACCGGAACCGAGTACCTACAGATCCTGGCGACCACCAGTCCGGTGCAGCCGTTCGCCTACATGACCCCCGACCCGCAGGCGTTCCAACAGAGCATCGAGGCCCAGATCCTGGGCGTCCTCCCGGCCGATCAGCGGAGCTGGGGGTTCACCAGCTTTGAGATCGTCTCCGAGAGCCCGCCGACGTACGGCCGGGTGACCGTCAACTCGACGCCGGGCGGCGCGTTGATCCGTATCGACGGCGAGTACGCCGGCTACACGCCGCGAACGATGTTCGTCGAGGAGGGGTTCCATCGGTTCTCGGTGTCCAAATCCGGATACCAGGAGTGGAATGCCGCCGTCTTCGTGATCGGCGGTTTGACGCGAACGATCCATGTCGATCTCCAATCGCTGGCCCCGTCGAACACCCCGCCAACGGCGCTGTTCAGCGCCTCGCCGTCCACTCCCGCCGTGGGGGAATGGGTGCAGTTCGACGCTTCGGGCTCGGTCGATCCGGACGGGACCATCGCCACCTACTCGTGGGATTTCGGCAACGGCTCGACCGCATCCGGAAGCTCGGCGTGGCAGCGGTTCACGTCCGCCGGGTCGTACACGGTGACGCTCATCGTCACCGACGATGACGGGGCCTCCGACAGCGTGTCACAAACCCTCCGGGTCGGACCGACGAACCAACCACCGACGGCTTCCTTCACCTTCTCCCCGAACAACCCCGACGTCAACGCGTGGGTCCAGTTCGACGGTTCGGGCTCCTCCGATGCCGACGGGTCCATCGTATCGACCTCGTGGGATTTCGGCGACGGCTCCAGCGACACCGGCCAGGTCGCCTGGCACCGGTTCTCGTCGTCCGGCACCTACGTGGTCACGCTGACGGTGCGCGACGACGACGGGGCCACCAATTCGACGACTCGCACGGTCCAGGTGGGCAGCTCCAACCGCCCCCCGACGGCCGCCTTCACGCTGTCGCCGAGCAGCCCGAACGCTTCGGAATGGGTCCGGTTCGACGGGACCGGATCCAGCGACCCGGACGGGTCGATCGAAAGCTATAGCTGGTCGTTCGATGACGGGACCGCTCCGGTGAGCGGCGATGTCGCCTACCATCGCTTCCCGTCGCCGGGCAGCTACCTGGTCACGTTGACCGTCCGCGACGACGAGGGGGCTTCCGATTCGACCTCGCGGACGGTGCAGATCGGAGGCGGCGGCCAGCCGCCGGTGGCGGCGTTCACCTTCTCGCCGCAGGCGCCGGTGGTCGGCCAGGCGATCGGGCTGAATGCGCAGTCGTCGTACGATCCGGACGGTAGCGTCGTCTCCTACCTGTGGGATCTCGACGGCGACGGATCGAACGATATGACCGGCGCGGTCGGCCAGGTGACCTACCAGAACACCGGGACCGTCTCGGTCCGGCTGACCGTCGTCGACAACGACGGCCTCTCCTCGTCCACGACCCGCACGATCACCGTCTCCGGCGGAGGCGCCACCCCTGGCGGTCGACCGCCGATGGGGACGACCGCGGGCTTCTTCGTCTGGGGATCGGACCGTTGGCACGTGACCGTCAACGCCGGAGCGGGATGGAGCATTCCTCACGACTACCGGATTGAGCTGCGGACTGACGGGACGTTCCAGGAGGTCAACCAGACCAGCGACACGGGGTCCGGTTCGGCGGCCCCGATGGGGATCGTGCCCACGCCGACCCAGAGCGGCAAGACGCTGATCTACGAGGGATCGCTTCAGACCGGGAGCATCGATCACAACTTCCGGATCCCCGATTCGGAGAGCATGTGGCTTCAGCTGCAGCTGGATCTCGACGGGGACGGTCGCCTGGAGACCTCGACCGGGTTCGTGTACCTCCGCTCGACGCGGGTGAACCCGCCGACCTCTCCGTTCGTCGTCGGCCTGCCCAGCGGCAGCACCGCCGAGCTGACGCCGAGTCTGAACTTCCGGATCGGCAACGCCATCAGCTACACGGCGACCACCCGGTTCGTCTATTGGACGACCACCATCTCCAACCTCGAGAACCGCTAAGCCACAGTGCCGAAGGAGGGACCGCGATGCGGTCCCTCCCTCTCGGCGTCGGGTTGTTCATCGATCCAGGGCAACGGTAAGATCTCCCCGCCATGGGATACCGCCTGTTGTCTGTCGATTGGCGTCTCGATCATCCGGAGATCGAACGAGAGGGGTTCTTCGGGCGTCCGTCCCTGTCCGGCTACGATGGGGTGTTCCTCGACCCGCAGCCGATCTCCCACCGATGGATCGACGAGATCGCGCCCGGCGGCGACGGTGTCCGACGCACCGATCCCCTTCGGGATCGGGGGTTCGGTCGAACGATGCGCGCGTGGATGGCCCGACGGCGCGCCGAGGCGGAGGAGCTACTCCTCCAACGTGGCGGTGTGCTCGTCTGCCGGTTTCGCCCCCGAGGCGATCCGCTGGAGCTCTCGCCCGTCGAGGAGCCCGTCGAGCGGGTCGACCGCTACAGCTGGCTGCCGACGGTCGCCCTCGTCGATCGCCATCACCAGTTCAGCTTCCCGGCCAATGGGCAGTTCCTTCCCCGACAGGGAACCGACATCGTCATCGAGGAAAGCGGCAGCCCGTTCGAGGGCTACCTCCGTCGCTTCACCGGTCGGCTCGCCTATGACGCAGTGTACCGCGACCTGCTCTCCACACCGATCGAGCGGTTCGCCACCGTGCTCGCCCGCAACCGGGTCGGCGATGCCGTGGCCTTGGAGATCCCGTTTGAGGAGGGCCGGCTGATCCTCCTCCCGTCGGCGATCGATGTCGCTCCCGCCGACGAGGGGATCGCGCTGTTCGAGGCGCTCACGTCGTTCGCTGCGCGTCCTGCCTTCGCCGCCGAGCCCGATTGGCTGCCCGGCTACGCCGTTTCCGGCGAGGCGAACCTCGTGGACGAGCTGGCCGGCCTTCGTGAGCGTCATGCCGCCCTGTCCGCCAAGATCGACGAGACCGCGGGGAAGCTCCGCGTGCTGACCCGCGGCAAGCGGTTGTTGTACACCAAAGGACGGTTCTCCCTCCTCCCCGCCGCCGCCGAGGGGTTTCGGGAGCTCGGCTTCGACGTGGAGTTCACCGACGAGCTGCTGATACTGCGCTCCGAGGAGGGGGATGCGATGGTGGTGGTCGCGGCCACCGATCGGAAGGCTGTCGGCCTGTCGCCGTATCGACGTCTGTTGCGCGCCGTTGACCGTTCGATCACCGAAGGTGACGGTACACGCAAGGGGATCCTCGTCGTCAGCGGGGCACGCCAGCTCGACCCGAAGCGGCGCCCGACCCAGTTCCTTCCCGAGGTGCTTCGCGGCTGCCAGGCCCACGGCTTCTGCCTGATGACCACCTACCAGCTCTTCAAGCTCATGCAACAGGCGCGCACCGCCGGAGGCGACGCCGCCGCGCTCCGCCGTCGGCTACTAGAAGCCGACGGGGAGCTGCGGCAGGCGGATGGCGCGTGACCGCGACGATCGCCACCGCTATCGCCCTGATCCCCCTCACTGCCTGGGGATGCACCGCGTTGGCACGTTCGATGCGCCGCCGCGCGATCGCCCAACCGATTCGCCAAGCCGGCCCGCACGGCCATACCCGCAAGGCGGGGACCCCGACGATGGGCGGGGTGATCGTGGTCGGCGGCTGGGCGATCGCCGTGGGGCTGTCGGCCGGACGCATCCTCGAAGCGCGATCGGTGGGGTTCGTGCTAGCGGCCACCGGGCTGCATGCCCTGATCGGCCTGATCGACGACCTACGCGCGGTGCACCGACGACGATCACTCGGCCTGACCGCCCCGATCAAGCTGTTGCTGGGGATCGCCGCGGCGGTGGCGTTGTTCTTCCTGTTCTACGACGTGGTCGCCGTACCCCAACGGATCCCCTTTTCCTCCGCCACGATCGAGCTGCCGCCGATCGCCACGCTCGCACTGGTCGGGTTCACGTTGCTGGCGACCACCAACAGCGTCAACCTGGCCGACGGGCTCGACGGACTCGCCGGGGGGCTGACAGTGCTTCTTCTTGCCGGATTGCTCGCGCTGTCGCCGACCTCACAGCAGGTGGCGTGGGGGGCTCCGATGCTCGGAGCCCTGATGGGGTTTCTGTGGGTCAATGCCCATCCCGCGACGATCTTCCTCGGCGATGTCGGGGCGTTCGGGCTGGGAGGGATGGTCGCCGCCGCCGCGCTATCCACCGGAACCGCCCTCTTCCTACCATTGCTCGCCGGCGTCCTCGTCCTCGAAGCGGGCTCGGTCCTCGTCCAGATCACCGCGTTCCGGCTGTTCCGGCGCCGGGTGTTCAAGATGAGCCCGCTGCATCATCACTTCGAAGCCGGGAGCCGCGCCGCGACCCCGCCGATGATCAGGGGGTTCGCCTGGCCGGAGCCGACGGTGGTCGTTCGGTTCTGGATTGTAGAGGCGTTGTTCGTCGGGCTCGCCGTGTGGTCTGGCTACGCGGGATGATCGGAAGCTGTCGGGAAAGCTGTGCCGGAGGTGGGACTTGAACCCACACGAGGGGTAACCCTCACAGGATCCTGAATCCTGCGCGTCTGCCAATTCCGCCACTCCGGCGTTGGCAACGAAGTGTAGATGGGGTCATGCGGGCTGTCAAGCCGTTTCCGCCCCCGCTGACCCCGAGGCCCGGATCGGCGAGACGTCCGGCGTCGACGGAGACAGGGGGCTTGGCGGTGGATGTGATATCGATTACAATGCTGGACGTCTGACCCTGCTCGATGGGTGACCCGAGGACAAGGCCAAGGGGGACAAGCGTAACGAGCTTCGCGCCGGACAACCGCCAGAGGGGGGTGGCATGGTCGATCTCAAGGAATTCCGCATCTTCTCCGACCTGAAGGACAAGGAGCTGGACAAGCTCAGGGAAGCGATACGAACGATCAACTACGGCCGAGGCGAGATCATCTTCCAGGAGGGAGCCCCCGCGTTCGGCTTCTACCTGATCTTCGAGGGGATGGTCAAGCTCGTGAAGCGCAGCATGCGCGCCAAGAGCCAGATCCTCAAGATCGCCGGTCCGGGGGAGATCCTCGGAGAGACGACGCTGTTCGACAAGGGGAGTCACAACGCATATGCGAAGACGATCGACACCGTCGCCGTGGGATTCCTCGAGCGCGGCGACTTCTTCTACTTCCTCGAGCGTCACCCCAAGACGATCTTCCGGCTGTATGAGAAGCTGTCCGAGGAGCTGAAGGCATTCCAGAACAAGCTTGCCGAACGATCGTATTCCTCGAGCAAGGAGCGGCTGGCACGGCTGATCCTCCATCTCGGCCGCAGCGGGGTCGAGCTCTCCCGCGCGGAGCTGGCGGAAATGGCCGGCGTTTCGTCCAAGACCGCGATCCGCACGCTCAGCGAGCTGGAAAGCCGGGGGATCATCGCCATCGAAAGCCGCAAGATCAAAATCCTCCGTGAATCGTATCTGCAGAAGATCGTGGAACCGTTCCTGGCCAACCTCGATCCGAACCTGATCATCTAGCGTCCATCGCCGCCGCGGAAGAAGGTCCTCCCGCGGGGTGACCGGTGTCCTTCGAAACGGGGCTCCCCGTCCGTAGTCTGTCATAAGGCAGGCGTCTTCATCGACACGCTCTCGAGGGCTCCAAGGATGGTTGGCCATTGGCGAATGGGCTGAATCCGACGGAACGGACGATCCTTGTCGGCGTTTCGTCGGTCGTTGCTCTCGTGATCAGCATCGTCCTGCACCGGACCGGCGTTCCCCCCGTGCCGTTGACGTTTCTGGTGTATGCAGCGTTCGCTTTTCCGCTGGGGTTCGGTGCCCAGGCACTGCGTCGCCGGGGGGGCACCGTCCTCGCGATCGGGCTGTCGGCGATCGGGGTCGGTCTGTTGCTGTTCTTCGGCATCCGGTCGCCGATATCGATCGCCTTATTGCCCGTCGTCTACCTGGCGATCGGGTTCGGGCTGGGATGGCACAGCGAGCGGCAACAGGCGCGCCGCGATCGCTGGCATCCACCACGGGCGCTCAAGGACCGACAGGATGAGGAGATCTTCGAGCCCGCGTTCAACATCCTCCACTTCGTCGATCGCGAGGGGACGGTGAAGCGGCGCAACGAGGCCTCGCGGGCGTCGATCGGCCATGCCACCCGCCAGACCCTTCCTCTGACCGAGTACATCCATCCAGGGGAGATCGGCAAGGTCAAAGCCGAGCTCATCCGTCTGTTCGACCGCGGCGAAATCCGAGGGATCGAGACCCGGTTCGTCGCCGAGGACCGAACCACCTTCCCGGTGGAGATCCGGGGCACCCGGCTCGATGACCGCACGGCGGTGATCGAGGCCCGGAACCGCTCGCGGGAGGCGGAGCTCGAGCGGCAGCTCATGGAGACCGAGGCACGCTACCGAAGGCTCATCGAGGAGGCGGTCGACACCCTCGATTCGGGGATCATCATCACCGATCGGAAGCGTGAGGTGATCTGGGCGAACGCCACCATCGGCCGGTTCTTCGGGATCGATCGCGACCGGTTGATCGGCGTCGATGCGAAGCGCGCCCTGTCCCGCTACGTCGGCGCGTTCGAGGACGCACAGGCGCTCGCCAAGGTGATCGAAGGCGCCGTCGACAAGGGCGAACGGATCGATTCGATCACCTGTCGGGTCCGCCCGACGCTCGGCCGCGAAGAACGCGTGCTGGAGTACCGCTCGATCCCGATCGAGACCGACCGCTACAAGGGCGGGCGGATCGACCACTACATCGATATCACGGAGCTGAAGCGGCTGGAGGATCGCCTCCGCGACAAGTCGGAGAACCTCGAGCGCAGCAACGAGAAGCTCGAGGAGTTCTCTCACGTCGTGTCGCACGACCTCAAGGAGCCACTGCGCACCGTCGAGACGTTCAGCGGCTTCATGCTCGAGGACTACGAGGACCGCCTCGACGAGGAGGGCGTCGAATACCTCCACACCCTACGGCGGACGTCATCGAGGATGCGGCAACTGATCAACGACCTGCTTTCGCTGTCGAGCATCCACATGGACACCAAGTCGTTCGAGCGGATCAACACCCAGCGGCTGCTCGATGAGATCCGGGAGGATCTCGAGGTCAGGCTGCGCGGCGTCAACCTCCAGATCTCCGACGGACTTCCCCCGGTCAAGGGGAGCAAAGTGAGGATCACGGAGCTGTTCAGCAACCTGATCACCAACGCCATCAAGTACAATGACAAGGCGCTTCCGACCGTATGCATCGGCTGGAAGCCCCATGATCCCTCCACCAACGGGATGGCGACGTTCTTCGTGGAGGACAACGGTATCGGCATCGAGTCCCGCTACCAGCAACGGATCTTCGGCATCTTCCAGAAGCTCCATCCACGGGATGATTACGAAGGGACGGGAGCCGGCCTCGCGATCTGCAAGCGGATCGTCGAGGAGCACGGCGGGAGGATCTGGGTCCATTCGGAAGTTGGCAAAGGGAGCACGTTCTTCTTTACCATTCCGAGAGCAAGAGAGGTGGAAACCCATGCATAGCCTCGAGAAGATGAAGGTCCTCGTGGTCGAGGACAACCCCAACGACGTCACGATCATCAAGCGCGCCATGCGCAAGAGCGACGTCAAGTGCGAGCTGTACTTCGCCCGCGACGGCGAGGAAGCACTCGACGCGTTGGCGCAGAAGGGCGAGTTCGAAGACATTCCCCGTCCCGACCTCATCCTGCTGGACATCAACCTTCCCAAGATCAACGGGTTGGAGGTGCTCGCCAAGATCAAGGAGGACGAGCGCCTGCGACGGATCCCGGTGATCGTCCTGACGATCTCCGAGCGGGAGGAGGATATGGTCAAAGCCTACGACAGCGGCGCCGCCAGCTACATGACGAAGCCCGTCGACTCCAAGGACTTCGAGCGCCTGATCCAAACGGTTCAGGACTACTGGAAGATCGCCCGGATCGCCCCCGAGTAGCCGGCGACGACACGCGTCCCCTGCCTTGGGAAGATCGGCGCCTCCCCCGCGGGGCGAACGGGCGATGGCGAGGTCGCAGCCTCCACGGCGGATCCGCGGCGCCCGGCATACCCTCTCGGAGCTTTGGACAAGAAGCGTGAGAGGTGTGTGCGAAGGGAGAGGGAATCGATCGTGGCGCTCGAGGCGAACGCCTCCATCGTACCTCCTTACCAACTTCCGCACCGCGCCGAAGAGCGAGCGCGGTGATCCCCTCCGAGAGCACAGAGCCCTCTGAACCGATGGCTGTCGCCCCGGCAGCAGACAAGGCGAGGCGCAGCCCACGGTTCTACCCCGGGGAAGGCGGGCGCAGCAGCTCCGCCTTCCCACCCCCTTGGGGGCGTCTACCACCGTTCCATGAAGTGGTCGTAGATCGCCGCCGCCGCTTCGATCGCCTCGCCGCTTTCGGCCTCGGACAACCGGCGCCCCGACAGCCCAAGCAGCCGCTCCATCGCCTCGGCGACCGCCTCGGGGACGACGGACGGCGGGGCGGTTCCCTCGGGATCGGCGTACAGGATCTCCCGCAGATCGGCGGAGATCCGTTCCAGTCCAGGCTGGCGAAGGATCGTTCGCATCGAGAAGGTGACCGCGAACGCCCAGCGTTCGACGCCGTTCCCCGATCCGACGAGCAGCTCGTCGAGCGTCGCCTCCAGCCGATCGTTGACCCGCTTGATCTCGGCGTACAGTCCCTTCTCGCCGGCGGCGGTAAGCGTCTCCGGATCGGCGGAGGATGCCTCGATCGCCTGCAGCACCCGCGCGAAGTCCTCGCAGAACGCCGCCGACGCCGCCCGTAGCCGTACGACGTGCGCAATCCCGGCCGCGGTGACGGACGCCGTCTGGACGACGTACTCCGCGTGGAATACGGCCAGCCGGTAGGTGTAGTTTTCACAGGCCTCCGACAGCCCGGGTGGAGGATCGACCGGCGTCCCGGCAAACAGGTGATCCGCATACGATCGATGCAGGGCGTACAACGGGGCGAACGCCGCGTAGACATCGGCGAACTGGGTAGCGAGCAGGGCCGGCGATCCGCAGCCACTCACTGCGATCAGACCGACCACTGCCCACCCGAGGATCACGGCACGCATGCCGGTGAGCATACCCGAACCCATCCCGTCGAGGTAGCGACGCGCCGCCGACAGAGGGTCGGCACGGCAGCTTCCGCCGCTCACTCCAGCCCTCCTTCAGCGTAGGGATCGCGCAATGGCAAACCACGATCCTTCGGTATAGAATGGTCGGACAACCTGGGCACCGGATATCCGGTGGGGAGCTACGAGAACTAGCTATAGGAGGTGCCGTTGAAGAAGCTATTTGTGCTGGCATGCGTCTTGCTGTTGGGCGTTTCCGTCGTCGCCGCGGGACAGGGACAGATCGCCATCGTGCTGGATGTCGGCGGACGAGGCGACCTCTCGTTCAACGATATGGGATTCGTCGGGGCGGATCGAGCGGTCGAGGAATTCGGTTTGGAGTTGACCGAGGTTCAGAGTGCGTCGGCGGCGGACTACCTGCCGAACTTGCGCAATCTGGCAAGGACCGGCAACTACGATTTGATCATCGCCGTCGGTTTCCTGCTCGGCGATGCACTGGCGACCGCGTCCGCGGAGTTCCCAGAGCAGAAGTTCGCCATCATCGATGTGGACTACGTCACCGGACCGAACATCATGAACGTCGTCTATCGTGAGAACGAGGGGGCGGCGCTGATCGGCTGCCTCACCGGGATGGCGGCCGCCGACCACGGGTACGCGGCAGGCGGCGTGGTGCTGGGCATTCCGATTCCGGTACTGTACCACTTCGAGGCCGGCTACCGGTTCGGCATGGACTGGGGACTGGACAAGTACGAGGAACTGACCGGAACCGCTCCGGACGTCGCCATGCTGTACAACTACACCGGTTCGTTCGACGACATCGCGCTCGGAAAGGCGGCTTCGGAAGCGATGCTCGCCCAGGGCGCGGTCGGCATCTTCAACGTCGCCGGACCGCTGGGTGTCGGGGATCATGAAGCGGTCGTCGAAGCCCACGAGGACACCGGCACAACGTATGGGCCGCCGTACTACTTCGGCGTCGATGCGAACCAGGACTGGTTCGGTGATGGGAAGCATACCCTGGCCAGCTGCATCAAGCGCGTGGATGTCGGCGTGTACACCGCCATCACGTCGGTGGTGGAGGGGTCGTTCACCCCGGGTGTCATCAGCCTGGGCATCGCCGAGGGCGGCATGGGGATCAGCGACTACGACGCCCTCGTCGAGTTCATCGAATTCGGCGTAGACGCCGGACAGATCGAGGATACCCAGCAGGCGCGCAACTTCATCATCGCCAACTGGACCGCGAACCGGAAGACGATCGCCGAGTGGATCTGGAACGCGGTGGACGAGTTGGAGGCCGGGATTCTCGACGGTTCGATCGTCGTGCCGACCGCCAACAGCGAAGCCGAAATCGGGGCGATCCGAGCAGACTACCCGCTCGAGTGATCGTGATCGAGCGCTAGCTATCCGAGGGAGAGAGGGCCTTCCTCTCTCCCTCCTTTTTTGGCTCGGTACGGCGCGGCGGGGTGGGGGAACCCTTCATGAGGATGCATCCATGAACGACGACAACGCCTTCTTCCTCAAGGCCGATCGAATCACCAAGGTCTACTCCGACGGAACGGTCGCCCTGAAGCAGGCGTCGCTCGAGATCCGACCGCACGAGATCATCGGCCTGCTGGGGGAGAACGGCGCGGGCAAGACCACCCTGACCAAGATCCTCTCCGGCTTGCTACCTCCGACGAGCGGGCGGGTGATTTCGCCACGGGGAACGGTGCGGTTCAGGAACCCACGAGAGGCCTTGGAGTTCGGCATCGGCATGGTACACCAGCACTTCGCGCTGGTCGGAACGTTCACCGCAGCGGAGAACGTGGGGCTCAGCCACGAACGACCGTTTGCCCGCATCCGGATCGCGGACACCAAGCGGCGGCTGGAGGCGTTGATGGAGGAGAGCGGACTGCGGGTCCCGCTCGACGTACCCGTGGAGAAGCTCGCTGTCGGCGAACAGCAACGTGTGGAGATCCTGAAGGTTCTGTCGCGGGACGTCGACCTGTTGATCCTCGACGAGCCGACGTCGGTGCTCACCCCCCTGGAAGTCGACGAGCTGTTCGCGTTGCTGCGCGGGCTCCGCGAGGAGGGGAAGTCGATTATCTTGATCACCCATAAGCTGAAGGAGGTCGGCTCGATCACCGACCGCGTCGTGGTACTCCGCCATGGAGAGATGGTCGGCGACGTGCGGACGGCGGAAGCCACCACCGAGAGGCTGGCGCGGCTGATGGTCGGACAGGCACTGCAAGGGGAGGAAGATGTCGTCGAGCTGAGCTCGGACGACCTGCCCCGTCAGCGACAACGACCGGTGGTCGACCGCTCCGGCGACGGGATCCTGCACGTCGAGAATCTCGCCGTCCGCGGCAACGCCGGGGAGAGCGCCGTCGACGGCGTGTCGTTCGACGTCTACGGAGGCGAGATCTTCGGGATCGCCGGCGTAGAGGGCAACGGGCAAACCGAACTCGTCGAGTCACTGACCGGACTGCGCATTCCCTCGTCAGGAAGGGCGACGATCCACGGCACGAACATCCTGGGGATGGACCCTCGGCAGATCTACCGGCTCGGCGTGGCACACATCCCGGAGGATCGTTGGGAACTCGGGCTGGTACTTCCGTTCACCCTCGCCGAGAACGCGATCCTGGGGGTCCACCGGTGGGAGGAGTTCCGCGGGCCGCTGACGTGGCTCCGCTGGAGGAAAATCACGCAGCACGTGCGCCGGCTGATGGAGCGGTTCGATATCCAGGCGACCGGTCCAAACGCGCCAGCCAAGAGCCTATCGGGAGGCAACCAGCAGAAGCTGATTGTCGGTCGGGAATTGGCCAAAGACCCAGCGATCATCGTCGCCTCACAGCCGACCCGCGGGCTGGACATCGGGGCGGCGCACTACATCCGTCAGACGCTGCTCGACATGCGTGATGCCGGCCGGGCGATCCTTCTCGTCTCAGCCGATCTCGACGAGGTACTCGCGCACGCCGACCGCGTCGGCATCATGTACGAGGGGAGATTCATGGAGGTCAGCACCCCGGAGAAGCTGGATCGTGAACGGATCGGAATGCTGATGGGCGGCGTCACGGTCAAGGAGGGGGCATGAGCTCGTCCCCATCGACGGTGGTTTCGCGGCTGCTGCGAGGCGCCCATCGTACGTTGACCGGACTCCATCCGGCGCTTGAGTCGCTGTTGGCGGCGATCGTCGGGCTGCTCGTCGGCGCACTCCTGATGGCCATCTACGGATTTGATCCGTGGCGGGCCTACGCCGGCTTGATCCAGGGGGCGTTCGGTGGCAGCTACGAGATGGCCAGCTCGCTGGCCCGCGCGACGCCGTTGATACTAACCGCCCTGACCTTCTCGATCTGTCTACGGGCCGGGATGTTCAACATCGGCGCCGAAGGGCAGATGTACATGGGCGGCATTGCCAGCGTCGCCGTCGCGTACTTCGTCCTGCCCACGGGTCTGTACCAGATCGCCGGCCTGGTGTTCGCCGCGGTCGCCGGCGCCATGTGGAGCCTGGTGCCGGCATTCCTCAAGCTCGCCCGCGGCGTCCACGAGGTGATCTCCACGATCATGTTCAACTGGATTGCCCGCTGGTTGGCGCTGTACCTGGCAATCTTCGTCGTTGTCGATCCCCTCCGGCCGGAGAAGACGTTGAGCATCCCGGAAGCGGCCCGCTTCCCGGTCCTCGTCCGCGGGACCGACTTGTCCTACGGGCTGTTCGTGGCGGTTGCCTTCGCCTTGGTGATCTACTTCTTGTTGTGGCATACAGCCATCGGCTACGAGGTCCGAGCCGCCGGATTGAACCCCTCTGCCGCCCGCTACGGAGGGATTCGCAACAAGCGAACGATGTTCATGAGCTTCCTCCTTGGCGGGGTGTCCGCCGGCCTGGCCGGCGCCACGGTGGTCATGGGGCTGCCGCCGACCTATGCGATCTACGGGGGCGGCGGCTTGCCACAGCTGCTGAATCTCGGGTTCGACGGGATGGCCGTGGCGATGGTCGGGAGAAACCATCCGATCGGCATCCTCGTGGCAGCGCTGTTCTTCGGCGGCCTGAACGCTGGCGGGCGGGTGATGCAGTTCTACGGGTCAAACCCGGTACCGCTGGAGATGGTCCGGGTCGTCATGGGGGCGATCGTCCTGACGATGTCGATCCCCGAGCTGATCCGGCTGTTCCCGCTGGCGAAGCGCCGGGGCGAGGAGCTCATCGGATGGCTGCGGCGACTCGGGCACCGCCCGGAGAGGAGGGAATCGTCATGAGCTTCGATGACATTCTGAGTCTGCTGCGGATCTCGCTGCACGCCATGGTGCCGCTGGCGTTGACGGCGGTGGGAGAGATCGTCGGAGAGACCTCTGGCCTGTTCAACATCGGCCTGGAGGGGATCCTCCTGCTTAGTGCATTCGGAGGCGCCCTGGCGGCCGAGATCGGTGGCACCAGCGTCGGGCTGCTCGTGGGAATGGGAATCGGCGCCGTGGTGTCCCTGGTGTTCGCGATCATCAACACGTACTGGAAGGGCACGCAGATGGTCACCGGCATCGGGATCAACCTGTTCGCCATGGGGTTCGTGGCGTTCGGCCTCATTCAACTGGGAGCCCCGGGGTTCCATGACGTTCCGAAGGCAGTGGAGCTAGCGAAATGGCGAACGTCGATGGGCCTGATGAGCCCGATGATCCTCGTCGCGCTGATCCTCCCCTTTGTCGTCGCCTGGTTCCTTCGTCACACCCGGGCGGGGTTGATGCTCAAGGCCGCGGGGGAGATGCCGGAGGCCGCGGATGTCGCCGGGATCCACATCAACGGGATTCGGCTGCTCGCCGCTGTCTTCGGAGGCGTTCTGGCCGGACTCGCCGGCGCCTACATGAGTGTCGCCTGGCTCGGCGTCGTGACCAAGCAGCTGTCTGCGGGCCGAGGGTTCATCGCGTTGGCGTGCGTCGTGTTCAGCGGTCTCAATCCCCTGCTCGCCCTGCTCGGTGCGTTCATCTTCGGCTTCTTCCAGGCGCTCGCCGAGTGGGTGAAGACGCTGCCCAGCAAACCGATCCCGGGCGAATTCGTGTCCATGCTCCCCTACGTGATCACCTTGCTCGTCGTGTCCGGCGCCATCGGCCGCGTGCGGTTCCCGAAGTCGCTGGGCGTGCCGTACAAGCGGGAATAGATACCGAGCGAATGCAGAACCGCGGGCGACTACGCATTGACTGCTCCAGGTATAGAGCTATCATACTGTCATGAGGATCACAGGAGGAACGCGACGGCCGAGATGGCTCGGCCGCGCCACCCGCAGAGCATCGTCGCACAGGAGGTGCAGTATGCGTAAGCTCTTTGTCCTGGCCCTGGCGGCCGTCATGGCCCTAGGTGCCGTCGGTTTTGCCCAGCCCGGGTCGAGCCCGGACGAGCCGCTCTATATGCTTCTCGTTCCGTCGACAGAGGGTGCCACTGTCGAAGAGGTGGGGACGCTCATCGCTCAAGCGTTGTTCGATCTCACAGGGCTGTACATCGTCCCCAGCCTGCAGGCTGACTACACGGCGATGATCGAGAACTTCGCCGCATCGGAGGGGGACACCTTCGGCCTGCCGACCACCGATCAGTACATCCGGATCTACGACCGCACCGATGGCGAGGTGACGCCTCGTCTCGGATCGGTCCGCTATGGCTATCCGTGGTACTATGCAAGCGTCTACGCGCGCCGCGACAGCGGCATCGACTCGGTGGAGGATCTCGATGGGAAGGTCTGGATCTACAACGACACCGGCTCGACGTCGGGCTACGTCTTCCCGAACATGGTCTTCGAGCGTGAGGGAATCGAGTTGGAGGGGATCGTCACCTCTGGCGGCCACACGAACTCGATGGTCGCGCTGATCGAGGGACAGGGCGACTTCTGCACCGGCTACGGCTCCGCCCCCGGCGCCCCCGATGCGTGGACCGGCGACAAGTGGGACTTCGGCGACGATCCCGAACTGTGGATCTGGGACCGCTGGAACAACCAGCTGTTCCGGCCGGCGCTTCGCGGCACGTGCTACGACCTGCGCCGTGCGGTCCGCAATACGTACGATTTCGAGGAGGTGCTCGAGACGATCGGCGTCGTGATGAACATCGGCCCGATCCCGAACGACTGCATGGCGTTCGGACCCGGCTTCCCGGAGGAGATCGCCGACCAGATCGTCGAGGCGGTCAAGACCCACATCGCGACCGAAGAGGGTCAGGCACTGTGGGGTGACCCGAACTTCTACGAGTGGACGGATGTGGCCGAGATCGACGACTCGTTCTACGACGGCTATCGCGAGATCCTCGGTCTCCCGATTCCGGACAGAAACTAGCTCCCAAGGCATGATCCAGCGAATGCGGGAGGGGGTTCCCCTCCCGCATTCACGCGCACAATCGGGAGGGGCATGTCGGAGCTCATCGTCACCGAGCACCTCACCAAGGTCTACGAGCGCGGCGAGATCCTCGCGCTCAACGACATCAGCTTCTCCGTTGACTCGGGTGAGTTCCTCGTGCTGTTGGGGTTATCGGGCTCCGGGAAGTCGACCCTCCTTCGCTGCATCAACCGGCTGATCGAGCCGACAGCGGGACGCGTTCTGTTTGACAAGATCGATGTGACCCAGGCCAGCGGCCGGCAGCTGCGTCATCTGCGCCGGCGGATGGCGATGATCTTCCAACAGTTCAACCTCGTGCGCCGCTCCACGGTGTTGACGAACGTGCTCTCCGGTCAGCTGGGCTACATGAGCCCCGCCGCTTCCGCCGTGCACCGCTTCACCAAACAGGAGATCAATGAAGCCTTGGCTTGTCTCGAGCGCGTCGGGATTCCCGAACAGGCGTACAAGCGGGCCGATGAGCTGTCGGGCGGTCAGCAGCAGCGCGTCGGGATCGCCCGCGCCCTGATGCAGCGTCCCGAGCTGTTGATGGCCGATGAGCCGGTCTCCGCACTCGATCCGGCCACCTCGCACTCGATCATGCAGTACCTCGAACAGATGAACCGCGAGGACGGCGTCACCGTGATGGCCAGTCTCCACTTCCTGTCGTTGGCGCGTCGCTATGGGACACGCATCCTGGCGCTCAAGGGCGGTGAGATCGTCTTCCGCGGGGAGCCGAAGGCGATCGACAACGCCCGGTTCAAGGAGATCTATGGCGAAGAGGCCGAACAGGTCGAGGTTCACTAGGCGGACGCTCGCCGATCGGCTGCGTGCCCTGCGGCCGCGGCTGACGGCATTCCTGTTCGACTGGGCCTCGTGGGGGTACATCGCCTACGCCGTCATGTACCTCCTCAACCGCTACTGGTATGTTCGCCACGTCAACTTCTACGGCCGGCTCGAGCTGCCACCGTGGGGATGGCCGGTCGTCATCCTCGCGACGTTCGAGCTCGCGCTGTTGTCCCACGCGTTCGCGCAGACGATCGGGATGAGCCTGTTCGGTTTGCGCCTGCTGGATCCCGACCTTCACCGTCCGTCGTTCGGCGTTCGCGCGCGACGGTTTGCCGCCCTTCACACGCGACTCCTTTTTCAGCCGCTCGCACTGCGACAGGGCCGAGCGATCGGTACCCTGCTTCACGATAGCCCGAATACCGGCATCATGCGCCAGCTGTCGGAGGTCAAGGAGGAGCTGCCGCCCCAGCCCCCGGAGCGCGTCTGGCTCACCTATCGTGGCCTCTTCCTCATCGGGCTGCTCGGTGTGACGTTCTGGCTTGGATGGAGGATCACGACAATCAACCTGCAGATGCTCGTCGAACGCATCGGCAAGTCCGGTCACATCTGGCGCGACCTGCTCACCCCGGACTTCACCTATCTCACGCAACCGGTCAACGCGCGCGGTCACTTGTTCTCGATCACCTACCACATGATGGAGACGATTTTCATGGCGTTTTTCGCCACCGTGACTGGTGCGCTCGTCGCGTTCCCACTGAGCTTCCTCGGTGCACGTAACATCATGGGATTCAACCGCCTGGGTTGGTTCGTCTACACGATCATGCGGCTGTTCTTCAACGTCTTCCGATCGATCGAGTCGATTCTGATGGCCGTCCTGTTCGCCGTCTGGGTCGGGTTCGGCAATCCGTTCGCCGGAGCGCTTGCGCTCTTCTTGCACACGATCGCGGCGCTCGGCAAGCTCTACTCGGAACAGGTCGAGGGGGTCGATCCGGGGCCGCTTGAGGCGATTGCCGCCACCGGCGCGCGGCGCTGGCAGATCGTGCTGTACGGGGTCGTACCCCAGATCATCCCATCCTACTTGGCGTTCACCCTCTATCGATGGGACATCAACATCCGCATGGCGACCATCATCGCCCTCGTCGGTGGTGGCGGCATCGGAACGCTGCTGTTCTACTTCAAGAACGAGGTCGGCCGGCTGCCGCAGGCGTGGAATCACGTCGGGGCGATCGTTCTCTCGATCGTCGTCGTCGTCTGGCTGCTGGACTACATCAGCGCGCGGGTGCGGGAGAAGATCGGGTAGCCGTGACCGAGCCAACCTATCCGGCGGGATTCATGACGGAGAGACCGTTATGGGGGCGCGCGCTACGACGATACGGCTATGAGCTGGCCATCGCCGCATCCGACCTGATCGTCCTCGTCGCCCTCTGGGGCCTCCTCTCGTTCATCTGGAACGATCTCGTCCATGAGACGCGCGACTTCCTCTCGGTCGCTTGGTGGATCGTCGTCTTGGTCTGTCTCGAGCTCGCCTTCCTCTGGCAGAGCTTCGGTGTGAGCCCCGGACAACGTCTGCTCAGCCGCCGACTGGCGGACCGAGGCGCCGGAACCGGCATCGGACGCCGCATGCTGCGATGGGGGATGCTTCACCTGCAACCGCTGTATATCGTGACGATCCTCGGTTCGGCGACGTACACAGCGTGGCACGATCGGTGGAGCGGATTTCGCCTCGTCTCCGCCCCGGAGTCCAAGGAGCGCCGTCGCCCATGGTACCGGCGATCCTCGTCGATCGCGATCCTGGTCCTCGCCGCCGTGATGTTCCTCGCGTCGGCGCTGTTCACACAGGTTGATCTCGTCACGCTGTTCACCAATGCCTCCGCGACGACGGAGATCTGGCAGCGCATCCTGAATCCGGATTGGTCGATCTTCGGCCTCGGCGTGCGGCTGTTGATCGTCACGCTGTACATGGCGTTTATGGCGACGTTGTTCGGCGTCCTGGTCTCCGTACCGCTCAGCTTCCTCGCGGCGCGCAACCTGTCGCAAGGCGTCGCGATGCGACTGGTCTACGCGGTCGTTCGCGTGGTCATGAGTGTCGTCCGGTCGATCGAGCCGATCATCTGGGCGATCATCTTCGTCGTGTGGGTGCGGACCGGAAACGCCGCATTCGCGGGAACACTGGCGCTATTCGTCCACTCGGTCGCCGATCTGACGAAGCTGTACTCGGAGCGGCTCGAATCGATCGACCCCGGTCCGGTGGAGGCGATCCGCGCCACCGGAGCCAACGGACTGCAGGTCATCCTCTACGGCATCGTGCCGCAGATCGTCAACCCCTACCTGTCGTTCACGATCTACCGCTGGGACATCAATGTGCGTATGGCGACCATTATCGGCCTCGTCGGAGGGGGCGGCATCGGCCAGCGGCTGATCCAGCTGACGCGCAACTGGGTGTGGGACGAGGCCATCGTGCTCATGCTGCTGATCATGGGCGCCGTGTGGGTGATGGACTACAGCTCGTCACGGCTTCGCGAACGGTTGAATTGACCTCGCGAGTCGGCTACCCGGAGGTCAATGACTCGAGGTACTCCTCGATGTCCTCCAACCCAAACGTCGTCTTCAGGGCGACGTTGTCCTCCAGCCAGGCGTCCTTGATCGTATCGTCGCGCCGAATCTCGACGTCCTTGATCCCGCACGCGTCGACCATCTTGCGCGCCTCTTCCTCGATCTGGCGGTCCTTCACGCGAAACAGAAACCGCGGAAAGCTCGACATCCTCGCACCTCCCGAGGCAAGTATATCCAGGCTGACCCGCCGGACCACCCGTGCGGGATCGCAAGTGGGAGATCGCGACGGGCGAAGACGGGGATACGAGGCGATCTCATCGCTTGCTTCTTCGTTGCATGGCCCGCTGCCTCGGCCTAGAATCCCGCGTTGTGAACACGGTCGAGGTGATCGCCAAGAAGCGGGACGGCGGGAAACTTTCCCGAGCGGAGATCGAG
The DNA here is from genome assembly GCA_964558595.1 of uncultured Thermotogae bacterium. Classification (GTDB taxonomy): domain Bacteria; phylum Bipolaricaulota; class Bipolaricaulia; order UBA7950; family UBA9294; genus JANQEA01. The sequence goes on from CAZLER010000002.1 coordinate 87,584, forward strand.
CATTGGATCGTAGGCGCGGTCGATGGGTCGATTCCCGCCTATCAGAGCGCTGCCCTGTTGATGGCGATCCGACTGCGCGGTATGACCGACGACGAAGCGGCCATTCTCACCGATGCGATGGCCCACTCCGGCACCCAGTTCACCGCCGAGGACCTCGGCGGATTCACCGTGGACAAGCACTCGACCGGTGGCGTCGGGGATACGACGACGCTGGTGTTGCTTCCGCTGCTCGCCGCCGCCGGTCTGACGGTGGGGAAGCTCTCCGGCCGTGGCCTCGGGCACACCGGGGGCACGATCGACAAGCTGGAGTCCATCCCGGGGTTTCGCACCGACCTGTCCCGCGACCGGTTCCTCGAGCTCGTACGGACCGCCGGGCTCGCCCTCGCCGACCACACCGCCGACATGGTCCCTGCCGACCGGATGCTGTACGAGCTGCGCGACGTGACGGCCACCGTCGACTCGCTGCCGCTGATCGTGGCCTCGATCATGTCCAAGAAGATCGCCGGCGGCGCCCAGGGCATCGTGATCGACGTGAAGACCGGTGCCGGCGCGTTCCTGCCAACCCTCGACGACTCCCGACGCCTCGCTGCGTCGCTCGTCGCCATCGGGGCCAAGTTGGGGCGGAAGATGGCCGCGTTGATCACCGACATGTCGCAACCGCTCGGGCGAGCCGTCGGCAACGCGATCGAGGTGCGCGAAGCGATCGCCACCCTCCAAGGCGACGGACCGGAGGATCTCGCCCGGCTCTGTTGCGAGCTCGGCGCCGAATTGGTGCTGTTCGCCGACGGCTCGGACGACCGGGACGCGGCGATCGCCCGGCTGGAGCGCAGCTTGGTGAACGGCACGGCGTTGGAGACGTTCGGCGAGATGATCGGGCGTCAGGGGGGCAACCCCGCCGTGATCGACGATCCCTCGTTGCTGCCGCGCGCCGCCCGCCGGGTCGAGGCGCGCTCGCCGCGCACCGGTGCCGTTGAGCGGCTCGACGCGTTGGCGATGGGAAAGGCGGCGAATCTCCTCGGCGCCGGACGGTTCACCGTCGAGGACAGGATCGATCCCGCCGTCGGCATCGAGCTGATCCGCAAGATCGGCGATCCGGTGGAGCGTGAGGAACTGCTCGCCATCCTCCACGTCAACGACGAGACCCATCTGGAGGTCGCCTGTCGGATGGTCGAGGATGCCTACACCATCGCCCCCGAGGCCGGCGGGATCGCCCCCCCGCCGCTGGTCGTCGACCGGATCGTCGCCGGTTAGCCCTCGAGGCCGCGCGCTTCCGTCTCCAGGGAGAACGCGTCCGGCAGCAGGGCACGCACCGTCGTCCGGATGAATCGTCCGTCCGGATTGCCGAGCAGAAGCTCCATCTCCGGCGCGTGTTCGTGGAGCACCTGTCGACAGGCCCCGCACGGTCGACAGTGGTCCGAGGCGCACGTCACCGCCAGCTTGGCGAACCGCCGCTTTCCCTCGGAGATCGCCTTGAACAGGGCCACCCGTTCGGCGCACAGCGACAAGCCGTTGACCGCGTTCTCGACGTTGGCCCCGGTCACCACCGTGCCGTCCTCGCACAGCAGCGCCGCCCCGACGGGGAAGCGCGAATAGGGGGCGTACGCGCGGTCCCGCGCTTGATTGGCCCGCTCGAGCAGCTGTCGATCGTCCATCAGAAGCGAATCGTGATGCCCAGCTGTGCCGCCAGCCCGGCGGGGCCGAGTCCCCACCAACCGCGTGGCTTGCTCACAGGGAGAAGGAAGCGCAGCTCGGCACCGAAACGAAGGAATGGCGGTCCGAGCTCCAGTCCGACCGCCGCGTGGATGGCGACCGTCGACCATCGCAACCCATCCAGATGCAGCGCCGCGAGGGCGGCGGCGGCGGCGGGCTCCATCTGCGGCGGGAGATCGAGCTCGATCGCCGGCTCGATCCACCCGGCGAGGACGTCGATCCCTCCCGCGAACGAGAGCGCCGCGATCAGGGCATCGAGTCGTTTGACCAGGTCGACCGACAGCATCCACGACGAGAACGCCGCGTCCACCGTCGCCGCGGCGACGACCTCTCCGGTGTGGATCGCCGCGTCGAACAACGGCTGGGGAATGACGAGCCCCGCCCGGGCGGCGATACCACGCACCCAACCGTCAGTGATCACGCCACCACCGAGCCGAACGCCGTCGATGACGATGCCGGGCAGCGGAATCTCCACCCCACCCCCGATCAGCGGCAGCGGCAGCCCGGCCGGCAGCGCCTCCGCGACGTCGCCGACGTCCTCCAACGCCGCGTCGATTCCCGCGGCGAGCTCTGCGATCTCCTGCTCGGAGACGCCGAGATCGCGCAGCGCGTCTTCCATCGAGGCGAACGCCGCATCAATCGCGATCGGGAGGCGGTCGGCGGCCACGGCCACGTCGAGACCGTACACCGGCACCCCCAGACTCACCCCGACGGCCGTGCCGATCGCGGCGTATCCCATCACCCCGCAGATCGTGACGACGAGGAGGCGCACGGCACGGGGGTTCATCGTCGATCCCAGCCCTCCCACTCGCGGCGCTTCAGCTCGGCCCGCTTGATCTTGCCGCTGGTCGTCTTGGGTAGCTCGCCGACATATTCGATCGCACGCGGGTACTTGTACGGCGCCGTTTCGTTCTTGACGTGATCCTGCAGTTGCGCCGTCAGCTCCTCCGACGGCTCTCGTCCCTGGGCAAGGACAACGAACGCCTTGACGATCTCCCCACGGTCCCGGTGCGGTGCGGCCACCGCCGCCGCTTCGACCACCGCCGGATGGCTGACCAGCGCATCCTCGACCTCGAACGGCCCGATCCGGTATCCGGAGGTCAGGATCACGTCGTCCGCCCGTCCCTCGAAGAACAGGTATCCGTCCTCGTCCATCCGGGCCAGATCGCCGGTGCGATACCATCCTCCCGAGAACGCCTCCGCGTCGAGCTCGGGGGCTTCCCAGTAGCCGTCGAAGATCGCCGGGCTGTCCGGCTTGAGCGCGATCTCCCCGACCTCGCCCTGCGCCACCGGTCGGCCGCCCTCGTCGATCAGTAGGACGCCCGGGCCCGGCGTGGGGAGGCCCATTGCCCCCGGTTTGACCGGCATCCCCGGCAGGTTGCACACCAGGCAGATGCTCTCGGTCTGCCCGTACCCATCGCGGATCGTTACCCCAAACGCGCGCTTGAACGCGTCGATCGGTTCGATGTTCAGCGGCTCACCGGCCGACAGGGCGTCCTGCAACACCAGGCGGTGCCGGCCCATCTCCGGGTACTGGGCAAACAAACGGTACTCGGTCGGCGTCGCGCACAGCTTGGTGACGGCGTGCTTCTCCATCAGCTCCAGGTACCGCTGCGCATCGAATCGGCCGTTGTACATGAACTGTGTCGCTCCCGAGGTCAGGGATACGCCGATTGGGCTCCAATACCACTTCGCCCATCCCGGCGCAGTCGTCGCCCACACGATGTCGTTCGGCTCGGCATCGTACCAGTAGCGCGCCGTCACCCGGTGGTGACAGTACATCCACCGGTGCTTGTGAACGACCGGCTTCGGATTCCCGGTGGTCCCCGACGTGAAGTTGATCGTCATCGGATCGTCGGCGACCAGGCTCACCTTCTCGACGCCCGGATCGGCCGCCGCGACCAGCTCCTCGAACCGGTACCAACCATCGCGGGGCCCCTCGGCACCGATCAGGATGAACGTCTTGAGCGGGCAGTCCCCACGGGCGGCATCGACCATATCCGCCGTCGACCCGTCGGCGACGATCACCGTCGCCCCGCTCACCTGGGATCGATACGCGATCTCCTTGCTCTTGAGCATCTCCGAGCAGGGGACCGCGACCCCGCCGGCGACGAATGTTCCCAACTGCGCCATATGCGCCTCGGGAAGCCGCGGAAGGACGTGCAGCACAGGATCGGACTTCCCAACCCCCAGACCGATCAGCGCACCACCGAACCGGCGCATGCCGTCGGTAAGCTCCATGTAGGTGACCCGGCGCTCGCGTCCCGCCGCGTCCTCCCAGATCACGGCCGGCTTCTCGGGATGTCTCCCGGCGTGTCCCTCGACCACATCGACGATGTTGTACGCCGTGGGGATCTCCCACCGAAACGTCTCCAGCTCCTTGCGGTATAGCGCCGCGTCGTATCGCATTGGTGTGCATCACCCCGAAACGGTGTTTTGATCGTGCGTCAAGCTTTCTATAGCATATCGGCAATTCCAACGCCAATCGAGGTGTCCGATGAGAGCATCGATCGTGATGAGTCCGGCGATGTCCAAGCGACTGATCGCCAAGGGGGTCGCGGCGCTTCCCGAGGTGCGCACGGCGCTGGAGCGGGGCCGCATCGTCGTGACGCTCGGCAGCACCAACGCATTCGTCGTCGAGGAGCTGCTCGGCGACCGGATCGACCGGGAAGCGTTCGCGGCAGGGTTCATCGACGACCGATGGAACATCAACGCCCGGCTGGGGGACGCCGGCGACGTCCTCATCGTTCGAGGTGAACACGTCGATACCTCCCCCGCGGCGATTCCCGGCGACTTGAAGGCGGGCGACGTCGTGATCAAGGGGGGCAACGCGCTCGATCCCGAAGGGGTCGTCGGGGTGCTGCTCGGCGCAGCCACCGGGGGCACGGTGGCGCGATACGTGGCCGGCTGCGCGGCTCGCGGGGTGTCGTTGGTCTGCCCGATCGGACTGGCCAAGTCGATCCATGGTTCGGTCGCCCAGCTCTCGGGGGAGATGGGCATCGGGCGGACCGCGTTGCACCACGGCGTGCCCTGCGGGCTGTACCCGTTACACGCGCGCACCGTCACCGAGATCGACGCCCTGGAGAGCCTGTTCCCGGTACGGGCCCTCCACGTCGCGTCGGGCGGCGTCGGGGCGGGCGCGGCGACCGTCTCGTTGCTCATCGAGGGGGAAGACGCGCCGGTACGCGAGGCATTCGCCGCCATCGACGGACTGCGCGGAGACGCCGATCCGCAGCTCGTCGGACGGGCATGATCGAGTCGTATCGAACCCTTGTCGAGCCGGCCTCGGCGAAGATCACGCGCAAGCGGTCCCGCTTCCTGTCCTACGTGGTTCCCGTCCGCGACCCCGAGGAGGCCGACGCCCGTCTCGCCGAGCTTCGCCGGGCCCATCACGACGCCTCACATCATGTCTCCGCCCGCCGGGTCCTCGAGAACGACGAAGCGTTCGGGAGCTGCGATGACGACGGAGAACCGCACGGCTCCGCGGGACCACCGATCCTCCGCCGCCTCGAGGAGGCCGACCTGATGAACGTTCTGGCGGTCGTCGTCCGCTACTACGGCGGGACCCAGCTCGGGGTCGGGGGGCTGATCCGTGCCTACGCCGACGCGGTGGCGGCCGCGCTGTCCGAGGCCCGGATCATCGTTCGGCGAAGGACGGTCGACCTGGTGCTTCGCTTCCCCGCCGACGTACACTCGAGGGTCATGTCGACGCTACATCGTTGCGGGGCGGAGATCCGGGAGGTCCGTTTCGCGGAGACCGCCGAGGTCACGGTGCGGGTCGCTCCCAGCACGGCGACGTCGCTTCGAGCCTCCCTGCGGGAAGCGACCGGCGACCGCGTTGCTGCGGAGGTCGTTCGATGATTGAGGCGATTCGCGGCGACGTCGCGCACGTCGGCGCCGATCATGTCGTTCTCGATACGGGCTCGATCTCGTATCGGATCGACTGTCCCACCGAAACGCTTCGCCGATGCCAGGACCGGCAAATCGAACAGCTGTATGTCCATCTGATCGTTCGTGAGGACACGATGCAGCTGTTCGGGTTCGCGTCGCCGGAAGAGCGCGAGCTGTTCCGAAAGCTGCTTACCGTCGGACAAGTCGGTCCGCGGCTGGCGTTGCAGCTGCTATCCGCGCTTCCGCTGCCCGCGTTTGTCGACGCCGTCGCCGCCAACGACGTCGATCGGTTGACGACGGTGAAGGGGATCGGCACGAAGACCGCGCAGCGGATCCTCATCGATCTGCGCGACAAGGTGGCCGGAATCGCGGAGGAGGGCGGCTTCCTCCTCTCCGAGCCCGAGGAGACGGCGCTGCGCGCGCTCACCTCCAAGGCGCTCGGCTTTTCGGCGCGGGAAGCGCGCCACGCCATTGAGCGGCTTCGCGGCGACGAGATGTCGGCCGAGGAGCTGGTCCGCCGCGCCCTGGCAGCGCTCGGGCAGCGAGGATGAGAATCCTCGCCCTCGACTACGGCACCCGCCGCATCGGCCTGGCCCTCAGCGACGAGGGCGCGGTCCTGGCCAGCCCGCTGCCCGCTCTCGCCCGTCGTGGTTCGGAGCAACAGGACATGGCCGCGCTGCGGACGCTGCTGCGGGAGGAAGGGGTGGTGGAAGTCGTGGTGGGATGGCCATTACACGCCAACGGTTCCCGCGGGGAGATGGCCCGCCAAGCGGAGTGGTTTGCCGAGCGCCTCCGTGCGGTAAGCCGGCTTCCGGTGCAACTGTTCGACGAGCGGTTCACCAGCCAACAAGCGGAGCGGGCGATGATCGAGGGCGATCTGTCACGGCGGCGGCGGCGGGAGCTGCGCGACAGCCTGGCGGCGGTGCTGATCCTGCAGGCGTACCTCGATCGGCGCCACGGCCCGCCGACGGTGCCCGAAGAAGCTTCTCGCCGTTCTTCTCTTCCCGATGGAGAAACTCGAGAATCGCCTCGACCACCGGATCCTTCACCGATCGATCCTTGACCTCGGTCAGCTTGAGCAACCGGTCGACCGGGCGTTGGTCGATCTTGCGCTTCGGAACGTAGTTCGAGATCTTGTCGAAAAGCTCCTTTGCCACGCCCTACCCTCCCGTTCGCCGGGATGTGTGTAGTGTAGTAACTACTACTAGATGGGGACCGTGCGGACGGCGGGGACGAGCCGCCGTCAGGACGCCCCCTTGGCCGACTGCTCCAGGTAGGCTTCGATGAACCCGGTGAGGTCGCCATCGAGGACGGCGTCGACGTTCCCGGTCTCGTGGTCGGTACGATGGTCCTTGACCATCTGATACGGATGGAGAACGTACGAGCGGATCTGGCTTCCCCACTCGATCTCCTTCAGTTCGCCCTGCAGCTCCTCCAGCCGCTCCGCCTGCTGCTGCCGGAGCAGCTCGTTGAGACGGGCCCGAAGGACGCGCATGGCGTTCTCCTTGTTCTGATGCTGGCTTCGCTCATTCTGACACGACACGACGACCCCGGTGGGAAGGTGGGTGATCCGTACCGCGGAGTCGGTGACGTTGACGTGCTGTCCGCCCGCACCCGAGGACCGATACGTGTCGATCCGCAGCTCCTTCGGATCGATCTCCAACACCGCTTCCTCCACCTCGGGGACCACCGATACCGCGGCGAACGATGTATGCCGGCGGTGCGCGGAATCGAACGGGGAGAGGCGCACGAGACGGTGGACCCCCTTTTCCCCCCGCAGATTGCCGTACGCGTAGCGGCCGTTCACCTCGATCGTCGCCGATCGGATCCCGGCCGCCTCGGCGGGACTGATCTCCAGCAAGTCGGCGTCGAATCCGTTGCGCTCGCAGAACCGTCCGTACATCCTCAGCAGCATCTCGGCCCAATCCTGGGAGTCGGTACCGCCGGCCCCGGCATTGATCGACAGGTAGCAGTTGCCGGGATCGTGTTCCCCGGAGAACGCCGTCTCGATCCGCAACCGTTGGAGCCGTCGATCGAGATCGGCTAGACGGACGTCGAGCGCGTCGAGTTCCGCCTCGTCCCCGGCCTCCGTCGCCATCGAATGCAACAGCTCGATCTCCTCGAGCTCGACCCGCGCGTCCTCGTAGTTCTTCAGTCGCGCGCGGACGTGCTCCACTCGCTGGGCGACGTCCTTTGCCCGTTCCCTGTCGTCCCAGAACCCCGGGCTCGCCATCTGCTCTTCCAACCGGTCGATTTCCTCGCGGAGTCGGGCCGGGTCAAAGGGAATCACCGATCCTCTGGATCAGCTCGCGCAGTCTCGCGATACGTTCCTCGTGCATCCCGCCCTCCGACGTGGGTAGTTCTCGTGAGCTGCACGTTTATAGGCGAATCGCGTCGCGGCCACAACCGCCCCCGACGAACGTTTCGCCGGCCGGCGTCTTGCCTCACGTCAGAATGGGCTCGAGAGACGCCGGTTGACAGCTCCCAACGGGCTCACTACGATGCGATCCCTAGGAGGGGCGGGGGCACATGAGGGAGACGATCGCTATCATCGGCGCCGGCGTTGCCGGCTTGGCTGTCGGATGCTACGCGCTGATGAACGGCTACCGGCCCAGGATCTTCGAGATGAACCCGCGGCCGGGGGGACTGTGCACCGCATGGCAACGCGACGGCTACACCGTGGATGCCTGCGTCCGGTGGCTGGCCGGCACATCGCCGCGAAGCCGATTCCACCGTTTATGGGAGGAGCTGGGCGTCCTTCCCGGTCGGGAGATCTTCGACCACGATGTGTTCACGCGGGTGGAGGGAGCCGACGGTCGGGCGGTCACATTCTACACCGATATCGACCGGCTGGCCGATCATCTTCTCGAGGTGGCTCCCGAGGACCGCGACATCCTACGGGAATGGATTCGCGGCCTCCGACGCCTTACCCACTTCGACCTGCCGGTCGATCGACCGCCGGAGCTGGCCGGGCCGGGAGGGAGGCTGGGAATGACGTTGCGTTCGCTCCCGCGGCTGGGGGTGTCACGCCGCTGGTCGGGCATGACGGTCCGTCAGTTCTCCGATGACCTCGACAACCCCTGGCTACGGGAGGCGTTCCCGCTGGCGTTCGGACTTCCGGAGCGCTCGATGATCGCCGTGATGATGTCGCTCGCCGCCATGCACAACCGCGCGTCCGGCTACCCGGTCGGGGGATCCCTCCCGCTCACGAATTCGATCGAACGACGTTACCTCGAACTGGGCGGCACCGTCGAGTACGGCGCTCGGGTCGTGGAGATCCTCGTCGAACAGAATCGAGCGGTGGGCGTTCGGCTCGCCAACGGATCCGAACACCGCACCGACCTCGTCGTCTCCGCCGCCGACGGTCACGCCACCATCTTCGAGCTGCTCGGCGGGCGGTACTGCGACGACACGGTCCGAGGCTACTACGAGCATCTCCCCACCTTCCCCCCGTTGCTGCTCGCCGGGATTGGAATCCGTGGTTCCATCGAGGGGCTCCCCGACACCGCCGCCGGGGTGAACTTCCCGTTGCCCGAGCCGATTCCGTTCGACCGCCGCCAACTGACCAGGCTATCCGTGCACGCGAGCACGTTCGACCCGACGCTCGCTCCTTCCGGCGCCACGATCCTCAAGCTGATGATCCCGTCGAGCTTCGAACGGTGGCGGAAGCTCCGCGAGACACCGGCCGACTACCAGGCGGAGAAGCGTGCCATCGCCTCCGAGCTCGTCCGCGGCCTCGACCAACGATTCCCCAGAATCTCCCGTCGTGTCGAGATGATCGACATTGCCACCCCGATCACCTGGCATCGGTACACGGGCAACTGGGAGGGAAGCTCGGAAGGTTGGCTGCCGTCGCCGGCCAGCCTCACCCTCCACCTTCGCAAGACGCTGCCCGGACTCTACGATTTCTGCATGGCCGGCCAATGGGTCCAGCCCGGCGGCGGTCTACCGTCGGCGGCGCTGTCCGCCCGCCACGTCGTGCAGTCCATCTGCCAACGGGACAACAAGTCGTTTCGGACCAGCCTACCGGGGGGAGCAGGATCGTAGCGCCCATCGGGGCCGCGGGTGTTGACCCATCGAACCGTCAGCGCTCGTTCACGACCTCTTCACATCCCCGAGGCACCATCTTGCAGCCTACGAGAGTACCCCAAGCGCTGTACCTCCTAAACCGTAAGCGACGTTCCACATACAAGGGGCCCCACGCGGGCCCCTTGCCTCATGACGGCTCGTCGAGGGATGAGACACCGTCGTCGCCAGTCCGACCCTGGGCATCGATTCTGGTCACAACGGCCTCGAAGCTCTCCCCTTCGCCATCGTCTTCCCGACCAGCTGGTAGCCGCCGTCGGTCGTCGGCAACAGATCGTTGGCCCCTCGGTCTCGGAATCGCCGGAGGTTCTCGATCCGAGACGAGCTTCCCGGAGCAATCGAGCTTGAGGACGTACCCATCGCGTTCTCCGGAACCGAACCCGTCGGTCTCCGCCAGGATCCAGAAGCCACGGTCATCGATCCGGGCCATCTCGTTCGCCGAGGCGGTGGCGTCACCGCCGTATGCCCTCCTCCCCGGTCGAAGTCAACGTCGCCACCAGGACGTCGCCGCGGGGAGTGCATCGAAGAGACCACCGTCGTCGACACCCGCAAGCGTCCGCAACCCCCTAGCCGACGCATCGGTCGCCGACCTGACGGGCGCCACCAGCCCCACGACCAGGAGGGTGATCGGACGGCCGTTCATCGTGGATCTTCTTCCCTCTCCGCAACATGGGAGAAGCTGTGTTCCTCCGTCCCGTTCCGGACTGCAGCTCGATCGGTACGCCAGTACGCTCCTCCGCCCCCCTCTCGAGCGAGATAGCCTCCCTCGAACAGCTCCCGTCGCAGCGTCGCGCAGTCGGGGTGGACCTGTCGGAGAATTCGATTGACCTCGCGCTCCGGGTACGTTCGTCCCGGTTCGAACGCGAGGCGAAGCCAACGCAGGAGGACATCCCGCTTCGAGCGCTTCGCGGGAATCCGCGTCATCCGCCCATCGACGAGAAAGGTGTCGAGGACCTTCCGTTCCCACTCCGTCCACCCCTGCCGCATGTCGATATCGTACCGAACGACGAGGTGCGCGGCGATATCCTCGCAAGAGCGAGAACCCTCCGGACGCCCAGCGACCCGATCGATCAGCGGTCGTCCGCGTTGTCGATATGGAGCCGAATCTGATCGTAGCTACGGCCGCCCGCGGCATCGTACACCGACAGCGTGATCGTCGCGGATTCGCCGCCCGGACGATGGCTCTCGGGGGCATGGTAGCTCGGCGTGAGGGTGTTCGCATCCTCCAGTCGCCCCTTGTCGACCGACCACACGTAGCATGCCGACACGCATGCCGGATTGGCGATGCGCCCCACGAGCGCCACGGTGCCGCCCTCGGATACCGAGACCGGATATTGCCGGCCGATCCGCGGCTTCGGCCGATCGCGCGGATGCTCGGCCTGGGGACCGAACGGCCAGGAACTCCCCCATCGACCGCAGCCGTCGCAGGGGCACGGGACGGCCGGCTCGGGGCAACCGCCCTCGGCAGCGACCTCGACGACGCACGGTGACGAGCACGGCGCCGCCGGACGGGCGGGACACGCGCTTCGTGCATCGGAATCGCAGCGCCGGTCGAGCCCGGCGATACAGCTACCTCCTGCGGAGGGGGTTCGCCAAGGGCGGGCCAGCGGATCGCGGACGGTCAGCGTCAAGGCGTCGCTGATCGACGCCCCGGAGGAGGAAGTCACGGTCAGCGTCAGCACCACACAGTGACGATCCCGACACACCGAAGGGGCGATGTACGAGGTCGCCGATGCATGGGCGTCCTCGAACCTCCCCAGTCCACCTTCCGCCGTCCAATCGTAGCTCAGCCGGGCGTCACCGGGCGCACGCACCGCAGCACGCAAGTCGACCGTCTCCCGCTCGTCGACCGTCCGATCCGGGCCGACGTCGACCGCCAACGGGCCAGTCGCCGAGGACCGCATGGCGGGCGCCGTCGATGCAGTGACGGTAGAAGGGGCAACGTCTTCCGGGCTCACCGATCGGTCGGCCAGCGCGAGAAGCAACACGAGCACCGCCACGACCGCACCCAATCCCAGCAGGATCCATGTCGTCGATCCACTGCTCATCGCATGGCACCTCCTCCCGGCGTGGCAACGGCCTCGCCGGAGATCTCATTCTACCATGCCCCCTCCCATCCTCGCCGGATTGGACGCGCGGTGAAGGTCGTTTGTCGGTTGGGAATCCGCCATCGACACCCGGACGGAGGCGCGGACTGCCCATGCCATGACGCCTGTTGATGCGGATCGATCGGCGCACTACCCTGTCGGCATGACGCTTGGAAGGCTGTATCTGGTGGCGTTGCCGATCGGCAATCTGGAGGACATCACCGTTCGCGCGATTCGGACGCTGCGGTCGGTCGACGGGATTCTTGCCGAGGATACCCGGGTGACCCGTCGGGTCCTCGACCGATATCGGATCGAGACCCCCTTCTTCTCCAGCGTATTCCAGGGCGGCGAGCGCCAACGGGCCGGATGGCTGGTCGACAAGCTGCGCGCGGGGCACCGGCTCGCCCTGGTGAGCGACGCCGGGACCCCCTTGATCAGCGATCCCGGGTATCCGCTGGTACGGGAGGCGATCGCCGCCGGCATCGTGGTGGTACCGGTTCCCGGACCGTCAGCGACGATCGCCGCCCTCATCGCTTCCGGATTGCCTGCCGATCGGTTCTGCTTCGAGGGAACGGTGCCGCGCAAGACGGGCGAACGTCGGTCCCTGTTCGGTCGGCTCCGCACCGAAGAACGGACCACGGTCTTGTTTGAATCGCCTCACCGGCTTCTCGACACCCTACGGCAGATGGATGACCAGCTGCCCGACCGTCAGGTGACGATCGCCCGCGAGCTGACCAAGCGGCATGAGGAGTTTCTCCGCGGGCGCCCCTGCGAACTCGCCGAGAGGCTCGGCGAACGGGATCGCGTCCGAGGAGAGTGCGTGCTGGTGCTCGCCGGTTGCCCGCCCGGTGAAGCGACCGTTCCCGACGGAGTCGACGAAATCCTGCGGCTGCTGCGTGCATCGGGCGTCGATAACCGAACGCTCGTCCGTGTGCTGGTCGATGGCTTCAACGTCGCGCGCAACACCGCGTACGCGCTGGTGCACGACGACTAGGTGTGCTTGTCGGCAACCGCCGAGGCTGCGAACGCGTGCGGCTTGATCCGAACCGCCAGACCGTTGCCGAGGATCATTCCGACCACCTCGTCGATCAACTCCTTGGTGCGTCCGTTCTCTCCGATATCGACGTGGATCTCCAGGTTGAACTGGAGGAGCGACATCGCGCCCAGCTTCTCGATCACGTGCTGCGCCAACTCGAACGACAGCCACGCTTCTCGCCAGATCTGTTGGCGAAGCGATGGGGAACGGCGTTCGCGCCGCCGCGTCCAGAAGTATCGTCCCCCACGACCGATATTGTGGAGAACGATCGCGCTGACCAGATCGAGCCGATCGGTGGTCGTCGACGAGTCGGTCCCGATGAGGATCTCGAACCGATCCTTCCGATGCGCCGTCATCTCGTTGATGACGGTATCGATCACCTCGGCGAACGTCATCTGCCCGTCGTTCGGGTTGAAGAACGGCTGGTCGACCATGCACCGATCGTAGCGGATGCGGCGGATCGACTCAAGAAATGGGGACTTGCAGCACGAAGCGCGCCCCACCTTCCGGGCGGTTCTCAGCGCGGATCGTCCCGCCGTGCGCTTCCACCCACTGCCGGACGATCGCCAGGCCCAGCCCGCTGCCCCCGGTGCGTCCGCGGGCCGGATCTCCGCGATAGAAGCGCTCGAACAGATGGGGAAGGTCCTTGTCCAGGATCCCCGGGCCGGTATCGGAGACGCCGATCACGATCGCGTCGCCGCGGCGGCGGATCTCCACACGGATCTCCCCGTCGGCAGGAGTGTAGATCACCGCGTTGCTCAACAGGTTGACCAATACCTGGCGAATCCGCTTCGGATCGACGGAAACCATGGGGATCTCGCCCTGGGTTGCCACATGGATCGCCGGCGCTTCTTCCACCGAACCGCTGGCGGCCTCGACCACCTGGTGGATCAGGTCGACCAGCTCCGTGGGCTCCTTGGACAGCCGTAGCTCCCCCGCCTCGGCGAGGGCGAGATCGCGCAGATCGTCGATCAGGCTACCCAGGTGAAGCGTCTCTTCGTAGATGGGGGCGATGTTCTCGCTCGACGGATCGTAGATCCCATCGAGGATCGCCTCCAGTGTCCCCTGGATGATCGTGACCGGCGTGCGCAGCTCGTGGGCGATGTCGGCGGTCATCGTGCGTCGCAGCGTCTCCGAGCGGCGGAGCCCCTCGATCATGTGGTCGAATGAATCCCCAAGCTGTCCCAGCTCGTCGTGCGATCGGATCCGAATCCGTTCCGGGAGATCGCCGTGTGCAATCCGCTCGGTGGCTCGCGACAGCACCCGAAGCGGCGAGAGGATCTGAGCGATCAGGAGGAAGGAGAGCACCAGCGCAAGCCCGATCGCGATCCCGCCGCCAAGCAGCGCCGATTGCATCGCCGACGCGAGGAAGTCCGCCTCGACCGGCGCGTACTCCGGATCGACCTCGCCGACCAGCAGCGTTCCTTGGCGGTCCTCGTCGACGACAATCGGGATACCGGCATCGATCTCTTCCTGAGAAAGGTACATCCCCTCGAAGTTTTCCAGCCATTCCTGATGGATGGTCGATCCTTCCTGGGCCTTGCGTAGCGCCTCGATCAGGTCGTTGAGCCGCACGCTGTCGGTGGTGGTGATGATCCGTCCGTCGCGATCGGCCAACGTAATCGGGATGTCGAAGATCGGGTCGGCCCCCTCGATGACCTGGTCGCCGACGACGATGTAGGTGGGGCGCGACAGCATCCGTTCGTACACGCCTTTCCAGCTGGCGTTCCATTCACGATACCAAGCGAGCTGGTCGGCGAGCTGATGGCCGATCCGCTCCCGGGTCTCCTGGCGGTATTCGTCGAACTGCCGGGTGATCGACTGCGCCGTCAGGTAGTACACCAAGCCAACCGCCAGCAGAATCAGCACCACGAAAGTGACGCCCAGCTTGAGGGCCAGCGGGATCCTTCGCCTCATCCTAGCTCTCTCGTGCGAAGCGGTAGCCGACGCCGTGGACGGTGAGGATGTAGCGAGGGTTCTTCGGATCCTGTTCGATCTTGCGCCGGAGGTTCTTCACGTGGGTATCGATCGTCCGCGCGAACGAGTCGTAGGTGTAACCCTGGACCTCCCGGAGCAGCTGTAGCCGTGTGAACACCTGGCCGGGGTGCCGTACCAGGTAGGCCAGCAGATCGAACTCGGTCGGGGTCAGCTCGACCTCCTCGCCGTCGACCTTCAGCTCGCGGGTCTTCAGATCGATCTCCAACCCTCCGGAGGCGATCCGCTCGATCTCCATCCCCTCGCCATCGTAGCGGCGGAGAACGGCGCGAATCCTCGCGACGAGCTCGCGCGGGCTGAACGGCTTGACGACGTAGTCGTCGGCCCCCAGCTCCAGCCCGACCACCCGATCCGCCTCTGCGGCCTTCGCCGTGAGCATGATGATCGGCACCGACGACTTGGCCCGGATCGTCCGGGTGACCTCGATGCCACTGAGCTTGGGAAGCATCAGATCGAGCACGATCAGGTCCGGGCCCTTCTCGTCGAACGACCGCAACGCTTCCTCGCCGTCGTACGCGGTGTACGTCTTGAACCCCTCGCGATCGAGGTACGCCTTGACGGTCCGTACGATCATCTCCTCGTCATCGACGATCAGAATCCGTTTCATCGCACCCCCATTATACCGACGGACGACGTCGCCACGCCGGGCAGAGCTTCCGTTGTTCGCATGGAGAGGAAGCGACGGTGTCGTGAAGATCCGGTGGGCCCCGTTGCCTTCCCCCCGAGGCGCCACTACCATCAACGCCACGGGAACCCGTGGGAAAGGCGGCCGATCTTCGACGTGAAGCGAATCCTGATCGTCTCCACCGAGAAGCACTCCGGCAAGAGCCTCCTCGCGTTGGCGATGGGCCGCACGGTCATCGAACACGGGCAGTCGATCGCCTACATGAAGCCAATCAGCTTCGAGGTCTCCTACACAACCGGCGAGCCGATCGACCGCGATGCCGAGGCCATCCGCTCCCTTCTCGGCCTCGACGACGACGTCCGGGACATCGCTCCGGTACCCCTCGAAGGGCCGCTCCTCCGCGAGGCCATCGAGTCGGGAGACCGCGGATTCCGAGCCCGTATCCGCAGCGCGTTCCACCGGGTCGCAGAGGGACGCGACGTCGCCCTTCTCGAGGGACGCAACTACCTCGGGCTCGGGGTCGCCGCCGGGCTGAGCGATCTCGACCTGGCCTCCCTCCTGGACGCCGACGTGCTGTTGCTGACCGAGTATGAGGGCGAAGAGGCGATCGATCGGATCCTCTGTGCCCTTCGCCTGTTCGAAGAAGGGCCGCGCATCCTCGGGGTCATCCTCAAGGATGTGCCGATGGACCGATCGCTCAACGTGGTCAACGAAGTCCTGGTGTCGTTTCTCGCCAGTCGCGGCGCCGAGGTCCTCGGGATCGTGCCGCAGGATCGCAACCTCCGTTCGGTCAACACGGACGAGATCGTCAAGCGGGTCGGAGGACGCCTGCTCAATGCCGGCGACGTCCCCGAACAGGAGGTACGGCATTTCGTCATCGGCGCCATGGGGCCGGAAGCGTCGGCGCGGCGATTTCGGCGAACACCGGAGCTGGCGGTGATCACCGGCGGCGATCGTGAAGACATCCAGCGCGCCGCGCTCGAGGCGGCCAGCCTACGATCCCTGGTGCTCACCGGCGACCAGCGGCCGGGACGCGAGATCATCGACCGAGCCACCGCTCGAGGGGTGCCCGTCATCCTCACCGGTCAGGAGACGATGGTGACCGCCATGCTCTGCGAGGGGATGCTCAGCCGGCTGTGGATCCGTCCCGGTGCCCCCCTCGACTACGCCATCGACTTCGTGCGGTTCAACGTGGACATCGAGCGGATCCTCGAGAAGACCGTCGATCAGTGAGCGGTCACGATCCGGTGCTCGGACGTGATCCGGGCGACCCCCGCCAAGCTGTTGGCGATTGGGCAGTACTTCGACAAGGATAGGTCGATTGCCTTGGCCACGTTCTCCTCGGGAACATCCCCTTCCACGATGTAGGTCAGATGGAGCGCGGTGATCAGCTTCGGAAGGTTGGAAGCCCGCTCGTCGTCGATCTCGATCCGCAGACCGCTCGGTTCGGTCTTCATCTTGCGCAGGATCGAGACGACGTCCATCCCGGTGCAGCCGCCCAGCGCGCACAGCAACACCTCCACCGGCCGCGCCGCCTCGTCGTCGCCGCCCACATCCGGACTTGCATCCATGCGAACCTCATGTCCGCTCGCCCCGGAGCCCCGGAATGTCATACCCCCTTCGAAATGCACGGTTGTCCGTCCCATCGCGCCTCCGTTCATTCAAATATTCAAATACTTGAGGACACCGACCCCATGGTCTATCATCCTAGGCAGCCGAACCGAAAGGAGCAAGCGATGGACGAACGGCAAAGAAGAGCGCGCTGGGTCGAGATCTTCAGCTCGTTGGCCAGCGCGCCGCGGTTGCAGATCGTCGAATTGCTCTCCGAGGAGGCCGTGCAGTGCCGCGACATCCTCGATCGGTTGGAGCTCAGCCAGCCAGCTATCTCCTACCACCTGGGCAAGCTCGAGCGCGCCGGCGTCGTCCACAAGGAACGCCAGGGAACACGAAACTGCTATCGGTTATGCGACACGCTCCATCCCCTGGTTCGATCGATACTCAAGGAGGAACCCTCATGGATCACACGGTAACCATCTACTCCACCCCCGCCTGCTCTTGGTGCCAGGCGGCCAAGGAACATCTGCGTGCGCACAACGTCACCTTCGAGGAGATCGACGTCTCCGCCGACATGGAGAAGGCGCGGGAGATGGTCGAGAAGAGCGGGCAGTACGGTGTCCCGGTGGTCGATATCGACGGCGAAATCGTGGTCGGCTTCGACCGCGCCAGGATCAACGGGCTGCTCGGCATCGCCTAGCCGCGTCGGAGGTGCCGCGTTCACGGCACGAACAGCGGCAACGGCTCGCGTTTCTCCTCCCGCTGGCGGCGTCGCTCCCGGGGCGGCGCCGCGGTCGGATCGGGAGCCAACGCGGTCTCGTGGTGGACGCGAGCGAACCCTTCCCGCCGATCGACCGGCTCGTAACGACGAACCAGTTCGTCGAACCGCGTCCTGGGCAGCTCGACGATGCGAAGAGGAGGGTGCTGCACCGCCAGACGCTCCACTCCCCGTCGACTGCGCGCGTACAGCTCATCGAGGGGCTCGTGGGGCATGACGTGGGCGACCGGTTCCCGTCCGGCAACTCTCGCCAGCTCGATCAGCTCGGCACGTTCGGCAGCCGTCAAGTGCAGGTCGTCGACGCACACCACCTCGGCATCGGAGGCGACGACCTCGACCACCGCCGCCGAGAAGACACGCTCGACCACCGCTTCGTGTTCGGGCGCGTAGGTGGCGTGGAAGATCGTTCGTCGTAGCGCGTCTTTCGACACCGTCGCCCACTCGGGATGTCGCCCGGCACACGCCGACTTGCCGGAGCCCGGCAATCCGACCAGAAGGACCAGTCTGTTCACGGCTTCACCACCCATTCCTGCCACCTGCCCGTCGAGTATGGGAGAGATCGGTTCGCCGTTCAAGACGGCGCCGCCGGCTTCCATCCTGCAGCGATCATCTCGGTTGGGACAAT
>CAZLER010000003.1:0-58479 GCA_964558595.1 uncultured Thermotogae bacterium
ACCGCACGCGTTCCGGCGAGGTCTGGCAGACCCACCCCGCCCCGCAAGAACTCAAAGGAGCTGTTTGGGGCACTCGATCTCAAGCTCCCACCGCGTTGCTTGGCGATCCCGGCCATCCGGCGACCGGCCACGTAGGCACAACCCCTTCGCACACTCGAAGCACTCCTTCTTCAGACTAGGAATGCCTTTCCGTGCCGTCGTTGTGACCACGAACTGTACAACGGCAGCACGGAGATCGCCAAGAATACCGAGGGCCCCCACACGTGGATTCTCGAGGGATGGCCCAGACAGGTCTCTCTGCGAACCCCTGCGCATTGGGCGAGAGGAAGGCGTTGGAGCCTGCCCTTGGGGGTTTCCAACGGAAACGGGAATCCCCATTGTGCCGGCGACGGCTACGGTATCGACATCCCTTCGATGAACTCGAGGTAGTCGGAGTCGGTCGACAGGACGATGCGGGTGCCGCTGGAGAAGGAGGTTCGATACGACTCGAGCGTTCGCCAGAACCGGTAGAAGTCGGGATCCTGATTGTACGCCTCGGCGTAGATCTGTAGCGCTTGCGCGTCCCCCTCGCCGCGAACCTTCTCGGCACTCTTGCGCGCGTCCGCGAGGAGGATCTCCGCGTCCTTGTCGGCGGTCGAGCGGATCTGCTTCGACTGCTCATCGCCTTCGGCCCGCAGCTGCGCGGCGATGCGCTCACGCTCGGAGCGCATGCGCGAGAAGACGGCCTGCTCGATCTCGGTCGGGAGGTCGGCTCGCTTGATCCGGACGTCGATCAGGGTGATGCCGAACGGCTTCAGCTTGGCCCGGCTCAATTCGGCGACCTGTTGGAGGAACTCTAGGCGCTGTTCGGACACAATCTCGTCGAGGGTGTTCTTGGCGAGGATGTTGCGCAGGTCGGAATAGACGATGTCGTCGATGCGGCTTTGGGCGTTGTTCAGCCGCCCTCCGGTCGCCTCGATGAATGCCTTGGGGTCGCCGATCCGCCAGATGGCATAGTTGTCGATGACCAACCTCTTCTGGTCCGAGGTGAGGACGTTGCGGGGCTGAATGTCGTAGTTGAGGACGCGGTCTTCGAGGTAGACGATGTTCTGGATGAACGGAACCTTGAAGTTGAGACCTGGCTCTTCGACGATCCGTACGATCTCGCCGAAGCGGAGCACCGCAGCCTTCTTCGTCTCATCCACGGTGAAGGTGAACAGGTTGTAGACGATGATCAGCAGCACCACGAGCACGGCGGTCGTGATCAGTGTCCTCATTTCCCCTCTCCCCCCATGCCGCCGAGGTCGAGTAGCTTCAGCACCCCTTGACTGTCCTCCGACAGGATTGTCTTGTTCATCCCCGGCAGGATTTCCTCCATCGCCTCGATGTATAGGCGTGTTCGCGTGACCTCGGGCCCGAGCTCATACTTGGCGAGCACTTCGACGAATCGCGCGACGTCTCCCTCCGCTCCCTTGATTCGCGTCTGCTTGTACGCCTCCGCCTGGTTGCCGATCTCCTGTGCCTGACCGCGAGCGCGCGGAAGGATATCGAGGGCGTACTCCTCGGCTTGGTTGATCATCTTCTCCTTGTCCTGACGGGCGCTGTTGACGTCATCGAAGGCGCTGACGACCTCGCTCGGCGGTTTAACGTCCTGTAATTGCACGTTCGCAATGGTGATCCCCGCGCCGTAGGTGTCGAGCAGGGCTTGCAGTGCCTCCAGGGTGTCGGCGCCGATCACGTCGCGCTGCTCGGTGAGGGTTTCGTCGAGCGTCCGCGTGGCCACCTGTTCGCGGAGCACCGCCTCGGCCGCCTGCTTGACGATTACCCCCGGGTTGATCAGGTTGAACGCGAACAGCTCTGCGTCCTTGACGCGGTACTGCACGACCATCTCCACATGGGTGATGTTGCCGTCGCCGGTGAGCATGAGCGCCTCGGTCTCGATCGTTCGGTAGCGGGGATCCGGCGGCGGCGAGACCGTGCGGAAGCCGATCTCCTCCTTGCGGACCTCGAGGACATTGACCGCCACCACGCTTTCGATGGGGGAAGGGATATGATAGTGTAGTCCGGGATCGGCGGTGGCGACGTATCGGCCGAACCGCTTGACCAGTCCGACCTCCGAGGGACCGATGGTGTAGATCCCGGTGAGCAGGTAGATGACCACGATGGCCGCTACAACGATCCATCCGATCCACGCCGGGGCCGATCGCAACCCGTCGCCCCAACGTCGACCCTGCGACGCTTCCCCTCGCTCCTCGGGCTGTTTCGGTTCCAATAGGCGGTCGATCAAGTCGGACATGGTCCTCCTCTGCTACCTAGACCGTAGTGGACTGCACGGTCATTCGCAAGCAGACGGCAGAAGGACGACGACGGCCGATAGGGATGTGAGGTCGCCTTCGCCGTTACGATGTGCGGTAATCGTACAGTGACGTTCTCGGAGGAGACCATGCCAACCGCTTGGCTTTGCCTGCGCGAGGGAATCGACGTCTTCCTGCGCCGTTTCATCCATCTGTTCGGGGCTTGGTTGGCGATCGCAGCCATCGGGCAGCTGGTCGATCGGGTGATCCCCGCCGCCGCGTTTCCGCTTCAGCTTCTGCTGTCGATCGGTGTGCTGCCGCCGCTGTACGCGGGGCAGTACCTCCTCGCGCTCAAGGCGGTTCGCCACGAAACGACTGCGTTCCGACAGCTGCTCGCCGGGTACCGACAGTGGGGGACGCTGGTCGCGATCTCCGTGTTGGTGTCGCTGTTGTTGGCGGTGGGCTTCTTCCTGTTCATCGTGCCCGCGGTCGTGTGGGCGCTGACCTACGCGTTCGCCCCCATCGTCGTCCTGGAGCAGGCGGATCGGAAGGCCGCCCCTCCCGTCGGACCGGTTGCCGCGATGCGGGCCAGCCGGGAGCTGACGGTCGGCTATCGTGGCGTGTTGTTCCGCATCAGTCTGCTTCTCGCAGTGCCCTCGTTCGCGGTGTTCGCTCTGGCGATGCTCCCGGTGTTGGTGCCGGCGTTCCCGCTTCCTCTGTGGGCGATCGAACTCGTCTCGCTGCTGGCGGGAACGTTGTTCCTCGGGCCCGTTCACGCGGCGGCCTACATGGTCGCGTACGACAGCATCAGACGGCTTCGGACCAAGCCACGGGGCGCAGGCGAACTCGGCGTCGAGCAGGAGGATCGTCCGGAGGTCGAGCTGGCGGAGGCCGGGAGCTCTTGCGCGCTTCGATATCGGAGCGTGGGCGGTTGGACAAGCGATGGGAACCGTGGTTCCGGGGACGAGCGACGAGCACGACGTCAGGATGCGGAGTCAAGGGAGCAAGAGGGACCCCTCCCGCTGTCTCGTGTCGTTTCCGGATCGACGGCGGCTCGGCTCGGCGCCTATGGGGGATTGCGCTCATCGCCGAGTTGCGCCGAAAGCTGAGCGATCGCCGCAGCGAGCGCTGGGGTGGGCGCGGCGTCGAACGGAGCCCGAAGCGAAACCGCACGGTTCACGAACCGCGGCGCCCCGGAGCGGAGCGCCATGCCCAGCGCTCTCGGGCCGTCCTGGTCAACAATCGCACGCGACAGCGCTGCGCCCAAACCGTAGAACGGGCCGTTCGATCGCAGTCCCTCATTGAGCAGTGTGTCGACCTCTTCGTCGCGCGAGGTCTGGAGAACACGGTCGAGCAGCGCGAGACCGGGCGGGACGCAGCGCTCCCAGTCCGGGTCCGGCTCGGGCGCCGCGACATAGGTCGCCGACCCCTCCAGCATGACGTAGCAGAGCGCGGTGTACAGTCGGCGATCCTTCGCCGACGAAAACGGATAGGACGTGATGCGCTCGAACCCGGTGCCATCACGCCCGGGATGTGGAACGGCGATCCGCGTCTGCAGCCGGTGAAACGTCTCATGAACCAACACCCGCAGCAGGCGATCGAAGTCGTCCTTGGCATGTTCGACGTTCATCCCCCCGGTCGCTTCGGTGGCCCAGCCCCGGATTCCCCATCCGACGGCGAACGAGAGCCGATCGCGAAAGACGACATTGGCAGGGGCGTACGGGGCGATCCGCGCGAGGATATGGATCGCCAGCCGATCCCCGATCTCCAGCTCCTCCATCAGATGGAGATAGGCGTCGCGATGGATGTGCAGATCGGCGAAGTCGAACAGGTTGTGGGGATGAAGCCATACCCACAGATCGCGGATCGGATCGCGGCGAGCGGCCTGGGTCAGGCACCAAGTGAGTCCGTCCGCGTCGATCACCGGTTCGGGTACATAGCCCAACTCCCGGCGGTGACGGAGCATCTCGGCGAACGCTGGGTGGCGAGCGATTCTCGCTGCTGTGTCGTCGTCCGGGAACCCCGTGGCGAACAGCTCGAGGACTTCGCGGATCCCCCCGAGATCGACGGTGAGGGACCAGCCGCCAGGAATCGCGTTGATCGGCGGCGGATCGAGTGACCGTCCGGTGAACGCCAACGGATAGTCCGGCATCGCTTCCGCGACCGCTCGCAGGTTGGTGGCGCGGATCTCGGCCAGCCGGATGGCGACATCGAGGCTGGCGTCCAGATCGGCTGGGACCGGGATCTCGTTCGGGAGTGGATCGGGAAGCATGCCATAGAAGCCGGCACCGCGCTCGGCTTGCTCGCTATCCAGCCGATGGAGTTCGTCGATCCGACGCGGCGGATCCAGGCGACAGATCCAACGAAGCAGTCGCGGTGCGTCATCCCCGGCCCGGGCCACGAGGCACCGCCACCGTGCGGCATGCGAACCCCTCCCCAGCTCGATGGCGATCCGTTCGGTCGCCATCGATGCCACCGTCCGTCGATCCAAGCGCCCTCCTCAGCCCGGCCGCAGGTTCCCTGTTCGGTCGTGTGGCGGACCGTATCGCGCCACCGCGCCGCCGACAAGGTTGACCTAGATAACGATCTTAGTTATACTACGATCTATATTAGATGACAGGCTAAGGTAGGTCGGCAACTCCACGCGGAGGAGGAACCATGGCACGAACCGATGCAAGCGGGCGAACCAACGATGTGACCGTCGATCTGGGGACGTCGTACGATTTCCTCGCCAGCTTGTTCGTGCTCCATAACCCCAAGCGGTTCGCGCTGCGGGGAGCATGGACCTCCGGCATGTTGGCCCGCCTCAAGGGCGAAGCGCGGGAGACGCTGAGCCGGGCTCAGCATGTGGCACCGTGTCCGATCCACCTGGTGCCCACGCTGCCCGAGCCCAAGAACGTAGAGACCCTGCTATGGCACCTCGCCCAGCTGGAGCCGACCGAGCGAACGCGACAGCTGGTTACGGAGTGGGGGTTCCAGAAGCGTGGTGGTGCGGCCCTGCTTGCTGCGGTGTCGTCGCGAGGCCGGTGGACGCAGGCCGACCGCGATCAGCTCGAGGAGCTACTGCGGGACAACGAGATGGAGAGCGTGGCGTCCGGCGAGAAGCTCGAAGTGATCCTGGATGTCTGGGCGCACGCGGCAGCGTTCGGTGAGGCGTACTTGGCGGCGCTGCGCAACTACTACGAGGTGTTTTTCCAGGAGGAAGAAGGCAGGATTCGTCCGAGGATCGAGGCGGTGGCCGAGCGCGTGACCGAGCTGGCCGACCGGCTGTCGATGCCGGACCTCATCGAGGAGATCTCATCCGGCCTGCGGTTCGATGGTCTGCCGGGTATTACGGAGATGGTCCTCGCTCCGTCGTATTGGATTGCCCCATTGACGCTGCGGGTACGTCTCGACGAACAGCGGATGCTGCTGGTGTTCGGGGGCCGCTCGGCCACGGATTCGATTGTCCCCGGAGAAACGGTTCCCGATGGGTTGATCCGTGCGCTCAAGGCGCTGTCCGACCCGACCCGCCTCCGCGTGCTTCGGATGCTGTCCGACCGGTCGATGGGCGCATCGGAGTTGGCCAAGGCGCTGCGCCTGCGGACGCCGACCGTGCTCCATCACCTCAGCACGCTTCGGCTGGCCGGCCTGATTCAGATCCGTGTCCCCGAAACGGAGTCGAAACACAAGGCGCTGTTCGCGCTGAGACCGCAAGCAACGCATGACGTTCACGCGGCGTTGGAGAGCTTCCTTCATGGACCAGAGGGGGCGGGACGTCGGGACGGCGACCGCTCCGAACCGAGGCGTGGAGCGACCACCGGAGGTACGCGATGAATACGCTATGGATCACCCCCCAGCAAACGATACGAGAACACGAGGAACGATTGCGACGGGCGTCGGAGCAGCGAAGGGCCGGGGAGGCCGTCCGGCGGATGCGGATCCGCAGTCAGCTGAACAAGGCGATCCTGGAGTCGGTTCGCCTCGATGGCACCACGCGCGATCTGGCAATGGAGTTTGCCGGCATGGTTCGTCATGCCGAGCGTCGGCTCACCGGGAACTCCTGCTGCTAGGCGATCCTTGTCGCCTCGGAAATGCCGAGTGCACGGTGCGATGCCGGCGCATCGGGCAGGAGCCGCCAGCCTGCCACCCGGTGGTGTCGGATCGTGGCGACCCATAGTAGCGACTGGCGGTACTCCCCAAGTCGGGATAGGGCAAGATGCGAGCCGGTGGTCCGTCCGGCGAGGACGACATTGTCCCCGATTCCATCGATCCCGGTGATGTGGATCATGTACTCTGGATGGCATCGGAAGCAGTCGTTCCATCCCGCGAGTATTGCCTCCTTCCCTTCCACACGATCGCCGGCGAGGTCGATGAAGACATGATCCTCCGCCATGATCCCGGCCAAGCGGTCGAGATCGTGCCGGTTGATCGCTTCGATGAATCGCAACGCCATATCCACCCGCTGCTCGTCGTCATGGGCCTGGTCTGGAGGAGGAGGCTCGCTCAACGCCCGCACGTCGTCGCAGCTGCTCTCGTGCAGATTATCGGCCGCCTGAGGCGGAGATGCGGACAGGGTGCCCGGACAGGCTCCTCGTCCCAGCCAGCTGGGATACAGGTCGGGGCGGCGGTCCTGCAGGAACAGACGGCGGGCGTGGGACCGACCGACCAGATCGAAGTCGATATCGCTGAGCAGCAGCTCGTCAGTTCCTTGTCCGGCGCGAGCCATGACGTTTCCTCCCGGATCGCAGACAAACGATTCCCCCGCAAACTCCAGCCTGTCCTCGGCGCCGACCCGGTTGCACAGCGCGATGAAGTAGCCGTTCTGAAAGGCAGCGACCCGCATCTCGGCCTCGAACAGGCCTGCTGGCCACTCGCCGAGCGCCCCCGCTTGGGGGACGACGACGAGTTCGGCACCGGAGAGGGCGAGGGCCCGCATCGCCTCGGGGTAGTGACGGTCGTAGCAGATGGCGACGCCGATCCGTCCGACAGCGGTGTCGTAGACCGGAAGCCCGCGGTCGCCGGGCGTGTAGTAGCGTTTCTCATGGAACCCCTCGTAGTCGGGGACGTGCACCATCCGCGTGGCGCCGAGAAGCGTGCCGTCGGCGTCGAGCACCGGGGAAGCGTCGAAGGTCGTTTCGCCATCGCGCTCGAACAGGTTGGCGACGATGACGGCTTCCAGCTCGGCGGCGAGCTCGGTCAACCTGTCCGTGGTCGGTCCGGGAATCGGCTCGGCGAGTCCGGCCACCTTGGAGGACGGGGCTTGTTGGGGATAGAACGGGACGAATGCCAGCTCGGAGAAACAGATCAGCTTGGCCCCCTGGTGGGCAGCCGCTCGGGCGGCCGCCAGTCCGCGAGTGAGATTGTCCTCTAGATCCGGGGTTGCACGCTGCTGGACGAGCGCGATACGCATGGTCTTCCTCCCTTCGCCTGACGATTCTACGGGCCGCGGCGAACGGACCCCAGCCGACGGAGCCTGTTGCCCACGCTTGGGGTACGTCCTCGCACAATCGGAGTTGACCCGGCTGGCCCGCAGTGGTAGGATGCACCGGCGAGAGGCCTCTTTCGCTCCTCGTGAGCATCATTCTCATTTCAGCAAACGGCGTATTGTCGCCAGGTTGGGCACCGTGACGGGTGCCATGGATTGTAGGAAAAGCGACAGCGTCGGTTTGACGGCAGCGAAGCCGTCATGGTAGGATGATGCAAATATGTGGATTCAAGCCTGGAATTACACGCTGAAGTACCCGGACAAGATTGGGACCTGGGTGTTGCAGCACCTGTACATCGTCCTCGTTGCCAACGCGGTGGCGGCGGTTCTCGGGGTGCTGATCGGCATCTACATCTCGGGCAGGGGCCGGGAGCGGATCGCCGAGACGGTGATCTATTTTGCCAGCATCATGATGACGGTCCCTTCCCTGGCGTTGTACGGGATTCTCATGGGCGTCCTCGCGGCGATGACGCTGCCGTCGATCGGCTTCCTTCCGGTGGTGATTGCCCTCACGCTCTACGGATTGCTGCCGATCATCCGGAATACGTTCACCGCGATTCGGGAGGTCGACCCGGCGATGATCGAGGCCGGACGGGGAATGGGGATGAGCGAACTGCAGATCCTGGCCCGGATCAAGCTTCCCCTTGCGGTGCCCGTGATCATGGCGGGACTGCGTCAGGCTATGGTCATGAACGTCGGCATCGCAGCGATCGGTTCCTACATCGGAGCGGGAGGCCTCGGGCAGCCGATCTTCCGGGGACTGGCGAATGCCCGCAGGGATCTGATTGTGGTCGGAGCGGTGTTCGTCTCGCTCCTCGCGATCGCCATCGATTTCGTCATGGGAGGCGTCGAGTGGATCAGCACGCCGAAGGGCGTCCGGATTAGGAGGAGACGTTGATCAAGCTGGAGAAGGTCAGCAAGACGTACGCGGACGGGACGGAGGCGGTCAAGAACCTCTCGATGGAGATCGACGAGGGCGAATTCTGCGTCTTCCTCGGTCCGTCGGGGTGCGGCAAGACGACGAGCATGAAGATGATCAACCGCCTCATCCCGCTCACCTCCGGCAAGATCTACGTCAATGGGGTCGATACCATGCAGCTCGACGTGAACGAACTGCGTCGGGGCATCGGGTACGCGATCCAGAACATCGGGCTATTCCCGCATCTTACGGTCGAGGAGAACATCTGCACGGTGCCACGGCTACTGAAGTGGCCGAAGGAGAAGCAGCACACGCGGGCCCAGGAGCTGATGCGGCTGGTCGGGATGGACCCCGACACCTTCCTGCGGCGCTATCCCAGCGAGCTGTCCGGTGGACAGCAGCAACGGGTCGGTGTCGCTCGCTGTCTTGGCGCCGATCCCCCAATCCTGCTGATGGATGAGCCGTTCGGCGCGATCGATCCAATTACCCGCAGCCGGCTACAGGACGAGTTCCTCAAGATCCAGGAGAAGATCAAGAAGACGATTGCCTTCGTCACCCACGACATCAACGAGGCGATCAAGATGGGAGACACCATTGCGCTGATGCGGCAAGGGGTCCTGGTTCAGTATGCCGACCCGGCCGAGCTGCTCGGTTCGCCGAAGGACGAATTCGTGCGCAACTTCATCGGCGCCGATCGCGTGCTCAAGGGGCTGCGCCTCCTTCGGGCCAAGAACGTCATGACGATGCCCCCGTTCCTCGTCAACGTGGGGGAGGATCCGACGGAGGTCCGGCGGCGCATGGAAGAAGCGGGACTACGCTGGTCGATGCTCGTCGAAGATGGTCATCGGTTCCTCGGCTGGGTGACCTGCGACGACATCGAACCGAACAAGCCGATTCGGGATATCATCACCCCGCCGACAGTCACCGCGTCACCGGATGTCCCGATCAACGAGGCGCTGTCCCTCATGCTGTCCAGCGCGATTGGGACCCTGGCCATCCTCGACGAGGAGGAACGGCTGGTCGGCGTCCTTTCCTTCGACATCATCCGCGACGTTCTCGGGGAGGACGTCGGTCAGCAGCTTCCCTGCGGAGGCGAGTCCAAATGAAGCGTTACGTGATTCTGGGAACCCTGCTCGTGGTGCTGTGCGGGCTGACCGTCTGGATGACCAGTCTGGGATCGGTGGGCATCTTCCGTCTGGCGCAACCGGGCAAGGTGTTCGGAGCAACGCTTCGGCATCTGCAGATCGTCGGTGCGGCGGAGGCATTCGCCATTTTGATCGGCGTGCCGGTGGGATTTCTGGTGAGTCGACGAGTCTTGCGTTTCATCTCGCCGGTGATGATCGGTGTGGCCAATGTCGGGCAGACGATCCCCACCTTGGCCTTCGTGGCGATGGCCGCGATCGTCCTTGGCATGGGGTATCAAGCCGCGGTGGTGGCGCTGACGGTGTACACCGTCCTACCGATCATCCGCAACACCTACGCCGGCATCCGCTCGGTTGACCCAGCCGTCAAGGAAGCGGCCCAGGGGATGGGGATGTCGAAATGGCAGATCACCGCGCGCGTCGAGATTCCGCTGGCGCGGCCGGTGATCATGGCGGGGATTCGTACATCAACGGTGGTCAACGTCGGCACCGCCGCCGTCGCCGGGATGATCGGCGCCGGCGGGCTGGGCGAGATTATCACAGCAGGCATCGCGGTGCGCGTCATGGCGATGGTAATCCAGGGCGCGGCACCGACGGCGGCGCTCGCCGTCGCGCTCGATGCCATCCTCGCGAAGGCGGAGGATTGGACCACGCCTCGCGGGTTGAAGGTCCTCAAACGAGCGCAGTGGCAAGCGCAGTAATTCATCTGGGAATGGGGCGATGTGCACGTGGGATGCTCAAGCATCCTGCTGGCGTGTGCATCGTGCGGGACATTAACCGTTGGGAATCGAGACGCCGACCGTCGGCGCGAACCAGATTCCAGGGAGGTACAACTGTGAAGAAGCTAGGACTCGGCTTGTTGTTGGTGGTGATGATCGCGAGCGTGGCGTTTGCCGCTCCGATCAGGATTGGGACGAAGAACTTCACCGAGCAGTTCGTCGTCGGGAACCTGATGGCCTTGTTCCTGGAGGCCCGTGGGTACGACGTGAGGCTGACTACCGGGATGTCGAGCACGGTGCTCCGCGAAGCGATGGAGACCGGCGAGATCGACCTGTGCATGGACTACACGGGTACCCAGTGGCTGACCTATACCGGCCATGAGTTCCAGGGCGAGAGCCCCGAGGAAATCTACCAGCTGGCCAAGGACAGCGACGCCAACCTTGGCTTGATCTGGCTCGACCGCATCGCGTGCAACAACACCTACGCGATTGCCGTGACCAGCGAATTCGCCGCGACGAATGACGTTTACGATCTCGAGCAGTTCGCCGACTACGTCAACGCCCAGAACGGCAAGGTGCCGTTCGCTAGCGATTTTGAGTTCTACTCGCGGCCGGACGGAATCCTGGGACTACAGGTGCACTACGGCTTCGCGTTCCATCCCGACAGCATCGTGACGGTCCTGCCGGGGCTGACGTTCGAGTACCTCATCCAGGGCGAAGCCACGGCGACGATGGTGTTCGGAACCGACCCGCAGGTCGTCAAGTACGACTGGGTCGTGCTTCAGGACACGCTGAATTTCTGGCCTCCCTACGACCTGTGCCCGATCGTCAACGAGGATACCCTCGAGGCGAATGCCGGTCTGGCCGATGACCTCAACGAACTCGTGGCAGCGTTCCCGACCGATCCGGCCGAGGCGCGCGCTGCGATGACCGAGCTCAATGCGATGGTCGACATCGATCTCATGGAGCCGGAAGAGGCCGTGGAGGCGTGGTTGACGGAGAAGGGCCTGATCTAGGCGGACGGTCCTTCTAGTCTAGGAGAAGCATGGCACTGGAAACGGGCCGGCCTCGCGCCGGCCCGTATTCTTCATGGCGGGCGGCCGCGGTCATCGGGCCGCTCAGCGAGCGACCAGGAGGTGATGACACTGACCGACGCGACGACCTCCGAGAACAGCGCCCAGGGTACGGGCCATGCGATCTCGTTCGAACTTCCGGCGAAGGTGGAGTTCGGCCCCGGGCGGATCGGGGTGCTCGAACGGGTGCTCGAGGAGAACGGCTTCGAGCGCGCCGCGTTCGTGATGACTGCGGGGCGGCGGCGTAGCGGCATGCTGGATGCGGTGCTGGCTCGGCTGAAGGCGCAGGGAATCGAGTTGCTCGTCTTCGACAAGACCGAGGCCAATCCGTCGCTTCGCAGTGTGGCGCAGTGCGTTCGGGCGTTGCGTCGATTCGGACCCCACGTGGTGGTCGGGATCGGGGGCGGAAGCTCGTTGGATACCGCCAAGGCGGCTGCGGCGTGCTTGGCGAACCGCACCGAGAATGCTGCCGACCTGCTCGACGAGGCAACGTCGCGTCGCAGGGCGGTGCCCACCCTGATGATCCCCACGACCGCGGGGACGGGAAGCGAGGTCAACTACTGGGCCGTGATCACCGACGAGGAACGCCGGGAGAAGCTGTCGATCGGCACCCCGAAGATGGCGCCGTTCATGGCGATTATCGATCCCAGCCTGGCGCTCTCCCTGCCACCGGACGCTACGTTGTGGAGCGGTGTCGATGCGCTGACCCACGCGGTGGAGGCGTTCATCTCCACCTCGGGCAACTGGCTGTCGGACATGTTCTGCCTGGGTGCTGTGTCCCTGATCACCGAGTGGCTGCAGCGCGCGATCGCCCAAGGAGACGATCTCGCGGCTCGCGGAAGCCTGGCGCTGGCCAGCTTGCTGTCCGGTTCTGCGATGGAGAACGTGGGGTTGGGACTGGTGCATGCCATGTCCCACCAAATCAGCGGGTTCTACGACGCCCCCCACGGGCGGACCAACGCAGCGCTTCTGCCGTACGTCCTCGAGTTCAACGAGCCATCGTGCGAGGCGAAGATCGCCACTCTCGATGGCATGGTGAAGGAAGCCGGGACCCTGCGATCGTGGCTGGCTTGGCTGCTGGAAGTGCACGGGGGGACGGAACCACCGATCTGCATCCGGGCCAGCGATATCCCGGAAATGTCGCGGCGGGCGACGATCAACGTCAACGCCTACACCAACCCTCGCAAGGCATCCGAGGAGGAGATCGTCGCGATCTACGAGAAGGCGTTCGAGGTCGTGTAGCTCCACCTCGGTGTTCGGGAGCGTGGCGCACGACCCCTCTCAAGTCGGGACAGAAGTACAGATGGGAGACGCCGTCGGAGGTTGACGGGTGGAGAGTTCGAGCCCTACAATTCCGCCAATCCGCGCTCGCCAGAGCATGGTCGACCATGCCACAAAAGGGACTTCAGGGACGCAAGCTCAACCTGATCAGCGCCAAGCGAGTCTCCCAGATCCATGATACCGCCCTCCGGATCCTCGACGAGGTCGGGGTGTTGGTCCAGGATCCTCGCCTGCGTCAGCTCCTTGCCGCGGAAGGGGCGAGGGTGGAAAACGGGCGGGGGATCGTGCGGGTTTCTCCCGAAGTAGTGCACGGCCTGGTTGCCCGTGCTCCCTCGTCGTTCACACTGGCCGGCCGTAGGCGCGAGCACGATCTCAGACTCGGCAACCGCCGCGTCCACCTCGGAACCGGAGGGGCGGCGGTGCGGGTGCTCGATCTCGACGATGAGTCGCTTCGGCCTTCGTCGTTGGCCGACCAGTATGCTCTCGCCAAACTCGTGGAGAGTCTGGAGAACGTTCACTTCTTCCAGTGCCCGGTTGTCTGCAACGACGTGCCACGGGAGAGCGTGACGGTCAACAGCTTCTACGCTGCCCTCGCGGGGACCACCAAGAATGTCCAGGAGTCGGCGACCGACCCGGACGCGGTGGCGGAGGTGGTCGAGATGGCGGCGCTGATCGCCGGGGATCGAGAGGCGCTGCGCGCGCGGCCGTTCATCTCGTTCGTCGCGTCATGCATTGTCAGTCCGCTGAGGTTGGATCATGGCGTGATGCGGTGCCTGGAAACGATGCTCACAGCCGGGATTCCGGTGGCCCTGTCGTGTGCACCCGTCACCGGTCTGTCCGCGCCGGCGACGCTCGCCGGCCTGCTGGCGCTCGCTCACGCCGAGCAGCTGTTCGCCATCGGCTTGTGCCAAACGTTGGTCCCAGGAGCGCGAGTGCTGTACGGCGTCGTCCCCGGGGTGGCCAACATGTGGAACATGGGGTTCCTCGGGGGGGCGATCGAGGCGGGGATGATGAACGCCGCCGCGGTACTGCTGGCTCGACACGTTGGGGTACCGATCTACTCCGATGCCGGCGGAGCGGACGCCAAGATGCCCGACATCCAGGCCGGCTACGAGAAGGCGCTGAATACCCTCCAGGTCGCGCTGTCGGGCGGCGACTACATCCACCATTCCGCCGGGATGCTCGATTCGCTGATGACGGTCGCCTACGAGCAGTTCGTCATCGACAACGACATCAACGGGATGGCCACGCGCGTGCTCCAGGGGATCGCCGTCAACGAAGATACGCTGGCGTTCGACGTGATTCGCGATGTCGGTCCCGGGGGCATGTTCCTGACCCAGGCCCACACGCGCCGGTTCGCCCGCAGTTCAGAGTTCTACGTTCCTGACGTGACCAACCGGCGTCCGTCGGCCGACGGCATCGAAGCCCCCGATCTGCGGCACCACGCGCGGCGGGTTGCCCGCCGGCTGATCGACCGTGATGTTCCGCCGGTCATCCCCCCCGACGTCGACCGGGAGATCCGGCGGCGGTTCGACATCCGGCTGCCGCCACGGTCGTGAGCGTGCTGGCTAGATGTCGAGGTAGCGGAATCGTTCCCAGTCGGTGACCGCGGCGTTGAACGCCTCCAGCTCATCGCGCTTGGCCTCGAGCAGGTAGTCGGTCGCTTCGCTCCCGAGGGCTTTGCGGATGACCTCGTCGTGCTCCAGCGCGGCGACGGTGTCGGCCAGCGAACCGGGCACCGAGCGGATCCCACGCGCCCTTTTCTCTCCGGCGGACAACGCATAGATGTCCTCCTTCACTGGCGGCGGGGGCTCCGTCTCTGCGGCGATACCGTGCAGGCCAGCGGCGAAGATGGCGGTGAACGCCAAGTACGGATTGGCAGACGGGTCGGGCGACCGCAGCTCGAGCCGCGTCGATTGCTCGGGGGACCCGGTTGCCGGAATGCGCACCAACGTTGAGCGGTTGCGGAACCCCCAGGCGACGTTGACCGGTGCCTCGAACCCCGGGATCAGTCGTTTGTAGGAGTTGATCGTCGGATTGGTGAGCAGGGTCATCGCATCGAAGTGATCGAACAACCCGCCGATGAACTGGCGACAGGCCGTCGACAGTCCCGAAGGCTCCTCCGCGTCGTGGAACAGGTTGCGGCCGTCGCGAAACAGGGAGACGTGCACATGCATCCCGCTGGCGGCGAACCCCGACACCGGCTTCGGCATGAAGACGGCCCGCAGACCGTGAGAGCTGGCCACCGCCTTGGCGACGAACTTGATCAGCATGAGCCGATCGGCGGTCGTGACGGGATCCGAATACTCGAAGTCGATCTCGTGGATGTGGGGGACGATCTCGTGATGGGAAGCCTCGACGGCGATCCCCATGCGTAAGAGGATCAGTACGATCTCCTCTCGAACCGCTGCTTCGTCATCGACCGGAGATCGTGAGAAGTAGCCCCCCTTCCGTTCGACCTGGCCCGCGGTGTGCGGTGGTTCTCCGTCCGGAAACAGGAAGAACTCCAGTTCGGCGCCGGCGAACGGTTGGTAGCCGTCGGCGCGTGCGCCCTCGAGAAACCGGCGCAGAATGCAGCGGGGGTCGCCGGGGAACGGGTCACCCGTTGCGGTGAACACGTCACCGATGACTCCGGCGACGGCGTATTCCTCGCGGGAGGCGCGTCCCGGGGTCAATCCGGGGTGCACCGTCAGCGTCGTCAGATCGGGCACCAACATCATGTCGGCGTCGGCGATTCCCGCGTACCCGCCGATCGAGGACCCGTCGAACGCGATGCCGCGCTCCGCCGCATCGGCCAGCCGCTGACGCGGGATCTCGATGCTCCGTAGCTCCCCGAGAAGGTCGGTAAACCACAACCGGACGAACTCGACGCGCTCTTCTTCCAGCCTCTCGGTTAGCCGGGCCAGCCCCTGCATGGACATCGCTCCTCCCATCCTGTCCGCAAGCCGCCCCCTCCGCGTTCACGGTCCGTAGAACAGCTCATTTTCCTCCCACATCTCCTCCACGCTCGCCAACCGCTCGATCAGGCCGTCCGCAGCCGCCAAGCTGACCTCGGTGGCCACCGAGCACAGCAACGCAACCGCCGCGGCGAAGGCATCGACATACGACACCGTCTTGCACGGCACCAACAAGCAGCGATCGGCGAACTCGATCAGCGGGGAGAGCTCCGAATCGGTGATCGCAACGGTGGTGATTCCGCGGTCCCGTGCTTGTCGGAAGTCGCGAACGACGCCGCGCGTGTAGCGGGGAAACGAGATGCCCACCACCACGGAGCGGGAGCCGGCGAAGATCAGCTCCTCTTGAAAAAGGCCGGTGGCCTCGGTCACCGCGACGGTGGCGTCAACCGACTTCTTCAGTGCCATGTGAAAATACGCCGCGAGTACTGAGGACATCTTGTATCCGAGGATAATGACCTTGTCGGCATCGGCGAGCAGCTTCGCCACCCGACGCAGCTCACGGACGTCGACCGTATGAACCAGGGCATCGAGGTTGCCCGCCTCGGCGACCAACGACTGGACCGCCAACGACTTGTTCTGCAGGTTCTTTCGACTCCGTCGCAGCCGTTGTACGGTGGTCAGCTGGGCTTGGACCTCCTCCTGAAGCGCGTCCTTCAGCTCGGGGTAGCCGGTGAACCCGAGGTCGTACGCGAGACGAATGACGGTCGGCTCGCTCACCCGGACTCGCTCTGCCAGCTCTGCCGCCGTCAGGAAGGAGGCCTCGACGTAGTTGTCCAGGATGTACTTGGCCACCTGTCGCTTCTTGCCGGTGAGGGGCTCGGTCTTGATGCGCTCGAACACATCGCCCTTCGGTTTCATGCTGCGGTATCTTAGCGCAGGGCGCGAGCGCGTCCAAACCGCTCGTCCAGCTTCTGGAAGGGGTGGAAAAGCTGTAAGGGACGTGGGTTCCCTGGGCCATTGACAAGGGAGGAGGGTCGCGTTAGGCTGAAAGAAAACTTGCATGCGATCCCGAGACGCAGGGTAGCCTGCACGAGGCCGAGCCCACGATCGGGTCGCGGCGAGACGGGCGACGATCCGGTAGCGAAGGAGGATGGATGCCTACGATCGAGGCGTTGCGCGAGCGGTGTTCCGACGAGGGGATCGAGTTCATCGATCTACGGGTCGTCGACCTCGTTGGGCGTTGGAGACATGTGACGATCCCCGCCGTGCGGTTGGATGCGGCGCTTCTTGAGGAAGGGGTGGCCTTCGACGCCTCGAACCTCGGCTACGCGAGCGTCGAAGGCAGCGACATGGTGCTGCGGCCCGACCTGGGTACGGCCGCTGTCGAGGAGATCGACGACGAGCCGATCCTGACGATGATCTCCGACATTCACTTGCCGGCGGGAGGCGATCGATACCCGGGAGATCCTCGCGTGGTCGCTGCGCGGGCGGAAGAACAGCTCCTGGCTGAGGCCGCCGCGGAGGCGGTACGGATGAGTCCCGAGTTCGAGTTCTACGTATTCTGCGATGCCTTCTATGGCTCGGAGCCTCGCGAAGCCTCCTACAGCCTGGAACCGTTGAATGTGCACGCCGATCGCTCCTACTACCATGCGTGTGCCCCGGATGATCGTCTGTTCGACGTGCGCAATGCGATCTGTCGCCGGCTTGCTCAGCGAGAGATCGCCGTCAAATACCATCATCACGAGGTCGGAGCATACGGGCAGGTCGAGGTCGAGTTGGGGTTCTGCGGCCTGACGGCGGCCGCGGACGTCACCATGATCGTCAAGAACGCGGCGAGGACCGTGGCGGCGGACTATGGATACGTCGCGACGTTTCTTCCCAAGCCGATCTACGGCGAGAACGGAAACGGACTTCACGTACACCAGTACCTCGAACGTGGCGGTGTCAGCCTGTTCGAGAGCGACGACGGGTTGTCGGAGCTTGCGCTGCGCTACATCGGGGGGATCCTGTCGCACGGGCGAAGCCTGTGCGCCTGGACGAATCCATCGACCAATTCGTACCGGCGACTGGTGCCGGGCTACGAGGCGCCGGTCTGGTTCGCGTTCGGGGAAGGAAACCGGTCGGCTGCGATTCGGATCCCCCGATACGCCTCGGCCCGAGAGCGGAGGATGGAGTTGCGTACACCGGATGCGACGTGCAACCCGTATCTCGCCTACGCGGCCATGGTCATGGCCGGCCTCGACGGGATTCGCAACGACCTCGACGCGCGCCGGCTCGGCCTGGGGCCTCACAACGACAACCTGTATGCCGCTCTCGCCGAGGGGGAGACCCCGCTGCAGGCGGCGCCGGTCGATTTGGAGGAGGCGCTCTGCGCGCTCGAAGCGGACCATGACTACCTCACCGTCGGCGGCGTGTTCTCCTCGCAGCAGATCGACCATTGGATCGCGATCAAGAGGGAAGAAGCGCGTACGGTGCGCGATCGTCCTCATCCCTACGAGTTCTCGCTGTACTTCGATCTATGAGACCCCGGCTCCGAGAGCACAACGGCGTCTGCCCTCTTGTCGGGAAGGGAAGGCCGTTGTAGAATGCCGGCAAGAAATCGTACAGACAGCGCCGTCATGTAGGCAAACCTACGGACGAGCGACATCCGGCGGCGAGGTGATGAGATGGATCGCACCCCGAGCCTGGGCGGGAAGCTTCGCCTCCTCTCTGAGGAGGCGATCCGCGCGATTGATGGAACGGCACGCTCGATCCTTGCCACCACCGGCGTGCGGGTGGGTGACGAACGGTTGACCGAGATCCTCGTCGGGGCCGGCGCCACCGTGGCTGGAAACGGGCGGGTTGTCGTTCCCGGGAGGACCATCGACGCGGCGCTCGATGCGACCCCCGACAGCGTGTTCCTCTACGGTCGCGACGGAGGGCCACCGCTCGATGTGGGGGGACGGCGGGTGTACTTGGGCACCGGCGGGGCAGCGATCCGCGTGCTCGACCTCGAAGATGGCCGAGCGAGGGAGCCGAGACTGTCCGACCTCGCCGATATCGCCTGGTTGGTCGAGCACCTCGACAACATCCACTTCTTCCTGCGGCCGGTGGTTGCGCGGGACGTGCCCGCGGCGCTCCTCGACGTGTCCAAGTACTTCACCTGCCTCGCCCACACCCGCAAGCATATCATGGGCTCCGCGGGCTCGCCCGAGACCGCAAGGGACGTCATCGACCTCGCGGCGCTGGTCGCGGGCGGGAAGGAGGCGCTTGTCGAGCGACCGATCATCTCGTTCATCACCTCGTGGATGATCAGCCCGTTGACCGTCGACATCCCGGCTTCGAGGGTGATGACGGAGGTGGTGGAACGCGGGATCCCGGTGGCCCTCTCGGCGGCGCCGGTGGCCGGATCGACCGCTCCCGCGACGCTTGCCGGATTGCTGGCGCAGGCCCACGCGGAACAACTATCGGGGATCGTCCTGAGCCAGGCGATCCGCAAGGGCGCGCCGGTGTTGTACGGTCCGGTGCCGGCCGTGGCGGATTTCCACACCATGGGGTACGCTGGAGGAGCGATCGAGTCGGCGCTCCTCAACGCGGGCTGCGCACAGCTGGCGCACGCGATCGGCGTGCCGATCTACGCGGATGCCGGCCTGACCGACGCGAAGCTCCCGGATGTGCAAGCGGGATACGAGAAGGGAATGAACGTCGTGCTCATCGCCCTCGCGGGAGGCAACTACATCCATCACGCTGCGGGCATGCTCGAGTCGATGTTGACCGTTGCTTACGAACAGTACGTGATCGACAATGACATCAACGGCATGGCGCTACGGATGCTGCAGGGGATCTCGGTGTCGCCGGACACCCTGGCCGAGGACGTCATTGCCGCGGTGGGGCCGGGGGGGAACTACTTGACGCAGTCCCACACGCTGGCGCACATCCGAAGCGACGAGTACTTCGTCCCGGCCACGGCCGATCGGCAGGGGCGACAGGGGTGGGAGGCGGCAGGATCGGTCGATGCCCGGCAACGGGCACGAGCGATCGCGCGGGAGATCATCGGACGACCGAAGACGGGGTTCATCCCCGAGGAGACGGAAAGGGAGATTCGAAACCGGTTCGAGCTCTACCCCCTCGCGACGTGATCGCGCCGCGGCCCCGGGGCGCCGGACCGGAGAACGTGCAAGGAGGAGCGAAGCGATGATCGATGCGATCAAGCAAGCCGTGCTCGACGGGGACCGGGACAAGGTCGTGGAGCTCACCGCCGCGGCGCTGGAGGCGAGGACGCATCCCAAGGAGATCCTCGACGAAGCGCTCACCCCGGCGATGGACATCGTGGGGGCGGAATACGAGCGGGGCGACCGCTATGTGCCGGAGATGCTGATCTCGGCGGAGGCGATGAAGGGGGCGATGGAGCAGCTCCGTCCGCTGCTCGCCGATGCCGGCGTCGAGCCACGGGGCCGGATTGTCATCGGGACCGTCGAGGGCGACCTCCATGATATCGGCAAGGACCTGGTGGCGATGATGTTGGAAGGCGCCGGCTTCGAGGTGACCGATCTTGGCGTCGAGGTGGCGGCGGGGACATTCGTGGATGGGGTTCGTGATGCGAAGGCGAACATCCTGGCGCTGTCCGCGCTGTTGACGACGACGATGACCTACATGCCGCAGGTGATCGATGCGCTGAACGAGGCCGGCGTCCGCGATCAGGTGAAGGTGATTGTTGGCGGCGCGCCGGTGACGCAGGCGTTTGCAGACGAGATCGGCGCCGACGGCTACGCGCCCGATGCGGCGGGGGCGGCCAAGTTGGCGGTGCATCTGACCTGAGCGTTCGGCCGACGAAACGGAAAGGAGCAGGCAGATGACCGAGCTGCAGCCGATCGCCCTCCTCGGAGACGAGGCTGTCCAGAAGATCCACGCCGCCGCGCTCCAGCTGCTGGCGCGGACCGGGATCCACCTTCCGCATCCGGAGGCTCGGCGGCTGTTGATTGACGCCGGCGCGACGGAGGATGCCGACGGGCGCGTGTTGTTGCCCGTGGCGATGGTGGAGGAATGCATCGCCAAGGCACCGTCGACCGTTCCGTGGTTCGATCAGACCGGCGTGCGCGAAGTCCCGTTGCAGGTGAACAAGGTCTACTTCGGCCCGGGGTCGGACTCACTGTACGTCGTCGATCGGCAAACGAGGGAGATCCGACGGGCCAGGCTTCAGGACGTGATCGACAACGTGCGGGTGGTGGAAGCGCTGCCGGAGTTCGATTTCGTCATGTCGATGGGGCTTCCCGAGGACGTGGAGGCGGATCGGATCTACGCGGCGGTGTTTCGCGAGATGCTCCTGCACTCGACCAAGCCGATCATCGCCACATCGACGTGCCTGGCCGATCTCGAGGGTCCGTATGAGATGGCGGTACGCGTCGCCGGCGGCGAGGAGGCGTTCCGCGACAAGCCGTTCTTCATCACCTACATCGAGCCGGAATCGCCGTTCCGGTTTGAAAAGGATATTGTCGACCGGATTTGGTTCTGCGGCGAGAAGGGGATCCCCACGATGGGGGTGACGAGCTCCAATCTGGGCGGTGGCGGCCCGGTGACGCCGGAGGGCGGGCTGGCCCAGGGAACAGCGGAGTCGCTTGCGGCGCTGGTGCTCCTCCAGATGAAGCATCCCGGTGCCGGATTCGTGTTCGGGGCCAACACCTGGGCAACGGACATGCGCAGCTCGATCGTCTGCTACGGATCACCGGAATGCGCGACGACGACCGCCGCCTACGCCGATCTCGGCCGGTTCTACAATCTACCGACCTGGGGCGGCGCCGGATGCACCGATGCCCACACGCTGGACGCCCAGGCCGGCGAGGAGGCCTTCCAGTCCATCCTCATCGCCCAACAGGCGGGGGCGACGATCGCTCACGATGTCGGCTTCCTGGCATACGGGTCGCTGTACGACGCCCGCTATGTCGTGCTCACCCATGAGATGATCGGGCGGGTGCGGAGGATGTGGCGATCGTTCGAACCGACCGAGGAGCGGATGGCGCTTGACGTGATCGACGATGTCGCGCGGGCGAGTATCCGGGGCACCGGCCCGACGATCTACCTCAAACACCCGCACACGGCGCGAAACTTCCGCCAGGCGCTGTACCTTCCACCGCGGTTCGTCGAGCGTCGGTCGCTCGACCTCTCGAGACCGCCGGAATCGTTGCTCGATCGTCTCGGTGGCGAGGTCGAGGAGATCCTGGCTCGGCCGGAGGCGCCGACCCTCCCCGACGAGGTGGCCGACCGTTTGCGATCGGGGTTCGGCTAGCGAACGGAGGCTGGCTTGCGTTACGGGCCTTCTCCGTCTGCCGTCCCCTGTCGTCGATGTTGATGTTCGCTGGGGCGGGGACGATCGGGCCGATCCCGCCGAAGACCACGCTGAACCTGACGAACGCTCCCGACAGGCCCAAACCGGACGGCTGCTGGGGACCCGGATGCCCCCCGCCGACCTCGAACAGCGTCAGGGCGTACCCGGCGCGCAGATCGAGCCCGACCAGTCGAGGAGTTGGATTCGCATGTCGACGTAGGGGGAGACGAACAGGAACCCGCTCTCGTAGACCACCTTGTCCGGTTCGACCACCCTCGCCCGCGGAGACCGATCCGGACGCGTGCCGTCCGCCGGCTTGGTCAGGATGAGTTCGGAGCCCCCGCCGCCCAGCAGTCCGCCCTCCGTCAGCACCGAGCGATCGTCACCCCCGACGGCGAATCCGAGATCGAATCCGCCAAGGCCGACGTTGTACTCGGCGTGAAACGGTCGCGCTCCGTCTCGATCCACGCCTCCAGCCGGCGCCGCCGTATGTCAACCCCGGGACCGTGCCGCCGCGGCCGCCGCCACCGACCAACACCAAGTCGCGGGGGGAACGTCGGGTAGCCCTTGGCATCGAGGAAGCTGTGGATCGCCGACAGATCGGACATGAGCATCCCCACCGAGAGTCCCCCTCCTCCGAAGCCGAACCGCGGCGCTACGTACGCGAGGCCTCCCGTTCCGGCGACGATCAACACCGCCCTTGCCGCTTGACAGGTTGCCCTGGTCATCTCTTCCTTCCGAAACCTCGGA
This sequence comes from uncultured Thermotogae bacterium, assembly GCA_964558595.1. GTDB lineage: Bacteria > Bipolaricaulota > Bipolaricaulia > UBA7950 > UBA9294 > JANQEA01. The sequence continues at coordinate 22,823 of CAZLER010000003.1, forward strand.
GGGCCTCGCCGGCGTGCCGCGACCATGACGGCCTACTGTACGAAGAACGAAGGGGACGCTGTTGTCTCACGATTGCGATTCAGCGGCCAACTGTGCTCGGATCGCTGCGGCTGCGGAGCGGCTTCCAGGATCCTCGGCGACGACCAGCTCGATCCGGTCGGGGGAATCGACGCCGAGATCGAGTTCGACCGCACGGCGGATCGGATCGAGTTCGAAGATTGGCCCGTCGGCCACCTCGGGCGTGGTGTCGTACATCCGGAGGATCGCCACCCCAACGGCGTCGAGGGCGATCCGATCGGTCGATGCCACGATGAGGCCGGGATGCTCCAACGCACCGGTGGCGGGCCCTCCCCGGACGAACGCATCGAGGGCATCCATCACGACCAGGTCGGGCGTGACGCACTGGTTGATCTCGGCGATCATCGCCCGCATGTGGGGCGAGTTGTGCAGCTCGCGCATGTACCCATATCCGTCGAACACCGAGTCCTTGGCAACGACGCCGACGGTGTTCTTCAGACTCATCGTGAATAGGCCGCCGAAGCCGTGCGTTTTCAAACAGCACGTCTGGACGATTGCTCCGGCGTTCAGGAACAGCTTCGGGATCTCGACGCCCCGCTTCCAGTGTCCGTGGGGCACGTCGACTCGTTCCCAAGCCTCCGCAGGCTGAGCGTCGGTGATGACCAGCTTCACACCTAGCTCGCGGGCGAGCTGCGGAATCCGCTTCTGCGTCACGACCTCTTCGGTTACCCAGCTTCCGCCGGAGCGATCAGCGATTGTGATCTCCGAAGCGCCTAGGCCGCGGAGCAGTTCGACCATCGCACACAGGGTGTCGTTGTGGGTCGATCCGGGGAACGGATCGTCGCTGTTGAGGTTGGGTTTGAGGACCGTGTCAACACCGCGGAACGCCCAAGGGGAACCGTTGAGCAGCCGAACGGCCTCGTGGATGCCGTATCGCCGGTCTTCCGTCTTGATCAGACTCACCTTTGCTGTGGGGTTCATGCCATCGAGGGTACCGGATCGGATTCCGCTAGAATAGGTCGCCATGAGCGAGACGATGAGGAGGACCGTGGAGATTGCGATTGCCATGATGCTGGCCGTTGTGACCGCCTCCTCCGGCAGGTCCGAGCTCCCGGATCTCTCCGGTACCTGGGTGATGGTTCAGATCTACCCGGAGATCACGACGGTGCCGTTGGCCGGGGAGGTGTCGAGGACGAGCACGGTGGCTCAGTTCGTCGAGATCCGCCAAGACGGTGGGAGCCTGACGATGCTCGATCACTACTGTTTCACCGCGATTGACGATGGCACGGCACTGGTGCGTACCGAGATCCCCGATGCATTCATGGCGTCGCTCGATCCGAGCCCTCGGGTCGCGACGGTGCGCGAGACCGACGACGGAATCGTCTTCGAGCAGGAGGAGTACGTCGAGGTTCGGGGGGCGATTCTCGACCGACCGGGAGTTGACGCACTGCCCGATGATCCGCAGGATCCGCGTGTGATCGACCAAGACGGCGATGGCCACCCCGGAATGACAGTCCGGGTGACGATTCTGGGCATGGTTCGCGGCGAGATCTACGTCGTTCAGCGGGTGCGATATCGGTTGCACGGGCACGTGGTCAATGCGGAGCGGATCGAGGGGAGGATCGCGTGGGACGATGAGCAGTCAATCCTCGCGGCCACCCACGCGCTGCTGCGGGTGGATGCACCCGCCAGTCCAGATCCCGAACCGACGGCGCATCGATTCGTCATGCTCCGCGCCGACCCCTCATGGGACTGCGCGACGCTACGAGAGCATGTCGCGAGCATCGTTGGGGAGAGTTGACCCGCCGCCCGGGTGGGGCGACCGCTTTCCGGTCATCGTCTCGATCTTCAGGCGCCACACCCGAGTTGCCATCACCGCGGACGGAGCAAAGCTCCAGGCCTCATCTCGGCCCGACTGGTGCCGCATCAGACAGGTCAGCGCCTGCGTCTTCTCCTCGGCCGACGTCAGCTCGACGAGGGTCCCGTATCCGATCACGCTTTCGTAGACGAGCCCCCACGAGCAGCCGACGCCCGTCCCCGGCAGCAGCTCCACGAGTCCTTCGACCTCGAAGCATACGCGGGGGTTGACGGCGATGCATGCCACCTTGCGCCCTTCGGTGGCGGTATGGAAGACGAGGGCGTTCGCCTCGGAATCATAGCCGTAGGAGAGAGGAACGATATAGGGCTCATTCTCCAGGGCGAAGGCAACCCGGCATACCTTCGCCCGTCGAAGCACCGCTTGCCGTTCGTTGTCCGCGATCTCGCGTTCGTTCCTGCGCATGCACCGATTGTACTGCCGCGGCCGGGAACCGCTCGCGCTAGAGCCGGCGCACGTCGGCTGCTATGCGGCGGGATCGGAGGTCGGTCGATGCGCAGGTACCTCCCATCATGAAAGCTGATGCCGCCCGTCGCGGGATCTTGCCCGCGGCGTGCTGCCGCTTGGGGTAGCTTGCGCTTGTGATTTCACGATTCTTCTCTTTGGACATTCGCTGCATGCCGTGGCATGACGAACGGAGGCACTATGGTATCCGTTGTGCTTGAGGGCGTGTCGTTCGCCTACGATTCGGTGATCGACGGGCCGTTCTTCCGGGTTGGCGTTCTCCCTGACGGGAATGTGGAAGAGGGGATCGGCGCCAACGGTGCTGACAAGACGACGTTGCTCCCACCTACCTGTGGGGAGCTCGCGCCCCGCGCCGGACGTGGGCATCGGTCACCGCGAACCGACGCGCCGAGTTCGCGGTTTGACGACGTGTTGCGGTCCACGATGGGGAGGCGTACCGGATCCGTGGGCAGCTGGGCATGGAGGACGATTGGCTCGACCGGAGGGGTGTTGAACCACGGGGAGCGGGTGTACGATGCCCGCGCCGGCAAGCGGTTGCCCCGGTTCGAGGACCGGATCGCCCACGCGTGCGAGGCCCGGGAGGTCGGACCGCTGCTGCTGCGGTCGGCGATGGGGATCGACGTCTTGGGGTCCCGGTCGTTTCGCAATCGCCTGGTTTGTCTCCCGGCCGGGCGGCTCGACGTGGGCGAGGGACGTACACGGGTGTTCGACGATCTCCGGGTCCGTCCGGACGATCGCGACGCCCTCGTTCGGGCCCAATGGATCGGGGAAGAGCATGTCGGTGCGTCGAATCATCGATCGTGTGGATCTCGATCCATGACGGCTGGTGTTCGTGCCCCAGGAGATCGATGCGCGCACGTCCGCGGGGAGGCTCGAGGACGCCAGGTCGCTATCCGGGGAGGCTCCGCGAGAGGATGACTTGGGTCCATCGCCTGGGCTCCGATCCGACTCGGCTGCTTCGCAGCGCGCTTTCCCAGCCCCGGCGAACTGCGGAAGCTCTTGCCGGCGATGTGGATCGTGCACACGCCGCACTTCATCGCGCTCGACGAGCCGCCCCACCCATTCGATTTGCCGGCGGTCGAGTGCCTCGAGGCGAGGCCGTGCTGGCCGATGCCCGCTGCGCGTTGCTGCTGGTCCGTCCCGCCACTCGATTTCTCGAACGGTTGACCTCGACCCGCTGGACGTTCGGGCCCAGCCACGCTCCAGGAGGAGACGTTTCGGGTTGCCGCCACGATCGTTGGGCAGCCAGGAATCCATCTCCGGCTATCGGAACAGACAGATCGACACCCGACGGTTGTAGCGGATCGCCGCCTTCACCGATTCGGCGTTCTTCTCGCACGGCAACAGCGTCTTCCAGGAGTATAAGTGACGATGCTCGTGGAAGTCCGAGTTGGCCACGTAGTTGAACTTCTTGAGGCCGACGACGTTGAACAGGTCGTCGCGGTTGGCGACCTCCCACGCGTCGAACAGCTTGGCGAACTCATCGTGATGCTCCCACAGGTACATCGAGTGCTTGCGGTCGGCTTCCGAGCCGCGGTGCGGATGAGGGGCAATGGCGATTCCTCCTTGGTTGTGGATCGTTTCCACCAGCTCCTCCACGGGCAGCGCCGGGTCGATGTACTCCTTGATGTCGACCGCGAGCACGTGGTAGCCGTCGGTGTCGTTGGTGATCTCCATCCCCGGGATGACGAGCAGCTCGTACTTCTCCCATGCCCGGCGGGCCTCCGACCACAGGGTGCGCATGTAGTCGGGGAATCGCTCGCGCGGGATCGACCAGGAAGGCTCCGAGGAGTTGGCGCAACGCGCGCGGGATGCCTCGTCGAGAACGTGGTCGGAGATGCTGATCACATCGAACCCCTCACGGCCGAACAGGTCGACGACCTCGCGGATGGGCACGATGCCATCGCTGAGGGTGGTGTGGATGTGGAAGTCGCACAACAGCCAGCCTTTGTACATCGGACACCCCTCGCCAGAAACTATATAGGCACTTACTATAGTATATAGCCAACCGGGGTCCCCAGCCAGCGCGCCGGGGCGAGTTCGGGCTCAGTCGGCGGGAGCGCGTAGCTCCGGCCACGCGGCGAGCAGCCGATCGTTGAGCGTCACCGGCCGACCGGTAGCCTCGTCGAGGAACACGGCGGTGACCTCGGCCTCGATGCACAGGTCGCCGGAAGGGGCAAACCGCGCCTCTTGGTGCAGCGTCACCTTCCTGCGCCCTCCCTCGGCGACGCGGGTTGTGAGCTCGAGAACATCACCGGTGCTCGCCGGCCGCCGGTAGGTGATCGCCAAACGGATGACCACCGGGAAGATCCCCAGCTCCCGCAACACGGCGGAATCGATCCCTCGCTGCTCGAAGTCGTTCCAGCGTGCCTCCTCGAGCAGTTCCAGGTACCGGGCGTTGTTCACATGCCCGAAGCGGTCCTCGTGGTAGCCGCGGATTCTGATGCGGGTCGTCGACACCGATCTCTCCTCCCTCCCGAACGATACGGGCCGGGAGCTGCCGCGTCCAGAGCGCTTCTCCGCGCTGTTCGCGGAGGCGATCGCCTACGATGTGCTGCGCGGCCTTCGGTCCGGGTCGTGCGAGGGGAGGAATCGACCCATGACCCGCTGGCGCATCGCGCTCGTTCTCGCGGTCTGTATCGTGGCGACAGCACGAGCGACGGGGGCGGAGACCGGTTCCGATGAGCTCGGGGGGTTCACGCTCGGCGAATCCGTGACGCGGCTTCACGATGGGGGGACGCGATCGCTCGATGGAGCTTCTCGTGATCTACCCGGTGTAGGAGAACGGAAGCGCGGAGACGCATCGTCCGTCAATCGTGTTCCACCACGGGTTCCTGCTGTCGGCGGCGGGCTACCGTTCGTACGGCGAGCGCCTCGCGTCGCACGGTTTCGTCGGCGTCCTGCCGACGTTCCCGATGACGTTCCTCAACGTACATCACGCCCAATTGGCGCAGGGGATGTGCAGTTCATCCTGAGCGCCTCCCTGGACGCGGCCGAGAGAGGATCCTCCACTCGATCAGGCGATCGACTCGGATCGGCGCCTCGGGACACTCGCTCGGTGGCGAGTTGAGCCTGCTCGCGGCGGTCGACGATCCTCGGATTCGTGCCGTGGGGAGGTTGGATCCGGTGACGCAGGGAATCCCGTCTTCAAAGGATCCTGAACGCTGCCCGAGCATTGCACCGGAGCCGATGCCTCGGCTCGACATTCCGGTGCTATTGGTCGGGGCCGAGCTCGGTTCCGAGAGGATCCTGCTCAGCGCGTGTGCCCCTGAGGACGAGAACTACCAGCGGTTCTACGAGGCAGCCAATCCATCCGCCATCGAAAAACCCCAGTTTGATGTCGGGCATGCGGAGTACATCGACCCGCGCGCGGAGGCGGCAACGACCGCCTGCGCCACCGGCGACGTCTCGAGCAGCTGGGTACGAGCCGCATCGGCGACCGTCCTCACGGCCTTCTTGCGGTGGGCCTTGACGAATGACGAGGGGGCGCTCGCGTGGCTCGAGGCGCGGTGGATCCAGGACGAAGCGGAAGGCCGGATCGTCGTCCGAAGGCAGTAGCGGAGCCGGTTGGGGAAACGAGGATCCCGTGGTCCGTACGCAGAAGCGCCGCACATTCGGTATCCTTTACCCCTTCACTCGAACGGGAGGGCGGATGTACACGATCATCGATCTGACCCAGACGCTGGACTCCGATAGCTGCAGCTATCCAGGAACGGCCCCGGCGATGGCGATCCACCGCGTGAAGCTCGCCAACCGGCTGGCGACGCTAACACGCTTCGACGATCTCGATCCACATGCCGGAACCCACCTGGACGCGCCGCTCCACTTCGCCCCGGAAGGCGATGACGTGATGGAGCTGCCGCTGCGGCTGCTGCCGACGACGGTCGTTCCGGTGGACGGATCGTGCATCGACGGGGACGCCGTTCCGGCGGACTGCACGGGGCGGGCGGTGCTGTTCTCCACCGGATGGGAGACGCGCGCGGGTACGCCGGGCTACTACCGCGGCTTTCCGTACCTCACCGTGGAAGCGGCGCAACGGCTGGTGGGCCGGGGTGTGGCGCTCGTGGGGATGGACACGCCGAGTGCCGACGGGACCGAGTACGAGCCGTCGTATCCGGTCCACGAGCTTCTCTGTGGTGCCGGGGTACCGATCGTCGAGGGACTGGTCAACCTGCGCGCGTTGTTGGCGATGGGCGGGGAGATGCTGTTCGCAGCACTCCCACTGAAGCTCCGCGGGATCGAGGGCTCCCCGGTGCGCGCGGTGGCTCTCGTGCGCGAGGGACCGCCTGCCGCGGGATGCAAGACCGCTTGAGCGGCGATGCCTTCCCGAGATTGCGAACCGATCCGTCCTCGAACCCCTAATGTACCCTCCTTGTCGCCGTGGCAGCTCCAAGCCCGGCGGTCGTCTGTATCTGCCCTCGGGGATGGTGATCGGGCGTGCAGGTCCCGACGTTGGCCTTCCCTGCCCAGCCCTGGACCCCGCGAAGGGCGAGGGATAGGCTGTTGCGTTCGTGGCGGCCGTCTTCTCGGGTCGCGACCGGAACGCTCCCGCAGTACAGTCACCGGCATGAGAAAGCCATACCACCTTTGCCACTCGGGGCGGGGCGTACTGGCATGGGACGTCGATCGGCGGATCGAGCGGTCGCGTCGGATACCGCCGGTCGACGCGCCGCTGACGGAATTCCGCGAGTTGGACGAGCCGTCTTGGTTTGATCCCGACGGGGAGGAGCCGACCTGTCGCCAGGTCGCCGTTCACGCCAAGCTGATTCTGAAAGCCGATCTGGACCCTCCGATTGTCCTGTCGAGCTCCCGGCGGGTGATGGCCGGGATGCATCGGGTGTGCCGGGTGCCGATCGAAGGACGATTCTCGGTTCGCGCCGTTCGCTTCGACGTCGATCCGGAGCCGGACTACGTAGGCGTCGAGCCCGATGAGCTCCCGTATCCGGCCGCATCGGAGGCGGATCGCAACGGAAAGGGGACTGCATGAGCTGCGTATTCTGCGACATCCTCGCCGGCGACCGCCCGGCGGCGTTCGTCTATCGCGACGAGCGCGTGGCTGCGTTTCTCGACATCCATCCGATCAACCCCGGACATCTTCTGGTGGTACCGATCGGCCACGCGGCATCGCTGGACGAACTCGATCCGGCGACCGGCGGATGGATCTTCCGCATCGGACAACGGATGGCCGCCGCGCTCCGACGGTCGGCCTTGCCCTGTGAGGGGATCAACCTGTACCTGGCCGATGGCCGGCCGGCCGGACAGGAAGTACCGCATCTTCACCTCCACGTCTTACCCCGGCTCCGCGGTGACGGGGCCGGGATGAGGTTCTCGGCGCGCCCCCCGCAGCGGCCCGAGCGCGAGGCGCTTGAGAAGGCGGCCGAACAGGTCCGCGCAGCGCTCGACTCGCCGGGGACCGCTTCGGGCGGGAAACGAGGGGAGAACGGATGAGCTTCTACACCGCCATCAACTGCATAGACGGCCGGGTGCAGCAGCCGGTGCTCGACTACCTCAGGGAACGGTTCGGTGTCCGCCATATCGACATGATCACGGAGCCCGGGCCGAGCGGGATTCTGCATCGGCGAGATGATCCGGCGATCGTCGATTCGATCGTTCGGCGGATCGACATTTCCATCGGGCGGCACGGCTCGCAGGGGATTGCCGTGATTGGCCACCACGACTGTACGGGCAATCCGGGCGGGCAGGAAAAGCAAGTGCGCGACGTGCGCGGGGCGATTGCCTACCTGCAGGAACGGTATCCGGAGCAGTCGATCCTCGGGCTGTATGTCGACGAGAACTGGACGGCGAGCGAGGTGGCCGTCATAGACGGCGGGGTGGGCATGCTCACATCCGGTCGAACCGCAACGGTGGTCGACCCGCCTTCTTGCGGATCCAATTGAGGGTACCCGCTACGCCGGGACGCATGGCGATGTAGCGCTGCATCCGGTACTTGCCGGGGAAGTCGAGCAGGGTGACGGCGATCAACAACGTCAACAGCCCTTGTCCGGGAAGGACGAGCATCAGCCCGCCGAGAACGAGGAGGGCGATGCCGATCATGTTCTTCACGAGCAGCCACAACAGGCGGAGCCCCCCGTAGCGTCGCTGCTGCGGCTTGTTTCGGGACGCGCGTTCGACGAAGTAGTCCTCCGGCAGACGAATGACGATCCAGGGCACGGCGAACGCCGCCGCGAACAGCATCAAGGCCGACCCAATGGCGATCCACCAGGCCATCGCTTTCGTCAATCCGATCGACTCCAGCATCGCTTCTCCATTCTTGCTCCGGGGACAACCCTCTTCACCGGCGGTGCAGCGGAGGGTACCCGACAGCCGTCGGGTTCGGTAGCGGCCGTTGGCATCGCCGCCGTACCGGTCGAAGCCACCCCCTTGGGATTCGGCAGGTCGAGAAGGGGGTAGGAGAACGGATGCGGGAGATAGGGATCGAGGTCGACCAGGTTCCTGGGCGGTGCACCGGTGCAGTGCCGATGCCGCCGGCTACCGGGTTCCTGGTGTGCAACGGTAGCCTGCTGTTTCCGGGGGGTGGACCCCTTTGCCGGTACGCGCTGCCAAGCCTCCTCCCACGGCTTCCGGCCCAAGAGCGGGTGGTCAGCGCGGAGGACGGCGCGTGGATGGTTCAGGTCGATCGCGTCCAATGCCCCGATCCAAGAATCGCCTTGTCTGGAGGATCGAACGGCGGCCGTGGGCTCGACGCAGTGGATGATCCACGAGGTCATCGTTCCCGCGGCCGGTCCCGACGGACTCGACGTCACCGTCGATCAGATCGAAGGGCGTACGTGCGGGTCGGCAGCCTCTACCTTCCCTAACCGTTTTTCCTCTCTGCGTTTCAGGCGGTGTGTCCTTGCTGCCGGCGATGCACCGGGGGACCGATCCAGAGGATTGGATGGCCACCGAGAACGAGATCGTCTGTCCCGACCCGCTCGGCCACGTCATCTTGCGGATCGAACGGCGCCTAGCCTCCGGATGTCGCCGCGGTCAGTCGTCGAGCAGGCGTTGCTGTCCGGCACTGACGCGTTGGTTCCAGCTCCGAGCCGCGTCGCCGATGGCTTCGGGCCCGGTCGGGTGCTGGTAGAATGACCGCATCTTCGCGTTGCACGCCGTGCAGCTGACATAACCGTTGTAGAACAACTCGTGCCGATAGGTCGGGATCGACCGCACCCAGGCGCGCGCCTCTCCCCCGCAGAATGGACAAGACTTCAGTTCGACCATCGTCCCCCCTCACGTGCTACCGACGATTCTACTCGATGTCTGTGCCACTGCCGCGACTCCATCCTCGCAAGGCCTTCCATTCCGTGGACACCACATACCCCATTACGCAGCGCTCCCTGGTCCTTGAGTTGTCAACGGCCGATAGGCACCCTCGAAACGTACCGGACGGCGTGCCAACCGCGAGCGTCCTCTGCTGAGGCAAGGCGCGCGAGTGGCTGAGGGTTCCCGGATCGTCCTCCTCCACCCCCCGTGCCGTCGGCGCCCTCTTGCCAGGCTCCGTGGAGCGCTCCCCAGGATGCGAGGTGGATGGACGGTTGGGATTGCCCGCTTCACAAGCACACACAAGAAGGTTGCCATAGCTGGAAGCAACGGATGGCCTTGACGCGGAATCGAAGAGACAACTGATTCTTTCCGTGGGCTTGAGGGACTGCCCTTGTACGGGATCGAGCGTAAGCCTGGCCAGCGTTCGGGGACGTGCCCACCGTCGCCTGAATGCTGGTGCGAGACGGCAATGGGGTATGTGATGTCCCCGCCTTGCTAGGCGGTGTAGGCTTGGCGGCGCATGGAGAAGACGCTGAGGATAAGCATTCCGACGGCGATCCCGCTGAGGACGGCGATCTCGAAGCCCACCTGGTCGAACCCCTTGCCGGCGAGCATCACCTTGCGCAGGCCACTGTTCGCATACATCAGCGGGCTGGCGTACGCCAGGGGGCGAATGGTGGGGGGCATCGTCTCCAGCGGCCAGAAGACGCCGCTGACGAGGATCGACGGAATGATGAGAAACAGCGCAAACTGCATCGCCTGGGCCTCGTTGCGGGCGATGGTCGAGATCAGGGTGGCGATCCCCTGCAGCCCGACGGTGAACAGCACGAGCAGGAGGGCGACGAGCGCCGGATCGCCGACGAATCGGATCTCAAACAGCAAGATCGAAGCGAGAAACAGCTCCGCGGCTTGAACAAACGCGATCGCGGTGAATGCGAGGGCATAGCCCAGCGTCGCCTCCCAAGGGCGCACCGGAGCGATGAGGATGCGTGTCAGCGTCCCGCTCGTCCGCTCGCGGACGACGGCCATCGCCGTGAGCAGCACGGTGATCAGGGTGAGGGCGAAACCGATAATCCCGGGTGCGGTGTAGTCGAGCACGCTGACGTCGCCGTCGTACAGCGGACGTACGTCCAAGAGGTTTTCCGGTTCGAGCGACGCCTGTTGGGTGGCAAGCACGTCGGCGAGCGCTCGATCGAAACCCCGGAGGATCGCATCGGTCGCCATCGGGTTGCTGTCATCGAGCACCAACGTCGCGGTCGGGCCCTCGAAGGTACCGCTGGGCTGGAGGGTCACGGTCTGCCCCTCGTATTCGATGATCCGTCCGCCGCCGCGGCGAAGCGACTCGTTGACGACGGCGTTGGAGAAGTAGTTGGGGAACACGATTGTCGCCCGGACTCCGCCCGTCCCTACCCGCATCTTGGCCGTCTCGGGATCGTCGGAGGTCACAACGTCGAACGTCTCCTCGTTGAGCCCAACGACGAACGCGTCGGCGAGCTCTACCGACAAGGTGATCCGTCCCAGCTCGGCAGTCGGGACGGAGGCGAGGCCGTTGTCCTCGTTGACCACGATCACGTCGAGCCCTCGGTAGCTTCCGGAGAACGAGTTACCGTACAGGAGGACGAAGAACAGCGGCATCACCAGGATCAGCGCCACCGTCCGCACGTCACGAACGGTTCGCAGAAGGACGTTGCGCATGACCACGAAGCTGTTCATTCGGCCTCCCCCCGTTCTTGAAGGACGATGAACGCATCGTCGAGCGACTCGGCGTCGGTCTGCTCGAGGACCTGCAGCGGGGTGCCCTCGGCGAGCAACCGACCTTGACTGAGGAAGCCCACGAGGTGGCACTTCTGTGCTTCCTCGACGAGATGGGTGGTGACCACCATGGTGACATCCTGGTCGGCGAGATCGTTGAAGTACTCCCATAGATCCCGGCGCAGCTTGGGGTCGACGCCGGCGGTCGGTTCGTCGAGAAACGCCAACCGCGGTCGGTGCAGCAGGCTGGCGGCGAGCGATACCCGCCGCTTCATGCCGCCGGACAGCGTGCCGACCCGCTGCTTCTTCCGATCGCCGAGATGAACCAGCGCCAGGAGCTCGTCGGCACGGTCGCGGACCTGGGCGCGCGATAGGTCGTACAGCCCGCCGAAAAACTCCAGGTTTTGCATCACCGAAAGATCGTTGTAGATGGCGAGGTCCTGCGGCATGTAGCCGAGCTGGGCGCGAACCCGGAAGCTGGGCATCCGCCAGCCGAGGAGACGGGCCTCGCCTTCGTCAGGCTTGAGAAGGCCGCAGAGGGTACGGATGAGCGTCGTCTTTCCCGCCCCGTTCGGCCCGGCCAAGCCGTACAACTGCCCGCGTTCCACCGAGAAATCGAGCCCGTCGAGGGCGGTGCGGCTCTTGAACGACTTGCGCAGTCCGGTGGCGGAAACGATCGTCTCTACTGCCATCAGAACAGATCGTAATCGAAGTGGACGGCGACCGAGAATGTCGCCTCCTCGTTGCCGGTCTGGTGTCGGACCTCGCCGAGGAGGCTGAGGCCGACACCTCCGAGCACGCGTGTGGTCAGACTCGTCGATCCCACGTGCGTGGTCTGATGGCGCTCGGCCGCGGACCAGCCGCGATCGACCGTCAGACGATACGACGAACGGATCTTCCAGCCGTCGGGCAGACCGCGGACGTACGAGACGCTCCCCTGAATCGACCATTCCGCGGGATCAAGCAGGCGAAACTTGGCGGCGCCGTCGGCTTGGAGCTGGGACACGGGGTCGAGCGCCAAGGCGTAGTTGAACAACAGGTTACCGGTTGCCGACCAAGCCATCGCCGGCAGTGGACGGAGGGAGACCCCGACCCGGGCCTGAACGTCGTGGCCGCACAGCTGCCCCTCCCCGCTGGACGTCATGACGGAATCCACTTCGAGCAGCCCCTCGACGCCGAGGTCGTTGCCCTCGACCAGATCGGTGTCGATCAGGCGCTCGGCGACGTCGGTGGTCTTCGTTGCGGTGGACGGCCCGACCTCGCCGATCAGCTGAGCGATTTCCATCAGCGTATCGCGAGGAAGGGGAGCCAGGAGCACACCGAGGTCGAGGAGCCGGTTTTGGATCCGAATCGCTTTGGCGAGCGGGGTGACATCGCGGAACCGCCCGACACCGATCCCGCCGGTGACGTCGATTTCGAGTCGCTCCGGGGAGGCCGCGTCGACGGTCACCGCACCGATGCCGAACAGATCGTCGTCGAAATACGCCTTGATGTCACCGGAGCCGGTGGCATCGATCGACCAGTCCGATCCCGATCCCTGTAGCTTGACGAGCGCATCGACCTGCCGGCCGACAGCCTCGGAGGAGTACAGAAAGTCGTACTCGGCGTTCGCAGTCGCCGACAGGGAGCGCTCGCGATCGTCGGCGTACGGCCCGTCGAACCACTGGAAGCTACCCTGAAGGTTGAGGCCGGCCAGCCGACTGACCGGAGGCGTGTAGTCACATACCGACAGGATCGGCTGTCCGACCGTGCTCAAGGCCAGGGAGATGATGGCCGAGACGACGATGCAGGCAATGGCGGGTCTGGTCATGATCCTCCACTCGTACTGAGGTGTGCCGTCAACCTACTTCCGACGGGCGTCGCGGTCAAGGACAGCCGCGTCGTTCGCGGCGCACGCCGGGGCATCGCCCCTCTTTCTTCTGTGGAACCGCTCCCGCCAGGATGGGTCCGGACGGGGTGCACGACCGTGAGGATCGAAGCATGTGTTGTGAGCCCTTGGAGCCTTGGCTGAAAGGAATTGGCATGCTCGTGCATACTGGAGGGGGGTAGGGAGCACAGGGGCCTCTCGGCAAACGGCGAGCTGAAGCCGGCGGCGGCAGCGGTGTGATATGGAGCATACAGAGCCCAGGGCGGCGTGTCATGATCGTCCCGGACCGGGTGCTCATGGAAGGGAGAGGGATGTCTCGAAGCTACGAAGAGATCCACCGACGCTCGATCGAGGATCCGGAGGGTTTTTGGGCCGAACAGGCCGAGCGGCTGCACTGGTTCCAACGATGGGACGATGTCCTCGACGACTCGGAGGCCCCGTTCTTCCGTTGGTTTCGGGGCGGCAAGACCAACCTGTGCACCAACGCCGTAGATCGGCATGTCGACGCGGGGCGAGGTGATCGCCCGGCGATCATCTGGGAGAGCGTGGAGGAAGGGATCAGCCGCACGCTGACGTTTCGCGACCTGCTGGCGGAGGTGAAGCGGTTCGCCGCTGTACTGCGTGATCAGGGCGTGGAGAAGGGCGACCGGGTGCTGATCTACATGCCGATGGTTCCCGAGGCGCTGATTGCCGTGCTCGCTTGCGTCCGGTTGGGAGCGATCCATTCGGTGGTGTTCGCCGGATTCTCCTACGAAGCGCTCGCCGGCAGAATCGACGACTGCCGTCCGAAGGTGGTGGTGTGCGCCGACGGCAGCCGGCGGAAGGGCAAGGTGATCCGCCTCAAGGCGATCGTCGACCGCGCGCTCGAACACGCCAAGAGCGCGCTCGAGCGGGTGATCGTTCTGGACCGAGGTATTGCTGCGTGGGACCGGGTCGACGGCAGGGATCTGCCATGGAACGAGGCGATGGACGCGGTCGGCGATCCGGAGGTTGCCGCGGTTCCCCTTGACGCGACCGATCCCAGCTACATCCTGTACACCTCTGGGACGACTGGCGTCCCCAAGGGTGTGGTTCGGGATACCGGCGGGCACATGGTTGCCCTGCACACCTCCATGGATCAGATCTACGGCTGCACTCCCGAGGACGTGTACTGGTCGACGAGCGACATCGGCTGGGTGGTCGGTCACAGCTACATCATCTATGGTCCGCTCCTGTACGGGATCCCCACGGTGGTATTCGAGGGGACTCCGGACAATCCCCATCCCGGGATCTGGTGGGAGATCATCGCCAAACATCGCGTCAGCGTGGTGTTCTCCGCTCCAACGGCGATGCGGATGCTGCGCAAGTTCCCCTCGGACTGGGTGACGCGGCATGACATCTCGTCGCTGCGCCACCTGTTCCTCGCGGGGGAGCCGTTGGACGAGCCAACCTACAACTGGGTCCGCTCCACGCTCGACGTCCCGGTCGTCGACCATTACTGGCAGACGGAGAGCGGCTGGCCGATGGTCACCAACCACATGGGGTTGGACACACTGCCGTTCAAGCCGGGCTCTCCGACCAAGGAGGCCATGGGCTGGCATCTCCAGGTCGTCGACGAGAAGGGCGATCCGGTACCGTCCGGGGAGCGCGGCTTCCTCGTCGGTCATCCGCCGCTGCCGCCGGGAACTCTGCAGACGGTGTGGGGAGACGATGAGCGCTATCTCGACAGCTACTGGAGGATGTTCGAGCGCCAAGGCAAGTTGCTCTACTTCTCGGGGGACTACGCGATCCGCGACGAGGAAGGGTACTACTGGCTGCTCGGGCGTGCCGACGAGGTGATCAACGTTGCCGGCCACCGGATGGGCACCCGCGAGGTCGAGGAGGTCGTCTCCAGCCATCCGCAGGTCGCCGAGGCGTCGGCCGTCGGGGTCGATGACGAGGTCAAGGGACAGGCGATTGCCGTGTTCGTGGTGCTCAAGAAGGGCGGCGATGCTGCCGAGGCGGTCCGCGACGAGATCGTGGCGTTGATCCGAGACCGGATCGGACCGATCGCCACCCCCAAGATCCTCAATATCGTCGACAAGCTGCCCAAGACACGATCGGGTAAGACGATGCGGCGGGTGCTGCGGGCGCTGTGCGAGGAGAAGCAGATCGGCGATCTGTCCACGATCGAGGACGGGGCCAGCGTCGAAGAGGTCCGCCGAGCACTCGACGAGATGCGCGGAAGCGGGGGAAAAGGCGGCACGACATGACGTCGTCCCGGCAGTCCAGCGTCGGTGGCGAGCGGCTGTTCGGCATGGAGGCGGTCCGCGGCCGGTGGCTGTTCGTCGGTCTCGGATTGTTGATCAACCTGTGTTTGGGCGCGATCTACGCGTTCAGCGTGTTCAAGCGACCGCTGATCGAAACGTGGAACATCACCGAGACGGCGAGCGGCTTCCCGTTCATGATCTTCCTGGCGATGTTCGCCGTGTTCATGGCGATCGCTGGACCGCTCATGGGAACGTGGGGGCCGCGGAAGACCAGCCTGATCGGAGCGGCTGTGGTGGGAGCCGGGTGGTTGCTGTCCGGCTTCGCGACGAACATCGGGCTGTTGACGGTGTTCTACGGTGGAATCGCCGGTGCCGGGGTGGGCATCCTGTATGGGTGCCCGATCGCGACCGTCGCCAAATGGTTCCCCGATCGCCGCGGATTGGCGGTTGGGCTGACCGTCCTCGGCTTCGGCATCTCCGCGCTGGTGACCGCGCCTCTGATGACGGCGCTGATCGAATCGGCGGGGGTGCTGCAGACCTTCGCGATCCTCGGCGGGGTGTTCCTGGTGTTGCTGCTCGTTCTGGTCAGCCCGTTTCGGTTTCCTCCGGAAGGGTGGACGCCACCGGGATGGACGCCATCGCCACGGGTGATCAAGAGCACGGTGGAGATCGACCGGGGAGAGATGATCCGTCGAGGGGCCTTCTACGCGCTATGGTCCACGTTCACCATCGGCTCCCTGGCCGGGTTGATGGCAATCGGCTTCTCCAAGGACTTCGGGATCGATGTCGCCGGCCTGAGCGGTTCGCTGGCGACGACGGCGGTCGCCGTATTCGCGGTGTTCAACGGTATCGGACGTCCGATCTTCGGGTGGCTGACGGACCAACGAAGCCCGCGGTTCGCTGCTGCGACGTCGTTCGTGCTTATCCTGGCCGCGTCGCTTCTCCTCTACGTGTGGGGCCAGGGGAGCACCGGGGTGTACTTCGTCGGGTTCTGCCTGCTGTGGATGACGCTGGGCGGCTGGATCGCCATTGCCCCAACGGCGACCGCGACGCTGTTCGGGACGAAGTCCTATGCGCGCAACTACGCGATCGTCTTCTCGGCGTACGGCATCGGGGCGATCCTCGGCACCGTGCTGGCGGGGCTGATCAAGGACGCGATGGGCAGTTACTTGCCGGTGTTCCTGCCGGTGATGGGGCTGGCGGCGCTCGGGTTGGTGATCAGCGTCACCTCGCTCAAACCGGTGCGAAGCTAGCTCACCGTCGAGGAGGGGAGGCGGGGGAGCGCCGTAGCGGCGGCGACCCATTCGCGCACCGTGGCGAAAACGGGGATCCCCGCCCTCTCCAGCTCGGCGCTCATCCGGGCCGTGTACGGGCCGCCGGACGCGCCGCAGATCACGGGCTTGTCGGTCTCGCGGCGGATACACGCCAGCCGGGGGACGATGGATTCGTCCAGGCCGGCGTCCTGGAACACGAACCACGGCATGACCACGGCGACCTCCGGATCCTCGATCAACGCCCGGATGCCCGCCTCGTAGTCCTCGGCGGTGGCCGAGCCGGTGAGATCGAGCGGGTTGCCGATCACGAACGGTGAAGGGAAGCGTTCGCGCAGCCGCTGTTCGGTAGTGGAGACGAGACGGGCCGGCTGCACCCCCCGCTCCGAAAGCAGGTCGAGCGCCTGTACCATCGGACCGGCTCCGTTGCCGACCAGGGCGTATCCCGCCGCGGCGGCTCGTGGTTGCATCGCCAGGGCTTTGGCGGCGGCGAGGAGCTCCTCGACGCTGTTGGCGAGCACCGCGCCGGCCTGGCGCAGCGGTCCTTCCCAGGCGGCGTACGTTCCGCCGAAGAACCCCGTATGCGACAGAGCCCCCGAAGCACCGCTTGGCGACCGAGCGGCCTTGAACACGACGATCGGCTTCGCCGCGGCAGCGGCGCGGATCGCATCGAGGATCCTGCGAGCGTCTGTGGCCCCTTCAATGTACATGGCGATGACCTGGGTGGTCGGATCGTCCCCGAGGAACGCGATGAGGTCGGCCTCGTCGACGTCGGCCCGATTGCCGTAGCTGACCATCCTGCTCACCCCCGGTGTTGCGGCGCCTTCCAGCAGGGTCGCCGCCACAGTCCCCGACTGACTGAGGATCGCCAGCGGACCGGTCGGCGGACGGAGCATCCGGTCGTGGGGCTGGAAGAAGGCGTCGAATCGGCTGGTACCATCGAACACCCCGATGCAGTTGGGGCCGATCACGCGCACGTCGTGGGCGCGAGAGCGGGCGGCGATCTCCTCCTCGATCCGTCGACCGTCCTCGCCCATCTCCTTTCCGCCTCCGGAGACGACGATCAAGTTGTGGATCGACGCTGCGGCACAGTCGTCGAGCAACCCCGGGACGGCGGCCAGCGGGACCGAAGCGACCACGGTATCCGGCACCTCGGGAAGCTCGGCGAGGGACGGGGCGCAGGGAAGGCCGAGAATGTCGTGCCGCTTCGGGTTGACGGGGTAGATCGATCCGTCGTACTCACCGGCGAGCAGCGATTCGACGATCGCGTACCCGATCTTCCCCGGGGTGGCGGAGGCGCCGACGACGGCCACCGAGCTCGGGGTGAAGAACCGCTCCAGATGACGGGTGTTCGTCGAACTGTTGGTTCGCAGCGTCGCGGCGCCCCCTCTCTCTGCAGTGGCGTCGAGCACCCGGTGCTGGTCGCGCCAGACCGCGATCGGGTTGAGATCGATCGAACCGAGCCGGTCAGCCGATGCCTCGCCGAGCGCTGCCGCGGACAGGAGGAGGGACACGAGCATCGACTCGTCGACCTCTTGGCCGCCGCGATGACCGCGTAGCAGCGGATAGCCGTGCAGGGAGCGGAGCATATCGAGCGCATCCTTCTCGGTCAACGGCACGGTCCGGACCTGGATGTCGCCCAACAACTCGGCCAGGGTTCCGCCGAGACCGACGGTCAGCGTCAGCCCGAGATGCGGATTCTGCTCGATTCCGATGAACAGCTCCCGCCCTCGGCTGCATTCCTCCTCCACGACAACCCCGTCGAGCTCCACCGTCGGAGCATGCCGCCGAACGTTGTCGATGATCTCCGCGTAGGCGGCTCGGACCGCGTCCGCGGACTTCAGATGGAGGCGCACGGCGCCGGCCTCGGTCTTGTGGAGCAGGCCGGTGGCCTCGCCCTTCAGAACGACGGGGAACCCGAGCCGACCGGCCGCTGCAACGGCCTCATCGTGAGAGTGGACGATCTCGCGATCCGGAAACTGGAATCCGTGGCGTTCGAGCATCGCTCGCAGGTCGTTCATGGGGCCCCCTTGCGTGTTCCACCATCCTCGACAAGGGTACGTGAACGCTTAAGCCGGCTCAACGGACATCGATGCCGATGGAGCATCGGAGGCGAAGCGGCTACGCTGGCTGGATACGGGCAAGGAGCCGGGACGCGACGGATCGATCCGAAAGAGATGCCGGCGACGAGACGAGACGAACGCGAGGACGTGCTGCATGGCGTGACGATCACCGACCCGTATCGTTGGCTGGAGGACGTCGAATCGGAGGAGACGGCCCAGCGGATCGAAGCTCAGGCGTCGTTGACGCGCTCGATGCTGGCCTCGATCCCGTTCCGGGACGCGATCCGCCACCGCCTTGGCAAGCTGCCGGCGGTCGATACGGTCGGTGTGTCGAAGCGTGCTGGCAGTCGTCTGTTCTTCACGCTTCAGGCGGCGGATGCACGACAGCCGGCGCTATGCTGGATGAAGGGGGACAGCGGCCGGGTGAACGTCCTCGTCGACCCGGAGGCGATGGCGGCCGATGCGACCGTATCGGTCGAGGGTTCGAGCCGAACCCGACCGGTCGCTACCTCGCCTACGGTGTCGCGGAAGCGGGTTCCGAGTGGCAGCTGTGGCGACCGGCAGAACGCTGGACGAGGAGCTCACCTGGCTGAAGTTCCCGTCTCCGAGTTGGCGGCGGGACGAGTCGGGCTTCTTCTACGCAGCGCTGGAGCCGCCTCCGCCCTGGCGACTTGCTCGGGGCACCGGTAACGAAGCGTAGCCTTCGCTTCCATCGGCTCGGCGACCGGCAGCACGATGACACCATCGTGTTTCAGCCGTCGGACGATCCGATGCTGCTGATCGTCGGACGGGGGACCGATGACGGACGATAGCGGGTGATTCCGATCCAGCGGGGGACGTAGCGCGAGAACCGGATCAGCTACCTCGATCTCGATGAGGCGGAGCTTCGACCGATCGCGCTACGGCCGGAATGCGATGCCTCCTACCAGTTCGTCGGCAACGGCGGGCGGGCGTTCTTCTTCTTGACGACGCAGGGCGCGCCGACCGGGCGCATGGTCGGAGGTCGTGCCCGCGGGTAAGACGTGGTGCTGTAGTCGGCGGTGTACCTCGACCGACGGTTCGCCGTGGCATCGCTGACCGACGCGGGGGGGCGCCTGACGGTATTCGACGACAGTGGGCGGCAGCTCTACGATATCCCGCTTCCCGGCGACGGTACGATGGGGACACTCATGGCCTCCCCGGGAGGAGCGGCTCGTGGAGTTCGCATAGGGGGATTTTGCGCGACCGAATCTCGTGTACTCCTGGGATGTGGGTACGGGAACGCGGTGTGCGTTTCGTCATCCGGCGCTGCCGTTCGATCCGGAAACGTACGAGGTGGAGCGCCACCGCGTGACGAGTGTCGACGGGACCTCGTTCCCGGTGTTCCTGGCGAGAAAGCGGGGGACTGCACAGGGACCGGAGGCGCCGACTTGCCTGTACGGCGACGGCGGCTTCAATCAGGCGATGTCGCCGCAGTTCCGCATCGACCACCAGGGTTGGATGGAGCTGGGCGGACAACTGGCGGTGGCCTGCATTCGCGGCGGCGGAGTGGTTGATTGCGACCGGAAGGAGCTCCGCGGATCGCCTGGCGATCTATGGGCGGAGCAACGGCGGACTGCTTGTTGGCGCCTGCATGACGCGTCGTCCCAAGCTGTGCGGGGCGTGCTTTCCGGCTGTGGGGGGGTGGACATGCTGCGGTACCATCGGTTCACGGTCGGGACGTACTGGGTGTTGGACTACGGCTCGGCCGACGATCCGGAGATGACCCCGATCCTCCACGCGACTTCGCCGGTACACAACGTGGTCGCGGGGACGGTCTATCCCCCGACGCCGATCACCACCGCCGATCATGACGGTCGGGTGTTTCCGGCACAGTTCAAGTTCGCTGCGGCCCTGCAGGCGGCGCAAGCCGGTACAGGACCGATTCTGCTGCGGATCGATGCTCGCGCCGGGCATGGGCTGGGCAAGCCGAAGGACAAGCTGCTCGACGAGATCGCTGACCGCTGGGCGTTCGTCTTTGATGCTCTGGACGCGCAGCCACGGACGTCCGCCCCATGAGCTTGGGGAACAGCATCTACTCGAGACGGAGAATCTCCTTGGTCCGGTCGAGGTTGTCGACCGTGAACGCAAGCTTGTTTTTCTCCGCAGCAGCGTAGATCGAGAGGACGTTGATCCGTTCCTCCTTGAGCCGGGCAAGCAAGGTGGCAAGCTCGCCGGGATGGCTGGGCAGATCGAGGACGATCGCCTCTCGCTCCTCGAAATCGATGTCCAGCTCCCGCAGCTTCTTGCGGGTCGTTCCCGGGTCGTCCGTGATCAGGCTCACCACGCCCTCCTCCAGTACCGTCAACCCGGCGACCCCTTCGATGTTCACGTGTTCGTCGCCCAGCGTCTCGGCCACCTCGGCGATCGCGCCGGGGCAGTTGCCCATCAGGAACGAAAACTCTTTCACTCCGATCACCTCCCCCGAGATGCTAGCACGAAGGAAGCTCCCGGTGAAACACAGCGGGGCCTAGGCTGGGGCCAGATAGAGAAGAATGGCGAAGTAATGCAACGCGCTGCCGGCGAGGACGAACAGATGCCAGATCGCGTGGTGGTAGGGCAATCGCTTCCAACCGTAGAAGACGATCCCGGCGGTGTACGCCAGCCCTCCCGCCGCCACATAGACGAGGGCAGGATGCGGCACCTTGAGCCACAGTTCGCGGGCGGCGACAACGATCAGCCAGCCCATGACCACATACAGAACGACCGAGGCTCTGCGCAATCGTCCGATGAACAGGCTCTTGAACACGATTCCCACGACGGATAGCCCCCAGATCGTCACCAGCAACGTGGCCCCCCAGCGCCCCCACAGCGACAGCAAGAGAAAGGGGGTATAGGTTCCGGCGATCAGCAGGTAGATCGAGCAGTGGTCGAAGATCCAGAACAGCTTCTTCGCGCGGGGAGGGCGCAACGCGTGGTATAGCGTGGAGGAGAGGTGAAGGAGAAACAAGGTGAAGCCGTAGAGGGAGAAGCTGGCAAGATGCAGTGCGGTTCCTCCTCCGGCGACGGCGCGATGGAGGAGTAGCGCCGTCCCCGCCAGGCTCAGCACCGCGCCGACGCCGTGCGTGATGCTGCTGGCGATCTCCTCGCCGAGGGAGGCGGACGGCGGCTGCAATCGTTGGGCATTCGTGCGGGGCATCGCGGTGATGATATCGAACTTGGGACGGTTCCTCAGGGAGGGGGGGCGACCGCGGCGACATCGCCGCAGGCCCGGCGATAGAGAACGGCACGGCCCCGCTTGCCCACCGCACGGAGGATTCCCATTTCTCGCAGGACGTAGGCTACCTTGCGGGCGATCCAGGGGGGGCGGCCGATCGCTGCGGCCAGATCGGCGGTGGTGAACGGCTCGCCAAGCGCATCCGGGAGAAACGCCAGGTAGTCCGCCGGGTGGTGGAGCGACAAGGAATCGAGGACTTCGAGCAGCCGACGCTCATCGATCTCCCAGGGCTTCCTGCGGGGCCTCCCGCCGCGCCTGCGCGGCCGACGGACCTCCTCCTCGTGGATCAGCACCAGATCGATGTCGAAATTCGGATCTCCCAGGACGTCACGCAGGTAGACGAGTTCGGCGAACGCGTCGTGCGGCGTCCGGCGCGCCGACGAACGACGGGACCGCACGCGATCTCCTTGCTCATCCACGGTGGTGATCGTCTTGCGCACGGCAATCGGCAGGAGCAGACGGACGGGACGCACGCCGAGAAGCGCCCGCAGCTTGTGCTTCAGGGCGGAGGTGGATCCGGTCTGGATCTCGATGATCAGGTCGCCCCGGACGATGTCGGCGACGAACCGGCCGATCGGTACCTCGAACCGATCACCGTCCTCGGCGACCCAACGTTTCAGGTCGGCGTGGAGCGCCTTCTCGTTGAGGGTGCCGATTCCCGGCGAGCGGCGGTCGGTGGCGTCTTCCATTCCGCCCTTTACCGGACGATCAGCCACGTGCCGGCAAGGAGCACGACGAGTCCGATCCCTCGCCGCAGATCGAACGGATGCTGCAGCGTGCCGAGAAATCCATAGTGGTCGAGGATCGCACTGAGCACCAGCTGGGAGACGATGGCCAGCGTCACGGTCGTGGCCAGTCCGATCTTGGGCACCGCGTAGCTGTAGGTACCGACGATCACGACCCCGTAGACGCCGCCGATTAGCACGTGCCAGGGTACGGCTCTCCACGCGGCGATGTTCCCCCCCCTCATCCCGAGGAGGATCATCGCGGCAACGATCAACCCGCCAAGATGGACGATGAACACGCTCTCCATGACACCAACCCGATCCCCGAGGATGCCGGTGGCAAACGACTGGAAGCCGATGGCCAACCCGCCGACGACCGCAAGCAACGCCGCGGACAACGCGATGGACATCCCTCCTCCTCTCTGTGATGCTTCGCGCGAGGTGAAGCAAGGTAGAGCTACCCGGACGATTCCCCCTCCAGCGCCGCGACCAGATGATAGACGATTTGGCATTGCTGCGGAAACAGCAGCAGGTAGCCGTGGGTTGTCTCCCGATCGATCCGCGGCAACGGGGGGCGACCGTCGTCGCGGTGGGAGGCTTCGAGGAGGATCCGCAAGCCGCGCAACCGTTGTTGACCGTCCTCGACGAGCTCCGGCGCCAGGTCGCGGAACCCGATCGCCCGCAACGCCGTGGACGCGAGGCGGCGCGGCCGGTGACGGGCCGCTTCCAGCCGGCGGACGCCCCGCCCGGTGCCCCGCCCATGCTCGATCAGGGCCTCGCCCAGCCGATGAAGGAGGATCCACGCCGATCGCCCGAGCATCACCGCCGACGACGGGTACCGGCCGGCGAGGTAGGCGAGGAGCGCCTCGCGGGTCGTCTCGATGAGTAGCGGGTCGACATCCTCGCCGCAGGCCGCCTGCAGTCGCTCGATGTAGCCATCGGGATCGTGGGGCAGGATCGTGTCCACTTCCAGGCATTGCACGCCGAACGCGGTGAGATGTACGAACGGGAGGTTGAGGTTCAACGAGTTCTTCCCCGGGGCGAGAACCCCCTGGACGAGAAGCTCCCAGAGGATCTCCTGGAGGGTGAGCACATCGTGGCGCTCGTAGTCGTCGGTGCGCCTTCGAATCTCGGTTTCGATCGCGTGCAGATGCGTCTGCGGCGTCTTCCTCAGAATCTCGAACACTAGCGGGCGAAGCGTTGGCTTGTCCATGGGACGACCGAGGATACTCCGGCGGCGGACCGACGCACAAGCATCGCCGACCGACGGCTCAGCCGTCCAGCGTGAACCGACCGTCCCGGTAGATCAGCTCGTCGTCCACCCAGATCCTTCCTCCGTCGGTGAGATTGCAGATCATGTCCCAGTGGATGGCCGACTGGTTCCGACTCCCCGTCTCGGGCATGCCCGCCCCCAAGGCGAGATGAAAGCTGCCGCCAATCTTCTCGTCGAAGAGGGTGTTCCCGGTGGCACGCGTGATCCCCTGATTCGTCCCCACGGCGAACTCGCCGACGTACCGAGCTCCCTCGTCGGTATCCAGGGTATCCGTCAGGAACGGCTCGCCCTTGTCGGCAGTCGCGCGCACGACCTTGCCCCTCTCGAACCACAGGTGGACCCCTTCGAGCCTGCGGCCCTGGTAGGTGGTGGGATAGGAGAACCGGACATGGCCTTCGACGCTATGCTCGACGGGGCCGGTGAACACCTCGCCGTCGGGCATATTGCGCTTCCCACAGCAGTTGATGAAGCCACGGCCGTCGATCGACATCCGCAGATCGACGTCCCGTCCCTCGACCCGCAACCGGCGCTTTCCTCGCAGCCAATCGACGATGCGCTGCTGGGTTCGCTCGACGCCCCGCCAATAGCGGATCGGGTTGTCGAAGTCGGGTAGACAGGCGCCGTAGACGAACTCCTCGTACTCTGCCGTGCCCATCTCGGCGTCCTGGGCGTACGCGGGGGTGGGATACAGGGACCCTACCCAGCGGAACGATCCTTCTGCCGTCCGCTGCATGACGGTGGCGAGCAGTTCGCCTTGGGCGCGGTTCGTCTCCACCAGCTTGTCGGGGGAGACGTTGGACAATGCCTTGGTGTTCTCGGTGCTCATCAGGGTGATTGCTGCATCGTAGGTCTCATAGGCAAGCTTGAGCGGCGGAGGGATGTGACGGAGCTGCTCGTCCGACGCGTAGCGGTAGGTCAGTTCGCCAAGCCGTGGCAGCTGCGGCACGGTAAGCGGTTGGGCTCCGACCCGCAGCAACTCGACCAGCAACGCCTCGAGGAGCGGTGCCGCCGCCGTCGACCCCTGGAGCAGGACCTTATCCCCCTGCCCTACCGACACCGAGTAGTTCACCAACACCTGGGCGAGCTTGACCGTTCGTGGATCGGACATCGGTTCTCCTTTCCGGGATGATGTGGGGACCCTCCCGGTCCCACGGACGCGGGAGATCGGCTACAGATCGACCAGTTCGAGATCCCGCACCGTCTCGACGGGACGGTCGGGGGACAACACGGCGACCCGCCGTGCGCCATCGCCGTAGGCCTTCGACGTGAACAGCGTCAGGCAACGGTCGTCGAACAGGTAGGTCGGAGCGAGCGGTTGATGGGACCGAACGAGCACGCGGGCGCCAAGTCGCCCCATCCGCGTCTCGAAGGCGGTACGGTCGAACCGCGGGCGCCCCCCGCCGCCGCCGGGCAGCCCTCCAACCTGGGGTTCCTCCCAATCGCCCCACGTGATCGCGCGCCAGGCCGCGGATCCGGGGATGATTGTCTCGAGAGCTTCCAGGGACGGGACTTCGGGCACGGCTCCGTGGACGGCGAGAACGCCGGCGGGATGCCAGGCCGCCCACGGCAGACCGATGAGGATCTCGCCGAGCCGACGGGCATCGTCCGGCGCGAGTCCCTCCCAGAAGTCGGCGGGGGAGAACGGGGCGACAGCGTACGCTTCGTGATTGCCCATCAGCAGGTGGATTGCGTCGGGGTGATCGACGGCAGCGGACAGGACGAGGTCGAGATTGCCCCGCGAGTCCGGACCGCGGTCGACGACGTCCCCCAGAAAGACGAGGGTGTGGGCGGATGCCGGGTAGCGCTCCAGGACGAGCTCGGTGGCTTCTCGGTCCCCGTGGGTATCGCCGACGAATACGACCGGGCGACGGGAGGGCAGCCGGATGAGCCGGCGATGGTCATCGAGCCGGTCGGCGAACTGTTCCACGATTCGATTCCATGCCATGGGGCGACGATACCGGACGCGAGCGTCCGGAACAACGGGGTCCGCCAAGATGACACGGGGGTTGTCCGTATCACACGAAACGGTGGTGGGTTTGTCGTATAATGCGTCCATGGTCACGCTGGACGATGTAGCGCGATTCCTCGGACTGTCAAAGCGTGCTGTTCGCCTGCGCGTGAACGCCCTGGGAGATACGCTGGACGGCTATCTGACTCGAGGCGCGCGGAATCGATTGATCTTCAAAGGGGAAGCTGTTGCCATCCTCAGCCGGCTCGAAGAGCTGCGCCAACAGGAGGGCTTGCCGATCCAACAGGCCGCCGACCGGCTGAAGGACGAACTCGACGACGAACCGTCGGGGGTATGCCTGGTCATCCAGACCGAGGTGGAAACGGAAGTCCTCCGCGAGGTGATCCGAGAGCTGTGTGGGGAGCGCGATCGTTGGCGGGAGTACGCGCGGGCGATCGAAGCGGTGCTTCCCGACGAGCTGAAGTGGCTGACGCAAACCAGCCCAGCGGTCCCCGAGGATCGACGGCTTAACTGACCCACGTGCCGCCGGTCGCTGTTCAGTCGCCTCCCGACTGCGGAAGGATCCCCTGCGTGAGCAGGCGCGGTAGCACGGTGGCCCGGACCCACGGTGGGACGCGATCGCCGATGTCGAGCTGCCCCAGTGGCTTACCCCCCATCTTGTCCCCTGGAGGATTGAGCACGCCGATCGGGGTGTCCGGGTCGATCCCCACCCGCTCGAGCAGCGCGAGGCCGATCTGCACCTCCCCGAGGCTGACGCAGCTGGTCACCGAGCCGATGACGGCGCCGTGGCGATCGAGCACCGTCGCTCCGTCCTGGATTCGACGGGCTCCCGGCTCAGAGCGGAACCGGATCACCTGTCTGCCAATGTCGAGGTAGGACGCCAGGCAGGCGTCCCTTCCCACGAAGAACGGCTTGTGGAGCTTGACGTAAGATCCGTAATCGGCCTCGAACGGGTTGATGTCATGGGGTCCGGCGAACTCGTGACCGTACAACGGGAAGCCGGCTTCGGTGCGGGTCGAGTCGCGTGCCGCCAGACCGCACGGCAGCAGGCCCTCCGCCCGGCCCGTGTCGAGGAGGTGGTCCCAGAGCCAGCGCGAGGAGCCCCCCCCGGCATACAGCTCGAAGCCGAGCGGTTCCCCCGTATAGCCGGTTCTGGCCACGATGAGCTGGTGGCCGTCGACGATCAACTCGCAGAACTCGGTTCTCTCCAGCGCGGCGACCGTGCGCCGGGCCTCCGGCTCGAGAATCCGCATGAGGAGGTCACGGCTGCGCGGACCCTGAAGGGCGATGTCGATCACGCCGCGCTCGCGCTTGAGATCCTGGATCTCTACCGGTGGCGATGGACGCCGCAGGGGGAACCGGTCGTCGATCCGGTACCTACGATCGTTCACGCCGTTCAGCCAGTCCCAATCCTTCGCTTCGTTGACCGCGTTGACCACCATCAGGTAGCGGTCAGCGCGCCGGCGGTAGATGAACACGTCATCGATCATCCGCCCCTCGGGGTCGAACAGGAATGCGTAGTGGGACTGACCGTCCTCCAACCATGCGGCATAGTTTGAGGTGACGGCATTGAGGAACTCGGTCGCGAATTCCCCCTGGATCTGGAAGACTCCCATATGTCCCAGATCGAACAGGCCGGCGGCTTCCCGCACCGCCCGATGCTCTTGGAGAGCTGACGTATACCAGACGGGCATCTCCCAGCCGGCGAACGGGACCAGGCGAGCCCCCTGAGCGACATGGACATCGTGGAGCGGGGTGGTCTGCAGCTCGCTGGAGGGCGACGCGGGTGGCTCCCCGGCGAAGCGGGACGGCACCTCCCCGGAGGGTTTCGGTTCGATGCGGCTCTGGCCGACGAAGTACGGCTTGTCGATGGCGAATCGCTCCGGCGCCTGGTCGAACAGATCCTCGATCGTCGCGCCATCGGCGTCGCTACGGATCACCCGTTGAAGCCATCCTCTCGCCGCTTCGGGAATCTCGTCCTCTGACAACTCCTCCACGACTGCCGGGCCCTGGACCTTGCGGAATACATCCTCGGGATCGAACACGATGTAGCCGTCGGCAAGACCGGAGAGCCACGCGGTCACCGTCGCGCCGTTCTCTCGGGGAGCGAGGACCAGGTAGTCGTCATCGCCGAGTCGGCCAACCACGATCTCCGAGATCCGTCGGCCGCTCTCGTCGAACAGGAAGGTGGGCTCGGCCTCTCCCGTTGCCAGCGTCAGGAGATCGGCCGGCGTTGCCTCGTGGAGCAGCGCTCGAACGCGCCCGCTGTGCAGCCGAAGCACCGACCACGACGAGTTGCCCGGCCCCCGGTCGGGGGCGGAGGGGATCGAGGGATCCACGCGGCGGAGCAATGCCCGTACGTCCCGCTTGGCAGATTCCAGTACCGAGAGCGTCGTCTTGCCGCGGGAGAGCTGTCCGGTGAGACCGATGTACTCAAACGGGCGAATGCTGTGCAGGATACGGGCGATAATCCGCGCCAGCTCCTTCATCTCCTCGATGCCCAGTCCTCGCTGCGTCGCCCACGGCGTGCCGAGGCGGATCCCGTGCGCATCGGCGGCACTGGTATCGCCGGGGAGCGTGTTCTTGTTGCACACGATCCCCACCAGGTCGAGGATCCTCGAGGCGACCTCCCCCATCATGACGAAGCCGGTGTCGGTCTCGATCTCTCGCAAGTCGACGAGGAGGAGATGGGTGTCCGTACCGCCATAGGCGACCGTCAGTCCCTCATCCTGCAGCGCCTCGGACAGCGCGGCGGCGTTGTCCACAATCTGCTGTTGGAGGTCGCGGAAGTCGGACGTGGTCGCGTGCTGGAACGCCACCGCCAGCGCGGCGAATTTGTTGACGTGGGGGCCGCCCTGCAAGCCGGGGAACACCGCGGCGTCGAGCCGTTCGGCGATCTCCGGATCGGTGGACAGGATCGTCGCTCCGCGCGGCCCGCACAGCGTCTTGTGCGTGGTGAACGTCACCACGTCGGCGATGCCGATCGGGTTGGGATAGGCCCCGGCCACGATCAGTCCGGCGGTGTGGGCAACGTCGGCGAGCAGGATGGCTCCGACCTCATCCGCGATCTCTCGAAACGCCTTCCAGTCCGGCCGCCACGGATAGGACGTGAAACCACCGATGATCAGGCGGGGACGGTGCTGCTCGGCAAGTTGGCGGATGGCCTCGTAGTCGAGCCGACCGGACTTCGGATCGACCGAATACGACACGATTCGGTATCGGCGACCGGTGACGTTGAACTCCGAGCCGTGGGTGAGGTGGCCACCCTCGGTGAGTGCCATTCCCATCACGGTGTCACCGGGTTGGACGAAGCTGTCGTAGACGGCGAGGTTGGCTGCGGCCCCCGACAGCGGCTGGACGTTGGCGTAGATCCGTTCCGCGGGGACATCGTCGGTGGCGAACGCTTTGGCGGCTCGCCGTCCGGCGAGCGACTCGATGAGGTCGGCGAACTCGGTCCCCTTGTAGAATCGCCGATCAGCATACCGCCGGTAGCTGGCGAGCTGCTCGTCGAGATCGGCGAGTCGGTCGATCGATGAGCGCATCATCGCCTTGCGAGGATACCCTTCGGCGTAGATGCTCGAGAACACCGAACCGAGCGCCTCTCGGACAGGCGAAGGCGTCAGGCTCTCGGAGGGGATCATGACGATCTTCTCCCGCTGACGACGTTCCTCGGCCGCGATCAGGGCTGCCGTTTGGGGGTCGACATCGATCAGATGCGGTGCGTGGGGCTCGCTCATGGTCGATCGTTCCTTCCTGGGTACGGGTCGGGATGAAGTCTACGGTCAAGCTGCCGGCCTTTCCAGGCGGCTTCACCGAGCAGAAGCAGTCCACCGCTCACAAGGGAGTGGCCGCCCAACAGCACCGGGATCGGCGCGGCGGCCGCCGCCGCGGTGAGCGCCCGCCACGCCGGGTCGGCGATCTCATCGACCCGGAACAGGTCACTGGCAAACCGGTCCGACGTCGGAGGCAGCCTTCCGTCCGTAGCCAGTAACGGACGAGTATCGAGGATGGCCGCTCCGGCCACCGCCGCCAGGCGTTCGAGGAACGCCGTAGGTCCGTCCCCCAAGAGAACGGGCGAGATGAGCAGCGGACGGAGCTTGCGAGCAGCGCCCATCCCGCGCCCCTCGATGGCCCCGGCTGTTCGACACGCGACCTGCTGCTCGAAGGTCGCCCAGATCTCCGGGTGGAGGCGGCCGTACAGGTAGACCAGCGACGAGCGATCGGTGAGCCCGTCGAGGATCGTGCTCAGTGTCGGATGGTCGAACGGAGCGCCGTCGAGGAACCGGTGCAGGGCCGATCCGCCGCGGCCGGAGGCATGGAGCACCAGAAGATCGATCGGGGTGTCGATATCGAACGTGGTCTCCACCGAACGTGGCAGGCGATGACAGGCGAATCCAGCATCGGACAACGCGAAGCCGAGTCCGTTGTCCCGCGCGGGGAGCTCCACCGACAGCAGCGTATCGGCTGCCGAGATGGCAGCGAAGTCGCAGGAGTAGAAGTTGTTGAACAGCCCGCCAGGATGGCAATGCCCGGAGAACGCCACGAGGGTATCGAGGGTCGATGCGTTCACCAGGACCCCACTTCCGCTGCCGAAGTACAGCAACCCCGTTGCTGCGGTATCTCGTACCATCCGGCGAAGGGCGTTGCCGAGGTGAAACGGGCGGTTGGGTTCGGTCGTCAGCACCGTCACGCCGAGTGGACCGAAGCCGTCGACCGCCGAAGCCGGCGCGGCCACAATCACCTCGTCGACCCGCTCGCACAGCGCGAGGACGAGATCCTCGGTCGAGGCGCGGCGCCCAGCGTCCACGAACCGCTCCGGCGGAGAGGTTCCAGCAGGGGGATGAAAGATGACGGCCACGGTCCTACTCACGCAGCCACCGCCGACGATCGATGCTCCTCGCCCAGGATCCGCAACAGCTCGGCGGCACCGGGCTTCCACAGCGGTTCATTACCGCTGCCGCAGCGCGGCGACAGGAGGCAGGCGGGGCAACCGGCTTCACACCGGCAGTCCCGGACGAGGGTGTGCGCCCGCCGGGCGAGCCGCCCGAAACCGTCGAACACCGCCTGCGCCAGTCCCGCCCCCTCCGAGATGTCGTCGAACAAGATGATCGATGGACCTCCGGTCTGAGGATGGAGCGGGGTCGACATGCCACCGAGGTCCGAAGCGTCACACAGTACCAGCAGCGGTGTCATGGCGATCAGAGCGTGCTCGGCGCCGTGCAGCGCCCCGGCGAGCCGCTCGGGAGGCACTGATGCCACGGGCGGCTCCCGGAATGTCGTCCAGACGGCGTCCGTCTCGTAGATGTGGGCGGGAAGATCGAGGGGATGGATCGAGATCGTTCGATCGGCGTGGAAGGTCCGGTACCCGAGGTACGACTCGGTGACCCGTACCCGGCCGCAGGACAGCCCGGCCCGCTGCAACGGGTGGGTGCGATCGCAGGATAGGATGTCGACCTGCGATCCTCGTAGGCTGTGGGTCACGGCGTCGATGTCCTCTCGGCGAACCTCGACCCTCCCCTCCTCGAGGTCAAGCCGTTCGACCACGTACGCCTCTCCGCGATGAAGATACACGGCTCCCGGGAAGGCTTCGCGCCGCGCGCGGACCGGGTCCATCGTCTCCAGGAGGCGCCCCTCGCAGATCATGCGAATCGAGTCGCCTTCGACATCGTCCAGGCCTACCATCTCATGAGCCCGACGGAGGCCACGGTAGATGGAGCCGCGCGCGGTGGCGGAGAGCAGTCCCCGCTCGCGCAGCGCATCGACGACCGCCACTTCCCCGGCTGTCAGCTCGCTCTCCCGGAGGGGGAGTTCGGCTGCGGCGCAGAGAAGATGGCCCGCCTGTGGCGCGGGATGATCCACCGGCACGACGAGCCGTTCACGCTCGGAGCCGAGGAACACCTCGGGGTGAGTGCAGAAGTACCGATCGAGCGGGTTCTGCCCTGGCAGGTAGATGAGGAGGGACGGCTCGACGCCGCGGCCCGCTCTGCCGGCCTGCTGCCATGCCGACAGCAGACTGCCAGGGAATCCGACGAGGATTGCCGCATCGAGGCCACCGATGTCGATCCCCGCCTCCAGCGCGGTGGTGGACACGACACCTCGGACCGTCCCGCTTCGTAGCCCCGCTTCCACGTCGCGTCGCTGCTGCGGGAGGTAGCCGGCGCGGTAGGAGACGATCCCTGTTGCGCCGAGCTCGCTGGCTCGTTGAGCGATCCGTTCTGCCGAACCGCGTGTCCGGGTGAAGCAGATCGCCTGGGTGCCGCGACCGGTTAGGGAAGCGAGGAGGCGGGCCGCCTGCTCCATCATCGATCGTGTTGGATCGAGCTGCGAATCCCAGAACACGACCTTCTTCTCGCCCCGTACCGAACCGTCGGAGGTGATGGGGACCGCGTCCCGTCCCGTCAAGGAACGGGCAAACTCGGCGGGGTTGTCCACCGATGCGGACGACAGCACGATTCGGGGCGATCCCCCGTAGTGGTGGGCGATCCGGAGCAGCCTGCGCAGCAAGTAGGCAACGCTGCCGCCGTAGACGCCGCGATATTGATGGGCCTCGTCGAGAACGACCGCCCGAAGGTTGGCGAACAACCGAGCCCACTGATGATGCCACGGGAGGTACTGATGAAGCGCGTGGGGATTGGTGAGCACGACGCGGGACGTCCTTTTGATGTGGGGGCGCTGGGATGGGGGGGTATCCCCATCGTAGGTCGCCGGTCGGAGTTCGAGGTCGCAGGCAGCGTCGATAGCCGCCAGCTTGCCCAGTTGATCGTTGGCCAACGCCTTGAGAGGGTACAGGAACAACGCGCAGCCACGCCGATCCTTCTCCAGGGCTTCGAGGATCGGAAAGGTAAACGCCAGGGTCTTGCCCGAGGCGGTCGGCGTGGTCACGATGACGTCGCGGCCGCAGCGGAACGCCTCGATCACGTCGGCCTGGTGCCGGTACAGGCGGATGCCGTGTGCTTCCAGGTAGTCCGCGAGCCAAGCGGGGAGATCGATCTCGGCGTATTCGCCGACCGAGCCCGGACGGGTCGCGACGTGGACGATCTGTCCCCGATACCATGGCGCGTGCATCACCGCCTCCAGCGTCCGATCAACCATCGGCGGGCGTAGCGAGCAGTCGGTGAAGCAACGCGACGAGGCTGAGTAGGTCCTGCCGGCTGTGGTTGACGATTGGAACAAGGTGGGCGGCGTCGCCGGTCTCCAGATACGTGGTGTAGCGGATCGGCACCTCGGCGCTGGGTAGATCGTTCGATCGTTCGATTCCGAGGAGTCTCCGCTCGATCGTCGTCAGATGACAGTCGGGAACCCGGTCGGCGAAGCACCGGCGGGCGTGGTGAAGAAGGTCGACGTGGATCGGCGGCTGGGGCAGGGGGAGGCCGTAGTAGGCGAATCGCTCCCTCAGGACGGTCCAGTCGAAGCTCTTCCCGTTGTATGAGACGAGTGCGGTGGCCTCGGCGACGATGGGGGCAATCCGCTCGAGCAGCGCGGCCTCGTCCCCCGGCGTCGGAGCCAGTAGCTGGTGCACGTGGAAGCCGTCGGTCGTGAACCCTCCGAACGCTGCAAGAAAGACCGGCGTTCCTCCCAGGCCGAGCGTCTCCAGGTCGAAGAAGAGGAACTCTTTCGATGGGACGAGGCCGACCGCCTGCAGCAGCAGCGGATCCGTTCTCGGCAGCCAGCGCTCGAGCGAGCGGTACACCGAGCCGGGGTCGAACGGGGTTCCCCACGATGAGAGCAGCGTTGCAGAGGCGATACCCCACCGTGGGTGGTCCCGCAGTTCGAGCAAGGAGGTGTAGCCCTCCTCATGGAGCTGGCTTGTGTACTTCGTTCCGATCCCGTAGATCAAGCGCAGCTCAGACAGCAACGCTGCCACCGCCGCGTCGACGCCGACCGGTGGCGGAGGCAGCGATGACCGGGACTCCAGCGCGAGGATGCCGCCCGAATCGAGGGCGGCCTTCGGGAAGGCCTGCTCCAGGGAGATCGATGGGCCGCCGCTCGACGGCCATCCGGTGGGCGACGGTCCATTTGTGGACCTGTCGGCCAGCCGTCCCACGACTCTGTCGATCGTCGCCATCGCAGTGGGAGGGCTGGTAGCGGGTCGCTACCGTCGCATCTTCATCGGCTCTCGCTCCCCGACGTACGGTAGGAGGGCGAGCTTCCGGGCACGGTTGATCTGCAGTGCGAGCTGTCGCTGGTGCTTGGCACACAGCCTGGTGGCTCGCTTCGGAAGGATCTTGCCGAGGCGGTTCATGAAATGCTTCAGTTCCTGTGGCTTCTTGTAGTCCAGGGTGGCCTTACGCTCGCACACGCGGCACTTTCGTCTTCGCTTGGTGAACATGACTTAGAACGGGACCTCCTCGTCGGTCTTGCTGTCGGCCGGTGGTCGGGTGGGGGCAGAGGATGTGCCGGCATCGGAGGAGGGCCTGCCCGGTCCGCCCAGGAACTGGACGTTGGCCGCGACGACCTCGAACCAACGCACTTCCTTGCCTTCCTCGTCGGTGAACGAGTAGATCCTGAGTCGTCCCTCTACGGCAGCCGAACGGCCCTTGCTGAGGTACTGGGCACAATTCTCCGCTTGGGATCCCCACGTTACGATCGGAACGAACGCCGTCTCCTCCTGCAGGCTTCCGGCGCTATCTTTGTACTGGCGGCTCACGGCAAGGCGGAACTTCGTACGTGCCCTTCCAGAGCTCGTGTACTGCATCTCAGGATCGGAAGCCAGGTTGCCGATGAGGATGACCTTGTTGAGACTGGCTGCCATGGTCCTCCCCTACGAACGGGAGACGATCTGATACCGCAGGATCTCCTCGTCGATGTTGAGGCGATCCTCCATCGTCTTCACCGCACTCGGGGGAAGGCGAAACTCGGCCAAGCCATAGTAGCCTTCCGTGTTGTGCTTGATCTCGTAGGCGAGCACACGCTTTCCCCATTCCGCGATCTGACCGAGCTCTCCGCCGTTTTCGGTGATCAGGCCATGGATCCTCTCCACCTTGGAGGATCGGTCCTCATCCGATAGGTCAGGCCGTAGCACATATACGATCTCGTAGTCTCTCACTCTTGCACCTCGTCGTGGATCTGCGCGTAACTGTATCGCCGGTGGGAAGGGAAGTCAAACCGATTCGCCAGCGACCAAGGACGCTGCGGGAGGCGTAAGGGAAACGGATACAAACCACCATAAACTCCAAAGAACATGGAAAGGTTATTGAAGAAACTTGACCGCCCAAGAAGCTTGTCCTATACACGACCCATGAGATCACGGAATGACGGGTTCCACCGTGGCACATGGGCGGTGCTCGTCAAGCGGCGTTCACGATCCCCGTAAGGAGGGACAACGATGAAGTGGGGAGGATTCACGCGGACCGGCGAAGAACGGGTCCACCGAGCGGTGAAGAAGCTGGTTGGGGCGAGGGCGACATACTACTTGCTGTCGTTTGCGGCGCTGGCGCTGTTGCTGGCGGAGAGCGTGAAGTGGCGACCGGGCGGTCGCGGGTAGAGGAGGGCCATCGATGAAGTGGGGAGGATTCACACGAGCGGGCGAGGAGCGGGTCCACCGAGCGGTGAAGAAGCTGGTTGGGGCGAGGGCGACATACTACTTGCTGTCGTTTGCGGCGCTGGCGCTGTTGCTGGCGGAGAGCGTGAAGTGGCGACCGGGCGGTCGCGG
>CAZLER010000003.1:58579-80581 GCA_964558595.1 uncultured Thermotogae bacterium
CGGCGCTGGCGCTGTTGCTGGCGGAGAGCGTGAAGTGGCGACCGGGCGGTCGCGGCTAGCAAGGGGATAGCCGAAGGTCGCGGGAGCTCCGCGGCAGCTGAGCTTGGCAGGATGCGTCCGCACAACGCGACCCGTCGATTGTAGCGAAGCGGTCGGCGGGTCGTCTCCGTTCTTGGCGGCTTCTCGGCGCCCCCCACCTCCCGGTTGCCCGGGCCGGCCGCCATCTCGTACCCTTCGCCGCAGGGGCGACGAACATGAGACTTCCAGGCCGAGTGGTCGTCTTCGTTCTGTTGCTCGCGGTCCTAGCGCTGTCCGCCGTCGGGTTCGCCATCGTCAGGACGTCGTTGCCGGTGCTCGACGAGATCGTCCTGTTCTCCATCTTTGCCCTCCTGTCCGTGTTGGCAGAGGTGTATGCCACGTGGGTCCCTTCGTTCAACTGGGAGATTTCAAGCTCCATCGCCATCTACCTAGCGGCCTTGTTCATCCTCGGTCCCTACCTCGCGGTGATCCTGGTGTTCGTCGCTTCGCTGGTGTCGGAGTTGCTGCTGCGGTGGAGCTCCGACGATGTCGACAAGACGAAGGGGTTGGTGCCGATCACGTTCAACGTGAGCCAACTGGTGCTGACGGTGACGGCGAGCGGGGCGCTCCTCCAGCTGATCGGGCGGCCAACGCTCCAGTTCGTGTCGCTCGACGACTACGTCACCGCGATTGCAGCGTTCGCCGTGTATGTCCTGGTCAATCTCTCGTTCGTCACCGGGATCATCAGGCTGACCGAGCGGAAGCGATTCTTCCGCACGCTGTGGACGAGCATCGACCAGTTCTTCGTTCAATACCTGGTCCTGTGCGTATCCGCGGTGCTGCTGGCGGTGCTCCGATCGCTCTCGGTGTGGCACGTGTTCTTGGCGCTGTTTCCGCTGACGCTGGTGCACGTGTCCTTCCGGGGCTACGTGAAGCTTCAGACCGAGGCCCGCAAGACGTTCGAGCGGATCTCCCAGCTTCTCGACCAGCGGGATCACTACACCGCGGTCCATTCCGAGCAGGTCGCCGACCTGGCGGTTCGGATCGCCTTCGAGATGGGGCTTCCGCAGGGCGAGATCGAGAAGGTGGAGATCGCGGCACGGGTCCATGACATCGGGAAGGTCGCGGTTCCCGACGCCATCCTCCTCAAGCCGGGACCGTTGAATGACGAGGAATGGGCGGTGATGAAGCGCCATCCCGTGGTCAGCGCCGAACTGATCGAGGGACTGGAGATTTACAGCTCGGTGGTCGATGCGGTCCGGCACGAGCATGAGCGATGGGACGGCAGCGGGTATCCCGACGGGCTTCGCGGTGCGGAGATCCCGCTGATTGCCCGCATCATCGCCGCCGCCGATATCCACAACGCGCTGTCCACCGACCGCCCCTACCGAAAGGCGTTCTCGCCCGAGCGGACGATGTCGATCCTACGGGACATGAAGGGGGTCGACCTCGATCCGGAGGCCGCCGATGCCCTGCTGCGGGTGATCGAGCCGGTGGCTGCCGAAGCGGTGGCCCCCGATGAGCTTCCGGCTCCCGCCGCTGAGGGATGACGAGGTAACGGTCGTGCTGTATGTGGTCGCGTTGCTAGTCGGGGTCGCGGTTGGAGCGATTCGCGGAGGGCGGATCGGGCATCTCGTGCAGCTTCGCCTCCGGTGGATGGGGCTGATCCCGGCGGCGTTGGTGATCCAACTGCTGATCTTCCCGTGGTTCGCGGAAACGGCGTTGATCGCTACGGCGGTCGCGCCGCTCCATCTCGTTTCCTACGGCCTTCTGACGCTGTGGCTGGCGGTCAATCTCCGCACCGCTCCGATGGCGGTTCTCCTGGTCGGGGCAGGGTGCAACCTCACGGCGCTGGCCGTCAACGGCGGATACATGCCGGTCTCCCTCGACGCCTTGCGGCGCGCCGGGTTGGGCGAGGTGGCCGCGCGCCTCGCCGAGGGGGACGCGGCGGTGGCCAATGTGGTGCGGATGTCCTCGGCCACCCGGCTCAATGCTCTCGGTGATACGTTGTCGCTTCCCGGGTGGATCCCGTTCGCCACCGCATTTAGCATCGGTGATGTGTTGATCATGGTGGGGCTGGCGGCGTTGATGGTGAAAGGGATGACCCGCGATGGGTGATCGATTGCAGGGGCTCCTCGAGCCGGACTCGGTTGCGGTGGTCGGGGCCAGCGCCAAGCCGGGCTCGGTCGCGGGGACGATCCTCAAGAACCTGCAGGATTGCGGATACCGCGGCACGCTTCATCCGGTTCATCCGGTGTACGAGGAGGTGTTCGGCCTTCCCTGCGTTCGGTCGGTCGACGAGCTGCCTCCGGGGATCGATCTGGTGGTGGTGGCGATCCATCGGGACAGGGTGCTGAAGGTCGTCGAGGCATGCGGCCGCCGCGGGATCGTCAACCTGGTGATCATCACCGCCGGATTCAAGGAGAGCGGCGAGCGAGGAGCGGCCCTCGAAGATGAGCTCCGCCGACGGATCGATCGATACCGACTGAATGTCGTGGGCCCCAATTGCATGGGGATCATCAACAGCTCCGAGCGGATGCGGTTGAACGCGTCGTTCTCACGGTGGTTTCCCCCCGGTGGGGAGATCGCGTTCGTTTCCCAGAGCGGCTCGCTGGGCGAGACGCTGCTCGAGTGCTTCGAAGACGCGGGCCTCGGGGTCTCCCGGTTCATCAATCTCGGCAATCGCGCCGGGTTGACGGAGAATGACTTCCTGGAGCATCTGCGGGATGACGACGGTTGCGGAGCGATCTTCCTCTACCTGGAAAGCTTCGCCGATCCCCGTCGGTTCCGTGAGCTCGTTTCCGACATCGTCGTGCGCAAACCCGTGATCGTCCTCAAGGCGGGGAGAACCGAAGCCGGCGCCGCGGCGGTCGCTTCGCACACCGGGTCGTTGGCCAGCTCCGATGCGGTGGTCGAGGCGTTCCTGGACCAATGCGGCGCGTTGCGGGTCACGACGATCGAGGAGACCTTGACCGGACTTCAGGCGCTCGAACGGGGGGTGCTGCCGCGCGGGGGGCGGGTCGGGATCCTCACCAATGCCGGCGGTGCCGGCATCCTTACCGCCGATGCGTGCGTCCGCGCGGGGTTGGACGTTCCCCCGCTGTCTGCCGATGCCCGTGGGAAGCTGGCCGCGTTCCTGCCGCCGGAAGCGGGGCTCGGCAATCCTGTGGACATGATTGCGACGGCGACGGCGATGCAGCTGGAGCGGGGGCTGGATCTCGTCCTGGAGGAAACCGATGCCGCCATCGTCATCTTCCGACCGCCGCTGGTGTTTCACGAACCGCTCGCGTCGGTGGCCTCCGGGCTGGTACGGGCGGCCGAACAGCACCCCGATCGTCCGGTGCTTGTATGTACCCTGAGCCACAGCCCGACGGTGCAGCCGCTGGTCGTGCCGCTTCGAGAGGCCGGGATCCCGGCGTACGCGATGCCCGAAACGGCCGTGGCAGCGCTCTCGGTGCTATATCGTGCCCGGCGGCCGCGCCGTCGGAACGGAGGCGCGATGGCGTCTCCTACCGTCGACCAGGGCACGGCCCGAGCGGTCCTCGGTCGGGCTTTGGAGGAGGGGCGCCGCGGGTTGTTCTTCGACGAAGGGGCACGGTTGCTCGCCGCCTACGGGATCGCCGTGTGCCCGCACGCCTACGCGGACAGCGACGAGGGCGCGCGCCAGTTCCTGGCGGAGATCGGGCCGCCACTGGTGGCCAAGGTCGACGCGCCCGAGCTGGCGCACCGGTTCGAACAAGGCGCCGTGATCACCGGGATCGAGACCGAGGGTGAGCTCGATGAGGCGATCGGGCGGCTGCGCGGTGTGATCGACCGCCTCGGTCTCGGCGACGGTCGGCTGCTGCTGCAGAAGATGCTCGTCGGGCGAGAGCTGATCTTCGGTGTCGAGCGGGATCCGGTGTTCGGTCCGGCGGTGATGTTCGGCATCGGCGGGACCCTGGTCGAGGCGCTTCGGGATGTGGCGTTCGGGGTGGCGCCGATCTCGACCTCCGAGGCGAAGAGGATGGTCCGCTCCATTCGGGCGTTCCCGTTGCTGGAGGCGTTCCGCGGTCAGCCGGCGGTGGCGCTGCAACCGCTGGTCGAGACGATCGTCGCCCTGGGGCGAATCGGCCTCGAGCTGCCTGAGCTCCAGGAGATCGATCTCAACCCGGTGATTGCCGGCCCGCACGGAGCGGCCGCGGTCGACCTCCTGATCCGGATCGATCCCTGCCCCGCCGAGGTCAGGGATACAGCCGGTTGATCTGGCGGGCGAACGGGATCACCTCGCGGATGTGGCGGACTCCGGCGATCCACGCGATCACGCGCGCCATGCCCATCCCGAATCCGGAATGCGGTACCGAACCGTACCGACGCAGATCGATGTACCATTGGTACGGTTCGAGAGGGAGCCCGAACTCGTCCAACTGTGTCACCAGTTCCGCCTCGGTGTCGACCCGCTGACTTCCGCCAATGATCTCCCCGTATCCTTCGGGGGCGATCAGGTCCGCGGCGAGCACCCGCGTGGAATCGAGCGGATCGCGCTTCATGTAGAACGGCTTCATGGCAACCGGAAACCGTTCGATGAACACCGGGCGCCCGAACTGCTCGCTGATCGATGCCTCTTCCGGCGCGCCGAAATCGCTGCCGAACGACACGTCGTGTCCTCTGCCTTGCAGAAGCGACACGGCGTCCGCGTAGTCGATTCGCGCGAACGGCTCGCGGACCTCGTCGAGCAACCGATCGATGTCCCGGTCGAGTTCCTGCAGCTCGGTACGCCGCTCCTCGACGACCGTCTCGACGAGATACCGAACGAGATCCTCC
Organism: uncultured Thermotogae bacterium; assembly: GCA_964558595.1. Classification (GTDB taxonomy): domain Bacteria; phylum Bipolaricaulota; class Bipolaricaulia; order UBA7950; family UBA9294; genus JANQEA01. The sequence goes on from CAZLER010000003.1 coordinate 63,398, forward strand.
TGCAGCGCGAGGTTCCCGTCGTGATCGACGTACGCCATCTCCGCCTCGGCAATCCAGAACTCGGTGACGTGCTTGCGGGTCTTGGACTTCTCGGCGCGAAACGCCGGTCCGATCCAGTAGACCTTGCCGAGCGCCATCGCCGTCGCCTCCAGGTACAGCTGTCCACTCTGGCTCAGGTAGGCCTTGTCGCCGAAGTAGTCGAGATCGAATAGCGTGGTTGTTCCTTCGACGGATGCGCCGGTGAGGATTGGGGCTTCGGTGGCGACGAAGCCTCGTTGGTGGAAGAACTCGCGGAATGCCCGGAAGGTGGCGTCCCGGATGCGAAGAATCGGCACCTGCCGTCCGGTGCGGATCCACAGGTGGCGACGGTCCATGAGAAATCCGGGGGTGTGTTCGGTCAGCTCGATCGGGAACGGCTCGGTGGGCTCGTGGATGACGTGGAGACCCGATAGCTGCAGCTCGCATCCGGTCGGGGCACGCCGGTCCTCGCGCAGCGTGCCCTCGGCGACGATCGAGCTCTCGCGGGGGAGGCGGCCGGCCAACGCGAACAACGCGGGGTCGTCCGGCTCGGACAGGACCGCCTGGATGATCCCGGTGCCGTCCCGGATGTGTAGGAACAGGATCTTGCCGCTGGAGCGCTTGTTGTACAGCCACCCCTGGAACGCGACGTCCTCGCCGACGTGGGCCTTCGCCTCGGCCGTCGTGATCGTTGCCATGCCGCACCCTTCGCCACGTGGAATGGGAAGAGGGTAGGTGGAGCGGGGGGATCCTGCAAGGCTACTCCGCCGGCTGCGGAGTACGGTGCTGGTCGCCGATGATCCGGTGCTTCCAGTTGCCGGTCAAGAACAGCCCCAGCGCCACCGCGGCGGTTCCAAAGTTGGAAGCGAGCATCGCCCACCATACCCCGGCCGCTCCGAGTCCGATGCCAAAGCCGAGTACGTACACCAGCGGCAACCGCAGCCCCCACAGACGAAACAGCCCGAAGAACATCGAGTATGCGGTATGGCCGGATCCTTGGTAGGTGCCCATGATCACCTGGATGATCCCCATGAACGGGAACGCCAGGGCGACCAGCTTCAGCATCCCGTCGCCGATCGCCAGCACCTCCGGGTCGGAGAGGAAGAACCCGATCAGGTGCCTTCGGGCCAAGAAGACGACGCAGGCCGCCGTCACCAGGATCGCGCTGGAGATGCCGATTCCCGCCCAGACCGATCGATTTGCCCGGTCGGGTCTCTCGGCGCCGAGGTTCTGCCCGACCATCGTTGCCGTTGCCTGCCCGAGCCCCATCGCCGGCATGAGGACGATGGAGATGAACGCGTTGCCGATGCCGAAGGCGCTGAGGACGGCGGTGCCGATCCGGGCGAGAGCGCCGTTCATGATGCTGAACCCGAGTGCGGTCCCGGCGTTGCCAATCGACGCCAATCCGCCGATCGATACGATCCGCCGGATCAACTCCCGGCGAAAGCGGAGATCGCGGAGGTGCAGATGGAGCCCCAGTCGCCCGGAGAATAGCCAGCCGAGGCCGACGAGGGCGATCAACCCCCTGGACAAGACGGTGGCGGTCGCGGCACCGGCGACCCCCCACGCCGGGAACGGGCCCCATCCGAAGATGAACAGCGGGTCGAGGGCGAGATTGAGGCCCACCGAGACCCCCATCAGCAGCATGGGGGAGACGGTGTCCCCGGCGCCGTTGAGCAACGCGGTGACCACGAACGTTCCGAACATCACCGGAATCCCCGCATAGATGATCCGCAGGTAGCTGGAGGCGGCATCGAGGAGCTCGCCTTGGGCTCCCATCAGCGCCAGGGCCGGCCGGGCGGCAAGCACGCCGATCACGCCGAGCGCTGCGGCGAGCAACGCGGTGAATCCCACCACCTGCCCCGCAGCGAGGTTGGCCTCCTCCGGCCGCCCGGCTCCGGTGTACTGGGCGACGAGCGCCGTACCGGCGATCGTGATCCCGCTGCCGATCGACAGCATCAAAAAGACCAGCGGCCAGGCAAGGGCGAGCGCGGCGATCTCCACCGTCCCCAGCCGAGCCAACCAGAACCGATCAACGAAGTTGTAGAGCGTCTGAAACAGGTTGGCCAACATGACGGGCCACGCCAGCCGGAGGAGCGTCGAGGCAATCGGTCCGTCGGTCAGCGGGAGGCTTTCGGCCCTGCGTCGGTGAGAGAACATGGAGCCGTATTGTATCCGTACGGTTGCCGAAGTGCGCTGGGCGCAATTGTTGACATTTGGCAACAGCGTTCGTAGACTGCCCCCATGCCCAAGGCGAGCTTCGGTGACCTGCTCCGTGCGGCGCGGCGCAGCAAGGGGTACAGCCTGCGTGATCTGGCGCAGAGAACGGGGATGAACTACAGCCGCCTGTCCCGAATCGAGCACGGCACCCGTCCGGCGCCGGGATTGCCGGAGATCCGCCTGCTGGCCGATCTGCTCGACATCGAGATGTCCGAGCTGCTGATTGCCACGGGCACGCCGCGCGAGGTGATGGAGCATTTGTTATGGTCCGAGCGTCTCCAAGCCGGTGTGCGTCGCGTGGCGCGCGCCCAAGGGCCGCCGACCTGGACCCGACTGGCCGAGAAGAACCGGTATCGGGTACCGGTGCTGCGCCGTCACGGTGCTGGCTGTGTGGTGGCTCTCGGGGCCGCCGAACTGGCGGTGTTCTACTTCGGTTCGAGATGGACCGTCGATCTGTTCATCCCTCCCGAGGCGGTGATGCTGTTTCGCGATCGACCCGACGGGACGTCCTGTACCGCCGGCAACGTGCTCCCGGTCCGCGTCGTGAAGCAGCGTCGCCTGGGAGGGGTCGTCAACCTTGTGTTGCGGGGGGATGGATTCGAGCTGAACTCGCTCCATGCGGAGGAGAGCGTCGCGTGGCTGTCGATCGAGGTTGGCGAACGGGTGTTTGCCTCGGTCCAGCCGGCGACGATGCAGGCCCACGAGATCAAGGAGGCATGATGCGAAGGTACTTCGGAATGATCGCTGTCGTCGTGCTGGCGGCGCTCGTAGGTGGGATGGGCCTGATCGGCATAGGCGCCGACCTGCCCACCGTCTACCTCGTTCGAGGAGAGGTGAGCGTGCCGCTCGATCTGGAGGATCACCCGATGGTGTCGGGCACCGTGGCCTATCAGGGCCCGGAGATGGAGGGAGAGGAGAACTGGAAGACGGCGCATCGCTACACCGGTGTGCCCCTCAAGGCCCTGCTGGAGGCCCAGGGGGGACTGGCCGAGGGAGAGACGCTAGGGGTGGTCGCCGTCGACGGCTGGTACAAGATCCTCCCGCGCCCGGTTGTCTACGGCGACACCGCAGCCGGCACCGCGATCCTCGCGACGGCGATCGACGGCGAGCCGTGGACCGAGGATGCGCCGGTGCTCGTCTTCCTCCCCCGGGATGAGCGGTTCTCCAACGACGACATGCTGGTGTCGTTCGGGCCGGAGCGTTCCCACTACTTCGGCGATGCCCCCTCGACCACCGGGATGCGGGTGAAGGGCGTCGCCTACTTGGTCGTCGACTACGACGGTCAACCGCTCCCGCTGCCGCCAGCCGACCCCCCGGCGGCGGAGGCCGCTGCCGCTGAGGGGGAGCTGCTCACCGTCATCAAGGGCGACACGGAGCAGCTGTACACCCTGGCGAGGCTCGAGGAGCTCGATACCATCTCCGGGACCGGGACGTTCACCAACTCCGCCGGTGTCGACTACACGGCCACCTATACTGGCATCCCGATGATGACGTTGATCGGCAACGTGCCCGTCGATACCACGGTCCGAGTCACCGCTTCCGATGGATACTCGATGAACTATCCGGTGGGGAGGCTCGCGGACACCTCGGAGGGCACCTGGATCCTGGCGTTCCAGGAGAACGGGTCGATGATGCCTTACGATCCCGGTCCGTTGCGGGTCGTTCAGGTCGGAGAGGACAACCCCCATTTCACCAGTTCGCTGTCGGCCAAGATGGTGACGACGATCGAGGTGCTGGGGACGTACGAGGAGTACAGCCTGCTGCTCTCCGGGGCGGTCGAGCGACTGTTCGAGCGTGGCGAGCTGGAAGCGGGAGTCGGTTGCCCGTGCCATACCTCCACCGTCACCGCTACGAGCAAGGACGAGACGCACAGCTACACAGGTCTCCCGCTGTGGCGGCTGGTCGGCTACGTCGATGACGAAACCCACCCCGCGCCCGACCAGGGGATCCACTACAACGACGAGGATTTCAACGACGCGCTGGCCGCCACCGGATATCCGATCACGCTGAAGGCCTCCGACGGCTACAGCCAAACCGTGACCTCCGACCTCATCGGCCGTGACGATCGGTTCATCGTCGCGTTCAAGCGGGACGGCGTCTTTCTCGATCCAGCGTCGAGCGGCTACCTGCGGTTCGTCTATGACGATGCGGTCGACCTTCCCGAGGGGATGCGCCTGCGTTCGGTGAAGTTCCTCACCGAGATCGACCTCGAGCTGTAGGCGAGCGGCGAAGGGCGATGCGGCAATGAGGGAGCGGCTCGGGGTTCGCGATCTCGTCCTCATCGCCCTTCTGGCCGCGGCCGGCGGCGTCCTATCGACGTACATCGGCTACCTGGGCAACCTCATCAACCGGGTGTTCGGCGTCCCGTTCGGAGCCGGGCAGCTGATCGCCGGCCTGCACGTCGTGTGGCCGCTGCTCGCCCGTCTGCTGATCGGCCGGTTCGGTGCCGGAACCTTGACCGGCCTCCTCAAGGGAGCCGTCGAGTTCCTCTCCGGCGGCACCCACGGGGTCGTCATCCTGTTGGTATCGTTCGTCGAGGGGTTGTTCGTCGATGTGGGGATGGGGATGCTCCGGCGTCGTTCCCTCCCGCTTGCGATGCTGGCCGGGGCGGTGTCGTCGGCGTCGAACGTGTTCGTCTTCCAGGCGATCTACTTCTCCGGTGTCTCGATCGGGTTCATCCTGGTGATGGCCGTTCTGGCGTTTGTGTCGGGAGCGGTGTTCGGCGGCTATCTGGCGTGGGACGTCGAGCGGCTGCTGGTGACTTCGCGGATTGTCCGCCGGGCGACGGTTCCCGACCGGAGGCGGCGGCGCTGGGGGCGCCACGCCGCCACGTTGGCCGTGATCCTCGCCCTCCTGGGCGGCGGGGTGTACTACTACGTGAGCGTGTACGACCCGTTCGCCGCCCCCGACCGAGCGAGGATCGTGGGAACGGTCGATGCCCCCTACAGCTTCCACTACGGGTCATGGACCGGGATGACGGTGACGGTGCGCGCCGAACTCCGGGGAAGCGTCACCTATGTCCCGCCCCGCGACTATACGGGGGTGCCCGTTGCGGCGGTCGTGGAGGCGGCCGCGCCGCGCCCGTCCGCGAGGTCGGTTCGCGTGATCGCCGACGACGGCTACGAGGCGACATTTGCCTGGGAGGCGGTACGTGCGGATCGTGATCTCCTGTTGACGCTGGAGGAGGGACGGCTTCGGCTGGTCGCACCGGGCTACGACGGTGCGATGTGGGTTCGGCGGGTGACGCGGCTTGTCGTCGAGTAGCTCGTTGGCGATCGACATCGATCGACTGAGCGTCCAGTACCCGGATCGCGATCGTCCGGCGATTCGCGACCTGACGACGTCGGTACGCGAGGGTGAAGCGGTCGTGGTGACCGGACCGTCGGGGTGCGGGAAGTCGACGTTGTGTCGCGCGATCGCCGGCTTCGTGCCGGAAATGATCCCCGCCCGGGTCACCGGCAGGATCTCCGCCGCCGGCCTCCCGGTGGGCCGGACCGACTCGGCGAGGATCGCCCAGCAGGTGGGGTTCATTCAGCAGGATCCGGACGCTCAGATCTGCACGTTGCGGGTCGAGCGGGAGGTGGCGTTCGGTCCTGAGAACCTGCGGCTGTCGCGCGACGAGGTGCGCGCGCGGGTCGAATCGTCGCTGCGGGCGGTCGGCATCGACCACCTTCGGGATCGAGAGACGACCCACCTCTCGGGAGGCGAGAAGCAGCGGCTGGCCATCGCTGCGATCCTGGCGATGCATCCGCGGATCCTGCTGCTCGACGAGCCGACCGCCAACCTCGATCCCGATGGCGCCAAGGGGCTGTTCGATCTCCTGGGGACCCTACAACGCGATCGGGGGATGACGCTGCTCGTCGTGGAGCACCGGATCCGTCCACTCCGAGCGTTGGCTCCCCGCCTGCTGGTGCTCGACCGAGGACGGCTCGTCCCACGCCACGACCGTGAGCGGATCGAGCCGCGGGAGATGGGGGTGCGAGCAGTCGGATCGGGCGGTAATGCTACGATCGCGATCGGTTCGCCGCGGGTCTCGCTGTCCGAGGTCGGCTTCGGCTACGAGGCCCCGCTGTTTCGCGAGTTGAGCTTTGAGATCCGCTCTGGCGAGTTGCTCGCGGTGATCGGCCCCAATGGAGGGGGAAAGACCTCGCTGCTTCGCTTGATCGCCGGTCTCGCCGATCCGACCGCCGGGCGGATCGATCGACCGGAGTCGGACCGGATCGGATATGTGTTCCAGCATCCGCATCATCAGATCTTCGAGCGCACCGTAGCCCGCGAGCTGTCAGTGGACCGGCCCGAAGCGTACCCCGGAGACGACGCCCGTTGGCTCGCCGAGGGGAGACTCGACGGCCTGGCCGGCGCCGCGCCGCTGTCGCTCAGCCTGGGCGAGCAGCGGCGGCTTACCGTGCTTACGGCGTTGCGTCGCCGCCCCGAACTGCTGCTGCTCGACGAGCCGTTCATCGGGCAGGATCGCCGCAACGTCGACTGGATCGCCGGCCGCCTCCGCCGCCACTGCGCCGAGGGTGGGAGCGTGGTGCTGGTTTCCCATGACGTCCCGCTGGTCGAAGCTTTGGCGCACCGCGTCCTCTACCTCGGCGACACGCCGCGATACGGCCCCCCCGACGCGGTGTTCGCGGAGCTCGAGGATGCCGGACGCACGCCGTACCTCCCGGATTTCTGGGAGCGGATCCCATGAGGGAGCGACCGCTGACTGCCGCCCGAGGACTCCGCGCCGCGACGCCGGCGACCAACGCGGGGGTGTTGGGGGCGCTGGTCGGGGTGGCGTTGGCCTCGCCGAGCGTGGCGGTCCGGTTGGGGGCGTTGGCGCTGGTGGTCGGGCTCGCTCGCTGGTCCGGCGTGCCGATCGCCTCGTTCCTTCGTAGCCTGCGGTTCGTCGTCGTGTTTGCGTTGGTGCTGTTCGTGGCGCAGGCGTTGTCGATCGAGGAAGGGGCGGAGTGGATCGGCGGGGTCCTCCGCATCACCGATCTCGGCGTCCGCTCCGGTGCCGGAATGGCCTTGCGGTTTCTGGTGATCCTCGCCTCCAGCTATTTGTTCGTTGCGGTTGTCGATCCGGATCGACTGGCCGGAGCGCTGATCCGCTGCGGTATTCCCTATCGATACGGCTACTTGCTGATCCTGTCGATGCGGTTCGTGCCGTTCTTCCAGCGGGAGCTGCGCATCGTCCGGGAAGCCCAGCAGGTACGGGGGCTGCCAACGTCGGTGCGGAGCTTGAACGGGATTCGCCGGGCGATTCGCTACACCTTCGTCCCGGTGTTGGTCTCGGGGCTGACGAGGGTGGATAGCATCGCCCTATCGATGAAGGGACGTTGCTTCGGGCTCTACGACCATCGGACGTCTCCGGGTCCGGATCGATTCGGCGTGGCCGATGCGATCGCCGTCGGGTGGGCCGGGCTGCTGGTGGCGTTCGCGGTTTGGGGCGGGAGAGGAGCGTGGCTATGAACCGTCGGGTACGCCCCGGGTATTTGCTGGCGTTCGTGGCGCTGGTCCTTGCGGTGATCGTGCCGATCGTCGTTCGATGGGCGACGACCGGCGACGATCCCGCGATCGAGGTGGTGAGCGGTTCGGGAACGAGCCGGACGATCGGCCTGCGCGAGCTGGAGGCGATGCCTCGGCTGTGCCGCCGGGGCGCGTACCAGAACCAGTTCGGGAATTGGCGAGACGAGGGTGTCTACTGCGGTGTGCGGCTGATCGACCTGATCGATCCGGCCGCGGACGTCGCGTCGGTGCTGGTGATCGCCGCGGACGGCTATCGGGTGGAGCTGGCCCGGGCGCGGATCGAAGACGAAGCGTATCCGGTGGTGGTGGCGTTCTCCTACGAAGGGCTGACTGTCCCGGCCTGGGAGGACGGGTATCGCATCGCGGTGCTGCCCGAGGACGGTGCGGTGAGCAACGCCGACTACGGCGTCGACTCAGCCGGCAGCATCTGGGTCAAGAACGTCAGCCGTCTGATCGTGCAAAGCACCGAAGGGGAGTGCGTGCCGGCTTCGGGGGTTGCGGCTACCAGAAGACGCGCAGGACCGCGGTGAGCTGCCATCCAACTGTGTCGGGCGGCAGTTCCACGTCGAAGGCAACCTCGAATCCCTCAAACGGCCGCAGCTTGATCTCCGCCGTAACCAGGCCGAGCGAGAACAGCCCTCCGGGCGTGGGGGGGTCGCCGCCGAAGTAGGCGGCGAGCGCGAACTCTCCGGCATCGTCACAGCACGACGGCAGCGGACCGGTCACGCTGAGCATCTCCCAGTACTCCGGGTTGCCGGTGACTGAGCTGTTCTTGGCCTTGCTGAGCGATTCGGCGAAGGTGAAGGTCATCCCATTGTCCAGGGCGAGTTCGCCGACCACCCCGTACAGCACCGCTCCGGTCACCCCCAGCGGAGCGTCGGCCACCGAGATCTCCCCGAGCAGCTCGATATCGACGCACAGCAGCCACTCCGGGCGAAGCCGCAACGTCGGGGAGAAGGTCTTCTCTTCCTCCGTGAACGTCACCGTCGCGTCGAGATGACCCGTCACGCCGAGGACCTCTTCGAACACCGTCAAGCCGGTCATCGAGGCCGTCGCCGATTGGAAGCCGGTGTCGGTGAGCTGGACGCACAGCTCCAGGTCGATGTCACAGACCGGCCACGGCCCCCCGGCACACAGGCGGGCCTCCCAGAAGCACAGCGGGCAGATCCCCGTCTTGAACGTCCCCTGCAGCGACAGATCGCCGATCGATCCCGAAACGGTCCACAGGGAATACGAGGACGAGCGCGGTGTGGTGACGTAGAAGACGTCGGAGAACGCCATCTCGCCGAGGGTGAACGACAGTCCCGTCTGCCAGGAGACGAACGACAAGGTTGACGGATTCACCACGAGCGACGAGTTCACGTCGATCGGGCCGAGGGGACCGTCAACGTACAGCGTCAACGCGTCGAACTGGGCGTCGGAGAAGCTTGCGTCCGCCGAGACAACCCACTCCCCGAGAGCAAGCGCCGAGTTGAGAGCGATATCCTTCACCGTCACCGAGTCCGTCTGGTTGATCTCGATCGTCGTCTCGAAGAATCCTCCGAAGCCCGGGACTCCTTGCTGAGCCGATCCGGCCCAGCAGGCAACGAGGACGACGAGAGCTGCGATCACCGCGCGGGCTGCAAGGGACTTCATAAGGTGGATTGTCGAGCGACACCGGGCGCGGCGCGGGGAACCGTCGGCAGCTGGCTGCGGACGTTGGTCCGTGATGTGGATTACTGTCCGCGGGGCGGAGGGGCGGACTCGGTCAGCCCGCGCCGTCATGGAAGATCAGGGATCGGACCGCGCAGATGAACGAAGACGGGGGCAAGACCGGTGCACGCGATGTGCGCGTGATCCAGCCACAGGTTCGCCGGATCGTCCAGCTGCACCTGCGCGCCGAGGATGTCCGTGTCGACGTGGACCGTTGCCAATCTGAGAACCGCGGGCAGCTCCGCGGGGGTCGAGCGGGCTACCTCGACGAGCAGGGCGATCCTTGTCGCGATCGCTCCGGGTGTGAACGACCAATCCGGCCGCGCCTGCTGCGACGACCGTTCCATGTCGATGCCTTCGACATAGCTAGACCAGCCGTCGATGAGGCCGATCCGAGCTTGCCCGTGTTCGATCGCTCGAGCCGCGACGGCGAGTACCGCCAGCCGACCGGCCTCCGCCGTTCTCTGCGCAATCCGGCCGCGTTCGAGCGCCGAGATCGCGAGCGCCTCGAGGAGCGCGCCGGCTCGCCCGCTCCGTCGCGGTAGGATCGAGCGACTCCCAGCGACCGCGCGCGCGACGACCGCTGCCTCCTCCCATGGCGCGGGCTCCGAAGCGACCTCAGCGTACAACGCATCGACCAGAACGCCCGAGGCGCTGTCCCAGTGGCGCTCGAGTTGATCGAAGGCGACCGCGGCCAGCTGCTGGGCGAGCAGCTTCGTCCGACGGTCGAGCGCATGGGTTTCGGCGACCCGGGTCAGCCCAATCAGCAGCGACGCCTGATCGTAGGCGGTGCTTCGCGGATCACGGACGCCGTAGACCGTCTCGCGTCCGACCGACGTCGCGCGGAGCCCGTGGGGTAGGTACGCGTCCTCGCCGTTCGACGGGAGCAGGAATCGTGCCAGCCACTCGATCTGGTTGTCGACGGTGCACGCGACGAGGGCATCCAAGTACGCGCCGAGGCGCGTAGCGGTGGGGACGCAGGCATCGAGGAAGGAGGCCTCGGCGGCGAGCGTCCATCCGAGGGCTGCGGGGGTGATGGCCTCGCTCTTCTCGGCGAAGCCGGTCTCGCCCTCGAGGATCGGCATCCCGGCCTCGAACGGCAGCAGGATCGGACGGTGCCCTTCCGGTGCGCGGGACAGTCCGGATCGTAGGGCAAACGCATCGAGAAGAGCCGACAACGGTTCCGCCGAGTCGGGGGGCGACAGACGTGGTCCCGCCGTGAGCGGCACGCCGAGCGACGACGCGCCGAGGAGAACGCCGAGATTCGCCACGACGAGTTCGTGTGCGGAGTCGGAACGTTCCCACGATGGTTCCCGGCACGCGAGGTCTTCCAGGACGACGGCCAGATGCATCGCCTCGTCGGTGACATAGCGGACGGGCAGATCGGCGAGCAGCTCCTTGGCGCCCTCGTTGAGCGGTTGAATCACGGTTTCGGCGCACGCTTCGCGTGGTGGCTGCGGCTCGCCGTCGAGGTCCGTGTAGGTGAGGACGGCGCAGTTCACGAGCGTCTCGCCGACCGAGGCGGTGTCTTCCACACGCGCGAGGATCTGCCATCTCCTCTCCTCCGATGGGAGCAGCTCCTCCAACGTCCACGTGATGACGCGGTCGGCGACCGCCCCGGCCGGCGCCGTGTCGAGCGGCGTCACACCGTCGGGAAGCGTGTCCTCGAGGACCAGGTCGAGGAATGTCTCGTCGGATCCGTTCTCGGCGGCGATCACGTAGCGGATCACGTCGCCCGGCCGGGCCCACCCGGTCGCCCCGAGAAGATCGATCGGCCGGAGACAGACCCGGCGATCGAACACGGGGGCGAACAACGCGCCGTCGCCCCGCTCCGAGGGGAGTTGCAGCTGGACCGCATCGAGGATTCGGTCGACGTGTCGCCTCAGACGGATCCGCAGGGCGGCCGCCTCCGTCGGCGGAAGGGCGTCGGCCCCACGGTCGAACGCGTCGACCGTCAGGCCGAGATCGAGCGGCGTGACGCACCACTCGATCCGCTCCGGCTCGCTCCGATAGAGGAGGAGGTCGGGATCCCAGAACCGGGAATCGATCGCGCGCACCGCTTCGGCGACAGCCTCCGGGCCGAGATCAAGCCATCGCTCGGCCGCGAGCAGGACGCGCAGCGCCCCGAGCTGTCCGGCAAGCGTCTCCGGCTCGCAGGCCTCTTCACGCGGGCGACGGAGATCGATGACTTCGTCGGCCTCGCCGACGCCCCGCCATGCCTGCGCGCGCACGAAGTCGGTGATCGACGAAAGGAGACGCACAGCTCGCCGTCCCTCGGGGGACGCCGGGCCGAGGACGCCGACCGAGGCCTCGAGCGCCGAGGCGGCGATGCCGAGGTGAATCGTCGAGACCTCGGTCCCGAGGCTCCACGCCTCGTCGGACGGATCGGTCGTGTCGACGAGGACACGCGTGTCCTCGTCCATATGGGCGATCTCGAGGGTCAGCAGGACCGTGCCGATCAAGTCGGTCGCCCGATCGGCCAACGCAGCGGCGTCACGGCCCCACGGTTCGAGCAGGCCGGCGGCGCGCGGATCGGCGAGCAGGGTCCGCACCTCGCTCAGCCCCCAGAGCAGGGCAGCCTGGCCGAACAGGGTCGACCGCATGTCGATCGGGACAAGGCGGTCTGCCGATCCGTCCCATGTCGAGGCGTGGGGGATGTAGACGACGCCGACGGGGCCGTCGGTGCGGATGTTGAGCAGGGCATCGATCGTCTCCGCGATCGCCCCCATCAGCAGACGGATCTCGCGAGCACGCTCCGGGTGGTCCGTCGACTCGTCCAGCGCCTGTCGGACCTCCTGCGCTTCGCGCAGGAGCGTCATCCCGATGGCTGATGCGACGAGGCGTGTGTCGAACGTGGCATCAGACCAGGCCAGGTTCTCCGCGGCCGCGAGCCGCGGACTCCCGGATGCGAACGGCAGCACGATCGCGTCGTCGGGCGTATCCCCCGTGTCGGCTCGTCGGGCGACGTCGTCGAACGGTACGCCGAAACCGGCATGGAAGATGACGGCGATGAGGTTCGCATCGGCGACGTCCTCGAAGCCGGGAAGCCGGTCCTGCACCACGTGAGCTGCGTACATCGAGATGTCGGTCTGATACCAGGGCTGGTGATCGATGGCATCCCATCCGCCGCAGGCCCGGTCGGTTTCGATCTCCTCGAGGCAGAGCCGTTCCTGGAAGACGGGGGCAAGCCGGACGGTCCTTTCCACGTCGGACTCGATCGGGGCGATCTCGTAGCGACCGCCTCCGAGGGTGACATCGGCGTCCCTCGGCAGCGCGTTCGACAGTTGGAGGGCTGCTTCGTCGACGATCGATCGGACGAATCCGGTGAGCCGGGAGAGCACCAGGCTGCGACGCTCGGTCGTCGAGACCGCAGCCAGCTCTCGCAGGGCGCCGACGACGAGTCCGACGTCGAGCGGTGTGTAGCAGGTCGTCCGCGTGTCGTCGAAGCGGGTGTTCGCGTACAGCCCGATCCCGGAGCGTTCGATCCAGAGCGCCTCATCAAGGGCGCTAAACGCCTCCTGAGCGCGGGCGGCGTAGTCGGCATCCCCTGTCGCCGAGGAGGCGACCAGCAGCCCCCGGATCCCGGCGAGTTGACTCCGGAGCTCGACGAACGAGGCGGCGTCGACGTCCGTCGTTGAGGCGAACAGGCCGCTCTCGGCCTGCCGGGCGACGAGCTGCGCGATCGCGAGTTCGAGCAGGGCGCCGATCCGGGGGTCGGCCGGGGCTGCTTTGCGGGCCGCGTCAAGCGCTGCGAGCAGAAGACCGAGGTTCGTTGTCGACGCTTCGTCGCCGTCGGAGACGTCCAGCAGATGGCCGGCACGCACCTGTCGGGCCTCGATCGCGCCGATCACCTCGCCGAGGAGGCGAGCCGACGTCTCGCGGACCTCGCCCCACAGGGCGGCGTCGGCATCGATCGTATCGGACGGCAGGCCCTCGACGAGCTCTACGGTTCGTGCGAGTCCCCAGAGGAGGGACAGCTGATCGAACAGGTAGCTGTCAGCGTCCGCGACCGTGTCGTCATCGAACGTGCTCCAGGCATGTGGGACGTACGGAACCTCCACATCGTTCCGGAGGGTTAGCTGTTGGTCGATCGCGATCAGCTTGTTGGCGAGGATCTCGGCGAGAACCCAGCCAAGATATCGATCCAGCGGCTCGTCGCCGGCGAGGAGAGGGGCGACGGCGGACGCCTGTTCGAGAAGCCCCATCCCGAGGGCGCTGCCGACGATTCGCTTATCGACGGTTCTCCAGGTTCCGGTGGGGCCGAGCAGCTGGCTGCTCCCGTCGGTGTAGATCGGCTCGCCCTCCGCGTACTCGAGGACGATCCAGCGTGCATGAGCCGGACGATCGACGGCGGCGAGGCCGGTCCGGTCCGCGAGTTCGTCGAGTCGAGCCGCGAGGGCCGTCTCCGCCGAAACGCCGGAACGCTCCGCGATCCGAATGATCCGCGGTCCGTCGGACAGCGGCATGCCGAGCGAGGAGAGGACGTTGACCTGGAAGAGGTTGTCGCGCGCGGCGGCGACACCCTGGGTCTGCACCGTACGCAGCCACGTCGGCAGCAGCGTCTCGGGGAGTCTCGCCCACTCCGGCGGCAGCTGAGCGAGCCGCTCGAACTCGGCGGCGGCGAACATCGCGATATCGGTCCGAAACCAGAGTCGAACGACCTCCGCTGACCAGCCTTCGCACGTGCCGGCACCGAGGAGCTCGACGCTCTTCCGCAGGATCGGAACGGCGATCAATCCACCTTCCCCTTCCACGTACGACGACCGGGCACGCAGGCTGACGTCGCTTGCATCGTCCGGATCGATATCGCTGGGCACGACGTCGCGCTGGTTCTCTGGAATCGCGTCTCCTGCCGCGTCCTCACCGAGCGCATGCATCCGGTTCGTGTAGAGAGCACCGTCGAACAGCGGTCCGAGGACGCGGGCGTCGAACGTCAGGATCAGCCGTTCGCCGGATGCGAGCGTCGCTCCGAGATCCCAGATCGCTCCGCCAGCACCGGCACGCGGATCATCCGATGCCGCTCCGCGCGGCCACGCAGCGCGGGTCGTGCCGGAAACGTACGCGAACTCGAACGGGAGACGATCTTCCACACCAACGTCGTAGGCCGTTGCTTCTCCGACATTGCGAACGGTGAGTTCGAAGCGAACGACATCGTCCTCCTCGACGATACGGTCCGAGGTCGGGACCCCACCTCGGAACACGTCGACGACGCGCTTCGTGGTCACCAGCGCGGGCACGGCCTCGACGGCGATGACGCCCACGTCGTCCCGGTCGTCGGGATCGTCGTCCTCGGGGACGTCGGCCGCGTTGTTCGCGCGGATATCGTTGTCGGCGCCGTCGCGCCCGTTCCCGATCAGGACGTTCGTATACGTGGTGCCCGGGGAGACCGGTCCAGCGATCGACGCGTCGAAGCGCAGGTCGATCAACTCGTTGTGCGCGAGCGTGGCGTCGGTATCCCACAGGAGGGTCGGACCGGGCGCGCCGGATGGATCGGCGGTGAAGGTGCCGGCGCGGAACGGCCAATCCGCCAGCGTCGTTCCGACGACGTACTCGAACGGTGTCGGCAGCAGGTCACGGACGTCGACGTCGTAGGCTGTCCCGAGGCCGACATTGGTGATCCGGAGGGCATACGTGACGACGTCCCCCTCTTGGATCGTTCCGACGGCGCCGAGCGAGCGCCCGTTGCGCTCGACGTCGAGGATCGACTTGTCGGTCACGAGGGCCGGAACGGCAGCGAGCAGCGGCACATCGCTCGTATCGTCCGGATCCTCGTCCTCCGGCACTCTACCGCTGTTGTCGGGCGGGATCTCCTGTCCCGCGCCGTCCTCGCCGGTGGCGGTGACGGTGTTCGTGTACGTCGCCGCTTGCGCGATGTCGCTGGTGACGAACGCGTCGAACCGGAGGACGAGCTCCTCGTTTGCCGCAAGCGTCGCGTCGAGCGGCCAGGAGAGGAGCGGCCCGGGCACGCCGAGTGGATCGACCGTCGAACTCCCCGACGGCCAAGCCGCATCGCTGCTCCCCTCGTACAAGAACCCCGCCGGGAGCTCGTCAAACAGGTCGACGCGGAACGCCGGACCGTCGCCGACGTTGGTCACCCCAACCGCATAGGTCACGATGTCGCCCGGCTCGACGACGTCGCCACCGACCGCGAGGCCCTCTCGCCGGATCTCGGCGACCGATTTGCGGGTCACGAGCGCCGGGGCCCCGACCCGCACGGAGGCAATGGCGGTGTCGTCGGGGTCGGGGTCTTCCTCGTCGTCGTCGGACGTATCGCCGACATCGGCGTTCTCGTCCGGGATCTCCGTTCCGGCACCGTCCTCACCGGCCACCTCGACGACGTTGATCAGGTCAAGCGCCGGCGGCGCAGCGGGCGTGACGACCGCCGCGTACGTTGCGGTCAGCGTCTCTCCTCCGGCGATCGTCGCGTCGATCGAGGTCGCGAAGAGGGTGGCCCCGTCGCTGAGTCCCAAGCTCCCCGAAGCCGTGGGGTCCGTCACGGCATAGCTCCCGGCGCCGGGCGCCGCACCGGTCTCGATGGCGAGTCCGGTGGGCAGCGTGTCCATGAATTCGACGTCGTAGGCGGTACCGAGCCCGACGTTGCGAATCCTCACCCGGAAGACGATGACGTCGCCGTACAGCACCGGATCGATGACGCCGACCGAAGCGCCGCCGCGAAGGACATCGACGACCCGCTTGTCGACCGACAGGGCGGGGACCACCGGGGGCAGCGGCGCGATGCCGGTGTCGTCGGGATCCGGGTCCTCGGCGTCCTCATCGCTCTCGTCCCCCAGCTCGGGGTTCTCGGGGGGAATTGGCTGGCCGGCGCCGTCGATGCCGTGGGCCGTTGCGGCATTCACCAGATCGGTCCCTTGACGGACGTCGCTGGTCACCGCGACGGCGTACTCGGCGGTCAGCGTTCCGCCGCCGGCGACGGTGGCTCCGATCGACGTGGTGAATCCGTCGACAGCGTCGGTCAGGTCGAGCGATCCTCCTCCGGGCGGATCGGTGACGGAGAAGCTGCCCGAGCCGCCGGGGGGATCGGTCTCCACGACAAGGCCGACCGGCAACGCGTCGCTGAAGTCCACCGCGTACGCCGTCCCCTGTCCGACATTCCGGATGGAGAAGCGATACACGACGACATCGCCCGGCTCCACCGGGCCGGTGCTCCCGAGGCTGATCCCATCGCGGAGGATGTCGGCGACCACCTTGTCCACCGTCAGCGCCGGCTCGACGGCGGGAAGGGCGATGTCGGAGGCATCGTCGTCGTCGGTGTCGTCGGGGACATCGTCGCTGTTGTCGGGCGGGATGGGGGTGCCGGCGCCGTCCTCGCCGGTGGCGGCGAGGGTGTTGAGGTAGCTCGTCCCTTGGACGACGTCGCTGGTGACGAGGGTGTCGAAGCTGAGGGTGAGCGTCTCTTCCCCTGACAGGGTGGCGTCGAGATCCCATGCGAGTGTCGGACCAGGAGCACCGGCCGGATCGTCGGTCGTGGCACCGATGGTGGTCCCCGGAAGGTACGTGAGGACGTCGGGCAGGGTGTCGACGAGGTCGACGTTGTAGGCGGTACCGCTGCCGACGTTGGAGACGGTGACGGTGTAGCGCACGGTGTCGCCGGGCTCGATCGGCCCGCTGGTGCCGACGCTGGACCCGTCACGGAGGATGTCGGCGACGCTCTTGGTGGTGACCAGCGCCGGCTCGACGGCGGGAAGGGCGATGTCGGAGGCATCGTCGTCGTCGGTG
>CAZLER010000003.1:80681-100920 GCA_964558595.1 uncultured Thermotogae bacterium
CCCGTCACGGAGGATGTCGGCGACGCTCTTGGTGGTGACCAGCGCCGGCTCGACGACGGACAGAGGGGCAAGGCCCGTGTCATCGGCGTCGGGATCCTCCACATCATCGTCCGAGGTATCGCCCAGGACTGGGTTCTCCGCCGGGATCTGCGAACCGTCTTCCCCTTGGCCGAAGGCGTGAGCCGCATTGACCAGAACCTCCCCCTGAGATACCGCCGAGGTGACACGGGCCGTGTAGAGCCCGGTGAGGGTTGCCCCACCGTCGACCGTGGCACCGATCGCTGCGGTGAAGCTTTGGGCGTCGTCGACGAGGGTGAGGGACCCCGATGCTGAGGGGGACGTCACGACGTAGCTGCCTGCGTTGCCCGGAGGGTCCGTCTCGAGGACGATGCCGGCCGGAAGCGCATCGTCGAAGCCCACATCGTACGCCGGTACCGGGCCGACGTTCTCGATCACGAATCGATAGACGACGAGATCCCCCGGCTCCACGGGGCCGGTCGTGCTCCCGATGGACGCGCCCCCGCGAAGGATCTCGGCGATCACCTTGTCGACCGATAGGGCGGGCGTGGCGTACCCGAAATCCTGCTGACGATTCTCTTCGTCGGCGCCAAGCGCGTAGTTGGAGCTGTTCGGCGTTCCGAGGCCGTCGAAGTCTTCCGTCTGGGCGAAGCCCTCGGGGAGGGTTGTCTCCCCGACGGTGATCGTGTAGGGCCCCGCGGGGAGGAACTCGAACAAGTACAGGCCGTCGGCATCGGTGACGGTGGTCGTGGTGTCGTCGATCCCATCCAGATCGATATCCCCCACAAGCGTCACCGTGACGTTCTCGATCCCCGGTTCTCCCGGATCCTGAACGCCATCACCGTTCAGATCGTACCAGACGAAGTCGCCGATCGATCCGGAGCCCCGATAACCGAAGTCCTGGTCGCGAGGGTCCTCGCCGGCGCCCAGGACGTAGTCCGAGGTGTGCGGCGTGGCGAGGCCGTCGGCATCGTACGTCTGGGCCAAGCCAGCAGGCAGCGTGGCATCGTCGACGGCGATCGAATACGGGCCGGCCGGCAAGAACTCGAACAGGTAGCGACCGTTGGCATCTGTCGTTGTCGTCACGATCTCGTCGATCCCGTCGCCGTCGACATCTCCCTCCAGCGTCACGGTCACGTTCTCGATGCCCAACTCGGATGGATCCTGGACCCCGTTGCCGTTCAGATCCACCCACACGGTGTCGCCGATCGATCCGGTCCCTCGGTAGCCGAAGTCCTGGTCGCGGTTGTCCTCGTTCTCGGCCAGGTCATGGTCGGACGCGTGCGGCGTGCCGAGGCCGTCGGCGTCGAACGTCTGGCCGAGGCCGTCGGGCAGGGACGCATCGTCGACGGTGATCGTGTAGTCGCCGGCGGGAAGGTCATCGAACAGGTACGTGCCGCTCGCGTCGGTCGACACGTCGGCGGTGTAGTCGATCGAGCCGTCGCCGTCGAGATCCCCCTCGAGAATCATCGTGACGTTCGGGATCCCGTCCTCGTCTGGGTCCTGGACACCATCTCCGTCGGCATCGAACCAGACCCGGTCGCCGATCGAGCCGATCCCCGGGTAGCTGTCGAACGTCAGCGCGTTGGCGCCATCGCATTCGCAGACCGCTGCGCCCGGGTCGGCGGTGACGGTGTACGCGCAGTTCCAACTGCCGTCGGCGCAGCTCGGCGTATAGTCGAAGACCACCTCCTGCGCCTCCCCGGCCGCAAGAGCGATCGGCGCGCTGTCGATCGACAGGCCGCAGCCCGGGCTGGTCAGCCGGAGGACGACGCCCGTGGCGTCGCCGCAGCCGATGTTCTCGACCGTTGCGGCGACCGAGGCGGTCCCGACGCGGCAGTCGACCGACGGGTCGACCGCGGTGACGACGAGATCGGGCAGGTTCGACGGGATCGAGGAGAGGCAGAACGCATTGTCCGTGCCGTCGCACTCGCAGATCTCGTCGCTCGCGTCGACCTCGAATCGAGCCGAGTAGGCGCAGTCGTCGGTACAGAGCCCCTGCGACAGGATGTGCGTCGCGAGCGAGACCACGGTACCTCCGGACGCGGAAACGTCATCCGTCACGGTCTCGGTCCACGTGTCGACGACAGCGCCGGTGCAATTCGGATCTTCGTAGATCGTGACCCGGAGGACGTAGGGATCGGTCACATCGGCGCAACCGACGTTGGTTACCGTGACGTCGGCATCAAGCGTCGCTTGGCCGTCGACCGAACAGCCGATCGACGCGATGGCGCCGGAGATCTCGAGATCGGGCAGTGTCGAGGTGAACGACTGCGAGCGTCCGTTGTTCGTCCCATCGCATTCGCACATCGCGTTGGCCGGGTCGACGGTCGCGGTGAACGTGCAGGCGCAGTCGGTGCAGTCGGTCCACGTCCCACCGACGGGGAAGGCGACCGTCGTCGACGCCGAAGCGGCCAGTCCGGCGACCGGCTGGTCGGAGAAGGTCAGGCAGCCGTCGGTCTCCAGCCGAAGGTCGAACGGCCCCGCTGCACCGCAGCCGTCGTTGGATACGGTGACGTGCACCGTCCCGGCGATGCCGTCGGATGCGCACGTCACCTGGTTGACGTCGATCTCGGTGATTGTCAGATCGGGGAACGCGATCGGGAACGTCCCGGCACACAGCGCGTTGTTCGTTCCGTCGCATTCGCAGATGGCATCGTTCTCGTCGGCCTCGATCCGGATCGACAGCTCACAGCTGTCGCAGAGATCGAGCGTCCTCGTCACGTTGATGGTCCGCTGTTGCGTTCCGCCCTGGGCGGCGATCGAGAGGTCGGTGAGATTCACGGCAAACGTGTCGATCTGGTTCCCGGTACAGCTGGCGGCGTCGTACAGCCGGAATCGGAGGCGAACCGCCCCGGTGAGCGGATCGCCACAGCCATCGTTTCGCAAGGTCACCGGGCCCTGGATCCGGACCTGCCCGTCGCCGGAACAGGCGACGTCGAGGGCGGCATCCTCGACAACCAGGTCGGGCAGGGTGATCGTCTCGTTGCGCGTCGCGGTGTTGTCGGTCTCGTCACACTCACAGACGTCGTCGAGCGTGTCGAGGGCGACGTCGATCGTGTAGGCACAGCTTGCGCAGGTGACGGCCCACGGGAAGAGGAGCGTCTCGGAGCCGCCCGCCGCGAGCGGGAGCGACCCACCGAGGTTGGTGAACGTATCGGTCGCGGCGTAGCCGGTCGTCGTCTCGGTCACGGTGATCGTGAAGTCGGAGTCGAGCGAAAGGGGTCCGTCGCCGGTGTTGCGCACCACGATCTCGATCTCGCCGGATCCCGGAACGATCCCGTCGCCGGAACAGGTGAACGTCGGCGTGACGTCCGAGGGGCCGAGCTGAAGGTTCGGCATCGGGACGCGATCCGAAGCACTCTGCCATGACATGCTCTCGCAG
This sequence comes from uncultured Thermotogae bacterium, assembly GCA_964558595.1. Lineage (GTDB taxonomy): Bacteria > Bipolaricaulota > Bipolaricaulia > UBA7950 > UBA9294 > JANQEA01. The sequence goes on from CAZLER010000003.1 coordinate 84,085, forward strand.
TCGTAGTCGGCGGTCGTGGGATCCCCGTCCGGCGACCCGCAGGCCCACGTGACGGCAGCGGTGTTCGTCCGTAGCGCGTCGGTGCAGTCGGGTGGCGCGACGAGCTGCGCGCTGATCGTGACGGACGTCGAGGCCAGCGGCGCCAGCGGCCCGAGCTCCCACCCGTACGACGCGCCGTACGCCGGTGGCGTCGGGTAGAGGATCTGCCCACCGCTCAGCTCCGCGGCCCCGCCGGTCGCCGAGACGTAGCTCAGGTTGGCGCCGAGGAAGTCCTCGATACGGACGATCTCGGCGGTTGCGTCGGCGCTGGTGTTCGTGACCAGTATCGTCCAGGTGACCGTGTCGCCGCAGGCGGCGTCGGTGATGTCCGGGGTCTTGGTGACGGCCAGGCTCGGTGGGTCGGAGCCGATCGCATCGTTGCGGCTCCGCTGCGTCTGCGTCTCGCCGCAGCAGTCGTAGTAGAAGATCCGGGTGGTGGCGCTCTCGGCGGTGAAGTAGCAGGATGAAGCGAGTTCGAACCGGATCCGCATCTGCCCGCCCGCGGTGAGCGTCGCGCAGGCATCGTTGGCTCCGCCGTCGGCCGCCGTGTCGTACCAGGTGATCTGCTGTCCGTCGATGGCGGGATCGGGGCCGGAGGCGAAGCCCGAGCCGCAGTCGATCTCGGTGGAACCGAGGACGTACGACAGGCCCGCCGGTAGCGTGACGCGGGCATCGACATAGCTCGCCGGCGAGGTGGCGCTCCCGTTGGTCACCGTCAAGGTGAAGGTGGTCGTGTCGGTGCACACCTCGACCGAGTCGGGGACGAGCGTTGCACCGACGGTGACCGGCGGCGTGCGTGCTCCAACGATCGACGCCGTGTCGGCTGCCGAGGAGAGGCACTGCGTGTCGGTGGCGTCGCACGCCCAGAACGCTTGCACTTGATGGTTGAGGTCGTCGCAGCTTCCGCTGCCCGCGGTCGCGGAATCGGCGGTGATCGTCAGGTCCGTCGACGCTCCGGGTCCGAGGTCGGCGAGTTCCCACGTGGTGACCTGACCGAGGTTGCTCCCGCCGCCGGTCGACGAGGCGTAGCTCCACCCGGCGTCGAGCGTGCTGACGATGCGGACGTACGGTGCGGGGACCGGCCCGTCGTTGGTCACGGTGATCGTCCAGGTGGCGCTCGCACCGCAGGGGATCGCGTCGTCGGGATCCTGGACCATCTCGACCGAGACGTCCGGAATCCGCGCCGAGATCGAGAACGACCCCACGTTGGAGTCGAACGCGTTGCCACACGGGTTCTCGTACTCGGCCTGGAACGTCAGTTGACCGCCGGAGAAATCGCATTCCGCGCCGATGTCGAACCGGATGTCGACCTCTTCGCCCGGAGGCAGCTCGGAAAGCTCCGACAGCTCGTCGGACGTCCAGGTCAACACCTGACCGGCCTGCGAAGGGGCGGAGATCCCAACGGTCTGCCAGGTAGCCCCCCCGTCCGTGCTGTACCGCGGATTGCCGGCGTACGCGATCCCATCAGGCAAGGCGACGTCGGCGACGATGTCGTAGGCGGTGCCGATTCCGGAGCTCTTGACGGTGACATTGGCCCACGAGGCGGTACAGACGTCGATGGGGGTCGGGCTGAACGAGGTCGCGACCACCTGCGCACCGGGGACGAGCACCGACGAGCTGTCGGTCCGCGGGGTCTGGCAGTCGGAGCCGTCGCAGCCCCACGACACCGCGATGTCGTTGGTCAGTCCGGCGCAATCGACCAGTTCGGCGGCAACGGTGATCGTCTTGAGCTCTCCCGACGCCACGTCGTCGAACAGGAACGACGCGCCGTTGATTGCGTTGCCGAGGTGATCCTGGTTGGCGGTGACGGTCGCGCCGGCAGGGTTCGAGTTGGCTTCATCGAAGAGCAGGCCGCTGCCGAGGATGTCGTCGACCCACACGTTGTACGCCGTGCCGTTGCCGGTGTTGTGCACGACGACCGACCAGGCGACGTGCTTCTCGGTGGCGTAGAGTACCTCCGGTGACTTACGGGTGTAGACGTCGGCCTCAAGCGACAGCAGCGCGGCGTCGCTGGCGCTCGCCGTACAGGCGTCGGGGCCGCCGTAGCCCGTGCCGGAGCCGTCGGTGACGTCGTCGTGGCAGCGATCGTCGAACGTCGCCACGGCCGACAGGTCGGCGAGCGGCCCGTCGCATGGCACCGTGACCCGGATCGGCCCGATCGTCGCGACATCCCCCGTTGTGAAGCCGTCGGCAAATCGCCACGTATAGGTGGTCGTCCCCTCGATCGGCGCGGCGCAGCTCGTGCCGTCGGTCGGCGGCACACCGGAGCAGGCGGCGTTCGATAGGTCGATCGTCGATCCGCCGTCGTGGGTCAGCACGAGGCGGACGTCGTACGGAGCGGCGGCATCCGAGGTCCTCGCCAAGGTGATCGTCACGTCGTAGGTCGCGCACGCTTCCTGGATGTCGGGGATGCCGTCGATCGACACGGACATCGCCGGGGCCTGGACGTTCATCGTCGGTGGATCGTCTTCGGCACCGTACATCCGGCTGCAGAACCCGACGCTCGTCGCCCCCGGATCCAGATCGATGCCGGCATCGATGTCGACGCTGTCGTTGGCGCAGGCGGGGGCGCTCGGATCGTCCAAGTCGACGTAGGTCAGGTCGTAGGCGAACGTGATCGAACGGCCCGTCACGGGGCTCCCGTCATCGACGAGGCGGACCTCGACGGGGCCAGCGGGGGTGCCATCGTTGACGGTGTCGACCGACGCGCCGGTGACGGCGAGCGAACCGGCGTATTGCACCTCCCCGTTGCCTTCGACGAAGTAGGTGAACTCGTCGAGGAACAGGTCGTCGAGCCGGACATCGGTCGCGAAGTTGTAGCTGTGTTCGACCCGGAACGTGTCGGGCGGTTCGCAGCGTACCAGCGGGCCGGCCGGAGCCAACCCGGCGAACGACGAGGTGAAGAACTGGAAATCGTCGAGTCCTTCACAGAGGATCGTCGTTTGCGCCGTGGCCTCCACGGTTCGCTCGCAACCGCAGCAATCGGTCGTGGTAGCGGTGACGGTGTTCGGGATCGTGCCGGCGAGGCCGACACAGGAGGCGCAGTCGTCGGGGACCTGGAGCTGAACCGTTCGGGCGAACGGCGGGTCCGCGGCCGGATCGTAGGTCCAGGTGATCGTACCCCCGTCGGTCGTCCCTCCGTCCGCGTCCACGACGGTGAACCCGTCGGGGAGGGCATCGACGATCGTGACCGGTCCCGGGGCCCCGCTGTAGCAGTCGAGATCGCCGACGTAGCCGACGGTGATCTCGTAGGAGGCGGTCTCGCCGAGCTTGAGCGGCGCCGGGCTGCTCTTGGTGACGTCGAGCGATGGGCCGGGTGACGAGGACAGCGTCGAAAACTGCGGTTGGGCGGCGAACGGGATGTCGCAGTCGTTGGTGTAGGTCAACTGGAACACGTTGTCGCCGCCCGGCAGCGGCCCGTTGCACCAGTCGACGTCCGGATGAAGGACGTAGAAGGTCAGGTCGAACGTCGTGCCCGGCGCGATGTCGGGGAGTTGAAAGCACCCGTCGGCGTACGTCGTCCCCGGGGGCAGCCGGGTCGGATCGACTTGGAGGTAGGCGATCTGGCAGCAGAGCTCTCCATTCCGTGCCCAGCCGTTGCCGCTGTTGGTGATCTCGATCGTGCCTCCCGTCTCGTCGGTGCAGTAGCCGACGGTGACGTTCGGCGAGGTGAAGGAGAGGTCCGGATTGTCGACGATCAGGTTGAGCGACGTCGTCGCCGTGTCGCCGTTTCCCGCCGTATCGAAGCAGATCTCGCCGGGTCCGCATCCCCACCGGGCATCGGCGGTGTTCACGAGACCGGAGCAAGCGATGACCTCGGCGGTGAGGTCGAACGAGACGGAGCTTCCCGCGGCGATCGCGCCGAGATCCCACGTCGTCGTCTGCCCGGCATGGGCGCCGCCCCCGGTGTCGGAGACGTAGGCCAAGCCCGCCCCGAGGACGTCGGTGACCTCGACGTTGGAGATCGACCCGAGGCCGGTCGACTCGACGGTGATCGTCCATGTCACCTCGTCGCCGACGGACGCGTCCTGAACTGACGGCGTCTTCCTGATGAGGATGGCACCGGGGAGGACCTCGATCGACAGCGAGTCGACCTCCTGGTACGGCTGGGCGGTGTCGCAGTCCGTATAGTCGATCTGCACCTCGAGATTGCCCGACTCGGCGGTGCAGTCGGTCGCCAGGTCGAACGCCACCGAGATCTGCTCCCCCGGCGGCAGCACGTAGTCGCTCTCGACGATCGAATCGATGTCCCAGGCGTTCGCGTCCGGATCGGCCGCGATCGGATCGGTCGGGTCGTGGAGGGCCACCGTGCCGCTCCCGGAGACGTACGAGAAGCCGGTTACGGGCGGGGTCGCCGTGATGACGATGTCGCACGCCGACTGGGAGGAGCTGGTGTTCTCGAGGGTGATGGTGAACGTCCCCTGATCGCATTGATCGATCTGCGACGGGCCGGCGACCTGCCCGAGCCCGGGGATACAGGATACGGCGATCAGCAAGAACGCGGTCCCGAGGAGACGGCAACGTCTCAAGCTACTCACCCCCCTCGGCGTCCGACTCGCCGAGTCGGACCCTCACCTCGAGGAAACCGGCGTCCGGCGACGGCCAGATCACGGTCTCTTGGGTCCCCTCTCCCCGGAGGATCGAGACGGGTTGCTCTCGGCGGTGCTGTTCGCCCTCGATCGTCAACGTGTACTCCCCGGCCGGGATGTTCATGAACAGGAAGCGTCCTTCCTCGTCCGTGGTCCGCTCCAAGCCGCTGCCGAGGGAAACGGTCAGACCGGGCACGCCGGGCTCGTCCTGCTCCTGTTCTCCCGAGCCATCGGTGTCGACGTAGACGCGGCCGGTCAGCGAGCCGACGACTGCGCGAACCGGGAAGCGGGCGACGGTGGGTGCGCCCGGTGGGACATCGAGCGTGATCGTTGGCTCCGCGAGCTCGATCCCGAACCCCTGGAGCCGAAGCAGGGCCAGGCCGTCCTTCGTGATCGCGATCGTATGCTCGCCGCCCTCGAGGTCGGTGAAGCTCGCCCGTCCGTCATCGCCGGTGACCGCTGTCGCTTCGCCGTCGAGCTGAAGCGGGATCTTGCCCAGCCGCGGCTCCTCCGCGCCCGGTTGTCCGTCGCCGTCGAGGTCGACGAACACCACTCCCCGCAGCTCCGGGGGGCGCTGCACGACGCGCACCTGGGCGGCAGCCCGATCGGTCGCCCCCGTGGGCTGACCGCGGTACAGGTCGCGGACCTCGACGACCACACGCCCAACGTACGGCGTGTCGTACACCGCCTCGGTTCGCGCATCGGAAAGCCAATCGGTGTCGAACTGCCCGTCGTCGTCGAGATCCCAGCGGAACTGCAACCTGTCCTCGATATCGGGGTCGGTGCTGAAGCCGGCGTCGAGGGCGAGCGGCTCTCCGGTGACCCCCCGGTAGAAGACGCCCGCATGCGCCGTCGGCGGATGGTTCGTATGGAGAACCTCCACCTCGACCGTGGCGGTGGCGGTGGCGCCACAGGCATCGGCGATCGTGTAGACGAAGTGGTCGGGTCCTTCATAGCGAGCGCGCGGCGTGTAGCGGAGGGTCTGACCGTCGATCACGGACGATCCGTGCTCCGGGCTGCCGGGATCGACCAGGGTGAGCGGCCCGCCGCCGACGTCGGCGTCGTTGTCCAGCACCGGGATGCGAACCGGGGTGTCCTCGTTCGTTTCGGCGATGTCCGCCGCCGCGACGGGCGCACGGTTCTGGATGGACACGACCACGTCGACCTGGGCCGCGGCGCCGTCACTGTCCTTGACGGTGTACTGGAAGGCATCCTCTCCGCAACCGTCGGGGTCGGGGGTATAGACGATGGCTTCGGTTCCCTGGATCGTGGCCGTTCCGTGCGCCGGTTCGCCGACGTCGGCGACGTACAGCGTATCGCCCTCGTCGGGGTCGGTGTCGTTGGCGAGGACGTCGATCGTTGTCCTGGCACCCTCGACGACCGAGCCGGTGTCCGCGATGCCGATCGGCGGCTCGTTGACGTCGTCGACGGTGAGGGTGAACCACTTGTCGAAAGCGTTCTGATCCTCGTCTTCCGCTTCGATACGAACCGTGACCTCATCTTGCTCCTCGTGGTCGAACATGACAGCCGTCCGCAGCTCGTCATCGACGATGGCGAACGATCCGACGTCCCCGCCGATCAGGGTGAAGCTGTGCTCCGTGCTGTCCGGGTCGGTGGCCGTGAGCGTCCCGACGGTCGTCCCCGGCGGCAGGTTCTCGTCGACGCGGTCAGAACTCAGCTGGATGTCGGTGGGCGGTTGGGACGCCGAACTCCAGGTCGTCGTCCTCCGATCCTGCAGGATGCCGGTCGTGTCGTTGAACAGGTTGACCTCGACGGTGAACGTCTCCCCACCGGAGGGCTCGCTGGGGAGCGCCACCGTGTTGATCCGCGTGGTGGAGCTCCCGCCGTCCAAGCTGACCGTATCGATCGCGATGTCCTTGTTGTTACCGCCATCGTCCAACAGGTTGATCTCCAACCGGTACGTGTCGGTCCGAGACGCCGAGACCGCGGCGGACACGGCGATCGCGTTCCACTCGCCATCGGCACTCACCGAGGTCAACGCCGCGTCCTCGGCGCTCCCGCCGTCGACGAGGATCTGGCCCCAGTCGATGGTGGCCACCCACTCGGTGTCGTCTTCATCGGGTTGCTGGATCCCGGGATCGATGCACACCTCGATCGTGTTCTCCCCGCCATAGACGATCTCCGAACTGATGTTGAACGTGGTGGTACTCCACATCCCATCGGTGCCGCTGAGATAGCCGACGAAGCTGTCGTTGACGTACACCTCGTCGAGCTCGCCGTCCTCCTCGTCGACGTCGTGGACCCGCAACGCCAATGTCGCTGAACTGCCCGACGCCTGGGTGACGTCGATCGTGAACGAGGTACAGTTGGGCTCGGACACCTCGACGTCGGGACTCAGATCGGTGATGTATGTGTTACCGGCCGCCGCCGCAAACGTGGACCCGAGCAGCGCGAGGGCAAGGATCACCAGGCGTCGGCATCCCCCACCTCGTCGCTGTCGTGATCGCCCGTGCCCCATGGCTCCTCCTTCTCCCCTCCGCGGCTCGTCGCCGGAAGCGCCGCCGCCAAGTCCCATCCTACCATAGTCCCCCCGGAACCTCCTGTAACCTCCATTACCCAGACCAAAGCGCGGTCCAGCTCGACCCACGCCGGCGCAACAGAGGGCCGGCGTGCGGTACACTGGATGGAGGATTCGTGTGTGTGCTGGTCGGATCTGAAAAAAAGGGGGAGCGATGTATCGGAGCTCCGCGCGGAAGTTCATCCAGGGGGTGCTGAGCCTTCTCGACGAAGGGCGGGACATCGGCTTCGACCAGGTCGCCGAGCTGAAGGAATACACGGTCGGCGACGTGCTGTCGATGCTGCGGGTGGATAAGGCCCAGCGAATTCGGGACGGGATGCCGCCCGAGGACTGGGAGGAGATCATGGCGTACGTCGGGCGGTTCACCACCGCACACGGCCCGCAGGCGCTGCACTTCTACGATGCAACGATCGAGCGAAGCTTCCTCTGTTGGCTGGCCGCGATCGGCGTGGAGCTGCTCTCCGACGTGTAGGCGCGGACCGACCATCGATCGGGACGCGGCGATGCCGAACGCCCCGGTCCAGCAGACAGCTGTCCGGGATCGCCGCCGTTCGTTCCGGCACGATGGGCGAAAGCTTCGGAGGAGGTCATCGGTGGACGAGAGGAGAGGGACGAACGCGAACTCGGAAGCGCTGATCGAAAACGCGCTGAACGGCATCTACCAGAGCAGCCCTGACGGCGAGCTGCTCACGGTGAACGCGGCCCTGGTGCGGCTACTCGGCTACGCCGACGAGGGAGAGCTGCGTGCGACGCGGTTCAGCGATCTGATCGACGGACGGTCCGGTGCCCCGTCCCCGGAGGAGCGCCTCCGGGATGGCGAGCAGCTACACAACGCGGAGGTGTCGCTGAACGCGAAGGACGGTCCGCCGGTCGATGCCCTGCTCAACGCGCGGGCGGTGAGGTCGGCCGAGGGAGCGTACCTCCACCACGAGGGGATCCTGACGGACATCAGCCAACTCAAGCGGCAGGAGAAGCAGCTGTTACACTGGGCGACCCACGATCCGTTGACCGGTCTGCACAACCGACGGGAGTTCCATGCGATCCTCGAGCGTCATCTCGCTCGGGCCAAGCGATACGATGGACGGGGCGCGGTCCTATGGATGGATCTCGACGGCTTCAAGGAGATCAACGACGGACTGGGACACAAAGTGGGGGACGAACTGCTGGCCAGCCTGGCCCACCGGATGATCTCCACGATCCGAGCGTCGGACGTGCTGGCACGACTCGGCGGCGACGAATTCGCCATCCTGTACCCGAACGTCGACTCGACCCAGGCACAGATCGCGGCCGCCCGGTTGCTCGAAGCGATCCGACATCACACGGCGACCCTGCAAGGGCAGGCGATTCGGACGACGGCGAGCATCGGGATCGTGCTGTTCCCCGAGCACGGATTGGAGGCCACCGAGCTGCTGATGGAGGCCGACATGGCGATGTACCGGGCCAAGGAACAGGGGCGCAACCGATTCTGCGTCTACTCCCCCGCGCAACGGCGCCCCTCCGCGCCCGAACAGCGGATCGACTGGCTGCGCCGGCTTCGCGAAGCGTTGGAGACGGATGGGTTCGTCCTCTACGCGCAGCCGATCCTCGACCTCCATACGGACGAGATCGCGCGGTACGAAGTGCTGCTGCGGCTGGTCGACCGGGACGGCAGCATCATTTCCCCGGGCGCGTTTCTCGATATCGCTGAGCAGTTCGGGTTGAGCGGCGATATCGACCGGTGGGTGCTGACGCGGACGACCGAGGTGCTGTCGCGGATGGAGACTGGTGGACGTCAGCTGTCATTCGCCATCAACCTGTCGCCTCGCACGATGGCCGATCGCGAATTCCTCGACCTCGTTGCCGAGATGCCGCAGCTCAGTATCATCGGGCCGGTGCGCCTGGTGATGGAGATCACGGAGACGGCGGCGATCTACAACATCCACGTGGCCAAGGACTTCCTGCGCACGTTGCGTGGACAAGGCGTCGAGTTCGCCCTCGACGACTTCGGAAGGGGCTTCTCCTCGTTTTACCAGTTGAAGAACCTCGACGTCGACTACTTGAAGATCGATGGCAGCTTCATCCGCAATCTGTCGCGCGATCCCGTCGACCGTCACCTGGTGCAGGCGATGGTTCACCTCGCGCACAGCCTGGGAAAGCGGACGATCGCCGAATTCGTCGAAGATGCGACGACGCTGGGGCTGCTGCGGGAGCTGGGGGTCGACTGCGCACAGGGGTTCCACATCGGGCGCCCTCGCCCGCTGGACGACGCGTTGGCAGAGATCGCCGAGGGCGCCGTCTCCGGGTGAGCGGCAGGGTGCGGACGTGGCTCGGGTAGGGGCATGGCGGGACAGACCACGAGGCAGCGAGAGGACATGAGCGGTCGAATACCCGGCGGGATCGAATGTCGACGCTGGGGATGGCTCCTGGCGATCGTGACGACGATCGCCGTCGCGACGCCGACGGCCGCGGTCAGCGTCTCGGTGAGTCGGTTCGACCTGTCTGGTACGGCGGGCTCGCGTCTCGATACCTCGTTTGTCGTTCTCAACGATGAGACGGAACCACTCGATGTGCGGCTGACGCTCGTCGATTGGGAGGTCGACGAGCAGGGGGTAACCCGTATGGCCGTCTCCGGCACCCTGGAACGTTCGTGCGCCGGATGGACGGACGTTGCTCCGGCCGCGCTGGCGCTCGATCCGGGGGCGGAGGCCGATATCGGCATCGGCGTGACGATCCCTGAGGAGGTGAACGGTTCCCACTGGGCGGGGGTGCTGCTACGGGTGGCCCCGGTTGACGAAGAGGATGGACGCGGCACGGTCCGTCTGGTGCGGCAGTTCCTCGTGCGGGTCGTGGTCACCGTCCCCCCCACGCGCCCGGCCGGTCGGGTGAGCAGTGTCACCACCGCAGGTCTGGATCCGCTCCGCGTCCGGGTGAGGTTCGACAACGTCGGGGATACGTACTTGACCGACGTGAACGGTCTGGTCACGATTCAGGACGATGCGAGTCGCTCGCTCGCCGAGCTTCCGATCGGACCGTTCCACGTGCTGCCCGGCTATGACATCGAGCGGGTGGTGCGATGGAGCTGGGGGATCGACCGCCCCGGCCTCTACCTGATTCGCGCCGTGATCGATTTCGGAGGAGACCATCTGGTTGCCGGACAGATGGCGCTGCGCGTCGAGGCGCTCGAACTGACCCCGATCGGGGATGCCGCGGCACCTCCCGCCGATCTCGATGGGGATGGACGATACGAAGACATCGACGGAGATGGAGTACTCCGTCCTGCCGATCCGGAGCTTCTTGCCCGGCATCTGGCGTCTCGGCCGGTGACCGAGAACGCGCGGGCGTTCGACTTCGACAACGACGGTCAGCTCACCGCTTCCGACATCGTATGGTTGGAGAGACGCGTCTCGAGAACCACCGATTGAGGAACAATCGGACTGTGGGCCGCTCGTCCACGGGAGGTGGTGATGTCCGATGGCGCGCGACAGAAGGCGGACGCGACGGAAGCTGTGGTGGGGGGTTGGTGTCCTGGTGCTGATCGCCGCCGCGTCGGCGTATGCCGTGCAACGGTCGGTCACCGTCGAGCTACGCTGGAAGGTCCTCCCGTACCAGACGCTGCGGCTGGTGGGAAGCGGCGACGACGTGACGTCGGTTCGCTACGCCGTCCCGGCGCCGTCCGCTCTGGACGTGGCCCGCGGGTACATCGAGGATGAGAACGCGGTCCGGCTGCAGGTGGTCAGCAACACCCCGTGGAAGCTCCAGGTCCGCCTCGAGGGGACGGCCGCCGAAGACGCGGTCCTCATCCGAGGCGACGGAGGATCGTACGAACCGCTGTCGGACGCCCCTCGGCTGCTGGCCCGTGGGGAGCACGGATCATTCGACCTCGGCGTCGACTACCGGGTGCTGCTCGACGAGAACGGGTCCGCACGGATCGATGATCCGCTAGACTTGGTGTACACCATCATGTCCGACTAGCCGTTCCCGTCGGCGATGGGTTCCTGTCTGCCTGGACGTCCTCCGAACGACTGTGGTAGAGTGGGCGTATGGATCGTCGCTCGTTCAGGTTGGGACTTGCGTTAGGCGCTGCCGCCGGGGTCGTCGTCGTGGCGGTACTGATCGCCTTGCGTGTTGCCGGGCCGGGCTGGCCGGACGACGCCATCCATGTGCCTCGCGATGCACCGACGCTAAAGCAGGCGCTTGTCGGGGCGAAGCCGGGAGCCACGATCGTTCTGCATCCGAGGGGCGAGCCGTACCGAGGCCCGGTGACGATCGCGGTGGCCGGGATCACGGTGGCGGCTGCCGGTACCGTCCGGGTGGAAGGGACCGGCGGTCGTCCGGCGATCACCGTCGAGGCGGACCGGACGGTGCTGCAGGGACTGGAGATCCACGCCGAGGCGATCGGGATCCGGGTTGCGGCGTCCCAGTGCATCGTGGAACGGGTTGCCGTCCTCGATGCACCGATCGGCATCCTGCTGGACGGCGCTCGTAACGCCACCCTACGCGACCTCGAGCTTCGCGGCGGCACGATCGGTCTCGAACTGACGGCGGTCGGGGGCAGCACGATCTCCCAACTGGAGATCCGCGACAGCGCCGACGTCGGCCTGCGTGTCACGGCCTCCTGGGAAAACCAGATCGAGGAGACCCGGATCGCCGACGTACCGGTCGGGATTTCGGTCGACCCAGGGTCCGAGCGCAACACCCTGCGACGGTGCCGGATCGATCGGACATCGATCGCTGCGGTACAGCTTCGGGGCGCGACGGAGACCCGCGTGATCGCCTCGACGCTGCGGGACGGGCGCGTGGGGATCCTGGTCGATCGCGCGACCGGTTGCGAGATCGCCGAATGCGAAATCGAGCGGATGCTGGCTGTTGGGGTATGGCTCCAGCAGGCTTCCGCGAACACGGTGACCGAGAACACGATCCGTCGCTGCCGGGACGCCGGAATCCTACTCTCCCAGGCTTCGGAGAACGCCATCCGCTCCAACCACGTCGAGCGCTGCGAGGCGGCCGGTGTGCGTCTGGACGGCAGCGATCGCAACCTCGTGCTGGGGAACCGTCTGGGCGACAGCCCGCTGGGCATCGAACTGCAGCGCTCGACGAACGCGAGGGTGATGCGCAACGCGATCGCGGCGGAGGCCACCGGAAGGGGGATCTCGATCGTCGCGGGAGGAGATCACCAGCTGCTGGACAACCGGGTCAACGGTGGTGCGTTGGGCATCCTGGTACGCCGTTCGGAGGGGAATACCGTGCTGCGCAACACCCTCGACGAGCAGACGACGGCGGGGATTGTCGTCGACGATGGTTCGGATGCGAACAGCATTCTGGAGAATCGCATCATCGTCGGCCAAACGGGGATCGTGGCGGCCGGCGCAACGCGGATCGATCTCTTGGGCAACGAGGTTCGCGGCCACGATACCGGGATCCTGCTGAACGGTGCCGGCCCCGGTGTACGGATCGAGGGGAACACGATCGCCGACAACCGGGTTGGCCTTCGGCAAACCGACGACGAGGCGGTTGCGGAGCTCGATCGTCCGGGAAGAGACGCCGAGACCGGTCCCGCGATCGTCGCCCACAACGGCTTCCTTGGAAACGAGCAGTTGGATGTCATGAACGACAGTGCCGTTCCGCTGTACGCGGTGGGCAACTGGTGGAACGGCGATGACGAACCGGATCCCTCGGCAGCAGCGGTGGCGGGAAACGTCCTGTTGGAGGGGTCGGCGTGGAAGGCCACCCTGGCCGTGGGCACGCAGGCGGATACGGTCCAGGAGCTCCTGGGACGGATCCTGCAGATCGCCCTCAGCGACGCCGGCTTCCGCGTCATCGATCTCATCGGGATCGGGGACTGGGAAACGGTGGGCGACGCGCTGCGGTCCCGCGACGTGGACATGGTGTGGTGGAGGACAACCCCTGGGGAGGCCGAGCCTCCGCCCGGCGGCGACGAGATCGCTGCGCTGCCGATCCCGGTGGAGCGGCGTTGGACGGTGGTGGTGCCGGAGACGACGGCGAAACAGCTGGAGGCCAAGACGTTGTCCGCCCTGTTCGCCTGGGCGGAAGGCGTCGAGCGGACGATCCGCTACGCCGTGATTCCGTCGTTCGGCGAGCCGGAGCGGCGGGCGTTCGAGACGGCGTATGGGCTGAGGCCCGCGGCGATCGCGGTTGAGCGGGCGTCCTCCATGGCAGGCGCGGAGACGCTCCTCAAGCTGGGATCGGTGGATCTGGCCGTGGTGGACAGCTTGACGCAGACGTTGACCGCCTCGGGGTACGTCGAGCTCGAGGACGATCGAGGGGCGTTTTCCGTTTCGAGAATCGTGGCGGCGGCGTACGTGGATACGTTGGAGCGGTATCCCGAGATCGGGGATGTGCTAGAGGAGCTGTCGGAGGCGGTGACGTCATCCTTGGTTCACCAGTTGATCAGTCGGGTCCGACTCCTGCAACGGAGGCCGGAAGCGGTGGCCCGCGAGGCCCTCTTGGAGCTGGGAATCCTGGCGGAGTAGAGCAAAGGAGTCGCGATGGAGTCGAGAGACGAGGCCCTCCGGCTGGCGGATCGGTGGCGCAGGACGTTCCGACGTGCCCGTTCGTGGCTGCGCTACGGATCGAGCCTGCGGGTCAAGCTGGTGGTGTTGGTGCTGACGATTGCCCTGCTGGTGGTGGGGGCGCTGTATGGATTCGCCTACGTCTCGCTGCGGTCGTCGATCGCCTCGATCTACGTGCAGCGAGCCCGGAGTGTCGCTGCGGTCATCTCCAAGTCGATCCAGGAGAAGGAGTATATCCTCTACTACTCCGACGAGCTCGATGCCGACATCAGTCGTCTGGTCGAGCGCCACGAAGCGGTGGTGGGGATCACGGTGATCGGCGTCAGTGCGCGGGGTTTCCTCACCGTCGCGAGCACGGATCCGACCGAGGTCGGGTCGGTGGCGTCGGAGGAGGAGCAGGATCGCTTCCGGGCGCTGCGGTCGACGGAGGTGACCCGCCTGCGGATCGCCGATCAAACCGTGTTGCGGGCGTTCCATCCGCTGTTCTCGGGACCGGACGTCCTCGGGGTTGTCGTCGTGGACATGTCGCTTGCCGAGCAGGCCGCGTACGTGACCCGCCTATCCTGGCAGTTCGGGGGGGGCGCGGCGGTCGGCTTCCTGGTGCTGGGAGGGCTCGTGGTGTTCGTGCTGCAGCTGTTGGTGACCCAACCGGTGGGACGATTGGCGAAGGCGATCGCGGCGGTGTCGGCGCGACGCTACGATGTCGAGATCGCCCCGTCCTCGCGTAGGGTGCCCGGCACGCCGCTACGCGACGAGATCCGGCAGCTGATCGACGGATTCAACCTGATGACGAAGATGATCCGGGCGCACGAACAAGAGCTGTTGAAACTGGTGGTGCTCGATGAGCTGACCGGTGCGTATACCTTCGATCACTTCCGGACCGAACTCGATCGCGAGTTGAGCAAGACGCGCCGCTACGGGCACGCGACATCGGTCCTCGTCGTCGAGTTGGGGGGGATCGAGGGCCGGTCCGACGAGGACCGACGGCAGGTGCTGATCGCGGCGAAGTCGTTCTTGGTGCGAAACCTGCGGAGTGTCGACCTCCTGTTCCGAGTGGGCGAAACGCGGTTCGCGTCGCTGCTTCCCGAGACTCCTCCCGAGGGAGCGGTGGTGGCCGCGGACCGGTTGCGCGGTTTGGCTCCTGACATCACCGCACGGTTCGACTTCTCCCTCGAGGTCGCCATCGCGGCGGTGGGGTGGACCGAGGACGAGGCGCCGTCGGTCGACGATGCACTGGGACGGATCGTCGGACCGTTCGGAGACCTGCGTGGATGAGGGGCCGTTGGTGCGCGCCATGGACGGCAGTCGTTCTCCTGATCATCGGCGCGGCGGCCGTTGGACAACCGCCCAGCGCATCGATTGAGGACATCGAGATCGATGATCTCGCACCGTTTCGGGTGTCGTTTCGTCTAACCCATCGCGGTCGCCTCCCGCTCACCGATGTCCAGGGACAGGTGTCGGTACAGGATCGGCAAGGGAGGACCATCGAGACGATCCCGGTGGAGGCGTTGGCCGTAGCTCCCGGGGAGAGCGCGGACGTCGTGGCCGCCAGCCGCTGGGAATTCCAGCACACCGGGATCTATCTGCTGGAGGTCGCGCTCGACGTGGGGACTGGAACGCCCATCTCCAACGCGCTACCGTTTCGGATCCTCCCCATTCGGCTGCCGCGCCAGCCGCCGCCGGAGACGGACGACGGCATGTACACCGTTCATCAGCAACCGGTCAACTGGGGGCTGGAGCGAATCGCCGCGCCCGATGCGTGGTGGACTCATCACGGCGATCCCCGCGTGGTCGTCGCGGTGATCGATTCGGGCATCGATGCGTCGATCCCCCAGCTCAAGAGCAGTCTGTGGGTCAACGAGGACGAAATCCCCGGCAACGGCGTCGACGACGACGGCAACGGGTACGTCGATGACATCCACGGCTGGGACTTCCGCGACGGTGACAACAGCTCGTTGTCCGGATCCCAACTGCATTGGCACGGGACGTTCAGCGCCGGAATCATCGCCGCGCGTCCGGGTGAGCTTCCGATCGTCGGGGTGGCGCCCGGGGTCCGGCTGATGGACGTGCGGTTTCTCAACTCCAACAACCAGTTCCTCTCCTCCGATTGGCGGACGTTCGCCGAAGCGGTCGACTACGCTGTGGACAACGGGGCGCAGATCATCAACCTGAGCGTCTACGCCAACGGGAGGCCCCCGAGCTACTTCGAGGACGCCCTCCGGCGCGCGGCGGCCCGCGGGGTGCTGATCGTCGGGATCTCGGGCAACACCGGAAGCTCGGGCGTCCTGTATCCGGCCCGTTACGACACCGTCTACGCGGTGGCGGCGACCACCCGTGATGATCTCGCGCCCACGTTCAGCACCTACGGCCCTGAGGTGTTCGCCTGCGCGCCGGGCGAAGCGATCGTGTCGTTTGTGCCAGGCGGGGGGAGCTCGACGCGATCGGGAACCTCGTTCGCCGCTCCCCATGTATCCGGGACGCTGGCCCTGATCCTGTCAGCCTACCCTGGGATCTCCGCGGACCAGGCGATCGAACGGCTGCGACGATCGTTGATCGATCTCGGCCCCCGAGGGTTCGACGAGCGGTTCGGGCACGGGTTGATCCATGCGCTGAACGCATTGTCCCAACCGAGATGATCGCTGCAGGATGGAAGCCGGCGGCGCCGTCCGTGTTGCCTCACGTAGGAATGTACTCGAACGACCATTCGTTGCCTCATGAAGGAATGTACTCCAAATCGACTTGTTGTTGAGCCTCGCTCTTGGCCGAAACGAGGCTCGCCAGTTCGTCCTGAAGCTTGCCGATGTCTCGGATTAGCTTGGCTGGATTCAACGTTGCGTAGATCCTTCGCAGCTCCCGTTTGGTCTCTCTGGGAATCTCCGGCGATGTCATCACCCGGTGGTAGGGTGTCTTGGCCTTGTCGTACTTCTTGTGCACCTTGCTGCCGGTTCTCGTCTTCTCAACAAGCTTCATCGAGGGTTGGAAGTAGTTGGTGTAGAGACGAAGGACCGCATACAGCTCGTTGAGCACTCTCAGTTCTGCAGGCGTGTCATACCGACAGTAGCCCACCGTTCTGCGAACCACTGTGTAGTTTTTCTGTTCCACGAAGCAGTTGTCGTTCTTGCGGTATCGCCTGCTGCGGGTGAAGGTGATGTGGTTGTCA
>CAZLER010000004.1:0-19492 GCA_964558595.1 uncultured Thermotogae bacterium
GTAGAGCTGGAGCTGCTCGTAGGCGGCGTCGAGGTCCCTGTGCTTCCCTTTGTATTCCCAGGCGAAGCAGCCCTTCTTCCAGACGTCGGCCCAACCCTGGCCGCCGGTCCGCTTGCCGGCGCCCTTCTCGAACGTGAACGTCGCGCCCTCGGGATCGGCCTTCGCGGGCGTCGGATGGCCAAGCATCCGGCAGAGGTCGAGGAAGTGCTCCTGCGACGCCGAACGCTCCTTGAGCGACGAGCGCCGCCACTTGTCGACGAACTCCTGCGGGGAAAGCTGTCCTGTACGTTCCGACACGCCCTGCCACCCTCCCGGAAACGATTCAACCTCAGTCTATCAGCGCGGTTGATGGGGGACAACGAGCAGGAGCCATGGCACACGTTTCTCGCACGCGAATGCAGGTCCAAGCCGTGTACAGGCTTGGGAGGCTCTTCGCTACAGCTCGTACGCGCCGATATCGTGGGCTCGGCCGCGGGGACGGAGGGTGCCGTCGTGGTCTTCGGGCGGGGCGTCGATGCTGGTACCGGCATCGACGGCGGGGCTGCCCGGCGGCAGCCGGAGGTCGAACCGCGCGGGGGCGACGAACAGCCCGGCTCCGGTACGGGCGACGAGCGAGTGCTCGTCCTGCCCGCTGTAGGCGGTCCACGCGCCCGCTGCGATCTGCTCGAGCGAGAACGCGTCCTCGTAGCCGACGGCGATCACCCGATCGGGATGACAGTTGTGGAACAGGTTGTGGTCGCCGCGGTACGCGCCGAGGTCGCGCTGCTCGAACGCCAGCCCGATGGTGGCACCGCCGGCGAGGATGCAGTTTCGCATGTGGAGGGTGTCGGCGCTGTTCTCGACCCACACGGTGTAGCTGTCGGCGGTGTAGAAGGTGCAGTTGACGAGGTCGACGGTTCCGGGTTCGCCGTCCCAGTCGAGCTCGACGATCGTCCGGCTGCTGTGGCCGATGCAGTTGACGAGGTGGCCCCGGTCGGACCACAGCTTGTACGCGGCGTTCCGACAGGCGTACGCCGAGCAGGCGCTCAGGGTGGTGTCGCGGGCGCTGAGGTCGAAGCCATCGTAGACACCATAGGCGGAGCAGCGTTCGAACAGGAAGCCGTGTTGATCGCCATGGCCGAGGGCGAAGCCGTCGACGTTCTGCTCGGGGTCACGGGCGGTGTGGGCGACGCAGTCTCGGAATACGCCGCGGGCGCACGGCGCGCCGCCGGCGGGACTGGCGTCGAAGCCGTACCGGTTGAAGTCGTGCACCTGGACACGCTCCACCAGGACGTCGTGCGTTCCGGCTGCCAGACCGACGCCGCAGGTCACATCATGGATGACGCAGTCGACGATCTCGAGGTACGAGGCGCCCTCGGCCCAGATCCCGTTGCCGGACCAGCCACGGATCTCGAGCCCCACCAGCCGGATGTAGGGCTGATCGACGACGATCCCGTCCTCCGATGTGGTGACGCCGGCGCCATTGATCACGGCGGTCTCGCCGGGGGTCGCGGACAGGACGAGGTGACCGGCCGGGTTTCCGCCGCGTTCAAACCGTACATGCTCATGGTAGACGCCGCTGCGCAGAGAGACGGTGTCGCCGGGCCCGGCGACGCCGAGGGCGTGGCGGAGGGTGCGCCACGGGGCGTCGAACGTCCCCGGGTTGGCGTCGCTCGCTGCGGGATGCCCGGCGCTCACGTAGTAGGCGGCTGCGCCGGCTGCCGAGGCGACGAGCGCCACCAGCGCCAAGGCGATCGTGCTGGCGTGCAGGAGTCTGCTTGTGCGGTGCATCGTACCTCCTCCGGGGAAGCTGGGCCGTCACCGGTACCGCGGGCCTGTTCGATTGTAGGACGACGGCCCGCCTCGAGGAAAGGAAGCACGATGGAACGGCGGCGGCCCGGGAGGCACTCGTGGCGCAGTTCGCCCGACGCTAGGATGAACCGATGTCGAGCACGGCGGCCCCCTCGATCCGCCCCTCACGGAGGGCGGCGAGGGCTTCGTTTGCCTGTTCGAGCGGGAAGGGGGTGACTTCCGTGTCGATCGAGGTCTCCGACGCGGCGGCCATGAACCGCTCACCGTCATCGCGGGTGAGGTTGGCGACCGACTTGAGGCTCCGTTCCTCCCACAACAGCCGGTAGGGGAAGGAGGGGATATCGCTCATGTGGATCCCGGCACAGACGACGGTGCCGCCGCGGTCGATCGACCGCAGCGCCTCGACGACGAGCGATCCGACCGGGGCGAACAGGATGGCGGCGTGGAGCGGCTGCGGCGGACGGTCGGTCGAGCCGCCGGCCCACGCCGCGCCGAGGCGACGGGCGAACCGCTGCTTGGCCTCGTCCCCGGGACGGGTGAATGCGACCACCTCGCGGCCGTGGTGGCGGGCGAGTTGAACGAGGATGTGGGCGGCGGCGCCGAAGCCGTAGAGGCCGAGGCGTTGCGCGTCGCCGGCCATCCGGTAGGCGCGGTAGCCGATCAGCCCGGCGCACAGGAGCGGCGCTGCGTGAAGATCGTCGTAGCGTTCGGGGATCGGGAAGGCATAGCGGGCGTCGGCGACGGTGAACTCGGCGAAGCCGCCGTCGATCGTGAAGCCGGTGAACCGGGCGTTCTCGCACAGGTTTTCCAGCCCCGCGCGGCAGTAGCGGCAGCGCTCGTCGGTCCATCCGAGCCACGGAACGCCGACCCGATCGCCGGGCGAGAACCGCTCCACTCCCTCGCCGAGCCCGACGACGTGGCCGACGATCTCGTGGCCGAGCACGAGGGGGAGCTTCGGTCCGTCGAGGTCGCCGTCGACGATATGCAGATCGGTGCGGCAGACGCCGCACGCGGCGACCCGTAGCAAAAGCTGCCCGGGGCCCGGCTGCGGAACGGGTATCTCACGAAGCGCGAGCGGTGCACCGGGACGTTCGAGTACCATCGCCTGCATCGTCTGCGAGAGCTCGGACACCGTTGGCCTCCTAGCGCACGATGCGAAAGCCGGAGAACCGGCCGGTCGCCTGGTCCCACGACGGGTCGACCCGCTCGACCTCGGCCAGCTCGGGGCCGTGGTGCAGCCACGCGAGCAGCTGGCCGAGCGCTTCCCGCGGTCCCTCGGCGACCACTCCGACGGTTCCGTCGGCCCGGTTGCGCACCGTGCCCGACACGCCGAGCCGTTCGGCCTGTTGTTTGGTGTTCTGACGGAAGAACACCCCTTGCACGATGCCGTGCACCGTCGCCTCCAGTCGTACTTCGTCGCTCATCGTCACGCTCCCCTTGCCGGTGATCCCTTGGATGTCGCGGGGACGATGATCGCTCCGATCGCGCCGTTGTTGCAACCGCTCGATGCCGCAGTGTCCTTGACAGCGACGATCCTCCCCGCTATAGTGCGCGCATCATGCACAGCCTGTATCGAAGTCTAGATCTTCGTGCACGTACGGTTCGCCGTAGACGTACAGCCGGGTAGTCACCGGGCTGTAGGTCGCTGTTCTCTTTCATCTCCATTCCATGCGGCATGCCCGGTTGGCTGACCCGGCTTCTCCGAGACGGCTCGGATCGCCTCGGCGGCCGAGCGTAGCGGTGGTTCCAGCGAGCGGCACAACGGACGAGCGTGCAGAGGAGTGGACGATGAACCAGAAGATCCAGAAAGCGGTGTTGGCGTACTCGGGAGGGCTCGATACGTCGGTGATCGTTCCGTGGTTGAAGGAGACCTACGGATGCGAGGTCGTCACCCTGACGGCCGACGTGGGCCAAGGGGTTGGCGAGACGGAGGGGCTGGAGGCCAAGGCGCTGGCCAGCGGGGCGAGCAAGGCGGTGATCCTCGACCTGCAACGGGAGTTCCTCGATGAGTACGCGTTTCCGACCCTGCAGGCGGGTGCGGTGTACGAGGGGCTCTACCTGTTGGGCACGTCGACGGCCCGGCCTCTGATCGCCAAGAAGCTCGTCGAGGTCGCCCATCAAGAGGGGGCCGACGCGGTGGTTCACGGTTGTACAGGTAAGGGGAACGACCAGGTCCGGTTCGAGCTCGGGGTCAAGGCACACGACCCGACGCTGAAGATCGTCGCCCCGTGGCGGGAGTGGTCGATCACGTCGCGTGAGGACGCGGTTGCCTACGCCGAGGCGCACGGGGTCCCGATCATGTCCCACAAGGAGTCGGCGTACAGCCGGGATGCCAACCTCTGGCACATGAGCCACGAAGGCGGCCTCCTCGAGGACCCGTGGGCCGAGCCGGAGGAAGCGATGTTCTGTCGCACCGTCGCTCCCGAGGCCGCTCCCGATGAGCCGCAGTACGTGGCGATTGCGTTCGAACACGGCCTGCCGGTGGCGGTCGACGGGACAACGATGGACTCGGTCCAGTTGATGAAGCATCTGAACGAGATCGCCGGGGCTCACGGGGTCGGCCGGGCGGACATGGTGGAGAACCGGCTGGTCGGGATGAAGTCTCGCGGCGTCTACGAGACACCGGGTGCCACCGTGCTGTACGCAGCGCTGCAGGGCCTGGAGAGCCTCTGCCTCGATCGGGAGACATCGCACTACAAGCAGCTCGTCGGCCAGAAGCTCGCCGAGCTCGTGTACTACGGACTGTGGTTTGCGCCGCTACGCGGGGCATTGCAGGCGTTCGTCACCGAGGCGACGAAGTCGGTCACCGGCACCGTGCGGATGAAGCTGTACAAGGGATCGGCGACGGTCGTCGGCCGGACCTCTCCGTACAGTCTGTACCGGGAGGACTTCGCGACGTTCGGGGCTGATGAGGTGTACAACCAGGCCGATGCCGAGGGGTTCATCAACCTGTTCGGCCTGCCGCTGACCGTCAAGGCGCTGATCGACCAGGAGACGGGCGCTGCGGCGGTCCCGATGTCGAGCGCCGGGTCGTAGTCGCCATGGCGAGAAAGAAGCCCGCGACCTTGTGGGGCGGTCGGTTCGCCGGTTCGCCGGACGCGCTGCTTCGGGCGCTCGGCGACTCGCTGCCGTTCGACCGGCGACTGGCGTCGGCCGACGTGCGAGGAAGTATCGCCTACGCCGAAGCGCTGCGGCACGCCGGCGTGGTCACCGCCGAGGAGTGCGCCCGCTTGATCGACGGTCTTGCGGCCGTCGGGGGGGCGATCGAAACGGAGGCGTTCGAGGTCGCCCCTGGCGACGAGGATATCCACACCCTGGTTGAACGGCTGCTGACCGAACGGGTCGGTCCGGTGGCCGGGAAGCTGCACACCGGCCGGTCGCGCAACGATCAGGTAGCGACCGATCTGCGACTGTACCTGCTCGAGGAGATTGCCGAACTCGACGATCGAATCGCCGGGGTTCAACGAGCGATCGTCGACAAGGCCGAGGCCCATCTCGACGTCGTCATGCCCGGCTACACGCACCTGCGTGCGGCGCAGCCGGTGCTGTTCTCCCACTGGATCCTCTCCTACCTGTGGAAGCTGATGCGCGACCGCGAGCGGCTCGCCGAGCTGCGGGAGCGGGTGGCCGTCTGCCCCCTCGGCTCCGGGGCGCTGGCGGGTACGCCGTACCCGATCGATCGGGCGACGTTGGCCCGGTCGTTGGGCTTCCGGCGGCCGACCGAAAACAGCCTCGATGCGGTGGAGGACCGCGACGTCGTGGTTGAGGTCCTCGGGTGGGCGGCGTTGCTGCAGACCCACCTGAGTACGCTCGCGGAAACGCTGATCGTCTTCTCGAGCGAACCGTTCGGGTTCTTCGAGCTGGGGGAGGCGTACACCACCGGTTCCAGCCTGATGCCCCAGAAGCGTAACCCCGACGCGCTGGAACTCGTTCGCGGCAAGACGGGGCGGCTGGTTGGTCACCTGTCCGGGTTCCTGTGCACCCTCAAGGGGCTGCCGTCCGGCTACAACAAGGATCTCCAGGAGGACAAACCGCCGCTGTTCGACGTCATCGACACCCTGGAGGTCGAGCTGCCGATGATCGCAGGGTTGATTCGTACCCTGCGCATCCGGGCGGCACACATGGCAGCGGCGCGTGATGACGGTCTGCTCGCCACCGACCTGGCGGACTACCTGGTTGGCAAGGGGGTGCCGTTCCGCGAAGCGCACGGCCTGGTGGGGGAGGCGGTCCGCCGGGCCGAGGCGCACGGCGTGCCGCTGAAGGAGCTCCCGTTGGCCCAGTATCAAAGCGTCGATGTGGCGTTCGAGGAGGATCTGTACGGCGTGTTCGACCCCCACCGGTCCGTGGCGGCACGGTCCGCCGAGGGGGGGACAGCGCCGGAGGCGGTCCGCCGCCAGCTGGTAGCGGCGAAACGGAAACTGGACGAGCAGGCAGCAAGCAACGAGAAGCAGGACGAGGAGGCAACACCATGAACGAATGTCCCGAATGTGGTGCGCCGTTGAAGCTGGACGACGTGAAGCACCAAGGCGAAATCATCGTCTGCCCCGACTGCGGTGTAGAGATCGAGGTCGTGTCCCTCGACCCGGTGGCGCTCGAGCTGGCCCCCGAGGTCGAGGAGGATTGGGGGGAGTAGACGACGTGAAGATCGCGGTGGCGTACTCCCGGGTACGCTTCGAGGAGAAGCTTCTCTTTGCTGCGCTGGAGGCGCGGGGAGTCCCCTACGACCCCGTCGACGTCCGCGAGGTAGCGTACGACCTGTCCGAGCGGCGGTTCGACGGGTACGACATCGTGCTATTGCGATGCTTGAGCGACACACGGGCGTTCTACCTGAGCCGCTGGCTGGCCGGGCAGGGCGTGCCGACGGTCAACCCGCATCGGGTGATCGCGGTATGCGGCGACAAGCTGTTGACCAGCCTGGCGCTCGAGGAAGCGGGACTGCCCACGCCGCGGACCGCGTTCGGCTTCACCCCAGAGCGAATGGTCGAGGCGATCGAAGAGCTCGGCTATCCCGCTGTGCTCAAGCCGCTGCGGGGCTCGTGGGGGCGTCTGCTGGCGCGGGTGAGCGATCGCCACGCCGCCGAGGCGCTGCTGGAGCACAAGAGGACGCTGGGCGGGGTATCGCACAGCGTCTTCTACGCCCAGCAGTACATCGAGAAGCCGGGGGGACGCGACGTGCGAACGATGGTGGTCGGCGACGCCGCCGTCTACGCGGTGTGGCGATCGTCGGAGCACTGGATCACCAACACCGCGACGGGAGGGTCAACCGCACGGTGTGCGATGACCGACGAGATTCGCGAGCTGTCGTTGGGGGCAGCCCGCGCCGTTGGCGGCGAGGTGGTGGCGGTCGATCTGCTCCAGGACGGCAACGGACGCTGGCTGGTCAACGAAGTGAACCATACCCCCGAGTTCCACGGCGCAGCGCGCGTCGCGGAGGTCGATATCGCCGGCCGGATCGTCGACTACGCGATCGAGAGAGCCCAGGAGGCCGCATGATCCGCACCAGTATCGTGGGAGCATCCGGATACGCCGGCGGGGAGCTGCTACGCCTGCTGCTCGCCCATCCCCGGGTGGAGCTGTTCCAGATCACCTCGGAGACGTATCGGGGGCAGTTTGCGCACTTCGTCCACCCCAATCTGCGCGCCTATACCGACTTGAAGTTCGTGTCGGTGACGTCGCTCGAGCCGTGCGATCTCCTGTTCCTCGCTCTCCCTCACGGGCGGGCGATGGAACGGATCGACGGGTGGAAGGCGATGGCGAAGCGCATCGTGGATCTCTCCGCCGATTTTCGGTTGCGGAACGCGGCCGACTACCCGACGTGGTACGGGGAGCCGCATCCGTCACCGGAATGGCTGTCGCGGTTCGTGTACGGGCTGCCCGAGCTCCATCGTAATGCACTGGAGGAGGCGTCATGCGCCAGCGGTCCGGGGTGCAACGCCGCGGTGGCGTTGCTGGCGCTGGCTCCGCTGGTTCGAACCGGCAGGGTGCGGGAGACGGTGGTGGACGTGAAGGTCGGATCGTCGGAGGGCGGGAACAAGCCGACGATGGCGTCGCACCATCCGGAGCGGGCCGATGTGATGCGGACCTATGCCCCGACTGGGCATCGTCATGTGGCTGAGCTGATCCAGGAATTGGGGCTCGATCCGCAGGATCCACCGTTGCGCTTCTCGGTGACCTCAGTGGGGACCGTGCGTGGTGCGCTGGCCACCTGCCACTGCCTGCTGGACGAAGCGATCGGCGAGAAGGCGGTATGGTCGCTGTACCGTGAGGCGTACGCTGACGAGCCGTTCGTGCGCCTGGTCCGCGCGAAACGGGGGATCCACCGGTATCCGGAGCCGAAGCTGTTGGCGGGGGCGAACCACTGCGACATCGGCTTCGCCGTCGACGCCGACGGCAGGCGCGTCGTGGTGGTGGCGGCGATCGACAACCTGATGAAGGGGGCGGCGGGAAACGCCGTGCAGGCGATGAACGTGATGCACGGATGGTCGGAGACCGCCGGACTGGAGTTCCCCGGGCTGCATCCGGTGTGAGCGGACGAGGGAGGGTTCGATGATCGTCGTCAAGGTCGGAGGCAGCGAAGGGGTGGATGCGGAGCGGGTGTGTGTCGATCTGGCGGAGATGGTCCGCGCGGGCACGTCGGCGGTGCTCGTTCACGGAGGATCCCACGAGTCGTCGACGGTCGCGGCAGCGCTCGGCCACCCGCCGCGGTTTGTGACCTCGGTGTCCGGGCATTCCAGCCGGTACACCGATCGCCGGACGATGGAGATCCTGGCGATGGTCATGGCCGGGGCGATCAACACTCGTCTTGTCGAACGACTGCAGCAGTTGGAGGTGAACGCCCTGGGGGTGTCGGGAGTGGACGGCCGGCTGCTCGAAGCCAAACGCAAGTCGACGCTACGCATCGCGGAAGACGGGGTGCAACGCATCCTGCGCGGCGAGTACAGCGGGCGGATCGAGCGGGTCAACGACGCCCTGCTGAGTTCGTTGGTCGAGGCCGGCTATACCCCGGTGGTGGCGCCGTTCGCCCTCAGCCACGAGCGGGAGATGGTCAACGTCGACGGCGACCGGGCGGCGGCAGCGATTGGGGCCGCCCTGGGTGCGGAAACGGTGGTCATCCTGAGCAACGTCCCCGGCCTTCTCGCGGACGTGGACGATCCGTCGTCACGAATCGACGCGGTGCCGGTGAGCGATGGGGAGGCGGTGCTCGCGCGGTACGCTGCCGGACGAATGAAGCGCAAGCTGCTGGGGGCGATGGAGGCGGTACGGGCGGGGGTATCGCGCGTGGTGCTCGCGGACGGCCGCGTCGACCAGCCGGTGCGGCGGGCGCTCGCCGGCGAGGGGACGGTGGTGGCATGAACCGAGCGGGGATTGTCGAAACCGAAGAGCGTCACGGGAGCGGCGTGTACGGTCACCAGCCGATCGTCCTCGTCCGCGGCGACGGTGCCCGGCTGTGGGATGTCGACGGGCGGGAGTTCATCGACTGCATGGCTGGGCATGGGGTGGTCAACATCGGCCACGCCCACCCGGCGGTGGTGAGTGCAATCGCCGAGCAGGCTGGGCGGCTGGCGATCTGTCCCAATGGCTTCTACAACGACCGGCGCGCGGAGCTGTTCGACGCGCTGGTCCGCATTGCCCCGACCGGGCTGGAGCGTGTGTTCCTGGCGAACTCGGGCACCGAGGCGGTGGAGGGGGCGATGAAGTTCGCCCGGGTGGCCACCGGGCGAACCAGGATCCTCGCCGCGATGCGGGGATACCACGGGCGGACGATGGGGGCGCTGTCGGCGACGTGGAACAAGGCATATCGGCAACCGGTGGCGCCGCTCGTCCCCGATGTGGAGTTCGTCCCCTACAACCGGATGGAACCGCTGGAGAAGGCGGTCGACGGCGATACCGCCGCGGTGCTTCTGGAGGCAGTGCAGGGGGAGGGTGGGGTGATTCCCGGCGATGGAGAGTACTTGCGCGCGGCCCAGGCGCTGTGCCGCCGGCACGGGGCGCTGCTGATCGTCGATGAGGTCCAGACCGGCTTCGGACGGACCGGAGCGATGTTCGCCTGTGACCATCACGATCTGGAACCGGACCTGTTGTGCTTGGCCAAAGCGATGGGCGGAGGATTCCCGATGGGAGCGGTATTGCTCGGTCCGCGGGTGGGAACGCTGCCGCCGCGAGTCCACAGCTCGACGTTTGGGGGAAACCCGCTGGCATGCGCCGCGGCGCTGGCAACGATCCGAACGATCGAGAAAGAGCGCCTCCCGGTGCGTGCCGCCGCCGCGGGGGCGAGGTTGCGCGCCGGACTGGAAGCGATCCATGGGCCTAGCATCAGGGAGGTGCGTGGTCTCGGCCTGATGCTTGCCATCGAGCTGCGGCGCCCGTCGTTCCCGGTCCTGATGGCGCTGGCCGAACGGGGTGTGCTGGCGCTGTCAGCCGGGAAGATGGTGGTCCGCTTCCTGCCGCCCCTGGTGATCTCGGATCAGCAGCTCGATGAGGTGGTCGAGGCGACGGCCGCGGCGCTCGAGGCGACGGAGGGCGACGATGGATAGCGTGGCGCTTCTCGAGGCGATGCTTGGCATCCCCAGCCTGTCGGGGCGCGAAGCCGGGCTGGCGGAATGGCTGGTCAGCGAAATGCCGGCGCTCGGCCTATCGGGATGGCGCGATCCGGTGGGCAACGCGGTGGGGGTGGCGGGCGATCCGGATGCGCCGCGAACGATCGTGCTGCTCGGTCATATGGACACCGTGCGCGGCGACATCCCGGTCCGTCGCGAGGGCGGGAAACTCTACGGTCGTGGCGCGGTTGACGCCAAGGGCCCGCTGGCGGCGATGCTGATCGCGGCGTCCGCGCTGCGCGACCGCCTCAACGGCATCCGGATCGTTGTCGTTGGCGCCGTCGAGGAGGAGGCGCACGGGCGCGGCGCCCAGTACCTGCGCGACACGCTGCCGACACCGGACGCCGCCGTCATCGGTGAACCGAGCGGGTGGGAGGGGATCACCCTCGGCTACAAGGGGTTGCTGAGCGTGCATCACCGCTGGGAGATGTCGGTAGCCCACGGGGCGTCCGACCACGAAACCCCGGCGGAGAAGGCGGTCGACTTCTGGGACTACGTGCGGGAGCGCGTGCGGGAGATGAACGTGGGCAGGCAAGGGGCGTTCGACACCCTCATCCCGTCGCTGCGCGATGTGCACACCTTCAGCGACGGGATCCGCGCGTGGGCGGAAACGGACTTGGTACTGCGGCTACCGCCCGGATGGTCGCCGGCGGAGGTGCGGCAACAAGTGGCAGCGCGGCACCCCGACGAGCGGGTGACCTTCCCGTACGCCGAGCCGGCGTTTACGGCCGGCAAGAACTCCCCGTTGGTGCGAGGGTTCCTCGCCGCGATTCGGGCTTCCTCCGGGCGGCCGCGGTTCAAGCTCAAGACAGGGACCTCGGACATGAACGTGGTGGGTCCGGCGTGGGGGTGTCCGATCGTCGCTTACGGGCCGGGCGATTCCAACCTCGATCACACGCCAGAGGAGCACCTCGAGATCGACGAGTACCGCCGGGCGATCGATGTCCTGATCGAGGCGCTGGCCCGGACCGCTAACGAGCTTACAGAACTTCCCGCTCGCCGGGTCGGGTCGAAGGCGGCCTTCCGCTGATCGTACAGCCGCTACAGACCGCGGCCGCGCAGGGCGATCGTCCCGGCGAGCCACGTCCGGTCGCCACGTAATGATACGGTCACTGCGATGACGACCTCTCGGGTCTGTCGTGCATCGAGGGCGACCACGCTGCGGTACCCGAGGGAGGCCGACGGCAACGCTACCGCATCGACCGGGACGGCGAGCGATGCCTTGACGGCATAGCTTACCCGCTGGTTGGCGACGAGACCGCCGGCCGCGGTGGCGGTGAGCCAACTGCCGGGCGGATCGTCGTGATGCGAAAGCGCGAGGCCGCCGAGTAGGATCACCGGGTCGAGCAGCAGGCTGATCGAGGCGGCGGTGCCGAGCCCCGCAGGGACCGCGTGGGTGAGGCGGAACCGTGGATCCAACGTGTGGCGAGGTGCCACGCGAACCTCGTAGTAGCCGCTGTAGCTTGCCGCTGTGTCCCGTGCTTCCAGCTGCACCGAGCCGGTTGCGAAGTCGCGCCGCTCGCGAAGCGTCGTGGCCGTGTCGGTCACGTTGATGCCCAGCTTGTGCGAGTTCCCGATCGTGATGCTCGCCGAGAGGCTGATCGATCGCTCGTCGACGAAGCGGACGAACCGGTAGGGCTGGCCGTATACGTCGAAGGTAGCGCCCTCCGTGCCGTGCGGGGTGTAGCTTCCGGCCAGCTCCCAGCGAAACGCCGACATCTCTTCGTCTTCGACCCGCCGAAGCGGGTCGAACCCCGACTCCCCATTGCCGGCAACCGCCCACGCCAACGCACAACACCCGGCAAGGAGGAGGGCCCGCATCACCATATCGTCTCCCGAAGCTCCCCCAGTCGGCCGAGGCGGTGCTTCATCCAGGCGATCGCTGCCGTCTGGGCGGCTCGTGCATGGGAAGCCTGGTTGCCGTCAGGCAGCGGGACGAGGATGACCCCGCTCATCTCGCGATGCTCGGCGAGATCGATCGTTGGCACGATGCACCGACCCCACGCCGGATCGGCCACCAGGGCGTACCCGCCGGCGAGCGCGATGAGAGCGAGGTAGTGTCGGCGCGGAGCCGTCACGTGGACGAGGATCGGCAAGCCTCCGCGGTCGAAGAAATCCTCGAGTCCGGTGAGGTCGACCCGATACCCCACCATCGGTAGGCCGAGCGCTTCGGACACCTTCTTCAGATCGAGGGCGGTGAGTCCGTGCTCCTTTCCGGGAGGCTCTCCACGAGCCGCCACCGACTCCTCGACCCATTCGAGCACCATCCCCTCGGAGGCAGGTACCCCGTAGTAGAGATCGAGCAGGCAGGAGACGGCGGCCGCACCGCAGGAGGAATCCGTCGTCTGGGGAACGGTCCCCTCGACCTTCAGGTCGTGGAGCGTTGCGACGTCCTCGGCGGCCCGAGGGGCTTGCGGTGCGGTCAGAAGACAGAGCAGGCCGGCGAGCACGGCGCCCCCTACCCCACGGCGCCGCGACCAAGCGCTCGATGGCATGGAAGCTGCACCTCCCCGGAGGGCGGCGAATCCCCGCACGGCATCGGACCCCGGGTTCCCGCTCTCGCCTTTCCACGAAGCGGAGGGCGACCGCGGAGATGCCGAACCAGCGGAGGGTCCAGGCTTCTTGGGTCCCCATTGGCGTTGGTATAGGCACCGGTTGTCCCGAGATCGCCCCGTAGATCCCGGCCTGAGAACGGCCCGAGCACGAACCAGACCACGGCCACCGCTCCGAGGTACAACGGCGCCCTCTTGGAGGAAGGACGCTGCTCCTTCGATCCCTCCGGGTCCTGTCGTGGTGACGACACCGACGGTTCTCGGGCCCGCCGCGGCGACGGGCAACGAGATGCAGCATCATCTCGACGCCGACGCCAAGGGAAGCGAGCGGCCAACCCGCCGGTACCTCCGCGAGCGCCACCAACCGCGATCGGAGGGGAGAACGACTCGTCCGCAACGGTGTTCCACGCGGCCGGGAAGACCCCGGTGATGAGGACGAAGAAGAGGAGGGCTGCGACGAGGATCCGTCGTGCAGCCCTCCTTCTCGGTGGCGGCCATTGAAGTCTGCCCATGATCCGTGCAACGCAAGCCAGCGGGAAGGGATCACTACATGGGAGCCACGTAGTGCGTGAGCAGAGCCCGCGAGGCCGTGGTCACGGCGCCCGCAGCCGCCCCATCACCGAGGTGTCGCCTATCCTCGCTGTCGTCGATGCCGTCGCCCTCCTCGACCCCGTTCGCGTGGTCTGCCGCGACACTTGCTGCGGCGGCTCCATCGGGGGACACGAGGGCGAAGGCGAGCTGCCCATCGGCCGCCGGCAGTTGCCCTTCGCTCGGCGGCGTCCCGTGAGAAACGGGGGCTCGCTCGCGCGGACGTACGATACGCACATCCCTGCGGGGAGCGGCCCGACGTTGACCCACCGTGTCCTGTTCATGATGTGCCTCCTTCCGAGAACGTGGCGTGACAACGATACCCTATAGGGTAGGTCATGTCAAGTAGTTGAAAGTGCGGCAAAGAGATGGGAAAGACGACGACACGTCAGAAGGCAAGAGGCGAAGCTATCGAGGGGTCTCGATGGAGCGACCGGGCAAGGGGGACGGATCGTCGGCCGCCGGGTCGACTTCGGTGTGCGTGTTGAGGTTGAGAAAGGATCGGAGCGTCGGATCGTGTCGTCGCAGCGCCTCTTCGCTGAGCCGCCGGGTGGTCACCCGATCGTACAGCGTCGAGACCTTGAGCATGCCGCGCTCGATCTGGACTCCGATGGCCGGTAGACAGCTCTTGCGGTATGCGGCGCACAGGGGTTCGTGGTGGCCGCGGACCACGGGAACGGCGACGTCGACGGCTACGGCCTGCTTCAGCAGGAACTCCACCAGTGCGGGTTCGACGTACGGCATGTCACAGGCGACCACGAACCCCAGATCGGTGCGGCAGGCGGTGAGCCCGGCGTGGATTCCGACCAGCGGGCTACGGACGAGGTAGCGATCCTCGGTCGGCCGGACGCCGGCCGGGACATCGGCAAGCTCGCGGCCGACGACGACCGTCTCCGAGAACAGCCGACCGAGGCGCCGGCACAGCCGACCGATGACGCGTTCTCCGTCGACCATGAGCCGATGCTTCGGGAAGCCCATCCGCTTCGCTTCACCGCCGGCGAGGATGATCAGGGTTGCCCGTTCGCGGGTCACCGTCCAATCCTCCATCCGTGCGTGTAGACGTTGAGCCCCTCTCCGCGCACGAAACCGCACAGACACAGCCGCGTGCGCTCGGCGAGCCGCACGGCGTCGGCGGTCGGGGCGGAGATGGCCGAGGCGATGGGGATCCGGCAACGGACCAGCTTGGCGATCATCCGGGACGGAACGCGCGACGAGAGGAAGGCGAGCGAGCGAGAGAAGGCAAAACGCTGTAGGAGTGCAATCCCGAGTGCCTTCTCGAGTGCGCAGGTCCGGCTGATGTCCTCGACGAAGGCGATGATCTCGGCTTCGTCCGCGATCGCCATCGCATGAGTGCCGCCGGTCTGCTGGAAAAGCTCTGCCTTCTCGCCCGTCTCTCTTGCCACGGCGAGGATCCGCTCGACCGTCATACGGCAATCGCTCGCCACAGGAGCGAGCGGGACGGGCGTCGACGGCGCCGATGCAGCGAGTTCGACCGAGAAGACGCCGGCGGCCTCGCGGATCTCCTTGACATCGGCCGACCGCGCGATGAGCCCTTCGGAGAAGAGATGGCCGATCACCCACTCGCGCAGTTGTCCGGGCGAGCAGGTGGCCCGAAGGAGGAGTTCGCCATCGAGTTCGATCGCCACGTCCGTCTCGACGACGAGCGTGTCGACGACCGACTTGATTTCTCCGGATCGCACACGCTGGAACCGCGTTCTCTCGCCCGTGTCCATGTTGACAGCTTACCCGGAGAGGGCGCTGAGATGCGCAGCGTCCATCGCGAGAAGCACCAAGCACAAGCATGCACCATGAAGAGCATGAAGGTCACGAAGCGGCTCGAAGCCCAACGAGGCGATCCTCTTGACCACGTTCTTGTCGTTCGTGTCCTTCATGGTGGACGTCCCTGGGTCTTCCCTGACGGTCCTTGCGCCGCTGCGAGAGACCGGATCTGGTTCTTCTCGTCACCTCGGAGATTCCTTGGGTCTTCTCAGCGTCGCTCTGCGTCTCCGCGAGAGATGGTGCTACGGCACGGCCTCGAGGCGGCAGGCGGCGACCTTGAGCTCGGGGATCTTCGCCTGGGGATCGAGCACGTCGTTGGTGAGGCGGTTGGCGGCCGCCTCGGCGAAGTGAAACGGGACGAATACGGAGCCTTCGGCGACCCGCTCGGTCGCTCGGGCGTGGGTGACGATCTCGCCGCGGCGGGTGGCGATGCGCAGTCGGCCCCCGTCGGGCACGCCGATGCGGCGCAGATCCTCGGGATGGATCTCGGCGTACGGTTGGCTGACGTAGGCGTTGAGGGCACGGGACCGGCGGCTCATCGAGCCGGTGTGGAAATGCGGCAGGATCCGGCCGGTGGACAGTACGTAGGGGTAGTCCGCGTCGGGGAGCTCGGCGGACGGGGTGACCTCGACGGGGTGGAACCTCCCCCGCCCACGGGAGAACGTCCCTTCGTGGAGGTACGGGGTCCCCGCGTGGTCGTCGGACGGGCACGGCCATTGGAGGCCGTCGGGGACGAGCCGGTGGTGATGGATCCCGCCGTAGATCGGCGTGAGCGAGGCAATCTCGTCCATCACCACGGCTGGATCCGGATACGCCATCGGGTAGCCGAGGCGCGTGGACAGGTCACAGAGGATGTCGCCATCGGGGCGGGCATGGCCGGGCGGCTCGACGGCCCGCCGGACGGGCAGCACCCGCCGCTCGGTGTTGGTGAACGTGCCGTCGGTCTCGGCAAACGACGCCGCCGGCAGGACGACGTCGGCCAGCCGGGCGGTCTCGGTGAGGAACACATCCTGCACCACGAGGACGTCGAGCGCCCGCAGGGCTCGCTCGACCTGGTTGACGTTCGGGTCGGAGACCATCGGGTTCTCGCCCATGATGAACATGGCCCTGAGCCTTCCTTCGGCGGCGGCATGCATCATCTCGACGACGGTGAGCCCCGCGATGGGCGACAGGGAAACGCCCCAGGCCTCCTCGAACTTCTCCCGTATTTCCGGATCGTCCACCTTCTGATATCCGGGGAACACGTTGGGAAGAGCTCCCAGGTCGCACGCCCCCTGGACGTTGTTCTGGCCGCGCAACGGGTTGACGCCGGTGGAGCGACGACCGACGTTGCCGGTAAGCATCGCGAGATTCGCCAGCGACAGGACGTTATCGGTGCCGTGACTGTGCTGAGTGATCCCCATCGAGTAGACGATCGTCGCCGCCTCGGCGCTGGCGTACGCGCGGGCCGCGGCTCGGAGCTTGTCGACGGGGATCCCACTGATCTCGGCGGCGCGTTCGGGGGAAAACCGCTCAAGGACCGATCGCAGGCTGTCGAATCCCTCGGTACGTGACGCGATGAATGCCCGGTCCTCCAGCTCTTCGGAGAGGATGACGTGCATCATTCCGTTGACCCAGGCGACGTCGGTGCCGTTGCGCTGTCGGAGCCAGTGGGTCGCGTGGCGGGTCAGGTCGATCCGTCGCGGGTCGACGACGATCAGCTCGGCGCCGCCGTAGCGTACGGCTCGCCGGATCAGGCCGGCGATCACCGGGTGGGTCTCGGTCGTGTTCGAACCGGTGACGAGGATGCATCTGGCCTCCTCCAGCTCGGCGATCGAGTTGGTCATCGCCCCTGAGCCGAACGCCGCGGCGAGGCCGGCGACGGTGGACGCGTGGCACAGACGGGCGCAGTGATCGACGTTGTTCGTGCCGATACAGGCGCGCATCAGCTTCTGGAACAGGTAGTTCTCCTCGTTGGTGCAGGTGGCCGACGACAGTCCGCCGACGCTGTCGGATCCGTAGCGGTCGATGACCCCCCGCAGCCGGCGGGCCACCTCCTCGAGCGCCTCGTCCCAGGTTGCCTCCACCAGTTCGCCGTCGCGTCGGATCAGCGGTCGGGTGAGTCGATCCGATTCGCCGACATAGCCGTGGCCGAACCGTCCTTTCACACACGTCGACCCGTCGTTGGGAATGGCCTCGGCGCCGGTGACGTTGACGATCCGTCCGTCGTGCACCCAGAGGTCGAGTTGACAGCCGACGCCGCAGTACGAGCACGTGGTCCGCACCGCCTCCATCTCCCAACGCCGGGGGGGGCGGTCGGCGAGCTGCTCGCGGATCGCTCCGGTCGGACACAGCTGGACGCAGGCGCCGCAGCCGTCGCACGCGGACGCGCTCCATCCCCGGGCGCCGGCGGTGACGACGGCCTGGAGTCCCCGATGGGCGTAGCTGAGGATCTCCTTCCCCTCGAGCTCGTCACACGCCTTGATGCACCGCTCGCACAGGATGCATTTGCTCGGATCGTAGGTGAGGACAGGGGACGATGCGTCCTCGGCGGGGAGCTCGGCGGCGGCGAGGAAGTGATACCGCCGCTGCCGCTCGTCGAGGCCATACCGATAGGCGAGCGCCTGCAGCTCGCAATCGCCGGCCGAAGCACACACCAGACAGTCGCAGTTGTGTTCGGCGAGCAACAGCTCGATGAGACCACGGCGTTGCGCCTCCAGCTCTTCGTCGAAGGCGGTGATCGACAGCCCCTCGGTGACGAACAACGTGCAGGCGGTCGTGGGCACGGGGCGACCGTCGACCTTGACCTGACACAGACGGCAGCCGCCGGTCGCGGTGAGCCGTGGGTGGTAGCAGAGACCGGGGATGTCGATCCCGTGCCGGCGAGCGGCTTTCAGGACGGGCTCTCCGGCGATCGCTTCCAGTCTTCGACCATCGATGGAGATCGCGAGGGTGGTGCTCACGGGCTCACCTCCCGGAGAACGGCGTCGAACGGGCACGCCTCGAAACAGGCGCCGCATCGCGTGCAATCGATCGGTTCGATCCGGTACGGCGGCTCGCCCATCGTGCCGGCGACGGCGCCGGTGGGACACACCTCGACGCAGCGGTTACAGCCGCGACAGCGGGTGGGGTCGATGGCATACGGCGGCGGAAGGGACATGCAGACCCCGGAGGGGCAGACGCCTCCCTCGATGTGGGATCGATACTCGTCGCCGAAGTACCGAAGGGTGGAAAGGACCGGGTTCGGCGCGGTCTGCCCGAGGCCGCACAGCGAATGGGTCCGGATCAGATCAGCCAGCTCATGCAGTCGGTCGAGGTCGTCGGGGCGCGCCGTGCCCTCGGTGATCCGCACCAGGATGTCGCGCATCATGGGAATGCCGACGCGACAGGGGACACACTTGCCGCACGACTCACTGGCGGTGAAATCGAGGAAGAATCGAGCGACGTTGACCATACACGCGGTGTCGTCAAGGACGATCACCCCGCCCGATCCCATGATCGCACCGTGCTCGGTGAGCGACTCGTAGTCAATCGGCACGTCGAGGAGCGTGGCCGGAAGACAACCTCCCGACGGCCCTCCGATCTGGATCGCCTTCAGCGTTCTGCCTTCTCCGACACCGCCACCGATGTCGAACACCAGCTCGCGGAGGGTAGTCCCGATCGCCACCTCCACCAGTCCGGTGTTGCGGATCTGACCGGCGAGGGCGAATACCTTGGTTCCCTTGCTGGAGGCGGTGCCCAGGCTCCCGTACGCCTCGGCCCCGTCGCGGAGCACGGCGACGACGTTGGCCAGCGTCTCGACGTTGTTGATCACGGTGGGCCGCCCGTGAAGCCCCGACTGGGCAGGGAACGGAGGACGGGGACGAGGATGGCCGCGGCGTCCCTCGATCGACGCCAACAGCGCCGTTTCCTCGCCGCAGACAAACGCCCCGGCGCCGGTACGCATCTCGAGGTCGAAGTCGAAGCCGGTACCGAGGATATCCTCGCCCAACCAGCCGCGGTCGCGCGCTTGCTCGAGGGCGGTGGTCAACCGATCGATCGCCAGTGGGTACTCGGCCCGCACGTAGATGATGCCGCGCTCGGCACCGATCGCACGGGCGGCGATCGCCATGCCCTCGATCACGGCATGCGGGTCGCCTTCGAGCAAGGCGCGGTCCATGAACGCTCCGGGATCTCCCTCATCGGCGTTGCAGACGACGTACTTGA
>CAZLER010000004.1:19502-100888 GCA_964558595.1 uncultured Thermotogae bacterium
GTCGCCCGGGGCGTCTCTCGTGAACCGCCACTTCCGCCCGGTGGGGAAGCCGGCGCCGCCGCGCCCCCGCAGTCCGGAGGCGATGAGCTCGGCGATGATCCCATCGGGGGAGATCTCGGTGAGCGCACGAGTCAGCGCCGCGTACCCCCCGTGGGCTTCGTAGGCCTCGATCCGCAACGGATCGATGATCCCGGCGCGGCCGAGGACGGTCTTGCGCTGGTGAGCGAAGAACGGGATCTCCGTTGGGGAGGCCATCGCTTCATCCCACAGCAACCGCGAAACGATTCTCCCCTCGGTGAGATGCTCCGCCGCGATCTCGTCGGCGTCGTCAGGCCGGACTTGGGTGTACAGGACGTCATCGGGGACGACTCGGACCACCGGTCCTCGTGCACATGGGCCCATGCAGCCGGTCTCCACCAGCTCGATGCCGCTGTCGAGGCCGCGTGCGGAGACGGCGTCCGACAGCGCGCGATGCACCTCGAGGGCGCCGGCCGATCGACAGGCCGTGCCGGAGCAGACGAGCAGCGTCCTGGCGCTCATGCCGATCGCTCCTCGTCGTGGCGGTACGCCGCCAGCAGCCCCGGCAGCTTGTCCGGTGTCAATCGGCCGTAGACGTCCTCGTCGACCATCATCACCGGGGCCAGGCTGCAGGTGCCGAGGCAGCGGACCACCTGGAGGCTGAACAGGCCATCCTCCGTCGTCTGTCCGATGTGGATCCCGAGCTGCTCCTGCAGCGCTGCGGCGATCCGGTCCGCGCCGAGAACGTGGCATGCCGTGCCCAGGCAGAGGCGGATCGTATGTCGCCCGGTGGGTTGGGTGCGGAACAGATGGTAGAAGGTGACGACGCCGTGAACGCGGGCCTCGGTTACGCCCAACGTCTCGGCGACCTGCTGCTGCATCGCTTCCGAGACGTAGCCCAACTCCCGCTGCACGAGCTGGAGTGCCTGGATCAGCCGATCGGGACGGCCTGCATACGCTTCGATCCGATCCGCGAGTTCCGGCGTCGTCATCATCCTCCCCGGTCAGAACAGGCCGGTGATCCCTCCGTCCTCATCGATGTCGATGTCCATGAACGCGGGATGGGTGGCCAGACCGGGCATCGTGCTCATCGTGCCGATCAGCGGGTAGATGAACCCGGCGCCGACGCTGGCGCGCACCTCGCGCACCGGAACGGTGAACCCGGTGGGCGCTCCCTTCAGGTTCGGGTCGTGGGACAACGAGAGGTGGGTTTTCGCCATGCAGATCGGCAGGTTGCCGAAGCCGGCGCGCTCGTAGCTCGCAATCTGCCGCTCGGCCAGCGGCTCGTAGCGGACGCCGGCCGCACCGTAGATGTCGGTGGCGAT
This sequence comes from uncultured Thermotogae bacterium, assembly GCA_964558595.1. Lineage (GTDB taxonomy): Bacteria > Bipolaricaulota > Bipolaricaulia > UBA7950 > UBA9294 > JANQEA01. Next base: position 20,846 of record CAZLER010000004.1, read on the forward strand.
CCTCTCGATCTTCTGTTGGATCGACCAGTCGAGCGGATAGAGGAAGTCGAAGTTCGACGGCTGCTCGCACGCCGCCACCACGGCTTCGGCGAGCTTCCCGGCGCCCGGACCGCCGTTCGCCCAATGGGTCGTGACGACCGAGTCCTCCGCGCCCTGTCCGATTGCGTACTCGCGGATCCTCTCCAGCTCGGCATCGGAATCGGTGTGGAACGCGTTGACGGCGACCACCACCGGGATCCCGAACTTGCGCGCGTTGCGGATGTGCGCTCCGAGGTTGACCAACCCGTTCTCGAGCAGTTCCAGGTTCTCCTCGGTGTAGGCTTCATCCAGCGGGGATCCCGGCCGAACCGTGGGCCCGCCGCCGTGCATCTTCAGGGCGCGTACCGTCGCCACCAGGACGACCGCATTGGGGATCAGCCCCGACGCGCGGCACTTGATGTCGAAGAACTTTTCCATCCCGATGTCGGCGCCGAAGCCGCTCTCGGTCACGACGTAGTCGGCGAGCTTGACGGCGATCTTGTCGGCGATGATCGAGCTGTTGCCGTGAGCGATATTGGCGAACGGCCCGGCATGGACGAACGCCGGCTGGCCCTCCAGGGTCTGCATCAGCGTCGGCATCAGCGCTTCCTTCATCAACACCGTGACGGCGCCGGCGGCGCCGAGCTGTTCGACGTTGACCGGATTCCCCTGCTTGTCGAGAGCCACCACCATCTTGCCGAACCGCTCCCGCATGTCGCGAAGCGAGGTGGCGAGGGCAAGGATGGCCATGATCTCCGATGCCACGGTGATGTCGAAGCCGGTCCGCCGCGGGAATACCGGACTGGGCGAGCCGTCCTTGAGGGTGTCGTCGTTGTATCCGATCTCGATCTCGCGCAGGGAGCGGTCGCAGATGTCGACGACGCGTCGCCAGCTGATCGTCTCCGGATCGATGTCCAACCGGGTTACGCCTCGTTTGGCGAGTTGGGCGTCGGTCTGCCGGGATTCATGGTACATCCGGGTGTCCAGCGCCGCGGCGACGAGGTTATGCGCCACGCTGATCGCGTGGATGTCCCCGGTGAGATGGAGATTGAAGTCCTCCATCGGCACCACCTGCGAGTAGCCGCCGCCGGCAGCGCCGCCCTTGATGTTGAACGTCGGTCCCATGCTCGGCTGTCGGATGCAGCAGATCACGTTCTTGTCGAGGACGGTGCCCAGCGCCTGGGTCAGACCGACCATCGTCGTCGACTTCCCCTCGCCCAGGGGGGTCGGGGTGATGGCGGTGACGTCGATGTACTTGGCGTTGGGACGGTCGGCGAGCCGCTCGAGGATGTCGAGCCGGACCTTCGCCTTCAGCTTCCCGTGGGGCTCCAGTTCGTCTTCGAGGATACCGAGCTTCGCCGCGATCTCGGTGATGGGCCTCGGTTCCGCCGCTCGTGCGATCTCTAGATCGGATGGGACTCTACCTGCCACGCTGCCTCCTTACGGCCTGGATGTCCGGTGTTCCTCGTCCTTCTTCCCTGCGGTTCAGGTGTACATGACCTCCTTGAGCTTCAGTGTTTCCCGCTTCGCTTCGATGTGATCGATCATCAAGCGGGCGGCCCGGATCGGGTCGGATTCGAAGGCGAACTTGCCGCCGACGACCGCCTCGATCTCCTCGGTTAGGTACCGGGTGAGCTTCTCGGAACCCTCGATCGGGAACGGCATCCCCAGGGTGGTGAACACACCGGAGGCGACGAAGTAGAAGCCGATCGACACGGCCTTCTCGCTCATCCACTCCGGCGCCGCTCCGGCGACGGGGAGATCGGCGATGTCGTCGCCGAGTCCGCCCTCGGCGACCATGTTGGCGAGCACGACGAGGATCCGCGAGTTGTCGACGCACGAGCCGACATGCAGCACCGGTGGGATTCCGACCGTTTCGCAGATCTCCTTGAGCCCGTCTCCGGCGAGCTCGAACGCGGTCTCCGGTCGCAGCAAGCCGTGCTTGGCGTCGGCGATCGCCGAGCAGCCGGTGGTGACCACGAGCACGTCGTTCTTGATCAGCTCCTTGGTCATCTCGACGTGGGCCCAGTCGTGCGTGATCTTGGGGTTGTTGCAGCCGACCACCCCGGCGGCCCCCCGCAACCGCCCGTCCATGATCGCGTCGTTGAGCGGTCGGTAGGTGGCGCGGTACGTTCCTCCGAGGAAGTGATACACTGACTCGGCGGTGAATCCGGCAATGAGGTCCATCGACTCGTCGGGGATGAACGGTGCTCGATCGCGTTTCCGGTAGTTGTCGATCGCCATGTTGACGATCGTCTTGGCCACCTCGAGCGCTCGCTCCTCGCTGAACTCGACGTGGTCCACCCCGGGGAACCGTGCCTTCGGCGACGTGGTGACCAACCGGGTAGGGTAGTGGTTTGCCAGGTCGGAGAGGGCGGGCATGATGCACTGAACGTCGACCATCATCAGATCGACGGCGCCGGTCATGATGGCCAGCTCCTGCTGGAGGAAGTTGCCCGCGATCGGGACCCCGTGACGCATCAGGATTTCGTTGGCGGTACAGCAGATGCCGGCGATGTTGATCCCCGAGGCGCCCGCGTCCTTGGCGAGCTGGAGCAGCTCGGGATCGCGAGCCGCCGTCACCGCCATCTCGGAGAGGACCGGCTCGTGCCCGTGGACGACGAGGTTGACCTGGCCTTCGTCGAGCACCCCGAGGTTCACGCGGGCGCGGATCGGTTGGGGGGTGCCGAACAGCACGTCTTGCAGCTCTGTAGCGATCATCGATCCGCCCCATCCGTCGGCGAGCGCACAGCGCATGCCGCCCCGAACGATGTTGCGGTAGTCGGTATCGACCCCCATGTGGGTGCGATGCATGATCTCGACGATCTCCCGGTCGACCCCACGGGGAACGATGCCGACGTCCTGCCATCGGCGGACCCGCGCCGGCGGCGCCCGGAAGGCGAGTTCGAGCTCTCCCTCCTGCTGGCCGAAGTTCGCCAGCGCCCGCTCGGCGAGGGCGGAGGCGATCTCTCGATCGGTCCCGCCGTTCTGGCCAATCCCGTAGGCGGAAGCGACCTGCCGCAGTTTGGTCGGGTCCTTGATCGCGTAGTCGCTCGAGGGGTCGCGCGCCGCCAGCAGCAGCGCGTGGGCGACATCGCGGCCGTGATCGGAGTGGGCCGCCGCACCCGCGGCGATCATCCGCGCCAGGTTGCGGGCGGCAATCGTGTCCACGTCGGCGCCGCACACGCCGCGGTCCGTCTTGCCGGGGATGATCCGGCACGGTCCCATGCTGCAGATACGGCAACAGACCCCTTCGCTACCAAAGGTACACTGAGGCTGCATCGCCTCCAGCCGGTCCCAGGCGGTCTCCTGTTGGCCGTCGTTGGCCGCGAGGACCTCCAGCGAGGCCCGGTCGATGCTTCGTGGCTTGCCCTCGGTCACCTGACCCTCCTTCATGTCCCTTGCCGCATCCGGAATGCGCGGATGTACGAATCGCTGTAGATCTCCTGGTTGAGCATCAGTTCGGCGGTGGCGATCGCGGCGATGAGCTCGTCATTGCAGACGTCGCAGATCGCGGCGTCGAGACCGCGCGCCATCGCCATGATGAGGAACGTGCGGACGATCCTGTCGCGTTCCGTGGTCTTGGAGCCGATGTTCGACAGACCGACCGAGATATGGGGCGGTGGATCGGAGAGGTTCGTGTACTGGTCGATCGCCTCGAGAACGTTGGCGACCTGCTCTTGCATGAACTTGATCGGCATCAGGATCGGATCGAGGAGGATCCGGTCGGGAGGAAGCCCCGCCTCCATCGCCGTCATGCAGATCATCGCCCCGTTCTCGACCCGGCGGTCGACGTCCTGGGGGCTGCCGCGCTCGTCCATCGCCAGCCCCAGGAGCATGGCATCGTGCTCGATCGCCAACCGCACCAGCTTCTCGAGCTTCCCGGGATCGGCGGTCGTCGAGTTGATGAGCGCCGGTCGCCCGTCGAGGGCGGCGAGCCCCGCCTCGATCGTCTCGATCTTGGTGCTGTCGACCGAGATGGGCGTGGGCACGGCCTCCTGCACGGACTTGATCAGCCACGCCATGTCCTCGGGGTCCCGAGACGCCGCACCGATGTTGACGTCGAGGAAGGAGGCGCCGGCCTCCGTCTGAGCGGTCGCCCATCGGCTGACCGGGGCGGGATCCTTTGTCCGGATCGCGTTGGCGATGTCCTTGAAACCGGCGTTGATTCGCTCTCCGATGAGAATCATCCTGCACCATTCCCCATCAGCCGGTCGATCGTTCTCCGCGTCTGGGCCACCGCGTCGGGATGGCGGAGGATCAACAGATCGGCGCCCGCCAGCAGGTAGACGACGGCGGTGGATGCCTCCCACAGGGGACCCCGGACGGCGACGTCCCCCCATCCGGGAACCTCGCTCTCGGGCGCCTTGGCCTCCTTGACTCCCCAAACCTCGACACCGAGGTCGCACAGCATGGGCATCGAGACGACACGATCGCCCTTGAGCCCGGCGATCCGCAGCCGCTCCATGATCGAGTAGACGTACTCGAGGCCGTAGCCGAGCGCTCCGGTGCTCGGGTAGATGACCAGGTTTTCGGCAGGGAATCCCACGTCGAGAGCGAGGATGTTGACCTGTTTGGCGATGTTGATGTCGACCGGCGATTCGGCGATCAGCTTGTGACCGTAGGCGGTGCCGAGCGCGGTCAGCGTCTTGTAGTTGTCCTCGGTGATCGTACCCAACAAGCAGTTTTCGCCCGCCAACGCTTCGGCGACGACGGGGAACACCTCGTTGTCCTTGTCGTCGTTGCCGCAGCCCCAGACGGTCAGTGGAACCCCGACCGCTTCGATCACCTGGCGGGCGGCGTCGGCGGCCTGCTGCGGGGAGCGATCGGCACCGTTCGGATCGCACCCCTGCAGACGAAGGCAGATCAGCTCGGCGCCGAAGTCGTCGACGCACCGCCGGGCCCAGGCGCCGGGATCGTCGTCGACGTCGGCGATCGGCTTCCGCACGGTCTCCGGCCAGTCCTCGGCCGGGATGTCCCATACCTCCATGGCCACCGCCGGCCGGTGCGGCATGCTCCCCTCGAAGTGGTGGAACGGGAGCGTGGTTTCGCCGCCGATCGCGACAACCGAGCTCCTCGTTCCGCCCTCGGGGACGGTGGCACCGATCGTCACGGTGTGGATTGCATGGGGCCATCTCTTCTTGACATCCGGGATCTCAACGGTCACGCGACTCCCTCCTTGTTCAGCAGCGCATCGAGCCATTCGGACACCGCGGTGAGGGCGACGGCGTCGGCGGGCAGTTCGCCGATCGGACGCCCCTCCCGACTCAGCTCGACGATCGCCTCGTCGTAGGGAACTCGCCCGAGCAGCTCCAGTCCGGTCTCGTCCATCTCGGCCGCCGCACGGCCGCTCAGCTCGCCGCGAAGGTTGGTCACCACCAAGAAGCGCCGGCCAATGTCCAGCTCCAGATCGTCGGCCATGCGGGCGATCCGCCCGGCGGACCGCATGGCGGCCGGATGGCCGTCGCTGACCACCAGCAGCCGGTCGATCCCGTGGGACACCCGTCGAGAGAGGTGTTCCATGCCCGCCTCGTTGTCGAGGATCGTGCATCGGTAGGACGCGCGCAGCGTCTCGAGGTAGCGACGGAGGATATGATTGACGGCGCAGTAGCAGCCCGGTCCCTCACCGTGCCCCATCACGAGGAGATCGACGCCCTCCCCTTCGACGATTGCCTGGTGGAGTTCGTACTCTAGGTGGCGGCCGAGCGGAACGCCGGCGGGCAGATCGTGGATCTGCTTCAGCGTGTCGGCCTGTAGTCGGCCGATGGAGTAGTCCGCGGCCATCCCGAGGGCTTCGCCGAGGTTGGCGTTGGGATCGGCGTCGACGGCGAGAAGCGGCGCGAGGCCGTGCTCGCGCAACGCCCTCACCAGCAACGCCGAGAGCGTGGTCTTTCCGGTCCCCCCCTTTCCCGCCACTGCGATCGTCATGGCCATCGGTCTTCTCCTTGTCGATCGGGCGACGAGGCGCTGACGACCACCGCCGACGGAAACAGCGTTAGGTCGGTGTGGGGGATGAACTTCGCCGACATGAACTCCTCGTAGTACGCGGGGTGGGTGATCAGATCGTAGTAGGTGGTGTCGTGGGCAATCTGCGCGGCGCGCTCGAGCGCCTCCTCCGATCCCAGCGCCATCTTCGCCCCGATGAGCGAGCTGTTGCCGACGAACCGAACGCGAGACAGGGGGACGTCGGGGATCATGCCCAAGCGGATGGCGTGCTCCCGGTCGAGGTAGTTGCCGAACCCGCCGGCGACCAGGAGCATGTCGACATCTTCGAAGCGGTGGTCGGTCATTTCGAGGAGCGCCTTGGCTCCGGCGAAGATCGCCGCCTTGGCGCGCAGCAGGTTCTCGATATCGGGCTGGGTGATGACGATGTCGCTGCGCGGATCACTGCCCGTGGCCTCGGCCGCGACCAGGAGGAACTCCGGGCGGCCGTCGACCTCCCGGACCCGCGGCGATGCATCCGGCAACAGGGTCCCCGAGCGATCGACGATCCCGGCCTCGAACAGGGCAACCAGCGCGTCGATGAACCCGGAACCACAGATGCCAAGGGGTTTGACGTCGCCGATCGTCTTCAAGGAGATCCGCCCCTCCTCCTCGATCGCCACGCGCTCGATCGCGCCGCGGGCGGCGCGCATGCCGCAGTGGACGCCGCTGCCCTCGAACGCGGGTCCGGCGGACGTCGCGCAGGCGATCGCCCACTCCCGGTGACCGAGGACGATCTCCCCGTTGGTGCCGACGTCGATGAGCATCGTCAACCGATCGGTGCGGTACAGTCCGGTGGCCAGGATCCCGGCCGTGATGTCGCCGCCCACCCAGCTTCCGATGGCCGGCATCGTGTACAGCAGGCCGCGGGGGTTGATCCGAACGCCGACCTCGGCGGCGCGCACCGGCGGCGGGGCCGTGGTGGTCGGGATGTACGGCGACTTGCGGATGTGGGAGGGATCGAGGCCGAGGAGGAAGTGGATCATCGGGGTGTTGCCGGCGGCGAACAGCGCCACGATGTCGTGCCGCTCGATCCGATGACGTGCGACCAGCGCGGCGATCAGATTGTTGAGGTCCTCGACCACGGCATCCCGCAACACGGCGGCGCCGTAGCGCTCGGCGTGAAGGATCCGCCGGGTCACCTCCTCGCCGAACGCCATCTGGGAGTTGTAGCAGGCTTCGGCATCGAGCGTCTCGGCGGTTGCGAGATGGACGAGATGGGCGACGACCGTCGACGTGCCGACATCGACGGCGATGCCGTAGCTCGAGCGCTCGCGATCGCCGGCCTCGACTTGGATGACCTCGGTGGTCCCGCCGCGGCGACCAAGGGTCGCCGTCAGCTGCCAGCTCCCACCGTGGTGAACAGCGGGAAGCTCGCGCAGGACCTTCAGCCCCATCTGGAGGTCGGACGTGTCGATCCGGCGCCGAACACTGCGAAACAGTCGCTCCTGGAAGCCGAGGTTGTCCTGTAGGGTCGGGGCGGGGAGATCGAGCCAGAGCTTACGGACGAGCGGCTGGTGACGAAAGGACGCCGGCTCGGCGTCCGATGGATCGAGTGCTCGGAACCGGCGGGCATCCTGATCGACGAGGATCTGGGGCGCATCGGCGCGGCTCTCCCGGGGTACCGAGACCACGGCGTCCCCTGTGAGGCGGGTACGGCAGGCCAGCACCACCCCGCGTCGTACATCGTCGCGGGTAAGCAACGTGGTCGGTTCAGCTTCCACCTCGCCGCTCTCCACGACCAACCGGCACTTGCCGCAGATCCCGTCCCCGCCGCATACCGCTGCCATCGCCACCTCGGCGTCGCGTGCTGCCTCCAGCAGGGTGGCCCCGCGGGCGACCTGCACTTCGATACCCTCCGGCTCGAATCGGACACGGACCGTCGTGCTCATGGTGTCCCGTCAGCCGCCCCACTCGGTGCGCAGGAAGTGGGGGATACCGGCCGCGTCCTCCGGGCCGACGACCACGTTCCATCCGGATTCCTCTTCGATCTCCATCCTCAGCACGGCGACCAACCCGGGGAGGATCAAGGTGTTGTGATTCACGCGGTCCATCGCTCCCTGGGCCGTCACCGCCTTGACGACGCCCTCCGCGGTCAGCTTGTCGTCGGCGTAGGCGTTGAGGACGCCCAGCCCTTCGGTGTCGACCACGCTGACGAATGCTGGGGTCTTGCTGTTTTCGATCTCGCCGGCGACGGTGAAATAGGTCAACGCGAAGTTGGTGGTGAGAAGGACCGGGGCATCCGGACCGGGATCGCCGATCTCGTACAGCTTGGCCTCGATGGCGTTGGGAACGGTTGGGTCGGTGTAGATGTTCTGGCGGACGGTCAGGATCGGCAACATGGCCTCCGGGACGACCGCGTCGACGAGGACGATCCCGGCGTAACGGCAGACCTGCGTGGCGGCGGCGATCGACTGCTCGGCCGCCGAGGCACCGACGGCGCTGGCGCACGTCGGATAGCCGACCGGCCGGCAAAGCTTCTCCAACGACAGGCGGCGAAGCGTCGTCAGCAGGGTGAGGGTGCCCATCAGGTCGGGAGCGATCGGCTGAAGGACGAGATCCTCGATCCCCTGTTCCTTGAGCTTCGTCGCCAATGAGGCCAGCCCTTCCACCGTGTCCGAGCGGACCAGAACGGGAAGCGATCGCTCGGCGGCGATCGGGGCCACCGCTTGCCAGCTGTCCTCGGTCGCGGGACCGATCAGCGGACGTCCCGCCACCGCATCAAGCGACCGCTGCAGTGCGTCGGCGTCGGCGAGGAGGAGGAGCGGCAGCGGCGAGGCGCTACGTACTTGCTCGACGACGGCGGCGAACCGAACGGCGTCCGTGCCGTCGGCATCGACGGCGATCAGATCGATGCCGATCTCCTCGCCGACCCGCGTGAACCGTAGCCGTCCGATCGCCTGGAGACGGGCGGCGATCTGCTCGTCCGGCTGCGAGGCGGTGATGCGAACAGCCACCCCGGTGGGGTGATGGAACTTCTCCTCGTGGCGGAACAACACCGTCTCCCCACCGACCTTCAGCTGCCGGTCCGGGGCGCCGACCGCGACCGTCCGCATCGGCGGCGCCTGCGCCTCGCCGAGCGCGGACTGAGCCTCCGCCGACACGTGCGGACACTGATCGAGGGCCGCCTTCTTCGCGGCCACTTGCATGGCGAACGCCATACAGGTGGGGAAATTGCAGTCGCCGCAGTTCGTTTTCGGGAGCAGCTTGTAGATCTCAATTCCGGTGACCTTCGCCATGGAGTTCCCCCGTTCCCCTTACATCATCGGTTCCATTACCAACGCCGGATGTCCGACCTTCTCGAGATGCGTCAGTAGATCCTCGCTCGTCACGGCGTCCTCCTCGGTGGCGATCATGTCCAGCAATTCGGGGCGGCCCGTCTGCTCGAACCGCTCCTGCAGACGGTCGCGAATCTCTTCCTTGAGCGCCTTGGGCATCCATACGACGCGTTCGATCCCCCCGTCCGCGGAGATGTACTTCCTGCTCGTGATGTACAGCTTGCCCATGCCGATGAAACCGGGGGTCTGAATGCCGCCGCCAATCTGGCCGGCCATCGTCGAGAAGCTCATCCCGATCGGGGTCATCCCCTCGTACTCCCGATTGACGATCATGACGCCATGGGTCTCGGGGAGGATTGCGGTGATGCACTCGAAGCAGCCGCAGCTGGTCATTGGATCCTCCATCATCGAGTAGGCGTTGAACCGCTCCAGGTTCCCGTTGGAGGCGACTTCGAGGTACTCGTTGACACCGCGCCACTGCCCTTTGGTCGGATCGAGCGTCTCGCCCTTGACGATCGGCTGGTTGGGTCCGCGAGGGTTCATCTCGTGACTGGCGGCGCAGTCGAGCCAGGTGTAGGCGCCGCACAAGCCGAGGCGCTCTGGGGTGACGACGCATACGTGATCGGGGGCGTACGACTGGCACAGGACGCAGGAGTAGAAGGTGTCCGTGTCCTCGTCGACCATCCCCCGGATGCGGTCGTCGCGCTGACGGTACACCGCCCGGGCTGCCTCCAGCGGCTCGGCCATCGCTTTCCCGTCGGTGTAGAGGGTGACCTGAATCTTGTCGATGATCGCGCTGAACTCCTCGCGGAGTTTGGCGACGAGCATCTCGCCGTAGTGCCGTAGCCGGAATCCTTTGGCAAAGGCATCCTGGCTGATCCGCACCCAAACGATGGCTCGCTGCCCCATGTGGAAGACGCCGTAGGCCCACGAGGCGAATTCGTGGATACGGCGCTCGACGACCGTCTCGAAGTCCTCCTTGAAGTTCCGACCGGCGACCTCGACGACGACGCCCAACGGGAGGGCGTCACCGACCTCGACCTCGTCGATGTCCGGGCCGATCAGCTCGATCGCTCCGTCCTCCACCGCGTCCATCGATCGACCGCGGACCAGCTCGAACGCCTCGGTGTACTTACCGCCGAATTGCACCTGCATGTGCTCTTTGCGCACCCGCTCGCCCTCGAAGCCGGCACCGTACGGGACGGGAATCGGGATCTCGCTTAGCTTCAGTTTGAGGCCGCGTACCTCCACCGCCTTGTTGACGATCCGGTCGCGGGGAACTCCGGAGACCACGTGTTCGTACGTGCAGATCCCGCGGGGGAGGATCTGGGGAATCGCTACGTCGGCGATCACCGGGAAGCCGAAGTTGATCGCCCCCGCAGCGGTGGCGTACTTGTCGTCGGTGAGCAGCTGCTGGCCGTCGGTCTCCGGATCGAGATCCGCGCCGAGGGCGAGGACGAAGGCGAACACCCGTTCCTTGTTGTACATGAGGATCTTGCGGGCCGCGTCGAGGCCGCCGGGCTTGACGCCGCCGAACGTCATCGCCGCCCGCGCCGCGAAGTTCAGGGCGAGCACCGCTGCCGAGGTGTCCTTCCCGTAGGGGACGAGGAAGGTGTCCCAAGTCATCTCGACGCCGGCCTCGGCCAGCTGCTCAGCCATCGAAACGCCGCGGCTGTTGGATGCCATGAACACGAGGATGCTGCGCTCCTGCAACGACCGAGCGAGCTCCACCGCCTCCTCACGGGTGGGGGGCGCTCCGACGATGGCGGCGAATCCCGGCATCCGCCCGTCGACGAGCTTGATCCCCTGCAGGCGGAGGGTGGCGTCGCCGGTGAACCCAAGCCACGGCGGCTCGGGTTCCCATCCGTTGACGTACTTGAGCACCTCGAGGATCTCCTCGGCGAGGAGGGTGGCGATTCCGGCGTCGAGCGCCCCCCCGAGATAGGGGAGCCACTGACGCTCACCGGGAATCGGAGGAAGCAGCGTCGCCGCCTCGCCGAGCGCTTGCTGTGCGTCGGACAGGTTGCCGACCTCGCGCCCGGTGAGAGCGAGGGTGAGCGGCAAGGCGTACGCGGTGTCGGGGAATTCGAGCTTCTTGTCGGGACCGTACATCTCGACGGCCTCCGCGAGCCGGCCTCGTGCTTGTTCGACGGTGGTGTGTGCGCCGCGGATCGCTGCCGTGGCAATGACTCTCGACATCCGTCCACCTCCTCAGAGCGGATGGGCGTGGCCCTCTCAACAACAACAACACGGGCGGATGGTTGGCATGCGTCGAGGCTGCAGGATGTCCGCTACTTCGTCGCCCGTTGCCTCCACCCTACCACGACCAGCGGGGATGCGGCAAGTCAGCTGCTCGCAGCCAGACGGCGGCGATGTGACGGAGAGCCGGATCCGTTGGGTTCTCCGTGGAGCTGCCGTAGTCGATCGAACAGCCGGGTGATCGAGGGCACCTCGAGACCGGGGGGGAGGGCGCCACGCCGCATGGCGCGCCGGATCGCGACGAGCTCGGGAATCGTTCCCGCGAGGGGGATCGACGCGGGAAGCGCGGCTCGGATCCACGCGTCGTCGTCGTCCTGCACCCGGTTGGCGACGGCGACGATCCGCGTCACGGCGAGATCGCGAGCCAGCGACAACGTCCTCTCCGCCGTGTCGAGCGCCTTGCGGTCCGCCTCGACCACGAGCACCAGCCCGTCGACCCCGGCGACGCTTCCCCGGCCCAGATGCTCGATCCCCGCCTCCATGTCGAGCAGCACGACGTCATCCTCCTCGACCAACAGGTGTGCCAGGAGCGCCTTGAGCAACGCGTGGGCGGGGCAGGCGCACCCCGCACCCCCCCCTCGGATCCCGCCAAGGACGAGCAGACGAATACGATCCTTCTCCACCGTGTAGCGGTCGGGGAGGTCGGCCACCGACGGGTTGAGACGGATGAACCCGCCCTCTCCGGCGCGGCGCGCCACCAGTTCGTCATCGTCGGCGAGGGCGATTACCGGGTCGTCGATGCCTAGGGCGGTGGCGACATTGGGGTCGGAGTCGGCATCGACGACCAACACCCGGCGTCCGCGGCGCGCCGCCTCGCGAGCGAGCAACGCCACCAACGTGGTCTTTCCGACCCCGCCTTTGCCGCTGAACGCGATCTTCATCGCTCGCCTCCGGCTCGACCGAGCGCTCGACACAACATACGACCGAGGATCGCCAAACCGTCGGTGGGAAGGTAGACATGGGCGACCCGATCGAACAGCACCGTGGCGTCGGCTGGGAACTCCTCATCCCCTTCCCACCACACGACGGCCAATGGAAGGTGAGGGAGAACGCGGAAGGCGTAGCCGGCATCCCCGATCGTGACCGGCTGACCGCCGAGCCGCCGCGCCGCGTGCTGGAATCGGTCGATGTCCTCCGACAGATCGCGGACCAGCTGAGCGCCGGAATAGCCTTGGAAAGCCTGTCGGTAGAACGCCCCGTCCGGCAGCTCTTGAAACCCAATCCACTCGCCGCTGGGCGGCGAGCCGTCGGCTCGAACGAGGTAGTCGAGCACGAGGAGCGCCAACTCCTCGGGACAAGCCGATCCGTCCTCGGCGGCGATGGTCAGGCCGGGGAGTTCGATCGTGACCTGCTTGCCAAGCAAAGGAAGACGAAGCGGGGACTCGCCGCCTCCGGCGAGTCCTCCGCGACGGACGAGTTCCGCCTCGTCGAGCTCCGTCAGCTGGGCGCGCGCCGCATCGATCCGAGGTCGCAACGTTTCCCGCCAAGCTTCCCTGGGCATGTCCCCGTTATAGCCGTTGGCCGGAGCGCCATCAACCGGCCGCCCGCCGCTCCCACGTCGCGAACGCGGCGGACAGGTCGACATTGCCGCCGGTGAGGATGACGCCGATGCGACGTCCGTCGGCGGCCACGCTCCTCTCGAGAAGCGGGGCAACGGCGACGGCACTGGACGGCTCGATGACGATCTTCATCCGCTCCCATACCAGCCGCATGGCCTCGACGATCGCCGACTCGGAGACGGTCACGACGCGGTCGGCGAACGCGCGGAGCATCTGGAAGCCGTGTTCGCCGAGCGGTGTCCGAAGGCCGTCGGCGATTGTGTCCGGTGTGAAGTCGACGATCCGGCGGCCGACCTGGAGACCGCGGTGGGCGTCGTCCGCCCCCGCCGGTTCGCAGCCGATCACCGCGGCGTCGGGAAGAAGCTTCCGGGCGGCGATCAGCGTGCCGGCGATCAGGCCGCCACCGCCGACCGGCACGAGCACGACGTCGAGCGGACCGCCGTCCTCGACCAGCTCGCAGAGTGCTGTGCCCTGGCCGGCGATCACCCGGAGATCGTCGTGGGCGCTGACGAACGTCGCGCCGGTTTCCCGGTGGACCCGCTCCGCGGTCTCCCTACGGCCCCGATGGGTCGGGGGACAGAAGGTGACGTGGCCGCCGTATCCCAAGGTGGCGCGAACCTTGGTCTCTGGGGCGTTCTCCGGCATGACGATGTGCGCCGGAATGTCGTGGAGGCGTGCGGCCAGCGCGAGCGCCTGGGCATGATTGCCACTGGAGTGCGTCAGAACGCCGCGGGCGCGGACGTCGGTGAGCAACGTGGCGACCGCGTTGACGGCGCCGCGGAACTTGAACGATCCTGTTCGCTGGAAGTTCTCGCATTTGAACAACAGCGAGCCGCCGACGATCCGATCGATCGCCCCCGAGGTCATGACGGGAGTCCGATGCGCATGACCGGCGATCCGCTGTCGCGCGGCGTCGATGTCGCTGTACGCGATCGGTATCATCTTCGCTCCCGGAAGACCTGTTGACGGTACAGCCTCAACTCGTCGATCGACTCCCTGAGATCGGCGGCCGCCCGATGCGTCGTCCGCTTGTTCGGCAACTCGACCGCGCCCGGATACCAGCGAGTGACGAGCTCCTTCAGGCTGCTCACATCGACGTTTCGGTAGCTGAGGTAGGCGTTGAGCGTCGGCATGTGGTGAATGAGGAATCGTCGGTCGAACCCGATGGAGTTGCCGCACAACGGCGCCCGCCCGCGCAGACAGCGACTGCGGACGAACGCCAGGGTCGCCTGTTCGGCCTGCTCCAAGCTGATGATCGAACGACGCGACGCGGTGGTGAGGCCTGATGCGCCGTGCTGTTCGACACACCACGGGTCCATCCTCGCCAACACCGCCTCCGGCTGGTGAACGACGAGGTCCGGACCCTCCGCGACGGTCTCCAGATCCTTGTCGGTGATCGCGGTCGCGATCTCGAGGATGACACAGCTTCGGTCATCGAGTCCGGTGGTCTCGAGGTCGAGCCAGACGAGGGCGTGAGGGTCCTTGGGCAATGGGGCTCCTTGCTCGGCCATACTCTCGACCGGTCGGGTCGACCGGTGCATCTCCTGTGGGCGCTCCTAGCCTACCGCAATCGCGGCATCCGTGGAAGGCCGGCAGCAGCAGCGGCACCCCCACCACGAGGAGGCATGCCCCTGGGAGCTGGCGACCGTGCGCCGGCTCCCAGGGGAAGGCAGCCGCTAGGCGCTCGCCGTCACCGGTTTCAGCCACAGTAGGCTGACGACGAGGCCAAGGACGGCCAGTGCCATCACTGGCAGGAAGACGGGAAGGTAGCCGCCGGAGGCGTCGCGAATCATCCCGGCCAGGGTGTTGCCCAGCAGCGCTCCCACCCCGTAGCTGGTGAACACGAGCCCGTAGTTCTTCCCGTAGTGGCTGGTGCCGAACAGGGTGGCGGTGGCGGTGGGGGCGATCGCCAGCCACCCGCCCAGGTTCATCCACAGGATGATGAACGCGACAAAGTAGATCGCGGTGTTGCCGGTACCCCAGAAGTAGAGCAGGGCGGACGCGAGCAGAATCAAGACGAACGACAGGGCGGCCGCGTTGCGCGGCGACAGCTTGTCGGTCAGCCAACCGAAGATCGGACGGCCGATGCCGTTGAAGATGGCGAACACCGATACCGAGATTGCGGCCATCGACGGCGTCAGCTTGGCCACCTCCTCGCCGACCGGGGACGAGATGCCGATCGCCATCAGCCCGGCGAGGCAGCCGATGGTATAGGTGCCCCATAGCGCGTAGAAGCTGCGGGTTCGGACCATCTGCCCACGATCGTAGTCGACGCCGCCGGCCTGCCCCGAGGTCCGCGACGACATCCCGCTGGGCGACCACCCCTCGCGGGGGGAACGGAGGGGCAGGGAGAGGAGAACGAGAAGGGCGACGAAGCCGATCCCCAGATAGGCGAACGTCCGCAGCGGCCCGATCGCCGCGTTGGCGATCAGCGACCGCATCAGCGGGGCCATCGCCAGCGCCGATAGTCCGAATCCCATCACCGTCAGCCCGACGGCAAGCCCCTTCTTGTCCGGGAACCACTTCGCGGCGACCGCGATCGGGCACCCGTAGAGGATGCCCACCCCGGCACCGGCGATGATCCCGTAGTAGATCGTCAGCCAAGTGATGGTCGGGCTGAATCCGGCGAGAATCCAACCCGCGCCGACGAGAACGCTTCCCAACAGGGCGGTGCGTCGAGGTCCCCAGCGTCCGACCAGTCCTCCGGCGAGCGCCATCGTCAAGGCGAATGTCGCCAGGAAAACCATGAACGGCAGCCCGCTCTGGGTCGCGTTGATAATCCACAGGTCCTGTAGCGGCTTCTGGAACACGCTGAACGCGTACACGGCGCCCAGGCAGACGTTCATCAGCAGGCCGACGACGACGAACCCCCACCGCCCCGATTCCGCTCGCATTCCAAATACGGTCTCTTGTGCCATGGTTGCCTTTCGTGAGAAGCGGCGGGGACGGCGTTCGTCCGTCCCCGCCGCGGTGAACTCGTGTTCGAGGTCTATCCCTCGTTGTAGCCGACGAGGCCCTTGAGCACGTCGACGCTTTGAGGGTTCTGCAGGGTGGTCAGGTCACCGACCGGCTCGTTGCGCACCAACGCCTTGAGCACCCGGCGCATGATCTTGCCGCTGCGCGTCTTCGGGACATCGGTGGCGAAGATGATCTCCTCCGGTCGTCCGGTAGGGCCGATCACCTGATTGACGGTGGAGATCAGTTCCTTGCGAATCTCGTCGGAAGGCTGGATCCCGCCGCGCAGGAGAACGAAGGCGATGGGGACCTCGCCCTTCAGTTCGTGAGGACGCGAAACGACTGCCACTTCGCTGACCTTGTCGTTCTGGGCGAGCGCGCTCTCCACCTCGGCGGTGGCCAAGCGATGTCCCGCGACGTTCATGACGTCGTCGACGCGGCCGGTGATCCGGATGTTTCCGGATTCGCCCTTGCGCGCTCCGTCGCTGGTGAAGTACCGCTCCGGGCCGTACTCGGCGAAGTACTGTGCCTTGAACCGATCCATGTCGCCGTAGATCCCGCGGGTCAGCGACGGCGGGAACGGATTGAGGATCGCCAGGTAGCCGCCCTCGTTGGGGGACATCGGTGTACCACCCGAGTCGAGGATGTCGGCGAGGACACCTGGAAACGGCCGACCGGCGATCGTCGGCATGAAGGGGCCGATGCCCGGGAGGCTGTTGATCATGTTGGCGCCCGTCTCGGTCTGCCACCAGGTGTCGATGATCGGACAGCGCCCGCCGCCGATGACCTCGTGGTACCACAGCCACGCGTCGACGTTGATCGGCTCGCCAACGGTTCCCAGCAGCCGCAAGGAGGAGAGGTCGTGCTTGTTCGGCCACTCCTCGCCCTGCTTCACGAACATGCGGATGGCCGTCGGGGCCGTATACAACTGCGTGACCTTGTGCTTCTCCACGATGGACCAGAAGCGGCCGAAATCCGGGAAGTCCGGTGAACCTTCGTAGACGAGGGTCGTGACGCCGTTCATCAGTGGACCGTAGTTGATGTAGGTGTGCCCGGTGATCCAGCCAACATCGGCGGTGCACCAGTACACGTCCCCCTCGTGCATGTCGAAGTTCCACTTGGCGGTGGTGTACGCCTGGACGGCGTAACCGCCGGTGGTATGCATGATGCCCTTCGGCTTTCCGGTTGTACCTGACGTATACAGGAGAAAGGAGAGGTCCTCGGCGTCCATCTTCTCCGCCGGGCAGTCGGAGCTGGCCTCCGCGACGAGATCGTGGTACCAGATGTCGCGTCCTTCCGCCATCTCGACGTCGGCGCCGGTGCGCTTCACGACGA
Source organism: uncultured Thermotogae bacterium (assembly GCA_964558595.1). GTDB lineage: Bacteria > Bipolaricaulota > Bipolaricaulia > UBA7950 > UBA9294 > JANQEA01. Next base: position 38,232 of record CAZLER010000004.1, read on the forward strand.
CCAGCTTCTCGACCGGGGAGTTGACGATCCCGGCATCGGCATTCTTCTTCAGGTTGATCGCCTTGCCACGCCGGTGGTAGCCGTCGGCGGTGATGACGACCTTCGCGTCGCAGTCGACCATCCGGTCGCGCAGGGAGTCGGGGCTGAAGGCGGAGAACACGACCGAGTGCGGGGCGCCGATCCGGGCGCACGCCTGCATGGCGATGACGGCCTCGGGGATCATCGGCAGGTAGATCCCGACGGCGTCACCCTTCCGGACACCGAGCCCCTTGAGGGCGTTGGCGAACTTGGAGACCCGCTCGAGCAGTTGGCTGTAGGTCAACGTTACGGCGGGTTCGTCGGTCGGTTCGGGCTCCCAGATCAGGGCTACCCGATCGCCGTGGCCCGCCTCGACGTGTCGGTCGATCGAGTTGTAGGAGAGGTTGAGCTGGCCGCCCACAAACCATTTGTAGGCGTGCGGGGCATACTCGTACGTGGTGTCCCACTTGTTGAACCAGTGCAGCTCCTCGGCCCGCTCGGCCCAGAACGCCACCGGGTCGGCGTTGGCTTGCTCGTAGATCGACTCGTCGGCAACCCACGTGCGCTTCTTCAGCTCGTCCGACGGCCAGAACACGTTCTCCTGGGTCGGATCCTTCTTCACCCATCGGGTCCCCTCTGCCACGTCATCTACCTCCTATTGCTGAGTGAATGGCTTCCGGCAACGTGCCGGAGTCTAGCCCATGTGCTGACGTGCTGCAACGCTAAGGCAGGCAGGAAGGGATAATGCGAAGCAACCAGGGGAGCGCGAAGTAGAATCGGTAGACGGGCACGGACCGCTCGACCCGCTCCACGTAGGCGAGCGTCTCCGGGTAGGGCGCCTCAACCCCTTGAAGCCACCGATCGACCCGGCTGGGGCCGGCGTTGTACGCGGCGAGCGCGTCGTCGGGTCGAGGAAACCGATCGAGCAGGCGGTCGAGGTACCATGTGCCCATCTTCAGGTTGAGGTGCGGTTCCACCAGGTGTTCGGGGGAAAAGCCCTCGATCTCCAACCGCTCGGCGATCCAGCGCCCCGTTTCCGGCATGATCTGCATCAGGCCGAGCGCCCCGCGAGCCGATTCGGCGGCGGGGTCGAATCGACTCTCGCACCGGACGATGGCAGCGACCCACGGTGGATCGAGCCCTCGGGCTCGACAGGCGATGAGGAGCTCGTCGGTGTAGGCGATCGGGTAGAGGAGCCGAAGACCGACCAACCCGCCGTAGGCGACCAGAATCAGCGAAATCACCACGGTGACCGATGTGCGCCACGATGCGAACCGCCGCATGATCCTCTATCATACGCGCAATCCTCTATAATCCGGTTAGCACCGGTAGACCATCCAGCGAGGGATCCACGATGAAGAACCTTCTCCTTTGGCTGCGAACGACGTTCGTTAGCGGGATGCTGGCGATCCTCCCGGTGGGGGCGACGGTGTTCATCGTCTGGGCACTGTACAACCTCATCGATCGTCAAGTCGGACGAAATACCGCGTTCGGGATGGTGATCGAACGGGTGCTCGGGCAGTGGATCCCCGGGTTGGGAATCATCATTACGATCCTCTTGGTGCTGATCATCGGGGCGATCGCGCGTAGCGTGATCGGGAGGACGCTGCAGTACTACATGGAGCGGATCTTCTTCTCGTTTCCCGGGGTCCGGAAGATGTACGGGACGCTCAAGCAGTTCACGGGGGCGCTGCTCAACCGGGAATCGACCACCTCGTTCAAGAAGGTGGTGATGTTCGAGTACCCGAAGGCGGGGATCAACGTCCTGGGCCTGGTGACGAACGAGCATCTGGGGATGATCCAGGACATCACCGGGGAGGAATGTCTCCTGGTCTACGCGCCGACGGCGCCGAACCCCCTGTCCGGGTACATGCTGATCATCCCGAAGCGTCTGGTCACCTACATCGACATGCCGGTAGAGGACGCGCTGTCGATGGTCGTGTCCAGCGGGTCGGTGCTGCCCGACAGCCTTCGCCCCCCGAGCGAACGACCTGAGGAGCCGAAGCGATCCCGCTTTTCTCCGTTTCGCAAGCGAACGATGAGGTGAGCTGATGCCGATTTTCAAAGAGAAGGAGTACTTGCGGGTCGATCTCGCCCGCGAACGGGATGAGAGCCTGTGGATGAAATGCAAGGCGTGCGGCGAACTCGTGTTCAAGCGGCGAGTGAGAGAGAACAACAACACCTGCCCCAACTGCGGGGAGTACTTCTTCCTCACCGCCGCGGAGCGGATCGAGTTGCTGGCCGACGACAACAGCTTCGAGGACGTCACCGAGCCGATCGTGGCCGATGATCCCCTCGGCTTCGTCGATCGTATGGCCTATCCGGAGCGAGTCGCCGAGGCCCAAGCGAAGACCGGCTTGCCCGATGCGATCATCATCGGACGAGCGACGATCGGCGGACATCCGGTGGTGCTCGGTGTGATGGACTTCCGGTTCATCGGGGGGAGCATGGGGTCGGTCGTCGGCGAGCAGATCTGTCATGCCATCGAGACGGCGGTCGAGGAGCGGCGTCCGCTGATCCTGGTGGCCTCGTCGGGAGGCGCCCGGCTGCAGGAGGGGTTGTTCTCGCTGCTGCAGATGGGGAAGACAGCCGCGGTCCGGGGCAGGATGGCGGACCACGGTGTCCCCTTCGTCTCGGTGATGACGTATCCGACATCGGGCGGTGTCCAGGCATCGATCGCCAGCCTCGGTGACGTGATCATCGCCGAGCGGGGAGCGTTGATCGGTTTCGCCGGTCGTCGCGTCATTCAGAATGCGATCAACGAGGAGCTGCCGCCGCACTTCCAGTCGGACGCGTTCGCCTTCGAGCACGGGGCGATCGATCGGGTGGTCGGGCGCGAGGGGATGCGCGATGAGCTCGCCCGGTTGCTGTCGTTCTTCGGGGAGGGTTCATGAGCGATGAGCGAACGCTGGACCTGTTGGAGGCGAAGATCGAGGAGCTGCGACATCTCAACGAGAGCGACGGGATCGATCTCTCCAAGGAGATCGAGCGGCTGAAGGCGAAGCTCGAGGGGATGCGGCAGGCGCATTACGCCAACCTCGACGACTGGGAGCGTGTGAAGCTGGCTCGGCATCCCAAGCGGCCGTACGCGCTCGATTTCCTGCAGACGACGTTCCGCGATTTCTACGAACTGCACGGCGATCGGATCGACGGCGACGACCGGGCCATCGTCGCCGGCCTGGCCCGGCTGGGCGATCGCCCGGTAGCGGTTGTCGGGCAGCAAAAGGGGCGGACTACGGACGAGAACCGGGAGCGGTTCTTCGGGATGCCCCGACCGCACGGGTACCGGAAGGCGTTACGGGTGATGCGTCTGGCGGAGCGGTTCCGGCTCCCGGTGATCACGCTGATCGATACCCCGGGGGCGTTTCCCGGAGTGGCTTCGGAGGAGGGGAACATCGGCGGTGCGATTGCCGAGAGCCTGCTGACGATGTCGCGCCTGCGCACCCCGACGATCGCGACGGTCATCGGGGAAGGAGGGTCGGGCGGTGCGCTGGCGATCGGGGTGGCCGACCGGGTGCTCATGCTCGAGAACGCGATCTACACGGTGATCAGTCCGGAGAGCGCCGCGGTCATCCTGTGGAAGGACAAGGAGCGGATGGCGGAGGCGGCCGAGGCGCTTCATCTCACCGCCGAGCACCTGCACGAACTCGGGTTGATCGACGGCATCGTGTCGGAACCGCTCGGCGGCGCGCACAAGGATCCTGAGCGGACCGCGGAGTCCCTGCGACAGGCGCTGGTGGCCCGCCTGTCCGAACTGGTGAGCATCGATCCGGACCAACTGGTCGCCGACCGGTACCGCCGATACCGGGGGGTCGGGCGTACCCGTCCGCAATCCCCCAACGGCGAATGAGGAGACTGCTGCTCGGTGTCGGGAACCGTCTGTCACGGGACGACGGAGCCGGCCCAGCGCTTGCCGAGCGGCTGTCGGGGTCGTCTTGGACGGCGATCGATTGCGGGACCTCGCTGGAGAACGCTGCCGGGATCGTGGCCCGCGACCGGCCCGACGTCCTGGTGATCGTCGATGCGGCACGGATGGGGACGCCGCCGGGAACGGTCCGACGGCTCCCACGTCGATCGGTCGATCGGATGCTGGCCACGACCCACGGCCTGCCGATCGAGTTCTTCCTCGACCGGCTGGCGTCGGCGGCGCGGCAGGTGGTGATCCTCGGCATCGAGCCGGCCGATCTGTCGCTTGGCGAGGGGCTCTCAACGGCGGCGGACGCGGCGGTGCGGGCGCTCGCGCGGCTGTTGATCGAGCGCCCCACTGCGGTGGAGCGGATCCCGAAGCTGGGAGCGTTCGACCGGGCGGAGCCGAGCGACGGCCCGCCGCTTGAGGGAGCAGCGGCAAGCCGATAGAGTAGCGTTGTCACGGCCGGTCGGGGGCTCGCCATGGGCAACAGCGGACGGGAGCGGACTGCGCGGTCCGCTCGTTGAACGGAGTCACGGAGAGGACTGGGCGTGGAGCGGCGTCCCGGTCGAAGGAGGAACGACGATGCCATTCTGCGGTGGAGAGAAGCTGCGCGAAGCGTACCGCGCCGCCCAGACCGGTAGGTTCGCGTTCATGGCGAACAACTTCGCCGAGCCGAACGTCCTGCTGGGCCTGCTTGGAGCGTACGCCGAGGCGCATTCCGATCTGCTGGTGCAGATCAGCCCCGGGGCAGCGAAGTTCGCCGGAGGTGGCGACAAGCGAGCCGGGCTGCGGGCGCTGTCAGCGATGGTCCGAGAGGTCGCTGAGGCGTATCCGATCTGCGTGTTCATCAACCTCGACCACTTCACGACCGGGGAGATGGCGTTGATCGAGGAGGCGATCCGCGACCGACTGGTCTCCTCGATCATGATCGATGCGTCGAAGGAGTCGTTCGAGGAGAATGTGCGGATCAGCCGTTCGGTGGTCGAGCTGGCGGCGGGTTCGGGCGTGATGATCGAGGCGGAGCTCGGCAAGATTCGCGGCGTGGAGGACGAGATCGCCTCCGACGAGGCGCTGTACACCGACCCCGACGAGGCGGCGGAGTTCCTCCGGCGGACGGGGGCCGACCTGCTGGCGATCTCGGTGGGCACCCAGCACGGCGTCTCCAAGGGTCGCGACCTCGAGCTGCGGGCCGACCTGGCGGCGAGGATCCGTGATCGGCTGGCCGATGCCGACCTCGACGCTCCGCTGGTGCTGCACGGAACCTCCGGCCTGCTGCCCGAACAGGTGCGGGAGATGATCGGCTACGGAATCTGCAAGCTGAACAAGGACACGCATTACCAATACGTCTATGGACGGACGGCGTGCGAGTACTACGTCGCCCATGCGGACGAGATCGTGCCGCCCGAGGGCGTACCCGATGACGTGGGGGATCTGTTCGCCCAAACCGACTGGAGCCCCAACAAGAAGCGGTTCGATCCGCGGGCAGTGGGACGGGAAATCCAGACGAAGGTGGGCGAGATCGCCCGGTTGTTGATCGACCAGGCGGGCAGCGGCGGCAAGTCGCGGGTGGCCGGTAAGGGGGGGCATTGATGAGAGCGGGTGTCCTGACGGGCGGTGGCGATTCTCCCGGAATCAACGCCGCCCTGCGCTCGATCGTACGGTTCGGTGGCAAGCAGGGCGTCGACGTCGTCGGCTTCGAGGAGGGGTGGAAGGGGCCGGTGGACAACGTGGTTCGCCCCCTGACGCCCGTCGATGTCTCGGGGATCCTTCACATCGGCGGAACGATCCTGAGCAGCTCGCGGACGAACCCGTTCCGAATCGCGGGTGCGCCGGAGAAGATCGTGGAGACCCTGGCGGTCAACGCGGTCGACTTCCTCATTGCCATCGGCGGCGACGATACCCTCGGTGTGGCGCACCGATTGAGCGAATACGATGTCCACGCAATCGGGATCCCACAGACGATCGACAACGACATCGGGATGACCGACTACACACTCGGCTTCTCCTCTGCGCTCGGTGCGATCACCGAGGCACTGGATCGGCTCCATACCACGGCGGCGTCCCACCATCGGGTGTTGATCCTCGAGGTGATGGGCCGGGATGCGGGGTGGCTGAGTCTGATGGGCGGGGTGGCCGGAGGTGCCGACGTCATCCTGATCCCCGAGCAGAAGTTCAACGTGGATTCGATCTTTCGCAAGATCAAGCGGCGGGAACACTTGAAGAAGCGGTTTAGCATTGTCATTGTGGCGGAGGGCGCCGAGCCGGTGGACACCGGCGGGCAGGTGGTCGCGGAGGCGGAAGTCGACGCGTTCGGCCATGCCCGGCTGGGTGGCGTCGGGCAGTACGTGGCGAACCAGCTGTCGGAACGGATGCAGATCCCGGTGCGGGTGACGAACCTCGCCTACCTTCAGCGCGGGGGTAGCCCGTCGCCGTTCGATCGGATCTTGGCGACCCGGTTCGGCGCGGCGTCGATCGAGTTCGCCCTCGCAGGCCAGTTTGACGTGATGACCGCGATCCACGGGACGAAGATCGTGCCGGTGCCCCTCGGAGAGGCGTTGGCGGCCCCTCGACCGGTCGACGAACAGCTCCTCTACTTGGTGGATCTGTTCGAGTAGGCGGAGACGTTCGACGAAGGGTGAGCGGCCATCGGGCTCGGGGCCCTCACGTCTTGTCGTCGTCGGCAGCCTCAGGCGGCGGGTAGCTCGACGTCGCGCAGATACGCGGCGGCCTGCTCGGGCGGCATCGGGTTGATGTAGAACCCTGTCCCCCACTCGAACCCGGCGACCCGTGTCAGGCGCGGCATGATCGCGATCCGCCAGTGAAAATCGTAGGGAAGGGTCGACCAATATCCCGGCTTACCCGGCCGGGGCACGGGGTTGGGCGTCGTCTTGAGAACGAAGTTGTACGGGATATCGCCGAGCAGAAGCGTCAGACGCTTCAACGTCCGCCTGAGGATCCGCGCCAATCCCTCCCGCTGGGCATCGCCGAGGCTGGTGAAGTCGTGTGAGTGCGCCTTGGGGTAGAGCGCCAGCTCGAAGGGAAACCTCGAGGCATAAGGGGTCCACACGACATACCCTTCGTCTTCGTCGACGATCCGATTGCCGCTCCGGATCTCGGCCAGCATGACGTCGCAGAAGAGGCACCGTTCCTTCCGCTCGTAGTACCGTTTGGCGAGGTCGAGCGATGTGCGCACCTCCTGGGGAACGATCGGCGTGGCGATGATCTGGGTGTGCGGATGCAGCAGCGAGGCTCCTGCCTCCTTGCCGTGGTTCTTGAACAGCAGGACGTAACGGAAGCGGGGGTCCTCCATCAAAGCGCGCAGGCGGAGGACGTACATCCGAAGGATCCGCTCCACCTGCTCTTGGGGGAGGTCGGGGATCTCCAGCAGATGCTGTGGCGTGTCGATGATCACCTCATGGGCGCCCACCCCGTGCATCCGATCGTAGAACCCTTCGATGGCCTCCCGACCGAGGTCGTCGTAGCCCTGCAAGGCGGGGAATTTGTTGGGAACGACGCGCACGTTCCATCCATCGGGAGCGGCATCCCGTTGGATCTCCGGTGGTGTCATCTGTTCGTTCCCGGCACAGAACGGGCAGTTCTCGGGTGTCTGCTCGGCGAGCTCCGAGCCGTGCGTCTCGAAGTCCGAGGGACGCTTGGCACGTTCGGGGGCGACGATCACCCATCGGTCGTTGGTCGGTCCTCGTCTCAGCTCTGGCATCGAATCCCCCCTGGGCTTGTCCGGTGTTCGGCGCGTCGATTGTACCCGCAGCTAGGGATCGTACACCATCGCGGATGGGTGGTTGATCCGGTGGAACGGTGCGGAGATACTTCCTCCAGGAGGTGAAGGATGCGCGTCCTGTTCATTTCCGCAGAGGTGTCCCCGTACGCAAAGGCGGGCGGTTTGGCCGACGTCGCTTTGGCGCTTCCCCGAGCACTCGTTCGCACGGGGGTGGAGCCGCTGGTGGTCATGCCCAAGTACCGGGGCATCGACCGGGAGATCGCGCCGAAGGAAGCGGCTGAGTTCACCGTCCCGGTAGCCGGTGCGGCCAAGCGGTGTCGCGCCTACCGAGGTGAGCTGCCGGGGAGTTCGGTGCCGATCGTCTTCCTCGGACATGATCCGTACTTCGACCGGCCGGAGATCTACGGCGAAGGCGAGGAGTACCCGGACGCGTTGGAGCGGTTCACGTTCCTGTCGCGGGGAGCGCTGGCGGTGTGCGATGCGCTGAGGTGGACCCCGGATCTGATCCACACCAACGACTGGCACGCGGCGCTGACCTCCGGAGTGCTGGCCGACGGCGCGGCGCCGGGGCTTCACGGCACGCCGACCGTGCTCACCATCCACAACCTGGGATATCAAGGGGTATTCCCCGGCGAACAGATCGCGACGACCGGACTGTCGGAGGATGGACGGCGGCCGTATGTCCGAAGCGGGCTGGTGAATCTGCTGCGTGGCGGCATCCTCACCTCCGACCTGGTCACCACGGTGTCACCGACCTACGCCAAGGAGATACTCGAGGACGGCGCCGGACTCGAGCCGGAGCTGCAAAGCCGCCGCGACGTGCTGTTCGGGGTGGTCAACGGCGTCGACGTCGACGTGTGGAATCCGGCGACCGATCCCCACCTGTGGTCGAGGTACGATGCCGACGATCTCGACGGCAAGGCGACGAACAAGGGACGGCTTCAGGAGGAGCTCGGGCTGCGGATCGAACCACGGACACCTGTCCTCGGGGTGATCTCGCGGTTGGCCGAGCAGAAGGGGCTCGATCTGATCATGAGTGCCTTCGATCGGCTGATGGACCTGGGCGTCCAGTTCGTCCTCCTCGGCACCGGGTCGGAGACTTATGAACGTTTCTTCGAGGAGGCGCAGAGACGGTATCCGGGGCGGGTCGCTTCCATGATTACGTTCTCGGAAGCGTGGGCGCACCGGATCGAGGCGGCGGTGGATATGTTCTTGATGCCGTCTCGGTATGAGCCGTGCGGCCTCAACCAGCAGTACTCGCTGCGTTACGGCACCGTTCCGGTCGTGCGAGCCACGGGAGGGTTGAAGGATACCGTCGAGGAAGTGGACGTCGATGGCGACCGGGGCACCGGCTTCCTGTTTGACGAGGCAACCGACGACGCGTTGCTTCAGACGGTGGAGCGCGCCGTACTCCTGTACCGTGCCGATCCGGAGGCCTGGCGTCGGCTCCAACAGCGCGGGATGCGGCTGGACCTGTCATGGGAGGCGTCCGCGGTGGTGTATCGCGCCCTGTACGACCGGCTTGTCGGCTAGTCCATCGTCCGGTCGTGGCGCAACAGCCTGCGGTCACTCTTTGACAGCCCCTCCGGTGAGACCGGAGATGATCATCCGCTGCAGGGGGAGGAAGATCACGAGGATCATCAGTGCTCCGATGATGGCTGCAGCCGAGAAGGTCCCCCAGCGCCTGGAGTAGGCCTCCTGCGTGAAGAAGCGGAGCCCCACAGACAGCGTGTACATCTCCGTGCCGCGCAGGAGGATGCTCGCCAGGATGTACTCCCCGTAGGACGTGATGAACTGGATGATCAGGACAACCGCCAGGATCGGCCTGGCGAGAGGGATGATGATCTGGATGAATGCCCGGAAGGGCGTCGCGCCGTCGACCATCGCCGACTCCTCCAGCGAGCGGGGTATGGTGTCGAAGTAGCCCTTCATGAACCAGGTGTTGAACCCCATGGCGCCCCCCAGGTAGACGAGGATCAGGCCGGGATGCGTGTTGAGTCCGAAACTCGGGACGTACTTACTGATCGCCAACAGAAGGAGATAGATGGCGACCATGGCAAGCATCTGCGGGAACATCTGGACGAGGAGGAGCCCGAGGAGCCCCGTCCTCCGACCGGTGAAACGGAATCGTGAGAACGCGTACGCCCCCAACGCGCACAGAATGACCGTTCCGATCGCCGTGATTCCCGAGATCTTGAGTGTGTTCATAAGCCACCGAAGGAACGGGACATTCGGGTCCGTGAACAGTGTCTTGTAGTGGTCGAGCGTTGGATTGCGTGGGATGAGTTGCTGGGTCTGCAGGCTGTTGGTCGGATTGAACGAGGCGGAGACGATCCAAATCACGGGGAAGAGCGCGAACGCAATGACGATCCAGATCAGCATATGTCGAACAACCAGTCCAAGGAGTCCGTGTTTTCTATACACCGCGATGCACATCCTCAAGCGCTTTGGTGAAGCGGAAGTTGATGGCGCTGATCGTCGCGATAATGATGAAGATGATCACTGCGATCGCCGAGGCCAGCGCCAGTTGATTGCCGCGGACGCCCTGGAAGGCGATCCGATAGGTCCATGAAATCAGAATGTCGGTCGCTCCCGCCGGGGTCGCAGCATGCAAGACCGGAGGTCGGCCGCCGGTCATCAGGAAGACGACGGTGAAGTTGTTGAACGTGAACGCGAACGAACCGATCAGGAGGGGGGCTGCGCTGATCAAGAGCAGAGGCATCGTGATCCTCGCGAGTCGTTGAAAGCCACTGGCTCCATCGATGCGCGCTGCTTCATAGACGCCTCCCGGGATGCTCTGGAGTGCGCCGAGCGAGATGATCATCATGTAGGGGAACGTCATCCACGTGTTCACGAAGATGAGCATCACCTTGGCCCAGATCGGGTGCTGGAGCCAGGGAACCTTGGCGGCACCTCCAAGCAGATCGATCAGAATGCGGTTGATCGCCCCCGCGTCCGTGTTGAACAGTCCGAGCCAGACGAGGGCGCTGATGAACGCGGGAATCGCATACGGGATGATCATGATCGAGCGATAGAACATGCGACCATGGATGTAGGGATCGTTCAGCAAGATCGCGACACCGAGTCCGAGGGCGAAGCTGAACAGCACCGTGAAGAGGGACCAGAGGATCGTCCACGTGAAGACGCGAAGGAAGTCCTGTCGGATCCCCTCGTTGGCGAGGATGTCGGTGTAGTTCCGCGCCCCCACGCTGACGCGGAAACCGGGATCGACCACCGATCCATCCGCAGCGGTGAAGGTCCCTTCCACCGGGACGTATTCGACCCCTGTCTGCAGGTTGGTGAGGACGTCGGTGGACTCGTCGTACGCATAGAGGGGGCGAACTTCGCTGAATTCGCGTGTGCCGGACACCTTGAGGTAGGCGTCACCGTACTTGAACAGTCGGGTCTCCAGTTCTCCAAGGACGTTGAAGAGACCCGCGAGATCGAGACGCTCGTACCCGTCGATGGCGACGATGGTGCCCTCCTCGTCGACAACCAGCGAAGGATCCTCCGCGGAGATCTCCCTGAAGCGATCCCCCTCGGACACGAGGAGGCCATCGTCCTTGCCGGTCAGAAGCACGCGGAGCTCTCCATCGTCGTTCTGGAAGACCGCCGAGGCGTACTCCTTCGCACCGGGAGGCGAGTAGGTTCGCTGGGCCAGCTGGTCGAGGACCTGTTCCTTGGTCAGGATGTGCCCTGTCTGCGTGTTGGTCGTCGAGATGTAGACGGTGTAGACGATCGGATACACGACCATGCCGAACAGAAAGATGAGTCCTGGCAGGAGATATCGGAGCGGATAGGCCCGCTTGCTGAACGACGCGTAGTTGATCAGTAGCGTCCCGATCCCGAGGGACGCAAGCAGGGCGTAGCTTCCTCGGATCCCGAGCAGGATGATGCCCCAGATGGCCGCGGCATCGAGAAGACAGAGGAGGATGATCTTGACGAGGGCCATGGACAGTGTGGATCGTCTCATGTTGCTCACTTCCAGGTCGGGGACGGCCCGGAGGCCGTCCCTCTCCCGTCTTGTCGTTGCGCTTCGCGGCTCCCGCTAGTCCTCGCAGCCAATGGCCTCGAGGATCTGCGAAACGGCCGCTTCCAGTGCCTCGGCCGGCTCGGCTTCTTGGTTGCCGATCAGTGCCTGGGCATCGGCCCACGCACCCCAGACCGAAGACATCTCAGCGATGTTCGGCATCGGGATCGCGTTTTGACCCTGCTGACCGAAGGCGGCGATATCCGGATCGTTCGAGACCTTCTCGAATGCCGAAAGGTAGGCGGGCGGTCGCGGATCCTTGGCGAACAGCTCCAGGGCGACCAGCTCCGTGGCGATGTAGTTGAACAGGAAGTCCTTGGCGATCGTCTTGTTCTCCGAGAACGAGCTCAGCATGACACCACGGACCGAAGCGAACGGCTTGGGCGTGCCATAGGTCCCGTCGCCACACGGAATCGATGGGATCGGCGCGACACCGTAGTTGATGCCGGCTTCACGAAGTCCGCCGATGAGCCAGGGACCGGAGATGACCATGCCGCCGTTTCCGCTGAACATGACGCCCGTCATGGTGTCCCAGTCGGCGCCGTTGGCGAGAAGGCCGTCCTCGATCATCTGATCAAAGAGGGTGGCGCCATGGATCGCGCCCGGCGTGGCGAGTCCGACATCACACGGGTTGAGTCCGCCGTTCTCGTCGGTGCCGAAGATGTAGCCGCCGCACGCGCTGAGCATCGGGAACCAGTGGAACGGATCTGGGTTCTGCACGATGTAGCCGTAGACGCCCGATTCAACATCCGTCAGGGCGGCTGCGATCGGCAGCAATTCATCCCAGGTCGTCGGCGGTGTGGGGACGAGGTCCTTGTTGTAGAGCAAGGCGACGTTCTCAACACCGTACGGGATTCCGTACAGGTTCCCACCGTAACTGAATCCTTCGAGGCCGACGGGGTTGAACTCCGCGGCCCGGAGGCCGAGGTCGATCGGCTCGAGCAGACCGTTGACGACGAGCTCGCCGGTCCAGTCGTGGGCTCCCACGAGAATGTCCGGGCCCTCGCCGGTCGGGGCGGCGGTGATGAACTGACCACGGATGTCGCTGAATGCGATCTCCACCACTTCAATCTCCACGCCGGTCGCGTCGGTGAATCCAGCCGCGATCTCACGGAAAACGGGCGTGCCGACGTCGTCAGCCCAGATCGTGAGCTTGGCCTGGCCAACGGCCATCAGGCCGGCCAGTAGCATCAGTCCGAGTAGTACGAGTGTGACTCTCTTCATGGGGTAGTCCTCCTGGTTCTGATGTTTCTTGGTCCTTGACGGCTTCGGTTCGTTTCGCCTCCTGGTTCCTGTGGCTGCACATCACCTCCCTAAGGTGTTGTGATCGAGATCTGTACCGGAATGAGTTCAGCGTACGCCTCTTCCTCGGGGTCGAACGTCGCGAAGAGACTCTCCTGCGAGATGCCCTCTGGAGCCAAGTAGTCGTAGATCTGTGGAGCCCAGAATGGGTCCGGAATCCCCCCGCCGACCCATTCGCCGGCTTCTGTCGCGATCGGGCGCAGGTAGTTCTCTCCGTAGCCATCCTGCGAGCCGACCACCACGTAGTGCCATCCCTCGATCGTCGGCATGACGTCCTTGGGGATCGTCACGATGATCCGACCCCGCTTCGGGTCGGAGGCGACCTCGACAAGCGTCGGTCCTTGACCGTCCGCTGTCCACAGGTGTCGACCGTACGCCGGCCATCCGGCGACGCGAACAAACGTGTCCCACGGATGCTCCGGGCTGAAGGCCACGTTCGCCGCGGCCCCCTCCTCGAACGCTTCCGTGGACCCGCCCTCCGCGACGTCGAAGTACAGATAGAGGATCGGATGACTGAACCCTTGGGGACCGCCCCACGGATTCGTCAGCGCGACGAAGTCGAAGGCCAGTTGCCAACGGTCATCGGCATCGTAGATCCGGTACGTCTGCAGATCGAACAACCCATCGGCGGCGAAGACATCGCTCTCCGGGTAGACGTAGGAACCGTCTCCGTGGTCATCTCCGACGGGGTCATCGATCACGAGGAGCTCCACTCCCTGAATGAGCGTGGGCACCCTCGCCAGGAGGGGCTGATCGGTGAGCTCGTCGACGAGCTCTCCGCCCGCTTCGAGGACGAGCGCCATGGTGGTGCCCTTGCCCGGCTCCATTCCGATCTCCGCGAAGGGGAGCGTGAACTCGATGACGTCGCCGATCACAACCGTCCGGAAGCGCAACGTAGAGATGTCCGAGACGAACGACCAGCCACCGCCCCCGTCGGCTGCGTACGCGGAGACCACGCCCGTCCCATCGGCCTTGATCTTCTCGAATCGAACCTGGATCGCGGTCGCGGGGGCGAAGCCAAGGGTGGTCTCCGAATGGCGGGTCGCCACGTTGGCGGAGGTGCCCGATGCGCCGGACGCATAGAGGGTGAGATAGAGGTCCTCGGTTCCGATGAGCTCCTGTGGATCCGAGGCGGTCTCCACGAGGGCGTACAGGCTCGTCTCCTTGTAGCCGATCCGCATCTCCTGTAATGGGCCATCACCGGTGACGACGACGGCCTCCTGCCACCCTTCGTCGTCGGCCAGGGTGCCGTCAACGGTGGGCGAGACCTCGCCGAGACTCTCGGCGAGGGGAGGAACCAACCGAAGGCCGAGGCTTGGAGGGATGTCCTCTGATCCCGCCGCCCGATAGGCTCCGGTCAGGTGGGCTTTGAAGAGCCAGTCGAAGATGTCGTCCGTCCCGGAATCCTGGTCGGTCCCGTACCACCAGAACCAGTCGGACCCCTCGGCCGCATAGATGGCCTCGAGGGCGTCCGCGGGATCCCCGGCATCGGCGACGACCTGTCGAGCGGCGGCGAGCCGGTCCCAGGCTTCATCCTCATCCGCCTCTCCGCTCCAGGTTGCGAGATCCCCCGCCCAGGATCCGGTGGGCAACGCCTCCAGGGGAATCGCGGACAAGGAGGGCAGAATCTCCGCCGGCGTGACCGTGTTCACCCAGTCTGCCTCGGCCAGCGCGCCGTACAGCGCGCGGAGGAAGGACCGTCCGTTGTTCGGGTACCCGGCGAGGAACATCCAGTTCTCCCCGTCCGCGGCGAGCGTCAGCAGGTGCCCGCTCGGATCCTCCAGCTCCTCCCACACGGTCCGGATCTCACCGAGGAAGTCGGCCACGGCGACGGACGTCGGCTTGTTGCCGTAGGCGAAGCTGACCTTGTTGGACAGGTCAGTCTCCCGGAAGAGAACCGTGATGCCGTCCCTCACATAGGGCGTCGTCAATTCCTCAAGCGAAGGGGTGTGGTTGAGCGCCTGGGCTAGGAGACCCTCGTCGGTCGAGGTCCACGCCAGGCCCGCTTCGCCGAGCAGGCGGACGGCGGCCTCGGAGACGGCCTGCTCGGGCGACCAGATCCCCACGGCGCGCTCGCCGAGCAGCCGTTCGTGCTGAGCCTGACCGGCCTCAATCTGGCCGAGAACATCCCTTGATCCACCGTTCTCGACGAGAAGCGGCACGATCGGGTGGTAGAAGGGGCTCGTGATCAGTTCGTTGCCGAGCAGAGCGATGGCGGCATAGGCGCTGACGACGTCTTGAAGGATGGCCATCTGGGCATCGATCAGCGTGACGATGTCTGCCTTCGTGTACCCCCGGTGGTCCCGCAATCCGAGGAGGCCGTACGCGGCGTGGAGTTCGGGAGACGTCTGCCAGAGCAAGAACAGGCCGGCGGCGTCGAGGAGCTCCTGGTCCGTGAGTCCCTCCTGGTCCGCCTTCGCATTCAGGAAGGCGTAGTACGGATCGTAGTACGGATCGTCCGCATCGTTGTCGAACATGTATCCGTTGAGCCAGAAGAATTGCTCCTGCGCCGCGGCTCGATCCTCAGCGGCCAGGAGCGCCGGATCGTTCGCCAACGCCCACGTCCATTCGAGGTGATGGTCGACCGCTCCGATGTGCGCGTAGAGGCCGCCGCGGGCCGCCTCCTCCGCCGTGATGGTCGCGTAGTCCTCGATCTGCCACAGGAGACTGGGCTGGAGGTTGAACGTGACGTGGATCCCGGGGAATTCGGAAGAGATGCGAGGCGAATCGATGTACTCTTGGACCGCGTGGACGCGGACCCACGGCAACTCGTATTCCGAGGTGAGTCGGTTCCAGTACAGCGGTTGATGCTGGTGCCACACGATGGCCAACTGCAGTGGGGCCTTGTCGCACCATGCCGTGAAGGCCAACAGCACCGCCAGTCCGATGGCGATCGGGACGGTTCGGTTTCTCAACGGGGACACCTCCTGTGAAGCGCCAACGTCTTGTCGTTGACGGCGACGGACACGGTGGACACAGCGTCGAAACGCTGGACGGTGCATCGACGGCCGTCGATCTCGGCGTCGATCGGTTGTTCGCTCCACACGGCGATCGTGCCGCAGACGCCGTCCAGGTGGAGTTCGAGGCCCGATCGATGCTCGAGCGAGACGAACCGGCCGGCGGGCGCTGGCACGAGCTTGTCCACCAGACCGAGTGGCGCGATCCCTTCAACGATCGGCGAAAGGACGTAGTAGGCCACGTCTGCCGCATCCAGCTCGCCGGCGATGCGGTCGACGATGGTGCCGTCGAAGCCGTTGCAAACCACGTAGCGGCCGGGGATCGGCGGCAGGACATGGTAGCCCTGGCGGCTGGAGGTACGGTTGAGCAGAAGGACGTACAGCCACGTGGCCTCCCCCGCGTCATGGAGCGTCCAGTACGTCTCGATCGGTTGCTCGACGGTGGAAAAGACGGGAAACGGAGGACGATCGGGCCGCAGCAGTCGCCCGTCGGGAAGCACCAAGCGCTGCAGTAGCCGTTCATCGGCGCGGTCGGGGGCATCTCCGATCCCGACCGGTCCACAGGAGAGAGCACGCAGCACGGCATCCTGTTGGGGATGGGACCCGCCGATCCCCCGATGGAACCGGGTGAGGAACAGGTCGTGAAACGGGAGCAGCCCCAACGCGTACAGGAACATCCCCATCAGCAGGTTCTGGCGGTACAGATCGATTGCGGGCAGCGCCTCCCGGCGGAAGCCGTTCTCCCCGAGCTGGGACAACGTGGCGATCGCTTCGGGAAGGGCAAAGAGGTAGTCGATCGATGTGCGGGCCGCTCGGACGTTGGGAGCCTCGGTGGAGGCGAGCGCCATACCCATGGTGTGCATGCACTGGAACATCTCCAATCCGCGCTCCGCAAACGCCTCGGTCATCCGTCGATACCAGCGATCGGCGATCGCCGGATGGCTGCGCAGCTGCGGCGTCAAGTGCTGCTGGGTTCGCATCCAATCGTGCCAGACCACCGACCCACCTTGCCGTCGGACCTCGTCGCCGATCGCCTCGTAGACCGACCCGTCGGCGCCGTTGGATCCGTAGGCGTTCGGCTGGGCTAGCGCCGACAGGTGGAGCACTGCGGGGAGGCCGGCGGCCCGGACGATCTCGCCAACCCCCTGCGGGTATTTCCGGGGATCGGGGACGAATTCGATCGCCTGTCCGATACGCGTATACGGGTACCAAAGGTCGAGACCGAGGTAGCCGATCGGCAGGTCGCGCCTCCCGATCTTCTCCAGCACTGCCTTCAACTGCTGCGCGTCGAGCGGTCGGATCGGCTCGGTGAAGTAGCCGCCGTAGGCGTTCCACCATCCGAGGGTTCTGGTGGAGACGTGGGATGAGGGATCCGGTCGTCGTTTCCCAGAGCGGCGCAGCAGCACGTCCCCGAGCGCCATCAGGGCGTCCGCCGGATCGGTGCCGACGGCGAAGATCGTCTCAAGGACCGTACCGAGATCGAGGCGGTCGATTGAGCCGTGGATGCCACGGGCGACACCACCGGGGACAGCGACCAGCGCTCCGCTCAGGAAGTGGCTTGCCGGCGCGACGGCGAGCGCGCAGGCGTCGTCGTAGACGACCAACGGGGCGAACGCCTCCGTCGGCAGCTGGCCGTTCGCGAAAAAGGCGGCGGATGGCCAGTACCCTCCGTGGGGATCGTCGGAGGCGCCGAGGCCGTACGTTGCGATCCCCATCCGAAGTCGATCGGCCACGGTGAAGCGCGGTGCATGGATCGCCGGCGTTTCGTAGGCGTCGCGGCGGGCGATCCCGGCGATCGGGTGGAGCGGCTGCACCGAGAACACGATCGTTGGACCGTAGGTGCGGATCGTCTGAACGAGGAGCGGTTGGCCATCACGTACCAGCTGGCTGCGGAATCCGCGGTACGATCCGAGGTCGTCGCTCCCCTCGATCGCCTCCCACGGTGTGGTGACGGATGCGGCGCCGGCTTCCTTCCACCGGGGGAACTCGGTATGCAGCGCATCGACGAAGCGAACGCCGGCGAGGGTGATGCCGGGGGCGTCGGTGCGATCGACTGTGAGCGCGGCATTCATGGCGTCCCCACGTGGGCCGGTAGCCGAAACAGCTCGACGACGGGCAGCGTTGCAGCCCCGATCAGGAAGCCGTTGCGTCCTAGATGGGCCGGCACGATCTCCAAGCGGGCCGCCTCGGCGGGGAACGAGTGGCGGCATACCTCTTCCTCGAACGCGGCGAAGAACAGATCGTGGTCGTCCATGCGCTCCCCACCGAGGACGATCGCTTCGGGGTTGAGGAGGTTCACCAGGTTCTTTGTGCCGATCCCGAGGTTCGCGCCCATCCGGTGGAACGTCGCAGCGGCTTCGCTGGAGCCGCCCCGGGCGGCGGCGACCAGATCGTCGATGCCACCGAAGCCGAGCCGCAGCGCCTCCGCTTCGAGAAACCGGTCCGAAGCGTACACCTCCAGACAGCCTCGCTCCCGGCAGCGGCAGATGGGGCCGTTGGGATCGATGGTGGTATGCCCGAGTTCGCCTGCCCCGCCGTGTGCGCCGCGGTAGATGTCGCCGTTGAGAACGACGCCGGCACCGATCCCCTCTCCGACCGTGATACAGATGAAGTGGCGGTAGATCCTTCCGGCGCCGTACCAGCGCTCGGCGAGCGCGAGAGCGTTGACGTCGTTTTCCACCCGGATGGGAAGGTTGTAGTGCGCTGCGAGTTCCTCCCGGATGCAGACGTCCTCCCATTGGAGGATTGGGGAGAACAGATTGACTCCCGTTTCGGGGTCGACGAACCCCGACACCGAGACGCCGATGCCCAACACCCGTTCATCGAGAAGACGGTCGATCAACTCGGCGACTCGCTCCAGCGTGGAGATCGGGGCGGCGGGCTCATCGAGCGCCGCCTCCACTTGGTGGGCGATGGTCCCTGCGAGGTCGACGCGGGCGGCGAGGACGCGGCGGCGCTCGATCTTGACGCCGAGGCCGAAGGCGTGCCGACGATCGAGATCGACCAGGGTCGGCGGACGACCGCCGCTGGAGGAGGCCTTTCCGACCTCTTCGACTACCCCTTCCTCGAGGAGAACACGCATCAGCCGTGTCAGGGCGGACGGCGCCAGCCCGGTGCGTCGAGCGATCTCGCTACGGGACAACGGGCCGGAGGTGCGCAACAGGTTGATCACGATGGCCCGGTTCTGCGACCGGACGAACTGCTGATCGGCCTTTCGCAGCTCCACGGTCACTTCCTTCACTGAAGCAATGAACGCACTATAGGGGGCCCTTCCCGGAGTGTCAAGCGGTGCTCGCGGTGACGATTGACCCCCGCCAGAACTCCGCGTAGAGTCGGCCGTCGGATGACGAGCGGAGGCGGCGCTTGACGGTGGCGCGAAGGAAGAGGGGAGCGCAGCGATGAGTCTGGACCGGGTTCGTGATCGCTTGGCAGAACTGGCGTCGAGACGGGCCGTGGACGCATACAGGGTGCCCGGCGTGTGGCTCGATCCGGCGGCCGGGCGCGATGCGGTGCGGGTGGAGCCAGTCGATTGGTGGCGGGAGGTGGTCACCCGCGCACTCGGCGCAAGAGAGCGACCTGCGGATCGGTGCCCGGGTGGGTCGTGGAGCCGCGATGCCGTGGTGTACAGCCTGTTCGTGCGGACCGCGGCCGCGTTTGACCACGACGGCGATGGCCAGGTGGAGGCGCTGAATCGGCGTGGCTTCCGCGAGACGGGCACGTTCATCAAGGCGATGGCCCTACTGCCCTACATCCGCGATATCGGCTGCGATACCGTGCATCTCCTCCCGGTGAGCAGCATCGGCCGGCACGGCCGGAAGGGGGTTCTTGGGTCGCCGTACGCGATCCGCAACCCGTACCGGCTGGATGAAACGCTGGCGGAACCGGCGCTCGGTCTCGGAGCAGAGGTGGAATTCGGGGCGTTCGTGGAAGCCGCGGGACGACTCGGGCTTCGGGTGATGCTCGAGTTCGCCCTGAGAACCGCCGCCAAGGACAGCGACTGGGTCGGCGAGGCGCCGGCATGGTTCTACTGGATCCTCGACGACGCACCGTTTCACGCACCGTCGTTCAGCGCGGTGGAGCTGAGCGCGATCAAACGGAAGATCGCCCGCGGCGAGCGGGCGGAGCTGCCGGAGCCGCCGGCATCGTACCGTACGTTGTTCGTCCCCCCCCGCGCGCTACAGGCCGTCGCCCGACAGGGGGATCGGTGGGTGGGGCGAACAGCTGACGGGACGCGAGTGCGGATCCCGGGGGCGTTCTCGGATTGGCCTCCAGACGACGTGCAGCCGCCCTGGGACGACGTCACCTATCTGCGGCTGTACGACCATCCCGCGTTCGACTACATGGCGTACAACACGCTACGGATGTACGACCGCCGGCTTGCCCGGCCGGAACATGCCGTGGGACCCTTGTGGGACCGCATCGCCGACATCGTCCCCTACTACGTGCGTCGGTTTGGGATCGACGGCGCGCTGATCGACATGGGACACGCCCTTCCTGAGCCGTTGAAGCGCCGAGTGATCGAGGGGACCAGGGCTCTGGATCCGGGGTTTGTCTTTTGGGACGAGGCGTTCGAAGCGACGAAGCGGACTCGCGACGAAGGATACGATGCAGTGGTCGGCGATTTCTGGTGGTCGATCCACCGGCCCCGCGAGCTGAACCAGGGACTGCTGGAGAGGCTGGATCGAGAGGGGGTGACCTTGCCGTTCTTGGCGACTCCGGAGACCCACAACACCCCTCGGTGTGCCGCGCGGGAGGGAGGATCGGCGCGATGCCGATGGGCGTGGACGCTCGGTGGCTTCCTCCCCGCCGTGCCCTGGGTGCACTGTGGGTTCGAGTTCGGGGAGACCGAGCCGATCAACACTGGGCTCGACTTCACCGCCGAGGAGATCGCTCGCTACCCTTCCGAGCGACTCGGCCTGTACGGTCCGGCGACGCTCGCTTGGACGGAGCCGCATGATGAGCGGGCGATGATCCGGCGCGTGCTATCGGTGCGCATGGCATTCCGCGACCTGGTGACCGATCCGGCGGCGAGCAGCTTCTCGAGGCTCGATCTGCCGGATGAGGGCACGGTCGGCTACGCGCGGATCGGCCGGGGCGTCGCGATCGCGGTGGTGGGGCGGTTCGGAGAGGCAGGACCGGCGGAGGTTGCATGCGACGTTCCGTGCACCGACGGTACGTACGCCGATCCGTTCACCGGCCGGCTGCATCGTGTCCTCGGCGGACGGGCGGAGCTTGCGCTCCGTCCATGGGAGGTCGCGGTGCTGATCGAGGACAGGATCGGCCGTGCGTCGGGTGAACGGCGATGACCCCTCGCTGGCGGACGCCATCGACATACACCGACAACGGCTGTCGGAACGCGTAGTGGACGACGTAGTCATCGCGGTACACCACCTCCTGGTCATCCAGCAGGTCGCGATGGAGGCGATCGCCGGCTTCCTGGCGGAACGGCAGGTACAGCACGCCGCTTCCGACCATGTCGGCGTAGAAGTGCGTTCCGTAGGACAGCTCGGGGGCGAAGTCCGCGGTCGACATTTCGACGAGGACCGCCGCTCCTGCGATCTCGTTGTACTGCGCGGGGACGCCGAGCTGAGGATTGGACGACGCCCAGCGTCCCGGTCCGATCAGCACGTACGGCTCGTTTCGCTCGGTGAGCCGATCGTTGATCCGACCGACCGATCGGGCGATGTCGTAGCCACGGTCCCAGCGGTACGTCTGCGGCGATACGAGCACCAGATGGCGGATGCCGTCGATCCTCCCATTGCCCAACACCTCGTGACACTCGAGGACACGATCGTCCTCATCGAGCTGCGGGAGGTGGATGCGGCGGTGCTCGGGACGGCTGCCGAGGGGGCGGACCTGGAGCAGGTAGAACAGCGGCGAACCCGCCGCGCTGGTTCCCGGACCGGAGAAGTCGAGGGCGAACTCGATGTCGATGGGCAGCTCGAGCAGCTCCCCCAGCGATCGGAGCAGTTCGCGGATCATCGGGGTCAGCGGCATGATGGCATCGGTCTCGATCAGCCGCGTGAACGACGCCAGCAGACGATCGCTGGAGGCGCCGTTCGGCACGATGGCCAGCGGCTCGCGGAGCTCTCCGTGCCGGTCGACGCGCGTACAGATCGTCGCCAACAGCGGATTGTCCAGTTCGTTGAGTTTTCGCTGCGACAATCGACCGGCGTTCATGTCCAGGACATCGACGGTTTCCTGCGAGTACCGGATGATGGTCGCCGCGTCGAACCCCTCGGGACGCAGCCCCGGGAGCTTGGGGGAGAACACCCGGGCATACTCCCGACCGACCGCCCGCGTTCCCGTCCCCACCA
The DNA here is from genome assembly GCA_964558595.1 of uncultured Thermotogae bacterium. Taxonomy (GTDB): domain Bacteria; phylum Bipolaricaulota; class Bipolaricaulia; order UBA7950; family UBA9294; genus JANQEA01. The sequence continues at coordinate 60,505 of CAZLER010000004.1, forward strand.
CCAGCCGCACGACGCCGTCCTCAGGCGCCAACCGGGAAGTCCATGGGTAGTAGTTGCGGGAGAAGGCAACGCCCCCCACCAGCGGATAGTACAGGTCGTGGGGATAGGGGCTGCCGATCATGTTCTGGATCAGGATCGCCATCCGCTCCCGACGCCAGTCGAGACCATGCCGCTTGCGGTACGCTCGGGCATTGGGGGCAAACGTCGACGCGTACACCCGCTGAATCGACGCGATCAACTGCCGAAGACGCAGGTCGAGCGAACCGCGGTTCGGCAAGAAGTCGGAAAGGTAGATGCCGGCGAACGAGTGGTCGGGATCGTCCTCCATCACCGACGAGGAGCGGACCACCAGCGGTCTCGTCTCCCGCTCGAGCAGCGGGACCAGCTTCTCCGCCCACTCGGGAGGGAAGCGGGCGGCGAGGATCCGATCGCCGAGCTCGGCTAGCGTGATCGTGCCGTCACAGCCGGCGCGAACGGTGCGATGGAGGCGGTTCTGATCCATGAACGCTGTGAACACCTCGGTCGTGACCACGGTTGAGTCGGGGAACCGCAACCGAGCCTGGTACTGGGTCAATCGGGCCCCATGACGGACTGCGTTCATGACGAACAGCAGGCCGCGCGCCTTTCCTCCCGGCTCGCCCTGTCCGATCATCCGCATCCCGCCGGGCAGCGCTTCGGGATCGAACCGATACGTGCCGTCTTCGGACCGGCCGAACCGGAAGAAACGACTGTCGGCGGCGGGGGGCGGGCCCGGCCGCTGGATCCCTTGGTCGTTCATACCGCTGCTCCATGGCACGACATCCTGCCGATTGCCAGGATGGTCTTGGCATCCTCGATCCGTCCCGCGGCGATCTCGCGGTCGATCTCGTCGAGGGTGAACGATCGCATCTCCGCGATCTCGTCCACGTCGCGCGGCGCGATCGACCGTAGACCGGTGGCCAGGAACAGCACGATCCGCTCGTCGGAGAAGCCGGGGGATGTGAAGAACGAGGCGAGCTCGACCCACCGATCGCCGGTGTGGCCGGTCTCCTCGCGAAGCTCGCGGCGGGCGCAGGACAACGGCGACTCCCCGGGTTCCAGCTTTCCGGCAGGGATCTCCCACAACCGCCGCCGTACGGGGTGTCGGTACTGGCGGACCAGCAGGACGTTCCCGTCGGGAAGCACGGGAAGGATCGCCGCGGCACCGGGATGGGCGACGAGTTCCCGCGTTCTCCGGGTTCCGTCGGCCGTTTCAATCGTGTCGACGTGGACGGCGAGCAGCCGGCCTCGGAACACGGTGGCATGGTCGACGATGCGGTACCGATCAGACGGCGTTGTACCCCTCCTCGAGCGCGCGGCAGTTGACGTCGACGAACTGCTCCTTGCCGGTCTCTTTCAGCATCCGTGCCATCGTCCCGGTGACCGCCTCCAGCGGCAGGGCACCGGTTGCCTTGAGGTAGGCGCCGAGGGCGACCATGTTGATACTGCGCGAGTTGCCTGCCGTGGCGGCCAGGTCGTTGAGCGGCACGTAATGGGCGTCGAGGTCGTCTCGGTTGGCGATTCGCTCGACCAACGAGCTGTTCACGACCACAGCGGCGCCGGCGGCGAGGACGGGCTCGAACTTGTCCAGCGACGGGCGGTTCATCGCGATCAGCGCGGTCGGCTCGTCGACGATCGGGGAACCGACCGGATCCTCGGAGAGGATGACCGTGCAGTTGGCGGTTCCTCCACGCATTTCAGGTCCATAGGAGGGGAGCCAGGTCACCTCCAGTCCGTGGTCCATCCCCGCTTGGGCGAGGATCTTCCCGGCGAGGATGACTCCCTGGCCGCCGAAACCTGCGATGACGATCGAGCGTTCCATCCTACCCCCTGTCGATCATGTCGCCGAGCGGAAAGACCTCGGTAACCACTTCGGCGACGTGCCGGTTCGCTTGGATCGGGCTCATCCGCCAGTTGGTCGGACAGGTCGAGAGGAGCTCGACGAGCGAATACCCCTTTCCGTCCATCTGGAGTTGAAACGCCTTCTCGATGGCGGCGGTAGCGTCCTGGATCCGGCGCGGATCGTACAGCGCCTGCCGCGTCACATAGACCGGCGCGTCGAGCTGAGCGATCATCTCGGAGAAGCGGATCGGATACCCGAACAACTTGGGATCGCGCCCTTCCGGAGTGGTCGTCGTCTTCTGGTCGACCAGGGTGGTCGGTGCGAGCTCGCCGCCGGTCATCCCGTAGATCTGATTGTTCACGAACAGGACGGTGATGTTCTCTCCGCGGTTGGCGGCGTGGATCGACTCGGCCGTCCCGATGCTGGCGAAGTCCCCGTCCCCCTGGTACGCGAACACGATCAGGTCCGGTCGCGCTCGCTTCACCCCGGTGGCCACCGCGCTCGCCCGACCGTGCGCCACCTGGAGGGCGTCGCAGCGGTACCAAAGGTAGGCGAACACCGAACAGCCGACGGGGGCCAGCCCCACGGTCCGCTCGGCGATCCCCAGCTTGTCCAGCGTATGACCGATGATGCGGGTGATAATCCCGTGGTGGCAGCCCGGGCAGTAGGTGAAGCGCGCTTCGGTGAGGCTCTTTGGCCGCTCGAAGACCTTGACCATGTTGGTGGTGTCAGCGGACATGCTTTATCACCTCCTTCAGGATGCCGCGGGGGGTGGGAACGACGCCGCCGAGCTCGCCGTAGAACGGTGTCTCGGCGCGTTCGGCGACGGCGAGTCGCACATCCTCCCACATCTGTCCAGCGCTCATCTCGACGGTCAGCACCGTGTCGACGCGTCCGGACAGCGCTCGCAGCGGATCGTAGGGGAACGGCCACAGGGTGATCGGTCGGAACAGACCCAGCTTGATCCCTTCCGCGCGGGCGGCGCGGACGACGGAGTTGGCGATCCGGGCGATTGTCCCGTGCGCCGCGATGACGATGTCGGCGTCGGCGGTGTCGATCTCCTCGTACCGGACCTCGCGGGCCTCGATCTCCCGATACTTCTGCTGGAGCCCGAGGTTGATCTCCTTGAGCTTCTCAGCGTCGAGGTCGAAGCTGAGGACGATGTTCGGTTCGCGCCCGGCGGCGCCGGTGGTCGCCCACTCCTTCCTCGGGAGATCGGCGGGGTCGATCGCGGGGGGAAGCTCGACCGGTTCCATCATCTGACCGAGCATCCCGTCGGCGAGGATCATCACCGGGATCCGATACCGGTCGGCGAGGTCGAACGCCAGCATGGTCAGCTCGCCGGCTTCGGGAACGGTGGAGGGTCCGAGGACGATCACGTGGTAGTCGCCGTGGCCGCCCCCTTTGGTCGCCTGGAAGTAGTCGCATTGCGATGGCGCGATGTTGCCCAGCCCCGGGCCACCGCGCACGATGTTGACGATGACCGCCGGCAGGTTCGACCCGGCAAGGTATGAGATTCCCTCCTGCTTCAGGCTGATTCCCGGAGATGACGAGGAGGTCATCGTGCGCACCCCGCTTGCTGCGGCCCCGTACACCATACTGATGGCGGCGATCTCGCTCTCCGCTTGCACGAAGGTCCGTCCGAGACGCGGCATGTGGGCCGCCATATGCTCGAGCAGTTCGGCCTGTGGCGTGATCGGGTACGCGAAGTAGCACTGGCAGCCGGCACGGATCGCCGCTTCGGCGATCACTTCGTTGCCGCGAAGGAGTTGTCGATCACCCATGTCCCCTCCTCATCGGGCGCATGCGGTCTTCTCCCGATAGACCTCGATGGCGATATCGGGACAGGTCATGGCGCAGAACGCGCAACCGGCGCATGCCTCTGGCCGTTCCACCTGCGCCACGTTGTACCCGCTCCTGTTCAACGTGCCGGAGAATGCGAGCACCTTGTGGGGACAGGCGGCGATGCACAGTCCGCACCCTTTGCAGCGATCGGCGTCGATCACGACGATTCCTCTCGGCATGGGGCCTCCTCCCGCTCAGTGCGCGTCGGGGGTGAACTCTTCGTTCAGACGCTTGGCTCGGTGCCTACGCAGCCGGCCGACGGTCTCGTCGACCTTGTCGATCCATGCCCGAATCTGCTCTTCCCCCAAGTGGACTTCTGGGGCCGGTTCGGCAGGGCGGGTGGTGTTCGTCGGATGGTGATTGGCGAGGGCGTTGTGCAGCCGCACGACATCGCGGTCGAACGGCTCCACGACAGCGGAATCCGACGCGGCTTCCGCGAACGCCAGGTCGGGAACGCCGGAACTCCCGGTGGTCACGACGCGGAACGTGGCCCGGCACCCGATCTCCAGGGCGTCGGCGTCGGAGCGCTCGGGCGACGCTACGTAGCCGAACCCGCCCGATTCCAATCGGATGCAGATCCTGGTTTCCTCGATGGCGATGATCTCGCCTCGAAGCAGCTCGGATCTCACTCCGTCTTCAGACGGGATCTTCTCTTCGGGCATCGTCAGCGTTGACGCTCCCCTCTGTGTCGCGATCGATCACGCCGCCTTCTCCACCCGGCCGGATTTGATGCAGCGGGTGCACGCTCGGATCCATGCCTTCTTCCCGCCGACGACGGCGTGCACGCGCTGGATGTTGGGGGCCCGCACACGACGCGTATGGCGATTGGAGTGGCTGACCGAGTTGCCGGCCGCCGGCCGCTTCCCGCAGACTTCGCATACTCTCGACATTGGCTTATCACCTCTACTCCTCCTCCTCAGATGAGGAGGGGTTCCACGTACAGCGGTTCGAGCTCGTACAACCGGTCGTCCGGCTGGGCGCTCCATCCCTGTCGAGCGATCGACAGGGCAGACGGCCGGTGCAGCGGCTCCGCGGCGATCCGGACCAGCGGAGCCCCGCTCATCGACGCCCCGACCTCCGGTGCGCCGCTGCCCACCAGGATCACCTCACGGCGCTCCTGCCGCAGGCGTTCGATCAGCTCCGATCGATGCATCAGCGCAATCGGACGTCGAGGACGCATTCCCCCGAACGGCTGGGCATAGACCAGGTCACGTCGGCTAGACACGACCACCCATACCCGCAACTCGTTCGGTACTCGAGACCGGTACGCGACCATCCCGTCGACGCCGACCAGTGGACGGCCGATCGCCTGGCACAGCCCCTTGGCTGCAGCAAGCCCGATCCGCAGACCGGTAAACGAACCCGGGCCTCGGTTGACGCAGACCAGGTCGATGTCGTTCTTCGTCACGTCGTTTCCGGCCAGGATCGCCGTGATGGCCGGGAACAATTGCTCGGCATGATGGAGCGGCTCGTCCATCCAGCGCTCGTCGGCCAGTTCGCGTCCGTCATACAGCGCGACCCCGCCGCGCGGCTCGGAGGTATCGACTCCCAACGCCAACATGCCGGGTCGATGGTAGGTGACGGAAGTTGGCATTTCAACTGCCGATCGGTGGGGAGAAGGCTGGGCGGGTGGCGAGATGCTCGGCGGCGCGGTGGACGTCCCGGGCGATCTGGGCGCGGAGCATCTCGAACGTGTCGAACCGGCGGTCGTCTCGGAGTCGATCGACCAGATGCACTTCGACCCGGTCGCCGTACAGCTCTCGGTCGGGGGCGTCGAGAAGGAACAGCTCGCAGCGACGCTCTTCGTCGCCCGGCACTGACGGACGGGTGCCGACGTACAGCACTGCCGGTCGCGGGGAGGCGGCCTCGTGAGGGGTGACAAATGCATGTGCCGCGTAGATGCCGTCACGCGGCAACAGGACGTGACGATCGACGACCAGGTTGGCCGTTGGAAAGCCGAGCCGGCGGCCGATGCGATCACCGGGCACGACGTCGCCGATGACGACCGCCGGCCGTCCGAGCAGCTCGGCGGCTCCCGCGACGTCGCCGGTGGCGAGGAGGGATCGGATCCGCGTGCTGGTCACCGGCGCGCCGGCGACGATCAGCGGCGGCACGACGGTGACGGCGCAGCCGTGACGGGCTCCGAGCTTCCGCAGCAGCTCCGGATCGCCGGCGCGATCGGCTCCGAAGCGAAACGACGAACCGACGACGACGGCGCGAGCGTGCAGCTCCTCGGCGAGCACGGTGTCGGCGAAGTCGGCTGGGGGAAGATGGCGCAGCCGAGCGAACGGGGCGGGGAGCACCTGATCGACCGTGCGAAGGAGGATCCGGCGTTTGGCCGCCTCGGGCAGGAGGAGTACCCGTCCCAGCGGCGGTCGCTGGGATGCCCGCGGTGGCACCGAGAAGGCGTACACAAGGGCAGGAACCGCCAGTCGATCGGCCTGCCGACGGAGCTCGGTCAAGATCGCTCGGTGGCCGAGGTGCACGCCGTCGAAGGTACCGATGCTGACCGCCGTCGAGCCCGCCGTTTGCATGTCTCGGATGGTATCCGATTGCCGGGATTGGGACAGGGGATGGGGGACCGGGTTGGAGCGGCCCAAGGGGACCGGTACAATCGAGATATGAGGTCAGAACGGATCGCCGGAGCGCGGTTGGAGGAGGAGGAGGGGGCACTCCTCACGCTGCGACCGCATGCGCTCGACGCGTATATCAACCAGCGCGAGATCAAAGAGAAGTTGCGCATCTACATCGCCGCAGCGAAGAACCGAGACGAGTCGCTCGACCATGTGCTGTTGCACGGTCCGCCGGGCCTAGGAAAGACGACGCTGGCCCAGATCATCGCCGCGGAGATGGGGGTCGACATCCGGATCAGCTCCGGTCCGGCGATCGAGAAGGCGGGGGACCTGGCGGCGATCCTCACCAACCTCAAGCCTCATGACGTCTTCTTCATTGACGAGATCCACCGATTGCGGCGCAACGTCGAGGAGATCCTCTATCCGGCGATGGAGGACTATAAGATCGATATCGTCCTCGGGGAGGGTCCGAATGCGCAGTCGTTACGGATCGATGTCCCGCCGTTTACGCTCGTCGGAGCGACCACCCGCGCCGGGCTGATCTCCGCGCCGATGCGCGATCGGTTCGAGGTCAAGTTCCGAGTCGGCTTCTATGCCGTGGAGGACCTCAGGACGATCGTCGTGCGAACCGGGCACATCTTCGGCATCGAGGTGACCGACGGCGGCGCCGAGGAGATCGCCAAGCGGGCGCGGGGAACGCCGAGGATCGCCAACCGGCTGCTGCGGCGCACGCGCGACTTCGCCGAGGTCGAAGGACGGGGCACGATCGATGTGGAGATCGCCCGCCGCTCCCTGGAGATGCTGCGGATCGACGAGCGCGGCCTCGACGAGCTCGACCGTGCCGTGCTCATGGCGTTGGTGGACACATTCTCCGGTGGCCCGGTCGGATTGGACACCCTCGCTGCGGCGCTGTCCGAGGAGAAGGACACCATCACCGACATCGTGGAGCCATTCCTCCTGCAGGAGGGGCTGATTCAGCGCACGCCGCAGGGGCGGATCGCCACCGAACGCGCCCTCGCCTACTGGGGCCAGTGCAAGGACGGCCGGTTGTTCTAGCGCTGCGACAGGTTCTTCGCATTGTGGATGAACTCGCGTACGATCCCCGCGAAACGACGCCAATCGAGGACGAGCGCACCCACGATCCACACCACGTACCAGACCAACGCGTGGGGGGCGGCGAAGTAGGCGACGATCAGCGGCAGCGCCACCGCCGGAGCGGCAAACGACATCGTCACCATCTTCGACCGGAAATAGGCGATGAACGCGGCGGCGACCATCACATAGAGGATCGCGGGGACGAAGGGGATGAATCCCGAGAGAACCAGGTAGCAGAGGCCGGCAAACACCATCGCCATATCGAAGGCGAATTCCTTCTCTCCGACCCAGCTGGTGGGGGTGTGGTACTTGCGCGCCAAGCGCCCGTCGAGGATGTCGGTCGTCCAGCCAAGCATCGTCAGGACGATCACCGCCTGCAGCGCGCTCTCCCCGACGAAGCCCAAGGTGAACACCGCGGCGGCGATCAGACCGCGCGACAACGTCAGGAGATCGGGTACTGCCTTCGCCATCCTCACCATCCCAAATTGTAGACGAGATCGGCTATCGAAGGCAAACGAACGGGTGGGGGAAGCCGCGTCCGGATCAGCCGGAGGGCGCCGGGACATCGTCCGCCGCCGGAGGCGGACGCAACCCCGGCGGCGGGCCGAGCAGCTCGACGAGCAGGACGGCGGTGCGCGGTTCGCTCTTCAGGAGCGATCGCAGCTTGACAGATGACGGAGGTGGGTTGGCCATCGCTACACGTCCTGCTGCGACGACGACCCGTCGCTCTCCGCGAAGCCCTCGCGCATCTTCGTGTCCGCCTCGACGTTCTTCATCCGGTAGTAATCCATGATCCCGAGGTTGCCTTGTCGGAACGCCTCGGCCATGGCGCGTGGGATCTCCGCTTCCGCCTCAACCACAGCGGCTCTCCGCTCCTGGACCAGTGCCGTCATCTCCTGCTCGCGGGCGACCGCCATCGCCCGGCGTTTCTCCGCCATCGCCCGCGCGACCTTCAGGTCGGCGTCGGCCTGATCGGTCTGCAGCTGGGCGCCGATGTTCTTGCCCACATCCACATCGGCGATGTCGATCGACAGCAGCTCGAACGCCGTGCCCGAATCGAGCGAGCGCTCCAGCACCAGCTTCGAGATCTTGTCGGGGTTCTCGAGCACCTCCTTGTGGGACGACGCCGACCCGATCGCGGAGACGATCCCCTCCCCGACGCGGGCGATCACCGTCTCCTCGGTGGCCCCGCCGACGAGGCGATCGATGTTGGCCCGGACGGTGACCTTGGCGATGGCGAACAGTTGGATGCCGTCCGCCGCCACCGCGCCGACCCGAGGGGTCTCGATGACCCGCGGGTTCACCGACATGGCGACGGCGTCGTAGACGTCACGACCGGCCAGATCGATCGCCGCGGCGCGCTGGAACACCAACTCGATGTTCGCCTTGTCGGCGCTGATGAGCGCCCGGGCGAGTCGTTCGACGTTCCCGCCGGCCAAGTAGTGGGCCTCCAGGTCCATGATCGACAGTGACAGACCCGCCTTCCAGGCGGCGATCATCGGAACGATGACCTGATGCGGATTTACCTTTCGCAAGCGCATGCCGATCAACGTCATCGGTCCCACCGGCACCCCGGCGGCGAGCGCCGAAATCCACAACCCTACCGGAACGAAGTAGAAGAACAGCCACAGCAGAAGCAGCGCCGCGACCGCAATGACGATGTATCCGATCATTCCACACCCTCCCCTTCTTGTGTGCGTCGGACGATCTTGCGATACCGATCATCCCGAATCACAACGATGAAAGACCCCTTCGGCAGGAACCCCTCTTCACAAACGACATCGGTTCGTTCGTCGCCGAACTGGCCAGATCCCACCGGGCGCAGGTCGGTGGCGGCGACACCTCGACGACCGACCCAGGGACTGCTCACCTCCTGCTCGGTCTCCTCGTCGCTCGGGTGGGACCGACCGGTGATCGCCGACGACAGGATGATCCCGCCCAACCGCAGCCGCGTGCGGGGGAGGCGGGTGAGCAGCAGGATCGCCGTGCCGATGCTGACGATCAGCCCCGCCGACACGATGGCGATCGCCTCCACCGCCTGCGCGCGCCCGGCGAACGGTCCGAGCATGGCCGTGTAGAAGCCCAGGCCAATGAGGATCAAGCCGACGAGGCCGGCGAGGCCGAAGTCGACGGCGGTGAACGCGAAGATTTCCAGGGCCACGGCGACGATCCCGCCGAGCAGGAACGCGATCGACTCCCACTCCGCGAGCCCGACCAGCATGTGAACCCAGAAGAACGCCCCCAGGCACACGATCCCGATCAGTCCGGGGAGACCGAAGCCGGGGACGAGCATCTCGACGATCAGCCCGAGGATCCCGAGCGTGATCAACAGGCCGGAGACCACCGGCGACGTCAGGGCATCCACGACGTCGTCGATCCAGCGAACACGGAAGCGTACCGTTTCGGTGATCCCTCGCTCGGCGGCGAGCCATTCTTCGATCGAATCCGCTTCGCCGTCGGAGTAGCCCCATTCGGCGGCCTCCTGAGCGGTCAGGGTGAGCAGCTTGCCGCGCTCGACGAGCCCGGGGATGGCGACATCGCGGTCGACCATCGCCTCGGCGACCTCGGAGGGTCTGCCGCGAATCTCCGCCGCTGCGGCGAACAGCTTGCGGGTTGCACTGATCACCTTCTCGGGGGCTTCCCGCAGATCCTGGCCGACAACGGATACCGGGGTGGCAGCGCCCATCACGCCGCCCGGGGCGAACAGGATGGTCTCGCAGGCGATGGCGATCGCTGCCCCGGCCGAGAACGCTTCCCGGTCGACGTAGGCCACCGTAGGCAGCGGTGCTCCGAGGACGATCCCTCGGGATTCGATCGCCGCGTCGAGGTAGCCTCCGGGGGTGGAGAGCACGAGCACGACGAGTTCGGCGCCGACGGCGTCGGCTTCGGCGAGCCCGCGGCGCAGGTAGGTCACGGTTCCCGAGTTGATCTCTCCGTCGATGGTGAGGATCCACGCCGTCGCGTCCTGCGCGGCGACGAGGACCCCCAGAAGAAGACACAACACGACCGCTACCCCTACCCAGCGAAGGCGCCTCATGCATGGAGTCTATGTTGACATCCGTGGATCATGCAAGTCTTCCGGGGAGGAGCGATTGGCCCGGACGTGGCACGAAGCTAGAATGGGTCAAATCGGCTGGATCGTCGTGGGCTGCGACGGCGCCGCGGCGGAGGCGGAGAGGAGGTCGTGCGATGCGAAACGCGATGTGGCTGCTATCGGTATGGGTGGGGATCCTCGCGGTGGCCTTCGGGATAGTCTACTGGGACGGCGGTGGAGGGGCGGCTCCGTCGATCGCCGCCGTCGAGCCGAGCGACGGGAGCTACGTGGATCCCGACGGTCGTTTCAGCCTGGTCGTCCCCGCGGGGTGGATCGTCGAGGAGGGAGCGTCGTCGGTGCGCCTGGCGGATCTGCCGGGACGGGTCGAGGCGACGGTGTCGGTGGTCGAGGAGCCGGTGCCGGAGGCGGCCTTGCTGCGCGCGATGGATCTCGAGGGCTGCGAAGGCGACAACCAGCGGTTTGTCGTCGAGCCGTGGGCCCCTACAGGAGGGGCGGAGCGGGCGGTCCGGGTTGCCGCGGAGGGTGGCGAGCGAGGGTACGGCCTCGGTTACGCCTATGGTGGCGGAACGGTGGTGGCAGTGATTCGCGGCGATCCCATCGGGCTCGTGGCTCGTGCCGACGATCTGGAGAGGTTCGCGAACGGCATCGCCGTGCCCGCGGCGATGGGCGAGGCGACGTCGCCCGAAGCGGTGCCGCCGGTGATGGAGCTGTAGCGCGATTCGGCGGGCGACACGCCCTCTCGACGTGCCGCCCGACACCTTGATGAGTTCCTACTCGGCGGTGATCGAGATCCCTTCGAGTCGGAGGAACGGAAAGGTGTAGTTGTAGATGGCCTCGGTCTCGCTGGAGATCCCCGACAACTTGGCGAGCGCCTCGAAGACGTTCCCGGCGATCAGGGTCCCGGAGACGGCCCGGCTGATTCTCCCGTTTTCGATCAGGTAGGCGGCCTTGGCCACCCCCGAGAAATCGCCGGACACGGGATCGGCGTTCCCCGAGAACCGGCTGACCAGCAACCCCCGGTCGATCTCGGAGATCAGCTCCTCCCGGCTTCGTTCCCCCGGAACAACGGTGAGGTTGGTCGGCCCGATCGACGGCAACGAGCTGGCTGCTCCGCTGGCGTGGCCGGTGTTGCGGACCCCGAACGCATCCGCGGTGTAGGCGTTGTGCAGCAACGAGCGCAGCACCCCGCCCTCGATCAGCGGCAGCCGCCGATGCGGCGTGCCCTCGCGATCGAACGCCGCGCTCCCCGCGCCGCCGGGGATCGTGCCATCGTCGACGACGGTGAGTTCGGACGCGGCGACCGGTTCGCCGATCCGGTCCTTCCATCGTGTCATCCCGCGTAAGGCGTTGCGCGCATTCAGCTGGAATTGGAGCGTGGCGAGGAGGTCCAGGGCGGCGTACGGGTCGAGCATCACCGGTCCGTTGAAGCTGATCCCTTTCCCGGCACCGAGCGATCCGAGGGCGTTTTCGCTGGCCCGGCGGGTCGGCGGGTCGACATCGATCGCGTCGACGGCGCGCACGACCCCGACCTTCATCGCCATGTTGGAGACCCGCTGGCCATCGCGCGCCGTGGTCAGGATGCTGTAGGTGAACAGGCTGCCCCGCTCGCGGGCTTCCGCCCCGGCGGAGTTGATGAGCGTTCGGTCGAGGATCTCGGCGGCGAACTCCGCATCCCCCACGATGATGCGTCGGTCGATCGACTTGGCGATCTCCAACATGCGGATCGCCTGTTGCACGGCGTCGGCGGTCGAGAATCGGTCCGCCGCGGGGTCGTAGATCCCAGCGACCGGCTCGACGGGATGGGGTGTGGGGAGGACGTTGTGCGGATCGCCGGGCGAGGCGTTGGCCAGCGTCACGGCGTCGCGCGCCGCGTCGTCGAGTTGGGTCATGTCGTTGGTGCTGGCGAAGCCGATGTGCGCCCCGACGAATGCCCGGATGCCGATCCGCGTCTCCTGTCGGCTCTTGGAAATCTGCAGGTCATCCTTCTCCACCGCCGAGCTGATGGTGCGCGTGGACTGTCCGTAGATCTCGACCTCGTCCGCCCCATGCTGGCGGGCCCGGTCGAGGGCCTGCTGACATCGGTCCAGAAGTGGGTGATTGCTCATGTCTGTCGGCCTCCCATTGTCAGGGTGCAGCGAAGGTGCGGACCGCCGAGGTCGACCTTGGCCATCTGTCCCTTGCCGCACGCCCCGGCGCTGTGATCCCAGGCGAAATCGTCGCCGACCGCGTCGACCGACTTGAGTACGTCGAACGCGTTGCCCATGATGGTGGCTCCGCGGACCAGCTCGCCGAGCTGCCCGTCGACGATCCGGCGCGCCTCGCGGACCCCGAACATGAACTCGGCGTTCGAGTCGGCTTGGCCGCGCATGCCGAGTCCGCGGAGGTAGTAGCCGGAGGCGATCCCCCCGATGAGCCCGTCGAACGTGGTGTCCCCGGGTTCGATGTAGGTGTTGCGCATCCGGATGATCGGGTCGTCGCTGTAGACAAACGCCCGGGCGTTGCCGGTCGGGGCCACGCCGTAATGGGCCGCCGTCTCGCGATTGTGGAGGAACGAGCGGAGGACGCCCGCTTCGAGGATCACCGTCCGTCCGGTGAGTACCCCCTCGTCATCGACCGGCAGGATCCCGACGGCGTGGGGGGCATGTTCGGAAGCCCCGCTGTCGCAGAGGGTGACCAGTTCGGAAGCCACCTGGTGGCCGATCTTGTCCGATGTGATTGCGCCACCGAGGACGATATCCGCTTCGACCGTGTGGCCGATCGCTTCGTGGCACAGGACGCCCACCAGGCCGGGATCGAGCACCACGACACACGTGCCACCGGTCGGGTGGGGAGCCGACAGCTGGTCGACGGCGAGGCGGACGGCGCGATCGGCGAGCTGCTCGGGGGCTTGGATCCCCAGCAGGTCGGACCATCCGCCGGTGATCCCCGAGCTCTCGTGTGCCATCGTCTGATCGCCGTTGCGTGAGGCAACGGCGATCGCCCGCAGCTCGGGCTTGGCGTCGAACACGTGGGCGGAAGCGCCGTCGGTGGTGATGATGATCTTCTCGTCCTGGATCTCGCCGTAGGAGGCGGTGCTGGACACGATTTCCTTCGCTCCCGCACGGATGCGTTCGTCGAGCCGGATGACGAGCGCCAGCTTCTCGTCCAGGGGATGGTCATCGAGCGGATCGTCGGTGGTTACGGCAAAGGTGCCGGTCGCCATCGGGGCTTCGGCGAGCCCGGCGATCCGCTGCCTCTTCGCGCCGGCCGACGTGCGGGCGGCGGTCTGCGCCGCCTCGATCGCCGAGCGGATGCCGTGCTCGGACATGTCGGTGGTGCTGGCGAATCCGAACACCCCGTCCACGAGCGCCCGGATTCCGAGTCCGGACAGCCGCGTGCTCGACGCCTCCTCCAGCTTGCCGTTGCGGAGGGTGATCCGTTGAGTGCTGCGCGACTGGTATCGCAATTCGACCCAGCCGGTCACTTGGGCGATGATCGCTTCAAGATGCTTCTGCATTCGGCCTCCTTCGGCGGGGCTTGGGTTGACTACACCTTCATCGGTAAGTATGGCCAGCGTCACGAGGAGTTCAACGTGTGCCCGGGCGATCTGCGCCGAAGGAGATCCCAGCGGCGCAGCCAACGGGGGAGGGCCGAGATCTGATCGAAGGGCAAGGAGGTACGGACACCGCGGGGACGAATCCGATCATCGCAGCGATGCCGGAGAGAAGTCGATTCGGGCGTTTCTCCCGAAGAGGGGCCGTCTTGGAAGGTGGTGAAGGCGGTGGTGCGGGCAGGGCAACAGGGGCCATGTGCAGCGCAGCTGGGAAGCTTGTTGCTCCGCAGACACCCGATATGATCCCGTTGGGGGCGCCGCTGTTGTTCACCGTATGCGTCGATGTCTATCGCATGGAGCGAGCGATGGAGACGCGCGGCTGGCGCCGGGGCACCGGTGATCTCTCGACGTTGCTGTTGGGGATTCGGGACGTCGCCTACATGGCACAGAATATGGACCAGGCAGGCGAAGCGCTCGGCATGGGCAGCCGTTGCGGGGGGGGCGGTGCGCCGTACCGGGCGGCGCGGATCGTTGAGGCGTGCGGCCTGCCGCCACGGTGTTCCCGCTCGTTCAGCTGGCCATGGGCGATCCGGCGGAGGATCCTCCGGTGCATCCCCGCTACCCGATGGAGACCAGCCTCCATGAAGGTCGGTTTCACGACCTGGGTGCAGCGGTGATCGAGCGGGCGATGACGGTGATGGATCATGGCGACGTGGAGCAGACGTCCTACCGGGCACGTGATGCGTGGATCGCCCTGCAGGACGGCTGCGAGGAGACCACCGGGTACGACGAGTACTCCTGGAGCGAACCCATCTCCGGGAAGCTCGGACCGTGGTGGCGAGATCCCGCAGACCTGCTCGAAGCGTTCGAGGCGTGCGGCGGCGATCCGGTGGGGACGGCGAACACCCCAGCGGAAGGCGGTCCGGGTGTCGACCGTCCTTGACAGCCGTGGCGAGGCCCGCCTATCCTCGTCGTGAACGGGTCCATAGCTCAGTGGCAGAGCAACCGGCTCATAACCGGTCGGTCCCAGGTTCGAATCCTGGTGGGCCCACACCATGAACAAGCTGTTCGTATATGTGGATGGGGCGGCAAAGGGGGAGCCGGGTGAGGCGGGGATCGGAATCGCCGTGACCGATCCGCAGGGAGCCTTGGTGGACGAAGTGTCCCGGCTCATCGGACGGGCGACCAGCGAGGTGGCCGCGTACCGTGCGTTGATCGAGGGGGCGCGACACGCGGCGACGCATCAACCGGATTCGGTGATCTTCTTCACCGACAATCAGCGGGTTGCCAACTACATCAACCACGTCTTCGAGCCTCGTGAGCCGCACATCCAGCGTCTCGTGGAGATCGCCCTCGGGCTGCTGAACAGGATCCCCCGGTGGCGGGTGAACTACATCGACCGGGACGCCAACGTCCGTGCTCCTCGATTGGTCGAGCGGGCCTTCCACCAGAGCATCCAAGCCCATGTGACGCGCGAGCGGATGGAGCTGGTGCTGCTCGCCCGTGCGGAGATGCTCAGCGACGGGGCGATGCAGCGTCTGATCGACTACGCCGAGCGGCTCCACCAGGAGGAGGCGGGCTGACCGATGCGGATCCTCGTGCAACGGGTGAAGCGTGCCTCGGTGGACGTGGACGATGTACAGATCGCTGCCATCGGGCGCGGGCTGCTGCTGCTGGTGGGGATCGCGGCGGAGGATGAGGAGACCGACCTCGTGAGGGTGGCCCGCAAGATCGTCGAGTTGCGGGTGTTCGAAGACGAGGACGGGAAGATGAACCGCTCGCTGCGCGAGGCGGACGGCGAGCTGCTGGCCGTGTCGCAGTTCACGTTGTGTGGGGACTTGCGCAAGGGAAGGCGGCCGAGCTTCGTCCGGGCCGCTCCACCCGAGATCGCCGAACCGCTGTTCGCAGCTCTTGTCGAGACGATGCGCGAGGAAGGGATCCCGGTCCAAACCGGGCGGTTCGGGGCGAAGATGGCGGTGAGCCTGGTCAACGACGGCCCGGTGACGCTTACCCTCGACGTTGCGCCGCCGTTTACGGTCGGCTAAACTGCAAACCCCGACCTATCCCGACGCTTGGGCATCGGGAGCACAATGGAGGAACGATGGCGGTCCCGAAATACCGAACATCCAAAGCGAAGGCGCGCGCGCGCCGGAACCACTGGCGCAAGATGGCGCCGATCGCGGCAGCGGAGTGCCCGCATTGTCACGAGACGAAGCGACCTCACCGTGCCTGTCCGCACTGCGGTTACTACAACGGGATGGAGATCGTTTCGCGCGCTGAAGAGAAGAGCTAGTCGGGAGTCCTCTACGGTGGGTCAGCGTTTCCCGACCCGCTGTCGCCGGTCTTTTTGGCCCGTTTGAGTTCGGCCTTCGCTCGCTTCTTCTCCACCTTGGCTTGGGCGTCGAGTCGCGCGATCTCCGCCTGCGTTTCCGGGGAGGGGACGAGCGGCACCGGCGACGATCTTTTCCGGCGCCGGTCGATCAAGTGCAGCGCAAGCGACTTGCCGAATTGGCCGACGAAGCCGGCCGCTAGCGCCAACAGAACCCACTTCAGCACATCCCAAACTTGTTCCCAGGTCACGATCGGCATGGTAGATCAACCGGGACGGCAGGGCAACCGCTCGATGGGACGGGTGTGTGGCGGGGATCGCTGTTGACATGCGCAACAGCGCCGTACAGAATGGCGCAGGGAGCGATGGCATGTCCGACGAAACAGTGGGGGAGAAGGTTGGCGGTCTGCGAGACCGGTGGCGGGACGTTCTGGATGCGATCGACGATCGGATCCTCCGCGCTTGTCTGCCGACCGATGTCTCGTCCGTGTCGCTTGCCGAGGAAGGGCTGTTCGTGTCGGTGGACAGCGAGTTCAAGAAGGAATACTGCCAGCGGAAGCTCGGCAAACTTCAGGTGGCGGTGGACCGGGTCCTCGGTCCGCACCCTGTGACGATCGGGGAGCTCCCGTTGGTCGAGCAGGTGCAGCGTCAGGAGGCCGAGCGGGGAGTCAACGCCAGGATCGTCGTCTTGGGAGTCGGGGACGGCGGTGTCAATGCCGTCGGGCGGATGCGCGCAGAGCGGCTTCATGGCGTCCGGCTGGTCGCTGTGGACGCCGATCGTCAGGTGCTCGACAGCTCCTCCGTCGGGGAGACGCTGCAGTTGGGCATGGATATCACGGGCGGCCGGGGCACGGGGGGAGATCTGGAGAAGGGATGTCGGGCGGCGGAGGAATCGCGGTGGGAGATCGCGACCGTCGTCCGCGATATGGATCTCGTGTTCGTCACCGCCGGTCTCGGCGGCGGAACCGGTAGCGGTGCCGCACCGGTGATTGCCGAGATCGCCAAGGAAGCGAATGCGCTGACCGTCGGGGTGGTGACCAAGCCGTTCTCATTCGAGGGGACCGTTCGGATGAGCCGGGCGGAGGAAGGACTGGCGGCGCTACGCAAGGCGGCCGACGTATTGATCGTGATCTCCAACGACCGGCTCCTGGAGACGACGGCGCGGGGGTTGCCGATGACCAAGGCGTTCGAGCTCGCCGACGAGATCCTTCACGAGGGTGTTCGCGGGATCTCCGATCTCATCACGGTCCGCGGGCTGATCAACCTCGACTTCGCCGACATCCGCAGTGTGCTGGCCGGGGCGGGCGAGGCGATGATGGGCACCGGGCAGGCGAGCGGCGATCAGCGGGCGGTGAACGCCGCCAAGTACGCCAGCAGCAATCCGCTGTTGGAGGGGGACTCAATCCGTGGTGCCCGCAAACTGATCATGAATGTCACGGGGGGCGAGGACCTGTCGCTGGGAGAAGTCACCGCGGCGGCCGATCACATCCGACGGGCAGCGGCCACCGAGTGCGATTTGGTGTTCGGTGCGGTCGTCCAACCGGCGTTCGATGGCGGCATCCAGATCACGGTGATCGCCGCGGACTTCCAAGCGGCCGAGGCGATCGAGCGCGAGCGCCAAGGTCCGGTCCGTCGGGAGCGCATCGAGGTCGACGAGAGCCTCGACGTCCCGACCTTCTTGCGACGGGAGCGACGCGTCCGCGAGGAGGAAGCGGAAAATCACGCGGGGTCCTAGCTCGGTCGCGACCGTGAAACCGCTTCCGGTCTCGAGGGTACTACCGACAACGAGTGGTGAACATGGGATCGGCAAACATCTTGGTGTGCGAGGACGAGACACGGATCGCTGCGCTGCTCGAGGAGGCGCTGCAGGATGAGGGGTATCGGGTGCGGGTGGTCGCCAACCGCACGGAGGCCGAGGCGTTGCTGGCCGAGTGGACGCCGGATCTGATCCTGCTCGATGTCATCCTCCCGGAGTCGAAGACGGCGGGTTGGGAGCTCCTCTCCGAGATCCGTAAGAAGAGCTCGGTGCCGATCATCATGGTCACCGCCCTGAGCCGTGCCGACGATCGCGTCCGCGGCCTCCGCGAGGGGGCGGATGACTTCATCTCCAAGCCGTTTCACCTCGAAGAGGTCTTGGCGCGCGTCGAGGCCGTGCTACGGAGGACGCAACCCGGCATCGGTGCGCTCAAACTGATCATCGATGATGTCCGCAAGGAGGTTCGTCTGGCGGACCGTACCGTCTCGCTATCGCCCAAGGAGTACCGTTTGTTGAAGCTGATGGCATCCTCGCCCGGACGGGTGTTCACCACCCGCGAGATCCTCGACGAACTGTGGCCGGGGAGTCCGTACGCGACCGGGCAGGATGTGCAGAAATACGTCTACCTGCTCCGCCGGAAGATCGAGCGCGATCCGAAGCACCCTCGGCTGGTCCTGACGCAGCGCGGGTTCGGCTACCGGCTGGCCGTCTGAGGGCAGGACTAGATGTCCCGGATGTCCAGGTAGTACGGTCGGGAGGGTAGCTGTCGATCGCCGCAGGGACGGATCATCGTGTGGTAGCGCATCACCGTCTCGGGGAAGAAGCGAGGAAGACGGGGCAGCAGCGGATCGTCCCGATAGGCGAACAGGGTCACGATGTCGATACCGTCGGCGAAGGCGATTCGGCGGAGTCGACCGAGCAGCGCCTTGAGCAGCTGGACGCCGTCCGGTCCTTCACAGATCGGGTCGAACAGCTGAAGATAGGCCAGCTGCTCGCCCACCCGAGGGATTCGAGGCAGCGGGAGAACCGCGGCCAGCGGATTGAGCACCGTACCCAGTGCGCGCAGCGACAGCGGCATGCGAACGACGCGCCCGCGGTAGATCGTGGACAGATCCCATCCACTCACTTGGGCGACGGAGCCGCGATCCTCGAGCCGGAAGATTCCCCGCAAGTACCCGAGCTCGGTGCCGCGGTGGTAGGCGTCGCCGATGTCGCACGGGCGCAACGACCGGGGTCCGACGGCGCGCTCGATCCGATCCACCTCGCGTTCCAGCTGAGCGAGATGATCGTCGAGCGGTTCCGCGTCGCCGGCAAGGCTGGGAAGGGTGAGGATGTCGAACGTGGCCCCAATGCGGGCGCCCATCTTGGTCGCCACCCGCATGGAATCGCGGTTGTCGGCCTTGATCTGTCCGTAGATGAACGCCGCCTCGGCCGCCTCGATCTCGGCGAGACACGCCTTCCATAGGCGGAACAAGCCCCGCTTCATACTGCGCCGGTAGGTGGCCTCACCGCGGAGGTCGTAGAAGTAGGCGACCGGCGTCGGGGCGCCGTCGAGGAGGACGTCCTTGATCGCGAAGGCCATGATCCCCACCAGCTTGCCGTCTTCCTCGGCGATCAGCACCGTGCTGCGGTCGTGCAGCCGGGAGCGGTAGAAGTAGTCCTCGCGGTCGATGAGGATCGAGATCCCGGTTCCCTGGGGGCTCTGCGCCTCGAGCTGTAGTAGGGCTTCGTTGTCGGATGCGGACGCCTGCCGAATGCGGAGCATGCCGGGTCCCTTCCCCGCTCTACCGTTCGACGCGCAAGCTCTTGGTGAGCTTGGCGAGGGCGCCCTGATCGTCGATCACGATCAACGAGACGATGTACGTTCCGGACTCTCCGTAGCAGTGGACGGGCGTCCAACGATCGGCACCGGTTCCCGAGGCGGTCGCACCGTCGCCGAACGACCACGCGACATGGACGATCTCGCCGCGCGGGCTCGGATCGTGGGCGTCGCGAGCATCGAACCGCACGCAACCTCCGCCGAGGTTGGACGTCGTGAACACCGCCACCGGCGGGGCGTTGGCCACGTCGACGACGATGGAGAACGGCGAGGAGCGGTCCCCGTCGTTGTCCTCGACCGTCAACACCACGGGATGCGATCCGTCGTCGTCGAATCGGGCGACGGGAGTGGGATCGGTGGCGGCGGCCTCGTTCCCGAATTCCCAGAACCATGCCGCGACCTCACCATCGGGGTCGTGAACCGTGGCGGCGAACTGCAACGGCTCGTCGTCGGTGGGCTGCTGCGGATCCCAACGGATGTGACTCACGCGGGGCGGTCGGTTGACCACCTCGACCTCGGCTTGCGCCTCATCCCAGGCACCGTCATCGTCGGTCACGCGGACCCGGACCCGGCGGGCGCCGTCGTCTTCGTAGACATGGTCGACGGAAGGACACGTCGTCGTCTGCTCGAACGTGCCGTCGCCATCGAGATCCCACGCATAGTCGATGATCGTGCCATGGGGGCTGGGATCGACGGAGCCCGACGCATCGAAGGTGCACGTCGCTCCCGTGGGCAGCGAGGCCGGATCGGCGACCAGGTGGGCCCGCGGGGTCAGATTCACGATGCGGATCTCCGCGGTGGCTGTATCCTCGGCTCCCCGATCGTCGGTCACGGTCAAGCGGATCGCGTAGGTTCCCTCCTGCACGTAGGCATGGACAGGATCGGAGGCCTCGGAGCCGCCGCCGTCGTCAAACGTCCACCGCCGGGCGATGATCGTCCCGTCCTCGTCATGGGAGGCGTCGGTGAGGTGGATCGGGCACTGCTCGGCGGCCTCGAACGAGGAGACCTCGAACTCGGCGACCGGCGGCAGGTTGACCGTGAGCCAACGGGTCACAGAGGCGCGCTCGCCGGCGTCGTCGACGACCGTCAAGCGGATGGCGCGTTCTCCGGCGGATGGGAAGGCATGATCGACGATCGGTTCGGCGTGGTCGTGGTCGTCCGTACCATCGCCGTCGAGATCCCAACGATACCGCTCGATCCGTCCATCGGCATCGTGGGAGGCCGACGCGTCGAACCGGATCGGATCGCCGGGTATCGGGTTCTCCGGAGACCAACAGAAGCGAGCATGCGGACGTTGGCTCCTCACGACCAACGACTGGGTCTGCGTTGCCGATTCGCCTTGACTGTCCACGGCTTCGAGGCTCACGATGTACGTGCCCGCCGCACGGTAGGTGTGAAGTACAGATGGGCCCCCGGCGATCGCGCCGTCGTCGAACCGCCAGGTCCGGCCTTCGATGGCTCCATCCACATCGCTCGACTCATCGAGGAACAGGATCGGCTCGCCTGCCCGTGGCGCGCCATCGTCGGGGACGACACTGAAATCGGCCACGGGGGGCGCGCCCGCCTGAATGCGGATCGTGCGGGCCAGCTCGGAGACAGCGCCCTTGCCATCGACCAGGACCAGCACGACTTCGTAGCTCCCGACATGGGGGTAGATGTGGCGGACCGTTGCGCCCGACCTGCGGGTTCCGTCGCCGAACGACCATCGATAGGACACGATCTGGTCGTTGGGATCGGTCGACGACGACGCGTCGAAGCTGACCGGCTCGCTCGGTCGTCCGGGACGGGGAGAGACGACGAACGAGGCGAGCGGCGGGAGGTTGAACACCGAGTTTTCGTGTCGCGGGGTGCCACGAATCGGATCCCGGTCCTCGCCGAGATGAAGCTCCGCCGAGGAGGTGGCCCAGTTGTCGTGCGAATCCACCCGGCGGGGATCGCGGCGCTCCATCGACGCGTGCGGCGGCTCCCCGTAGCGATCGGTTCCCGCCGTCCATCCCTCCATCTCGCCCATGGCCACGTTGGCCGTATCGACGACGGCTCCGGTGGCATCGCACAGAAGCAGCGTCTCCCCGCGGTCCGTGAGGGCTCCGGTGTAGATCTGGTCGGCCTCGATCTCCGGTACCGTATCATCGCTGACCCGTTCGAGAAGGTAGAATCCGGTGGACGGATCTCCGTCGACGCGCCCGTCGATCGTCCCCTGCAGCTGGATGCTCGGCGATCCATCGGAAGAGGCGATACACCACCCCGCCAGGTCGATCGGCTCCTCCGAGGGGTTGTGCAGCTCGATCCACTCCGCGGTGGGATCGCCGACGCTCCCCGACCAGGCGATCTCGTTGATCACCACCGTCCCACTCACCGGTGCTTCGGCACCGATGGACACCATGACCCCGACCAGAACCGGGATCAGCGCCCCAGCTAGCTGCCTCATCGGTCGACCTCCTGCTCGTCGGGCGACCACCTATCGCCCGCAAGCCATCCAGGGTAGCACATGCCAAGACCGCGGACCAACCAGCCGACGGTCGCCTATCTGGAGGGGGTCCCCGGCGGTCGCTTGAGGTCGCTGCGCTCGTACGCCTCGATGATGCGGGCGACGAGCGGATGACGGACGACGTCCGACTTGTCGAGTCGGATGAACTCGATTCCCACGATCCCCTCGAGGATCTCCTGGACCGCGATCAGCCCCGATACCCGCTCCTCCAGGTCGACCTGCGTGATGTCGCCGGTGATGATCGCTTTGGAGTGGAAGCCGAGCCGAGTGAGGAACATCTTCATCTGGGTCGAGGTGGTGTTCTGGGCTTCGTCGAGAATGACGAAGCAGTTGTTGAGCGTTCGCCCACGCATGAACGCCAGCGGCGCCATCTCGATCCGACCGTGTTCGATCAGCTTCTCGAACTCGGCGACGGGAATCATGTCGAAGATCGCGTCGTAGAGCGGCCGTAGATAGGGGCTGACCTTCGATTGGATGTCTCCAGGGAGGAACCCCAACTCCTCCCCCGCCTCCACGGCCGGTCGTGTGAGGATGATCCGCTTGATCTCCTCGCGCTTGAGGTAGTCGATCGCCATGGCGACGGCCAAGTACGTCTTCCCGGTGCCTGCGGGACCGATGGAGAAGGTGATGTCGTTATCGCGCACCGCTGTCACGTACCGGTGCTGCCCCACGGTCTTGGCCCGGACTTCCTCTCCCCAGTGGGTGATCCGAACGACGTCGGACAGCACGCCTTCGACGCCGACTCCGGCTTGGATCTGGCTGATGAGGTAGCGCACGTCCGCGACGGTCGGCGCATGGCGACCCTGGACGAGATCGAGGAGCTTCTCGAACAGGCTCCGGACGCGCTCGACCTCTTCCGACTCCCCTTCGATGCGGATCGTCTCGCCACGGGCGAGGATCTTGGCGTCGAACGACTGCTGGATCTCCTTGAGATTTCGGTTGTACTGACCGAGCAGCGCGGTGGCTTCGGCGTTGTCGTTCAGCGTCAGCTCGGCGTGTGCCGCTTCATCCATGGGCCGTTCCCTCCAGATGCTCATCCGTCGCGGCGACGATGCGCACGGGGCGAACGGAGCCGACGGGGATGTCCTCCTCCGACGTGAAGTGGACGTAGAGATAGTCGCTCGTGTAGCCGCGCCAACTGCCGCTGCGGCGCTCCTCAACGAGGACATGGTCGATCGTGCCGATCCGGTTGTCAAGACGGCCGGCCAGCCGTTCCCGCCACCGCCGCCGCAGCCGTTCGGCCCGCTCACGCTGTATCGACGAGGGCACCCGGTCGGGAAGGTCGAAGGCGGCGGTGCCCGGGCGGGGCGAAAAGCGGAAGAGATGCAGGTTGACGAATCCGACCCGCTCGACGAGATCCAGGGTGCGGGCGAAGGCATCGTCACCCTCGCCGGGAAAGCCAACGATGATGTCGGTCCCGAAGGTCGCGTGTGGGATCGCCGTGCGCACCGCGTCGATACGGCGGAGGTAGTCGTCCGCCGTATAGCCACGCTGCATCCGCTCGAGGATGCGATCGTCGCCACTCTGCAGGGGGACATGGAAGTGAGGACAGGCGCGCCGATCGGTGGCAAAAACGCCGATCAGCGATTCGGTCAGCGCAGCGGCGTTGAGCGAGGCGAGCCGCAAGCGAGTCACGCCGGGCACGCCGAGGACATCCCGGGCCACGTCGGCGAGGGACCCACCCGGAACGTCGTACTGCGACAGATTGATCCCGGTCAACACGATCTCCGGGTGTCCGGAGCGGACGAGCTCCGCGGCTTCGGCGACGACGTGCACGGTGGCCTTGCTGCGGGATGTTCCTCGGATCTGGGTCGGACGGCA
This sequence comes from uncultured Thermotogae bacterium, assembly GCA_964558595.1. Taxonomy (GTDB): domain Bacteria; phylum Bipolaricaulota; class Bipolaricaulia; order UBA7950; family UBA9294; genus JANQEA01. Next base: position 84,679 of record CAZLER010000004.1, read on the forward strand.
GTAGGTGCAGGCCCGGGAGCAGCCGTCCTGGATCTTGAGCACGGCGCGGATCCGCCCCGGGGATCCTCCGCCGACCTCGTCGCCGATCGGGGGGGGCTCGACGGTCGGCAGAAGGCCGCGGGCCCCCGCGGCCGCGCGCGCGACGACCTCATCGATGCGGGGTTTCCATGCGTTGCCGGCGAGCAGGTCGGCATCGGGAAATGGAGTCCACCCGTGGGCGACGGTGTCGGCGAGACAGCCGATGACGACCACGGGGCACCCGGGGTGCTCCCGTCGCATCCGTCGAGCCGCCTGGCGGGCCTTCCGCTCGGCGAGCGCCGTGACCGCGCAGGCGTTGAGTACGCAGACGTCGGCTTCCTCGGGTGGCGGAACGCGCTCGCCCAGACGACGGTACATCATCGCGGTCTCGTACTGGTTCGCGCGGCAGCCGAAGGTGAGGATCCGTGCGCGGGTCGTCGTCATCTCAGCCGTGCCGCTCGACGGTGAACCGCTGGATTTCGAACGGTTCCGCGGGGGCGATCCCCGCCTTGCGGCAGGCGATATCGAGCTGCTCCTCGGCCGTATCGACTCCGGAAAGGTCGGGGAGCAGAAGGCCGCGGCGCATTCCGCGTTCCACGATGATCCCGTACCGGGACGGATCGAGGTCGTCGAACGTGCAGGACTCGGGCGGAGACAGGATGTCGACCGACAGCTCGAGGTCATCCAGCTCCTCGGGGGCGATCGGTGGGAATCGCGGATCGGCGGTTGCCGACTTGGCAGCGTTGGTGATGATCTCGTGGGCGACCGACGGCTCCGTCGGGAAGAAGGTCCCGATGCACCCCCGCAGCGCACCGTGCTTCTTGATGGATACGAATACCCCCGCCGGGCGTCGCATCCCCTCCGGCGGATCCTGCGGAGGATCGATCGTTCGACGATCGATCACGTAGGTACGGATGGCCCGTGCGGCGAGGGCCACGTAGGGATCGGTGGAGCGGTCGGCGCATCGTTCCGTGGACTGCATGTCTCAAGCATACTCCGGATACCTCTGACGTCAACCGGACGGGGAGCGCGGAATGTCCTAGGGATGGGAAAGAACGGTTGACAATCTCGATGGTGTGTGGTAGCGTCGTGCGGGGACATGATGAGGGGAAATCCGGTTCGCAAGCAGGTCCTGATCGTTGCTGCGGTGGGGCTGGTCATCGCGGTCGGCGCGGTGGGCTGGTACATGCTGACCCCGTGTCGGGTCGGGTCGCTGATCGCCGAAGGGGAACGAACGAACCTGCTAGGCATCGTATACGAGGAGACCGGCGAAGCCGAGGCGATGGCGGTATTCAGCCTGTCGAGCGCCGACGTGGCGATGCTGGCCCTTCCGGTCGGGCTTGGCGTGAAGACGCCAGGTGGCGGCGTCGAGACGGCCGCTGGCGTGTTCGCGACGGAGGGCGGTACCGGAGCCGCGGCAGCGATCGGCGAACTCCTCGGTGTGGACGTACCGTTCCATGTGACGATCGCCCGCGGCACGCTCGCCGAGTGGATCGACGCTGCCGGTGGCGTTTCGCTCCTGGTCGAGGAGACGGTGGCCTACGAGGATCGATCGGTCGAGCCTCCGGTGCAGGTGGAGATCCGCCCGGGGGAGCTGTCGATGTCCGGCGAAGAAGCGGTCGCGTTCGCCTTGTCTCCAGGACTGTCCCGGGACATCGGGCGGGTTCGTCGTCAACAGCTGGTGCTGGGATCGTGGGGCGGTGAGGCGGGCGTGGGCGACGTCGCCGCCTTGCGGGCGGCGATACGGACGGACTACCGGTCGATCGCCACCGACTGTGCGCTGCAGGATCTGCTGCAGATCGTCGACCTCGTGGCGGAGCTGCCAGCGGAGGCGGTGCGGGCAGCCGTGGTGCCGACAGAGACGATGACCGTGGGAGGAGAGGCCAGGATCGTTCCCAGGATCGTGGAGACGGAGCGGTTGATCGCCTCGGCGCTCAAGGGGATCGACCTGCTGACCCCCGACGAGGTCGCGGTGGCGGTGTTCAACGGAAACGGGGTGCGCAACATGGCGCGTCGGACGGCGGAGTATCTTCAGGCGAGGGGGTTCACAGTGACGCAGGTGGGCAACGCCGATTCCTTTCAGTACGCGCCGTCGTACATCGTGGTGCTAACCGACGAAGCAAAGGCCTGGCTCCTGCAGGACGCGTTGCCTCCCAACGAGATCCGGATCGTCTCTCCGGAGACGTTCGAGGGGGACTACGACGTGCTGCGAGAGTATGTACCGTTGGGTACCGATGTGCTGCTGATCGCGGGGCTGGGGATGGTCGTCGAATGACCGACGAGCGAAGGCTGGCGCGCGAGGCGGTCCGCCTCATTCGCGAGCGGAAGGGGGAGGATGTCGTGGTGATCGATCTCTCCGACGTCTCGATCCCCACCAGCTACTTCGTCGTCGCTGGTGCGGACAATCCGGTGCACGCCAAGGCGCTGATCAACGCATTGCGCGAAGGGCTTCCGGCGAAGCCGACCCGCAGCGAAGGGGTATCCGAGCGGAAGTGGGTGGTTCTCGACTACGGCGACATCATCGTTCACATCCTGGAGAGGGATGCGCGCGCATTCTACGATATCGAATCGCTGTGGGCCGATCATCTGGTCGACTTCGGGGAGGATGACGCGCCCGAAGGCGCGTAGTCGGTTTCGGGCACGATCGCCGCATCTGATCCTAGGGATTCCGCCTTTCGGGACAGATCGGTGCGTACGGGCAGTATCGGCAGGCTCGGTAGGCAGGCTCTCCCGGATAGGCTCCCGCGCGGATCCCATTCGCTGCTTGGCCAAGGTCGGTCCGGGCGCGTGCGAGCATCCTATCGGAGGGAGAGGTGCGCCCGACGACAATCTGAGGTGTGAGGAAACGCAACTCGAGGGTCCCGGGAAGCACGCCGAACAGGCGCTGATACGCCAATGCGTACAAGGCCAGTTGCCGGCTTTCCCGGGTGCGCCGTTGAGCCTGTTCCTCGGTGCGTACGTCGGACGTCTTGTAGTCGATGATCGTCCCCGTCGACGGATCGGCATCGGCAAGGAGGTCGATCCGATCGAACACCCCGACGAGGCGGACCCCATCCAGCATCAGCGAGAAGCGCCGTTCGATGTAGGTTGGTTGGAGGCCGTCCGCCAGTTCGAACGCGCGGAACGCCGCCAGCGCCTCCAACCCCTGCTGAAGACGTAGCTCCTCGTGCTCGGGGGTGAGAAAGCCGTCCGCCTGCCAATGGTGGCGGAATACCGCCTGAAGCTCGTCGAGGGAGGGGGGCTGGCCGGCGAGACGGCGAAGATGGAACAGCCGAACCGCTTGGTGGATGGCGTTCCCGTAGATCACCGTATGGTGTTGGCGGATGGGGACCCGCAGCAGGTGGATGTACCGGTACTTCAGCGGACAGGTCAGGTAGTCATCGATCTTGCGATGGCTGAGCGATAGGATCTCCTCTCCACGGGAGAACAGTGTGAGATCCTCGCCGGCGTCCTTCGGCGGTGAGGGAGGCGGACCGGCGTGCCGTGTGATGCGCGTGAGCGGTGCTCCCCGCTGGGGCAGCAGCTGGGCCGCATCGAGATCGAGGGCCTCCGAGACGAACAGGCTCGGTTTCCGAGGCCGTTTGCCGCCGTAGTCCTGGGCGCTGGTGAAGTGGACCTCCTCCCTCGCTCGCGTCATCCCGACGTAGAACAGCCGGCGCTCCTCTTGCCGATGGGCGTCGGAACCGACGAGTAGATCGTTGACCAACGCGTCCGGCAGCTCGATCGGATCGCGGCGATGTGGCGACGGGAACCGCCCGGAGACCAGGCCGACGAGGAAGACGATCGGATACTCGAGTCCCTTGGCCTGGTGAATCGTCAGCACGTTGACGGCGTCGGTGTCCCACTGGGCATCGCCGACGGCCGGGTTGTCCCCGGCCTCGATCAGCGCATCGAGGTAGTCGACGAACCAAGCGACCCGATCGTAGCGGGTCACCTGGGCGAACCGCTCGACGACCGAGAACAGCTTGGCGAGGTTTCGGATCCTCTGTTCATCACGCGGCTCCGACGAGTTCGAGAGCCGCTCGATCAGCCCCGTCCGTTCCGACAGGTAGCCGTAGAGGACCTCCCCGGTCGGCTGCTCGGTCGACAGGGGAAGCATCGCGCCCAAATCCTCGAGGAGAGGGGCGATTCGCTCCCGGGCTTCTTGGGAGATGTCGAGGAAGCCGGGCGTCTTGACGGCAAGACGGAACAACCCGAGCAGCGACTTGTTCCGGCGGCGCGCTGCCGCCGCGAGCGCGGCCAGTGCCTCGCCGGGCACACCGTACGGCTCGGCGGCCGCGACGTGGTGCAACGACATGTTGTCGCGCGGATCGGCGAGCACGCGGAGAAAGGCGATCGTCCTTCGGATCTCCTCCTGGTCGTAGAGTCCTCGGCTGCCGGAGAACCGCCACGGTAGCCCGAGCAGACCGAGGGCGCGGAGGAACGCCTCGGCTTGGGCGTTGCTGCGAACGAGCACCGCGAAGTCGCTCAACGGCCGAGCCTCCGTCGTCCGCTGCGCGGCGATCGTTTCGGCGACGTAATCGCATTCCTCGTCGAGGGTTTCGAAGTGCAGCTGGCGGGGCGGAGCTCCGCCCTCCCGGACGGCGCGGAGCCGTTTGTTGATCCCCTCGCGCACCTCGAGCCGGTCGGGGTTGTTGTGTTGGATGAGCCGGTACGCGGCATCGAGGATCGGCTGTGATGACCGGTAGTTGTGGTCGAGGACGACCAGCTGCGCATCCGGGTAGGCCTCCCGGAAGCCGATGATGTTGCTGATGGCGGCGCCCCGAAACTTGTAGATCGACTGGTCGTCGTCACCGCATACCGTGAGGTTGCGGTGGCCGGCGAGCAGCTTGAGCAACTCGAACTGCGCGTAGTTGGTGTCTTGGAACTCGTCGACGAGGATGAACCGAAAGCGGTCCCGATAGCGGGCAAGCACCGCGGGATGCTCACGGAACAGGCGGAGCGTCAGCCCGATCAAGTCGCCGAAATCGACGAAGCCGTGTTCGAGGAGGATCCGCTGGTAGGCAGCGTAGCTCTCCGCCAGCTCGGCTTGCGTCGCGGCCTCTTCGATCGCCAGCCGTCCCTCGTCGGTGGAGGGATCGGCTTGCGCGGCCTCTTCGGATCGTCGGGCCGCGTAGGCGAGGTATGCCTCGGGAGCCACGTCCTCATCCTTGGCGCGGGAGAACAACGCGAGGAGGGCGCGTAGATGGCGCAGCGGATTGCCCAGCGGCCGATAGCGGTCCAGCGGAAGGTCGAACAGGTGGTCCTTGAGGAAGATCGCCTGCTCGGCTTCGTTGAGAATCCGGTAGTCGGGCGACAGGCCCAGCAGGACGGCGTTTTCGCGGAGCACCCGTTCGCAGAAGCCGTGAAACGTTCCGATCTGTGCTTCGACATAGCCGTAGGGCACGAGGACGTCGACGCGCGCCTCCATCTCGGCGGCGGCCCGCTCGGTGAACGTAAGGGCGAGGATCTCCCCGGGAAGCGCCACCTTCTCGGCGATCAGCCAGGCAATCCGGCGGGTGATCACGGTCGTCTTGCCGGTGCCTACCCCGGCCACGATGAGCAACGGTCCCTCGCCGTACGTGACGGCGTCCCGTTGGCGGGGATTCAGGTCGACGAGCGGATCCATGGCGCGAGTATAGAACAACGCGTTGCGATGGACATCCCGGCACGGGAACGGACAACAGACAGGGGAGGCCGAAGGCCTCCCCGCTCGTTTCCAACTAGGCTACTCGGTCGAGTAGCGACCTGGAGGATTCTCTAGACCAGCCCGCCCTACTTCGCCTTCTTGGCCACCAGCTCCTTGAGGTTCTTCCCCGCCTTGAAGGCAGGCACCGTCTTCGCCGGGGTCTTGATCCGCTGCCCGGTCTGCGGATTCATCCGCGTCGTCGCCTTGCGCTTGCGGGTCTCGAACTTCCCGAATCCGGTGATGATCACCGGCTCGTTCTTTGCCAGGGCGGCCGTCACCACATCGACCACTCCGTCCAGCGCAGCGCGCGCGTCCTTCTTCGTCAGCCCCGTCTTCTTCGCCAGCTTCTCGACCAGCTCTGCCTTGTTCACGTTTACCCCCTTGGGTTTAGAGAATCTGCCGCTCAGTATAGCAATGAGCTCGGCGGTTGCCAAGTCTGTACTGCAGAACCCACCCGGCTTTCCTGGATCGAGATCGACAAAAGCCTGTAGGGGCGGCCATTGTGCCCATTTTTCGCCCCTCCACCCCCCGCGGCGGGCCACCGCGACGACGTGCGTCTCGTTCGGCGGATGCCGGAGGCGGCAGGGGAGACTACGGCTCGGTCTCTTCAAAGGCCTCGGCGAGGATCTCCATGCCCTCATCGATCTGCTCGTCGGTGATCACCAAGGAGACCAACACGCGCAACACGTTGCCGAACAACCCGGCGGTGGGAAACACAGCGCCGTTGCGCACGGCGTGGCGAGCGATGCGAGCGGTCAGGTCGCCGGCCGGGCGGCGGCTGGCCCGGTCCAGCACCAGCTCGGCGCCGACCATCGCCCCGAGGCCGCGGACGTCGCCGATCGTGGCGTGCCGCTCGGCGAGCTCATCGAACCGCAGCTTCAACCGGGCGCCGATCCGATCGGCCCGGTCGAGTAGGTCGCCGGCGTCGAGCTCGTGGAGCACTTCGATCGCCGCCCGGCACGCCAACGGGTTGCCGGCGTAGGTACCGCCGAGGGCCCCTTCGATCGGGGCGTCCATGAACGCGGCCTTTCCCACCACGCCCGACAGCGGAAGTCCGGAGGCGAGCGATTTGGCGACGCAGACGAGGTCGGGCTGGGCGTCGAAATGCTCGAACGCGAACAGGCGACCGGTGCGCCCGATGCCGGATTGGATCTCATCGAAGACGAGGAGGAATCCGTGCTCGTCCGCCAGTCGGCGCATCGCCGGGAGGAACCAAGCGGGGGGGACCAGGAAGCCCCCCTCGCCAATCACCGGTTCGATGACCATCGCCGCGACGGCGGAAGGATCGACGAGCGAGAGCAGTGCTGCCTCGATCTCCTCCTCCCCGATGGAGCTACGGTAGGGGTTGGGGTAGGGCAGGCGGTAGACCTCGGGGGCAAACGGGCCGAATCCGGTCTTGTACGGGCGAGAGCGGTGGGTCATGGTCATGGTCAGCAGCGTCCGTCCGTGGAACGCGTTTTCGAACACCAACACCCCCTGGCGCCGGGTGTGGGCTCGGGCGATCTTCACGGCGTTCTCCACCGCTTCGGCGCCGCTGTTGAAGAACGCGGCCTTCAGGTCGCCGTCGATCGGCGTACGACGGCAGAGCAGCTCCGCCAGCTCAACGAACGGGGCGTACGGCATGGCCGTGAAATCGGTGTGGAGGTAGGCGTCGAGCTGTTGGCGCAGGGCGTCGACGACGCGGCCGTGTCGCTGACCGAGCGCGAGGCACCCCCACCCGCCGCTGAAGTCGAGAAATCGGTTTCCGTCGAGATCCTCGACGATCGCTCCCTCGCTACGTCGAACGACGAACGGGGCGTGCGTCGAGAACGCCCGCGCGACGTAGCGCTCCTTGGTGGTGAGGACGGCCGAGGACTGGGGTCCGGGTAGGTCGGTCAGGATTCGCGTGAAGCGACGCTCCACCATGGCACCTCCTGCTGGGATGAGAACGTCTCGGGATGGTACCAGAACCCGATCGAGCGGTTCAATGGATCGGACTACTCCAGTGAGACAATCCGTCCGGGAGGAATCAGGGTGAGTTTGAACTCGAGATCGTCGTAGCGACCGGAGGCCGCCTCGATCTCGCGAAGCTTGCCCTTGTACCGGCTGGAGATGTGGAAACAGACGAGCTCCTTTTGCACCCGAGCCTGCCGGGCACACGCGATCGCCTCCGTCAGCGTGGCGTGCTTGTACTCCTTGCGGTCCTCCTCATCGAGGAAGGTGGAGTCGTGGCACAGAACCTCGGTGTCGGCGACGTAGGCCGGCTTGATCGCCACGGAGTCGCCACCGTAGGAGAACAGCTTCTGGTCGTAGTACTCGGTTACCGCTTCCTTTCCTTCGGCCTTGACCTGGGCGACGATCTCCTCCTGTGGGGCCCCCGCGAGAGCGGGCTTGAGTCGATGGCGGACCTCGACGACGTTGTAGCCGAGCGAGACCTCGTTGTGAACATGGACGGTGGGAAACGCTTCGACGTAGCGCGGCAGCTGGCCGGCCAGCAGTTCGACGCGATCGCCCGGCTCGAGCGGCACCCATTCGAGCGGGTAGCTGAGCCGCCGGTTGGTGCGGGCGAGGAATCCGATCATCTCGCTGACGAGGTAGTTGCCTTTCGGGTAGTACACGGTTAGCTGCTTCTCCTTGTCGCCCATCGCGTTGTTGCGGATGTTGATCAGCCCCACGAGACCGGCGATATGGTCGGCATGACCGTGCGACAGGAAGACGCGCCGAACGGCGAACGCCTTGTTGCCGAGGATCGAGCTGGCCCCCTCTCCGGCATCGAACAGGATCCGATCGGCGCTGTAGTACAACCACGTCGAGTACAGGGCTTTGGAGTACATGAGCAGGCGCATTGGATCCCTCCGACCGCCGGCGAGGCCGCGCGGGTCGGTTAGTATACCCACTGGCGCGATCGGAACCACGTTGTTGCCGGCGCGCTGCTCGTCTCCTAGAATCCACCGGGAATGGAGGTCGTCGATGCTGGACATCCGCGAGATCCGGGAGCACCGCGGCGAGATCGAGGCTCGCCTCAAGGCGCGTGATCCGGCGATCGATCTGGGCGAGATCGTGCTCCTCGACGAGAAGCGACGGCGATTGATCGCCGAGGCGGAGGAACTGAAGGCCGAGCGGAATCGCGGATCGCAGGAGGTCGGACGCCGGAAGCGGGAGGAGGAGGATGCCGGGGAGCTGCTGGCCAGGCTGACCGACATCGCCGACCGGGTCTCCATGCTCGATGGCGAACTCAGCGCCGTGGACCAGAGGATCCACGATGCGCTCGCTCTGCTTCCCAATGTTCCCCATCCGACGGTTCCGGCCGGCGGCAAGGAGGCGAACCGGGTGTTAAGGACGGTGGGCTCGCCTCCTGCGCTCGGGTTCCCGGTTCGCCATCACCTCGAGATCGGAGAGCAGAAGGGGATGCTCGACTTCCCGCGGGCAGCGATGATCGCCGGGGCACGGTTCCCGATGTACGTGGGGGCGGGTGCGCTGCTGGAAATGGCGCTCATCCAGTTCATGTTCTCTCACCACGTGCGGCGTGGTTACGTTCCGGTGCTCCCGCCGTTTCTGGCCAATGCCGAGAGTTTCTACGTTTCATCGCAGTTACCGAAGTTCGCCGATGATGTCTACCACATCGTGAAGGACGGTCTCTACCTCAACCCCACCGCCGAGAGCCTGTTGGTCAATCTTCATCGCGGCGAGACCCTGTCCGCCGAGGGACTGCCGAAGAACTACGTCGCGTACACGCCGTGCTTTCGTCGAGAAGCGGGGAGCTACGGCGAGGAGGAGAGAGGGTTGATCCGCGTTCACCAGTTCAACAAGGTGGAGATGTTCAAGTTTGCCTCGCCGGAGCATTCCTATGAGGAGCTGGATCGGCTTGTCGCCGACGCGGAGTCGATCCTTCAAGCGCTTGGACTGCACTACCGCGTGGTGTTGCTGGCCAGCGGCGATATCGCCCAGCAGTCGAGCAAGACGATCGATCTCGAGGTGTATCTGCCGGGTCAAGGGCGCTACTACGAAGTCTCGTCGTGCACCAACTGCGAGGCGTTCCAGGCGCGTCGAGGCAATATCCGCTACCGGCCGGCTCCCAAGGCGAAGCCGGAGTTCGTGCACACGCTGAACGGTTCGGGGCTGGCCACCTCCCGTCTGATGGCGGCGATCCTCGAGAACAACCAGACGGAGGACGGTCGGGTTCGCGTGCCCGAGCCTCTGCAGGCGGCGGTGGGAACGGGGACCCTATGAGCGAGCTGCCGGTCCGAGCCGACGGGTTGAGCAAGGTGTTCTCGTCGCGCCATGGCACCGTGCACGCCGCGACGGAGGTGTCGTTCGCGTGCGAGGCGGGGAGGATCTACGGACTTCTCGGCCCCAACGGTGCGGGGAAGACGACCACCTTGCGGATGCTGGCGACGATCCTGACGCCGACGACGGGAACGGCGAAGATCGGCGGGTACGACGTGCGTTCCGAGCCGGGCAAGGTGCGCGAGCAGATCGGCTTTCTGGCGACGGAGACGGGGCTCTACGATCGGTTCACCGCGCGGGAGACGCTGCGGTTCTTCGGACGGATCAACAACCTGTCGTCCGAACAGATCCGGGAGCGTTCCGAACGGTTGTTGGCGACGCTGGACATGGGGCCACTGGCCGATCGCCGGGTCGGCACGTTCTCCACTGGAGAGAAGCAGAAGCTCTCCCTCGTGCGGAGCATTCTGCACGATCCCCCGGTGTTGATCCTCGACGAACCGACGTTCGGGCTCGACGTGATGGCGGCGCGAACGGTGGTCGAGACGATCGGGTTGTTCCGCGAGCAGGGCAGGACGATCCTACTGTCGACGCACATCATGCGGGTGGCGGAGAAGCTGTGCGATCGGATCGGGATCCTGTACCGCGGTCGGCTCCACGCATCGGGCACGATGTCGGAGCTGAGTGAGCGCTATGGAGGGGAGGATTTGGAGGAGGTGTTCTTCGCCGCGGTGGGGCAGGAGGCCCAGGCGTAGGGCGAGGCGGCTTGTTGTGGAGCGAGGGAAGCGGTTGTTTCGGTTTGTGTCACACGAGCAGGACCAAGGAGGCCAAGATGCGCAGGAAGGTCATCCTCACGGCAACGGCGATGACGGTCGTCGTGTTGTCGGTCGTCTTGGTGGGGGGGGACGTCGGAGAGGGCTGGTTTTTCGAGCGAGGGAACCACGAACCTATCTACATCCATGGCAATGACGGTTTCACCCGGGAAAACGGTGTGGTTGCGGGAGATGGGTCCCCCGAGGATCCCTTCGTCATCGAGGGCTGGTGGATCGACGCGGCGCGCGCCGAGTACGGGATCTACATCGACCACACCACCGCGTGCTTCATCCTCCGTGACTGCTTCGTCGAAGGCGCGCGATGCGCCGGGCTGCTGTTCAACACCGTGCGGCACGGCAAGGTCGAGAGGACGCGAATCCGTCACTCGGACACGGCGGTCTACCTCATCAACGCCTCGGACAACGCATTCTGTGGCAACACCGTGAGCGACTCGCTGCAAGGCGTCGTCATCGGACCGAGGGCACGGAACAACGTCTTCGTGGGCAACGCCTTCCTGCGCAACGGATGGAACGCGTACGACCCGTTCGCGGCCAACCGCTGGACCAGCGGATGCGTGGGCAACTACTGGAGCGACTACCGGGGGCGAGACGACGACGGCGACGGAATCGGGGACAGCCCGTATCCACACGTTCGCGATCGGTTTCCTCTGGCGGAACCGCCCGAGCGCGGTGGAGGTCGGTCGGATGCCGGTGAGGACGGTGCGTTGGCGATGATGCCGCCCGTGGCGCCTCGGACGCAGAGCCCATCGCAGGCCGTGGACTTCTAGGTCGACGACCATGGGAAAGAACATCCGCCTGCTGTTTTCCAAGGAACTCGTCGGGGCGATTCGGGACCGGCGAACCCTCTTCCTGACGGTGTTCTTTCCGCTGGTGTTCTACCCCCTGGTGCTGGCGGTGATCGGTCAGCTCAACGAATCGGAGCGGGTCCGCTACGAGGCGATGACCCCGACCGTCCTCGTCGTCGATCGGTCCGAAGACGCGACGTTTCGTGCCGCGCTGGAGGAGAACGTCACCCTGGCGTGGCGCGAGGTCGACGCCGTCGATGACGGTCTGGCGGATCTCAAAGCGGATCAGGGCCAGGTGCTCATGACGGTCGACAAGGAGACCGGCGGAGAGGGCGTGGGCCTGGAGGTGACCTTGTACTACGATCAGGCGGATCCGTTTGCCCCGATCGCTGCCTCGCGGGTCCGGGCATTCCTCGAGGGGTATCTCCAACGGGTGGTCGGCGGCAAGCTCGATGAACTCGGGTACGACATCGAGGAGCTCACTCCCCCGCTGACTGTGGTCACCCGGGATGTGGCGACCGGGGAATCGCTGGGGAGGATGATCCTCAGTCGGTTGCTCCCGTACTTCATGGTCTTGGCGATCCTCACCGGGGCGATGGGCTTGGGGGCAGAGATCACGGCCGGCGAGAAGGAACGAAGCACGATTGCCACCCTGTTGGTCAGCCAACTGACGCGGACCGAGATCGTGCTCGGCAAGTTCCTTACGGTGCTGACCGTATCGCTGACGTCGTCCATCCTCTCGGCGGTCGGCTTGCTGATCGGGGTGCGCTTCTTCGGCGGCGGCCTCGCGCCGGCCAACGTGTCGGGCGAAGCGGTGTTTCGGCTCGACCTCCCGGCGCTCGGCTGGATGCTCCTGGTGCTCGTTCCGCTGGCGGTGATCCTGGCGGCGTTGGTGATCATCGTCGGGACCTACGCGCGAAGTCAGAAGGAGGCGAGCACGTACCTGCTGCCGATCTATATGGTGATCGTCCTGGTGGGGATGATGTCGATGACCGGAGGGATTCGGTTCGAAGGCACGCGGTACCTGATTCCGGTGGCCAACGCCCTCTACGCCCTCCAGGGGATCATCGTCGGCCAGGTAGAGACGATGAGCATCGTCTACACGCTGATCGCCAACGTCGTGTCCGGCAGTCTGCTGATCGCTGCCGCCGTCCGGTTGTTCAAGCGCGAGGCCGTGCTGTTCCGCGGCTGAAAGGCCGAACTCTCGCAGAGACGCAGAGGACACAGAGGGAACAAGAAGGCGCTCAGGTTGGTGGACCAGCGTCCTTCGGTGAGACCATTGACCATGCGGACGATGCCATCCTTCCTCAGGGCAGCGACGTAGTGGAGCAGATCGCCGCGTCTCAGGCCGCTGCGCCGGAGGTAAGTCAAGAGCCGCTTCTTGTGTGCAGGGATAGCACTTCGACGGACTTCAACTCGAGGATGATTCGTCCGGTGACAACGATATCAGCGCGGAAGCCCTCGTCGAACCGGATTCCGGCATGCACAAAGGCGATTGCAACTTGTCGCTCTGCTGCGAGACCTCTTCTGCGAAGCTCATGGCTGAGAATGGCTTCGTAGACGGACTCAAGCAGGCCACGACCGACGCTTCGGTGAGCTGAGATTGCTGTTCTGGATGACGATCGTGCCGAGGTCGTTCAGCTCCGCGTCCGGGTTCGTCTTCGACTGTTCTTCCATATCCGCTAGCATAGGAACACTTCGGGGTATTCCCCAGGTTGCTCTCCCGTCGAGACAGCACAGTGAGGTCGGTCCTCTCATTCGCATGTCCCACTCTGGCCTGACGGTTCTCCGCGAGCTCCCCGCTTCAGCGAGAGACTGCCCTTGGGTTTTGTCTCACAAGGCTCATGCTCTGTATCGGTTAGGCTGTTGACCCTTTGGGTGCCCTGCATCTCCGCGAAGGACGGACGGTCAGACTTGCTGGCCGCGGGAGTAGCGCTTGAGCGCCTCGTCGGTACGGCGTTTCTCGTCTTGTTCGCGTAGCTTGCGACGCTTGTCGTAGGCCGCCCGTCCCTTGGCCAGTCCGAGCTCGACCTTGGCGTAGCCGCGCTGGAAATAGATCTTGAGCGGAACGAGGGTGTAGCCACGCTCCTTCAGCTGACCGGTCAGGCGCCGGATCTCCTGACGATGAAGCAGCAACCTCCGATCGCGGATCGGGTCGGGGTTGTTCATCGATGCCTGACGGTACGGAGCGATGTGCACGCCCTTGAGGATCGCCTCGCCCTTCCGGAGGACGGCGTACCCCTCCTGGAGGGAGCATCGGCCGGCGCGCACGCTCTTCACCTCGCTGCCGGTGAGGGCGATTCCCGCCTCGATCGTCTCGACGACCTCGACCTCGTGCCGGGCTTTTCGGTTGGTGGCAACGACGTGGACCATGACCAAACAGACTAGCCGAGAGGTCAGGTTGTAGCAACACGCACTCAGTCCCGTATCGAAAAGAAACAGAAAGGCGTTCTCTCGCAGAGACGCCGAGGAGGCGGCGGGAAACGCCCAGGTCAGGAGCTTCCACCCTGAAGAACAGGAAGAACGGGAAGAGAGGCAAGGCGCACAGTCGAAGGTGCTGATTCCATCCCTCTCGCACGGGATGGTCCGTGTCATCTTGAACCTCTGCGGGCTCAGCGTCTCAGCGAGAGACTGCCTTGGGGTGTTCCCCTTCATGAGCGTCAGGCTCTTCATGGTTGATGCTGTTGGTCCCTTGGCGCTCTCTGCGTTTCTGCGCGAGGTAGCTTCGGCCAGATCGTGAGGGGGGCGGTTCCACTGCGCAAGGCCGGAAGGACCGATAGGAGGGGCGGATGAACGTCTAGGTCGCCACGCGAAACCGGACCACGCTGCGGGCGGTGCGTGACGTCTTTGCGGAGTGGCATCGAGGCGTCGAGGTCAACGTCGGGGCGGTCGATCCGCCCGTCGGGCTCCGGGAACAGCCGATCGGCGACGAAGTCGCTCGAGGGGCGGTCGCACGGACGAAGGAGGGAGGCACCCCGTCCGATGCCGGCTTCGGGGTCGGTATCGAGGCGGGGCTGATGTGCCTTCACGGGACCGATGCGTGGCTCAGCTGCCAGGTCTGCGCGGTCGCCGCGGGCGGAGGACAGCTGGCGCTCGGCCTCGGCGGCGCCTTCGAGCTTCCCGATGACGTGCGGGCGCTGGTGCCTTCGGGGGTCCGGCTACGGGACGCCCTGCAGCGCTGCCGAGGGGCCGACGGTCCGGAACGGCACCGTACATCTGTTCGGCGGACGCCTTGACCGGCATGCGGTGGCGCTCGAGGCGGTGCGGATGGCACGGGTGTCCGTGGCGCGTCGCTGAGCTGGGCCTGTGCGCCCGGACCTCGTCTCGGACAACCGTCCCCTGAAGGCACGACACAGACGCGGGCTGTCGCGGACGCGCCTCTGCATCGTCGTTTCGTGGACCTCCTATACTCGTGCTGGGTGAACGGATGGATAGGCATGCTTTCCTCTTTCGATACGGTATCAGGAGGCCGACGATGAACAGGACGACGGGGCGAGGCATCGCGCTTGCCGTGCTGCTGGCCGGTTTGGTGTCATCGACGACGCTTGCGCTGCCCAGCTTCTCCGACCGAGACATCGCCGCGGGGAACCTCAACCCGACGGACACGATCATGGTGATGGAGATCCAGGTGACGCGTGGCGGCAGTGAGGATGTGACGATCTCGTCGATCACGCTGCGGAATGAGGGGACCGCGGACAACGAGGATATGGAGCGCCTGATCGTGAAGGATGGGGGGGACGTCCTCGGTGAGACCGATAACCTGTCGGGGATCACCAGCAGCAACGGGATCACCATCCCGCTGAGCTACCATCTCGACGATACGACCCAGTATCTCGAGATCTTCGTGACGATCGGGACGAACGTGGAGGGTGGCGAAACGGTCGAGCTCCAGGCGTTGATCGACTACACGAGTGACGGGACGCCGGGAACGAGCGTGTGGATCTCCGACTTGACGGGCGAGACGATCCGGCGCGGCGGGTTCGACGAGACAGCCGACAACTCCCCGGACCCGGGATTCCTGAACCCCGACGACGAGACCGTCGTGCAGATCTCTGTCTTCACCGACAACGATGCCAACGTAAGCCCGGTGCAGTGGCGCGGCGTGGGCACCACGACGATCGTTCAGGTGGAAAACCTGGGGACTGCGGAGCCGAGTGACCTCGACGAGATCCGCGTCACCGTGACCGCCGCCGGGAAACAGTACACCACGGGATGGTTGAATTGGGCTCCAGCCAGCCCGATGGCGTTCGCCTACAATGATTTCGGCAGCGACGAGAACGAGGACGGGGACAAGGACGACCCCGGGGAAGGCGACCCGCTTCCGGCCGAGATGGCCGATAACGCGGGCATCACGGTGAAGGTTGAGTACCGGATCGAGGAGAAGGCGGTGGTGACCGACCGGCGGACGATTCGAACCAAGACGACGGTGAGGGTCAGCGAAGAGGGCGAGGACGATGTCGGGGAGCTTGTCGACTACAACCACACGGTGTCGTCCGACACGACGCAGACGATTCGCAAGCAAGGATTCGAGCAAGTCAAGGAGGAGAGCGAGAGCCTGACGAGCGAGACCGCGACGACCGGCGATGTCGTGGTACAGACGGTACGGCTTGTCGATGAAGACTCGAACGCAAACGATGTGCAGATCCAACGGGTGTACCTCCGCAATACTGGGACGGCCGATGGTGACGAGATCGACAAGATTG
>CAZLER010000005.1:0-46688 GCA_964558595.1 uncultured Thermotogae bacterium
AGCCGCCACCGCTGGACGATCGAACGGCCATTCACCTGGCAGGTGGTTCGGATTCGCCCGCCGTAACCCAGACGCGGCGCCGTCAGCGCAGTGGATCGACGTGCGCCCTCCAGATCTTCAGCGCGTGTTGGATCGGATCGACCGGCTCGACCCCGTGTTCCTCGAAGAAGCCGTTGATGTTGCGCAGATCGCGGATGAGGAGATCAAAGGCATCATCGTTGTAGCGCGGGTCCACCGACTGTGGGAAATCGATGATCACCGCTCGGCCGTCCACGTACAGCACGTTGAACGCCGACAGGTCGGCGTGGACCCGCTGATGGGCGAGGAACAGCTCCACATTGCCCAGGAGGCACCGATAGATCCGTTCCGCTTCTCCCTTTTCGAGGTGGACATTCATCAGCATCGGAGCCGGCGCCTCGGCATCGCCGAGGTACTCCATCACGACCACCGGTCCGACCCGCTCGATCGGCTCGGGGACGTCCGCCCCTACATCGTGCAGCATCCTCAGCGTTCGCTCCTCGTGGGCAATCCAGGCGCTGAACTTGTGGAGCCGTCCGCTACGGGTCTTCTTGCCGAGCGCCCTCAACACGCGAGCATCGGGCCGAGAGCCACGCTCTCGGCCCTGTTGGTAGACCGCGTCCCGCTTGAAGCTTCGCGTCTCAAACGGTCGGTAGACCTTGGCGGCGACGAATTCGCGCTCCAGCGAAGAATCGGCCAAGCAGCAGTAGACGACGGCCTCCTTACCGGTCTTGATCGGGCGGAGGACGCCCGTAATCAACCGCTGCTCGATCAGCGGATCGAGCCGCGCGAGCAGCGCCTCCTCGACAGTGAGATCCTCGTCGGCTCTCGGCTTGCTGCCCCGGCGGCGCTCGTCGCGCGGATCGACCTCGTCGAGGCGCCGAGTCATCGGATCAGGAGGAGGACCCGGCGCGAAGCGCCGCGTGCACCGACCGCAGCCAGGTGACGATCTCGATCTGCTGCGGACACGCCACTTCGCATTCGCCGCAGGCCACACACCGATCGGCGCGCTGTTCGGGTTTCAGTGCGAGTTCGTAGCGGCGCCGCGCCCCTTCGATGTCGTTGTACATCTCACCCTGGTTGTAGATCTCGAAGACCCGAGGAATCGACACCCCGTTCGGACACGGCTGGCAGTACTTGCAGTCGGTGCAGGGAATCGGAGACAGCCCCCGGTAGGCTTCGCGAACCCGCTCGATCAGCTGCAGCTCGCCCGTCGTCAACTTCCCAACACCGGAGCGGGCCGCACTGGCAACGTTGTCCTCCACGTGCTGCATCGTCGACATCCCCGAGAGCACCAGCGAAACCTCGGGTTGATTCCAGAGCCACTGTAGGGCCCAATCGGCTTGTGTTCGCGGCATACCGGCAGCATCCCAGAGCGCGGACACCGTGGTGGGAGCGGGACGGGTCAGTGCGCCGCCGCGCAGGGGCTCCATCACCACCACAGCGATCCCCCGGTCGGCGGCGTAGCGGAGGCCCTCGGTGCCGGCTTGGAAGGCGATATCCATGTAGTTGTACATGATCTGGCAGAAGGCCCAATCGTACGCGTCGACGATCTCCTTGAACAACGAGAGCTCGTCGTGAAACGAGAAGCCGAGATGGCCGATCCGCCCATCGGCGAGCGCCCGCTCCGCCCACTCCAGGACGTTCAGATCGCGCAGCTTCGGCCAGAACGCCTTGTTCAACGCGTGCAACAGGTAGAAATCGATCCGCTCGGTCCTCAGCCGTTCGAGCTGCCCATCGAGATAGGCATCGAAGTCGTCGCTCGTTTCGATCTTCCACGGCGACAGCTTCGTGGCCAGCCGGACCCGGTCTCGGTAGCCCTCCTCCAGACATCGCCCGACGAACGGCTCGCTTTGCTCCTTGTGATACGTCCATGCCGTATCGACGTAGTTCACGCCGGCATCGATCGCGGTGTGGATCATCCGGGTCGCCAACGGCTCGTCGATCTGGGCCGGGTCTTCGCCGAGGGTCGGCAGCCGCATCGTGCCGAATCCGAGTGCCGAGGGTCGCCAATCGAGCCGTCCGAACGAGCGATACTGCATAGATTCCTCCTCGAAGCGATCATCGCGGATCGGCCCGAAGTGATCAAGGAGGAGGCGCGGACGTCGGAAGAAGACGCCCGCGCACCACGGGGGGAGGTCATGGTGGAGCCTACATCGTGCGCCGGACCGGCTCGCAGATGTCGACGATGTGCTTTTTCTCCGGGTGCTGCTCCGGATCGTTGAGGTACAGCTCGTAGCACATCCTCTCCAAATCGGGCTCGTAGCCGTTCTCCGGCATCCATTCCCCTACCAGCTTGTCCCACGCCTCGCCATACTCGGACGGGTCGATCTCGACGTGGGCGACGGCGAACAGTCCACCGGCGATCGTCATCGTCTTCACCTCACCATCCGCTGCGGTGCCCTCCGGGACGGTGAGACAGGCGTCGGACCGCAGCTCGGACGCGTCGACCTCCTCGGGGCTGTCATGGTACACAGCCAGTAGCTGGGTCTTGGGAAACTGGATCAGCCCTTGGGGACCGGCCCACGCCATAATCTTCCCGATCGCCTGGCCGATCTGCGGATACGGTCCAACGTGACGGATGCAGGCGGCGAACCGCTCGGGCAGCTCCTTGGCCTCCACTTCGAACTTCATCGGGTACCTCCTTTGAAGATGGATGTTGTCCTCAGGATAGGAGCGGCACCGGGGCGCGTCTGCTCGGAGCTTGCGATCCGGTTGACCGATCTTGCGGTCGACTTGGCGACCCTTGCGCAGGTTCCACCGTGCGCTACAGCGGCCGGATCGGCTGATGGATCTCCACGATGTGCTTCGCCTCCGGGTGGGCGCCGGGGTCGTTCAAGTACAGCTCGTAGCACGAACGGTCGTCGGGCTGATAGCCGGATTCGGGCATCCAATCCGCGTAGAGGCGGTCCCACGCCTCGCCGTATTGGGTAGCGGCGATCTCAGCGTAGCCCACCGCGAACCGTCCCCCCGCCACGGTCATCGTCCCGATGTCGCGGTGCGGACGGGTTCCCTCCGGGACCGTGATGCACGCATCGGCGCGCAGTCTGTCGACCGGCGTCACCCCCGGGTGGTCGTGGTAGATGGCCAGGACCTTGGTCTCCGGAAACCGGAGCAGCCGCCGCGGCCCCGCCCAGTGCATCAACCGCGCGAACGAACGGCCGATCTCGTCGTATGGGCCGACGTGCCGGAGGTAAGCGACATGGCGCTCCGATACGTCCCGTACCTCGACGTGAAACACCATCTCCGTCCGCTCGGGATGCTGCGGCAGCAGCTCGGCGCCGCCGGCCTCCAACTTCTGGCGAAGTCTCGCCACAGCGCCTGCCCCGTCCGCCCGGAACTGCGAGGCGCTGACGCCGAACTGCTGGCGGAACTCCCGGGCGAACGCGGAGGACGACGAGTAACCGCACCGGACCGCGATCTCCGTGATCGTACGGGTCGGGTTGCCCTCGAGCTGCGCCGCCGCCGACTGCGCGCGAACCCTTCGGATGTAGCCGTTCAGCGTTTCGCCGACCACCGCCTTGAACACCCGATGGAAGTGATACGGGGAGAAGTTCGCCACCTGCGCCAGGGTCTCGAGCCGCAGATCGCCGGCGAGATTCGCCCGGATATGATCCATCACCCGGTTGACGCGCCCCACGTATTCTCTCCGCCGTAGTTCAGCCTGGTCGATCACGTGGCCCCTCTCGTCGCTGCCGTGGAGAATCGGCCCTGCCGCCATGGGTAAATCACTGTCCTACCTGTGTGGAGGTGCAGTGCGGCTCTGTACATCCTTGGTCTCCCTGCGATCCCGCGCTCCCTCACAAGGCATCGCGTGCCTGCCGATTATAGGCCGAACCCGACGATCCACCTCAGCAACCTCCTGCCGCGGCGGGCAGGGGATCGTCGGTACCGCGGTTGACCGGACCGGATGGTGAGCGGTACGCTTTCGGGGTTACCTGAAGGAGGTCTTCATGCATAGGCGCAGATTGACGATGGCCCTTCTGTTGCTGTTGCCGCTTTGCTGGCCAACCGTCGGGCAGGACGAGCCGACGGGCGAAGGCGGCGGTGGACCGATGCCGTCGCTGCTCTTCTTGCAGCTGGACACGCTGAACTCGGCGATCACCTCCGCCGGATACCCCCGTCTCAGCGACCTGATGTTCACCATGGGCGGCAGTGGATACGGCGGTACGGGAGACGGCCTGCGGTTCGGCGGGATGGGCGGTGGAGGAATGACAAGCGCCACGAACGGCGAACGTAGCGCCACCCTCGATTTCGAGTACTACGGCATGCTGATCGAGAAGGCAACGCAGAGCAAATCGGACCTGACCGTCGTCCTCGGAACGATGCTCGGGGGCGGCGGACTCGACCTGCGGCTCATCGACCGGTTTCCCGATGCGTTCGACGACGCCGTCGGAACACCGTACGTTTCCTCGATGACCAAGGGTTTCTACGCCGTGCAGCCGTACGTCGCGTTCGAGACGCGGCCGCTGCCCTGGATGGCCTCCCGACTGCAGCTGGGCTTCTTCTGGGCGCTGACCGATCGGTGGTCGTTTGAGGACGTCGAGTTCTCCGGGCCCCCGGGCACCCTCACCGGCCTGATGGCCTCGTTGACGATCCAGTTCGGTGGGCGGGGCGTCGGCGGCGCCGACGAGGAGGATGAGAGTTCGGCCGAGGTCGAACAGCAGGCGACGCCCCTCGAGACCGACCAGCCGTAGGGCGGGGGAAATGCCGGTAGCTGCCACCCGGCTCGGCGCATTGCGAACCCAGCCCGCTATACTTGCCGGGATCATGTTGCCCAATGCGCCGCACATCGAGCGGGGAAGCGGAACCCCCCTCTATCGTCAGCTCGCCACCATCCTGCGCGGCCGCATCGAGAAGGGCCTGTTTCGCCCAGGCGAGCGGATCCCGACCGAATACGAGCTTTGCGACCAGTTTCGCGTCAGTCGCATCTGCGTTCGGCAGGCCCTTGCTGAGTTGGTGCATGAGGGGCTCCTCCAGCGACGCCAGGGAAGCGGAACCTACGTCCGCCCCGAGGTCGGGCTCGCGAGTCGGACGATCACCGCCCTGGTCACTGAGGATCCGTGGGTCGTGCCGCTAGAGGCTGCCGTCTCATCGTTCAATGACGATCATCCGACGAGGCCGCTGCGAGCGAAGATCGAGGTCCTCGGACGTCCACAGCTGCGCCGCAATATCCTCGCCGCCGTCGGGCGCGGAGAAGCTCCGGATCTGGCGTTGATCGACTGGCCGTGGGTGGCGGAATTCGCTGCTCTTCATTTCCTCCAACCACTGGATGAGCTCGATCCCGACTGGGTTGAGGTCTTCCGACGAGACTTGTTCGCCGCGTTCGTGGACGAGGTGCAGCCTCCCTTGTATGCGATCCAACCCGAGGCGAACGTATCGGTCGTTTGGTTCCGGCGCGATTGGCTCGACGCGGAAGGGATGGCTCCACCCACGACCTGGCTGGAGTTGGTCGAAGCGGCGAAGCGTTTCGCCACGGGTGGCCGCAGCGCGCTTGCGTTCGTTGCCGGGACAACAGCGGGGGAAACGACGACGTACCAGCTCCTGCCGTTCCTCTGGTCGGCGGGCGCGGATCTGCTGGCCGTTCGCGATGTTGAGCTGAGCGACCGGGCGATCGACGCGTTGCAGTTCCTCGTGGACCTGGTCTGGACGCACAATGTCGCACCGCCGGAAGTAGCGTTCTACTCGTGGGACCAACCCGCGCGTCTCTTCGCAACCGGCGAGGTTGCATTTGCCGTGGGGGGGAGCTACGAGAAGCGGCGAATCCAGCGGCTCGCTGGATGGGACGAGGAGGCGTTTGCTCAACGCGTTGGCTGTATCCCAATCCCGGCTCCAGACGGCGGCCATCCCGCAACAGTCGCCGGCGGGATGGCTTTCGTGATCTTCCGCCAGTCGGCAAACCCCCGTCTCGCTCTCGACGTGATTCAGCGGGTCGCAAGCCCGGAGATCATGCGCGCCTTTTGTGTGCGCAGCGGCCGGTGCCCGACACGGATGTCGGTAGCCCGATCGCTCGACCACGAGGGAGACCGGTTCTCCCGGGAGATCGCCGAGCTGCTTCACAACGCCCGTGCCCGGTATGGCATCGCCGAGTACTCGAAGGTCTCCGAGCAGTTCCAACTCATGGTGGAGGATGCCATCACCCGGCGTCTCACGCCGCGCCAGGCGGTGGCAAGGGCGAGCGAGATCATCCGAATTCTGGTCGCGTAACCTCCGCTTGCCTCTCTCTAGTACCTATGGTACAGTGCAAATCATGCAGAGGTTTGTGGTTCGCCGATTTGTTATAACAACCAAGCGCCCGGTCAGCGTTCGCTCTTCCCGTACGACACCGCGCTTCTTCGCCGAAGTGCGTTCGGAGGGCCGGACTGCCTAGGAGGTGATCAGATCACGCAACAACAACCCACTTAGGAACAGAGAGACACTGGCGAGCAAACCAGGGAGGTGTGTCTATGCGTTTCACGCGCAACGCGATGTTGGCCGGGCTGCTAATCGTCGGTCTGGCCCTGGTGGGAACGGCTCAGAAGGTTGTCTTCTGGACCACGGACAACGAGCCTGACCGTGTCGAGGTCTACGAACAGGTCGCGGCACGGTTCATGGATGAGAACCCAGGAATCGAGGTGGAGATCGTCCCCGTCGAGGAAGCGGCCATTAGCCAGCGGATCGCCACTGCGGTCGCGGCCGGTCAGCTGCCCGATATCGTTCGGATGGGGATCGAG
The DNA here is from genome assembly GCA_964558595.1 of uncultured Thermotogae bacterium. Lineage (GTDB taxonomy): Bacteria > Bipolaricaulota > Bipolaricaulia > UBA7950 > UBA9294 > JANQEA01. The sequence goes on from CAZLER010000005.1 coordinate 6,732, forward strand.
CGCGTCGCGACCTTTGCGGCCGACGGGATGCTCGATGAGGAGGCCGCGGAGGCGGTTATCAACTCGATCGGGATCACGGATTTCCGCGACGGCCCGTTGGGCATGGTCGTCAACCCGGCGACCGGCAAGTACGCCGCCGTGCCGTATGACGGCTGGATCCAGGCCATCTGGTACCGCACCGACATCTTCAAGGCGGTTGGCTTGACACCGCCGGTGTCGTGGGCGGACATCAACGTGGCGGTCGACACGCTGCCAGGCGTGGGCGACCTGCTCTACGCTATCACGCTCGGAACGGATCCGGGACAGAACTACCCGCACCAGGTCTTCGAGCAGGTTGCGATATCGAACAACGCGTGGCCGTTCGATGAGGACGGTAACGTCACAATGAACACGCCGGAGATGATCCAGGCCCTCGAGTTCTATACAGATCTCCAGCGCGGCGCGGTGCCAGGACCGCAGTACTGGCGCGGTGCCCGGGAGGCCTACGAGCTTGGCCAGTCCGCTATGCTGTTCTACAGCACGTACATCATGGACGACCTCGTCGAAGGGTCGGGCATGGAAGGTGGCGGCCAGGTCATCATCGCTGTCGAAGATCTGGCTCTGAAGACCGGTTTCGCATCCCAGATGGTCGGTCCCAATGGTTCGGCGTCGTACGGACAACTCGTGACGCTCGGCCTCATGGACGGCGCTGACGAAGCGGCACAGAAGGTCGTGGAGTACTTCCTTACGGACGGCTACATCGACGTCCTGGCACTCGCACCGTTTGGCAAGGTCCCCGTGCTGAAGAGCGCCGTCGCCGGATGGAAGGATCTCAGCCCCTTCTTCGCCTACTACTCCGAAGAGACGTTGAACCAGATCGCCAATGGGTTCGACACCATGCAGCGGTGGCTGTTCCGGCCAGACTACGGGCCGGTCGAGCGTGCCGTGATCGGCGACATCGAAGGACGGCTGCTGATTCCACAGGTGATCAGCAATATCGCCCTCGAGGGCATCATGACGCCGGTGACCGGTGCCGCTTGGCTGCAAGACCAGGTCGAGGCCCTGCTGGCCGAACGCCAGTAGGTCGGATAAAACCGGGCGGGGGTGACCGTACGCCCCCGTCCCTCCATTCATCAAGGGTCTGCGTTCGCGTCCCCGGCTCGTGCGTGGTGGAAGGGATCGGTAGGATCCGGTGAGGCAGGAGGGAGGGACCGTGGTACGGAGGCGGATGCAATCGCGATGGCCCTTCCTGTCGTCTCACGGCTCGTTGCAGGCCCGAGAGGCGCGACTCGCCTGGATGCTGACGTCGCCGACCGCGTTGATCGTCTTCGGTTTGATCCTCTTCCCAGTCGTCTTCTCGGTCTGGATCTCGTTTCATGATGTCACGTTGCGGAACCTCGGCGATGTCTTCCATGCCCCGTTCGTCGGATGGGAAAACTACCGGAACGTGATCAACGACTTCGCGTTCAAGTTTCAGAGCTTACGCCAGTGGGGTTCCGCGGTGACCAGTGTCGTCTACTCCTTCTTGTCGACGGCGCTTACCGTCCTGGTCGGCTTGATGGCTGCGCTGTTGCTGAACCGGCCGTTTCGGGGGCGCGGGGCCGCACGCGCGGTCTTCCTGTTTCCGTATGTCGCCCCGATCGTTTCGGTTGCCTTCGTCTGGAGGTGGATCCTTGACCCACGGCAGTCCGGCGTGGTGAACGATCTGCTGCTTCGCCTCGGATGGATTGACACGCCGCAAGCATACCTATCGACTCGTGGGCTGGCCATCGTTCTCGTGATTGCGTTCACGGCATGGCGCTACTTCCCCTTTGCCATGCTGATGATCCTGGCGCGGTTGCAGGCGATCGATCGGACGCTGTACGAGGCGGCGGGCGTCGACGGAGCGAATGCTTGGCACCAGCTCCGGTACGTGACGCTGCCCGAATTGCGGTATGTTCTCGGTTCACTCTTCCTGCTCCGCCTCATCTGGACGTTCAACAAGTTCGACGACATCTTCCTCCTCACCGGGGGCGGGTACGGAACGAACGTGTTGCCGGTGCTCACGTACCAATTCTCATTCAAGGCATTCAACTTCGGCAAGGGTGCGGCCAACGCGATGATCCTGCTCACCATCTTGGTACTGTTCATGTTGGCCTATGTCGGCACCATCATGCGCGCGAGGGACTAGGTGAGATCGTGAAGACACGACGCAGCCGTGGCGGCAACGACAAGGCCAATCTGATTGAGCAGCTGGCGCGGTCGATGACGTGGTCCCGTTTCGCCTTCGCGATCGTATTCATCTTTTTCCTTACCGGCATTCTGTTTCCGTTCTACTGGATGGTCAGTTCGTCATTCAAGACGTACGCCGAGATCGGGGGACGCGAGGCGGTGTACTGGCCGAGCGCCTTACGTCTCGACGCGTACCGCGAGCTGTTCAGTCGCGAGGGATGGGACTTCCTGCGCAACATCGGAAACAGCGTGAAGGTTGCGGTCCCGACGGCGATCATCGCCGTCATCCTCTCGACGCTCGGCGCGTATGCCGTCGCACGGCTGCGCTTCCGCGGGAAGAACGTCTTCCTCAACGGGATTCTGCTTGTCTACCTTATTCCCGGTGTCCTCGTCATCATCCCGCTGTTCGCGATGATCGCGCGGGCCGGCGCGGCACTAGGCTTCGCTGTGCAGGACAACCTGCCAATTCTGGTCATTACGTACCTCGCGCAGACGCTCCCTGTGGCACTGTACATGCTGGCCAACTACTTCCGCACGATTCCGGCGGAGATTGAGCAGGCCGGGCTGATCGATGGGTGCAGCCGATCAGGCGTGATCTGGCGGATCACGTTGCCCCTATCCGTCCCTGCTCTCGTGAGCGTGGCGATCTACACGTTCATGATCGCCTGGAATGAATTCCTCTACGCGCTGGTCTTTCTCAACGACCGCGCCATGTTCACGATGCCGATCCAGATCAACACCATCTTCAACGACCCGACGCCGCGTCCCCATGTCGTCATGGCCGCATCGACGATCATGACCGTTCCGGTGGTCGTCTTGTTCCTCGCCCTCGAGCGCTTTCTCTCGGAGGGGCTCACCGCCGGTGGAGTGAAGGGCTAGCCCGATGCCATCGCCGATTCCTGAGGGCGTGTGCTCACGCTTGCACGGCCACCTGTCCACCCTGTACGGATCGTGTGTGGCCTCCGATATCCACCAGCGTTTGGTCAACCGGATCGAGCGCGAGCTGCGGAGCCTCCCGGCCACCCGACACGCGATCCGGCGCCGACCGCTCTCGGAAGAGACGGCCGTTCTGATCACTTACGGCGACCAGGTCCGTGAACCGAGGGTGTCCCCTCTCCGCACGCTGACCGACGTGACGAAGCAGACCGTCCGCGGCTTGATCACTGATCTGCATGTCCTACCATTCTTCCCGTATTCGTCCGACGATGGCTTCTCGGTCATCGACTACGAATCGGTGAATCCGGCGCTCGGTGACTGGACGGACATCACGCGCCTGACCGACCACTTCGGGCTGATGACCGATCTGGTGCTCAACCACGTTTCGGCCGAGAGCCGCTGGTTCAAGGGCTTCCTCCGCGGCGAACCAGAATACGCGGACTACTTCATCACCGTCGAGGATGGCGTCGACCTGTCGAAGGTGGTGCGGCCGCGTGCCCTCCCCCTGCTGACGGAATTCGAGACAGCCGCTGGCCGCAAGAACGTCTGGACGACGTTCAGCGCCGATCAGGTCGACCTCAACTACGCGAATCCGGAGGTGCTGCTCCGGATGATCGACGTGCTCCTGTTCTACGTGCACCGTGGGGCGACGCTCATCCGCCTCGACGCGGTGGCGTTTCTGTGGAAGCGGATCGGCGGCTCCTGCATCCACTGCGAGGAGACGCATCAGATCGTCAAGCTGATGCGGGCCGTACTCGACGCGGTCGCTCCGGAAGTCCTTCTGATTACGGAAACCAATGTACCCCACAACGAGAACATCAGCTACTTCGGCCATGGGAGCGACGAGGCACAGATGGTCTACCAATTCCCGCTGCCGCCCCTGGTCGTCGATGCCTTCCATCAAGGCAGCGCGCGATCCCTGATGGATTGGGCGGAAGCGCTCGAGCCGGCGCCAGGCAACGCGACCTTCTTCAACTTCCTCGCATCGCACGATGGAATCGGGCTGCGTCCACTCGAAGGACTCATTCCCTCGTTCCGCGTCGACCAGATGGTCGATCGAACGCTCCAGCATGGCGGGCGCGTTTCGTACATGCAGGGTACCGACGGACGCGCCAGCGCGTACGAACTCAACATCTCGTTCTTCGACGCCCTCTCCCATCCGAACGGAAGCGAGCCGATCGATCAACAGGTCCGCAAGTTCCTCACGGCGCAGGCGATCATGCTTGCGCTCGATGGCGTGCCCGGAATCTACTTCCACAGCCTGTTCGGCTCACGAAGCTGGTGGCAGGGTGTCGAGGTGCGAGGCAGCCATCGTGCGATCAACCGGGAGAAGCTCGAGCGCATTACCCTGATGAACGAACTCGCGGACGCCGACTCGCTTCGATCGATGGTCTTCACCGGATATCGTACGCTCCTTACCGCTCGTTCGGGGTGCGCAGCTTTCCGTCCCGGAGCACCACAGCGGATCCTCCGTCTCGACGATCGGGTGTTTGCCCTGACGCGAGGCGGCCAGGAGGGACCTCACATTCTCTGCCTCCACAACGTCTCCGAGCACTCCGTGGCTGTGCCGCTAGATCCCAAATCGCTCGGATCACCGTCGACGACCGGTGTCACCGATCTACTTGCTCCGGGCATTGCGGTAGAGGGAAGCACTTGGACGCTTCATCCGTATGAGACCGCGTGGTTGACGGGAGTTCCGGAATGAACATCGGCTTTCTCTCCACGCGGCTCGCCGGGACGGACGGCGTTTCACTTGAGACGAGTAAGCTCGCTGAGCTGTTCAGGCGGTTGGGACATCGCGTCGCCTACTGCGCGGGGGAGCTAGACCCCACCGGCCCGGATGGACGTCTTGTCCCTGAGATGCACTTCCGTCATCCGGAGATCCTCGCGGTTCAGGACGCCGCCTTCGGGGAAGGCGAGCCGCCGTGGCTGCGAGAGCGAATCGGCGTATTGGCCCGCCGGCTGCGGCACGAAATCCGCGCGTTCGTCGACGACTTTTCCATCGACCTCCTCGTGCCAGAAAACGCGTTGGCGATCCCGGTCAATGTGCCCCTAGGCGTTGCGCTTGGCGAGGAGATTGTCGCAAGGCAACTGCCAACGATGGCTCACCACCACGACTTCGCATGGGAGCGGGAGCGGTTCGCGGTCTGTGCAGTGCAAGACCTCCTCGACGCCTACTTCCCCCTCGTCAGCCCTTCGACCCGTCACGCCGTAATCAGCTCGATCGCGGCACGCGAGCTGCGCGCACGTCGCGGCGTGAACTCCGCGATCCTGCCGAACGTCATGGATTTCGCGAGGGGACCGGCCGAGCGCGAGGAGCGCTCAAGAGCGTTACGCGTGGAGCTAGGGTTTGATGAAGACGACATCGTACTGCTGCAGTCGACGCGCGTGGTTCCGCGCAAGGGGATCGAGATCACGATCGAGCTGGCTCGCCGCTTGAAACTCCGGTGCCGCCCGCGCCGCGTTCGGATTCTCATCTCTCACCACGTCGGAGACGAGGGCACCGCGTACTACGAGCGTCTGCTGAGCATTGCCCGGCGGGCCGACGTCGAGATCACCCTCGCTTGCGATCGCTTCGTCACTGGCCGAGACGGTTTCCCCGAAGACGCTGGAGCCTTCGACCTGCGAGACGCCTACGAGTGTGCTGACTTGGTCACCTATCCGAGCTGGATCGAAGGATTCGGAAACGCGCTGCTCGAAGCGGTCTTCTATCGGAGACCCCTCCTCGTCAACCGGTACCCGGTGTATGTCTCCGACATCGAGCCATGTGGCTTCGGCTTCATTGAGATCGATGGCCGCATCGACGACCGCGTCGTCACCGTAGTCGCTTCATGGCTCCAGTCGCCAGCGCGCGTCGCCGAGATCTGCGAACGCAACTACGGCATCGCGAGACACTGCTTCTCCTATGAGGTCATCCAGGAACGGCTGGCCGAGCTCCTGGAGCGATGGGGCTAGTCAGGACCTGCGGTCGTCGAGGCCGCTATGCGCGACCGTAGCCATCCTCGAGCCTCACAACATCGGTGAGTTGCGGTGTCGAGACCTCGATGACCGTGCAATCCTCAAGGGCCTCCATCCGATGGACACAGCGCGGGGGGATCGGATACGCCATTCCCGGCTCAAGCTCCAGGGTCTCTAGCGTCTCGGGCGAGGGTCCAACACGAAGTCGCATCCGTCCCGATGTGATGCGGATCGTCTCATCCTTGTCCTCGTGGTACTGGAGGGACAGGCTCTCCCCGGCTCGGATGAACAGAACCTTCCCCGCGTAGTGCCGATTCAGCGCCCACAGATGCTCATGTCCCCACGGCTTCTCAACAAAACCGAGCAAACGGCGAACCCCCACCCAGCTCGTCAGATCGATCCAGCCGGCAGCGTCCATCGACACGGTCGCTGCCTGCCCGGAGAGCCGTGACAACTCCCCATCCCCATCGAGGTTCTGTACTAGATGCTTCCACGGCCGCGCCTCGATGCCGGTCGGACACGCGACGCGTTCGGCCGAGCGCACAGCGAAGACAACAGGGTGTCCGTCATGGGCTGCTCGATCGAGGCCGGCGGAGATGATCCGTTCGTAGGACGACACATCGCCGATCATCTGCTCGGCGGGCTGTAGGAGAACGGCTTGTCCGCCACCGCACGGTGCGAACTCCGCCAGCGACGCGACCACACGAACCGACGCAGGAAGCAGCGCCTCAGCTGACGCACGAAAGCCTGCTCCGACAACAACCCAGACGTTCTCAAGGAAGGAAAGCCCCATCAGGAGGTCGGACCACTGTCGTAGCAGGGGTCGGCGGTCGCCCAGGGGGAGAAACGCAATCGGCGTGGCCTCGTTGGTCAACGGTCGAAGTCCCTCGCCGAGGTCGGTCGCGAGAACGACAGCGTGATGCATCATCGCCTCCAGGCTTCTGGGACCTGCGAATTCCTCAAGGAGTATCGACCACGAAGTGACTGGCTGCAAGCACCAACACGGGATCGCTTCGACAACTCCGCCGGTGGAATCACAAGCCATGGGTCCACGCGTCCGATGGATCGGACCGATCAGGAAGCCGAAGGGGTCGTGCAAGTCTCTTCGTCAGCCCGACCGACGCGTAAACAGGTATGATCGTGTGCCTCGCCCCGCCAAGGTCGGGAGACGCGCGGTGGATCTCGCGTTCACCCAGCGTCCCCCGTATGATCGCGGGACGAAGGCGGAAGGGATGTCGAACGATGCTCAAAGCCAATCCGGGTGTACCGCGCATCCATCTGGCCAGCCTCGGCTGCGCCAAGAATCTGGTCGACTCGGAGCGGCTGCTCGCAAGGTTGGCGACCGCTGGAGCGTGGGTCGGTGCAGCGGCCGAAGACGCGGATGTCATCGTGGTCAACACGTGCGGGTTCATCGGCCCCGCGGCCGCCGAGTCGGTGACGACAATTCGCGAGCTGACGGAACACAAGCGCTCGGGGCGGTGTCGGAAGCTCCTCGTCATGGGATGCCTGGTCGAGCGAAGCGCCGAGTGGCTTCGCCAGCAGCTTCCCGACGTCGATGGGTTCTTCGGCCTCGGCCAGCATGCCGCGATCGCCGAGGCCGCCGGGCTACGAGCCGCTCCCGATGACGGGGCGAGGCTGCTGCTGACCCCCCGACACACGGCGTACCTGCGAATCTCGGAGGGGTGCGACCACCGCTGCACCTACTGCACGATTCCCCAGATCCGCGGTCCCTACCGCAGCCGTCCGCCGGAGGAGATCCTCGACGAGGCCCGACAGCTGATCCGGCTCGGCGCGGTCGAACTGAATGTGATCGGACAGGACACGACGTCCTACGGCGTGGATCTTCCCGGCGCTCCGTCACTCGACGAGCTGTTGGCTCGCTTGGGCGACCTTTCCGGACTCCGCTGGCTGCGGCTGCTGTACACGCATCCGGCGCGGTTCACCGATCGGCTGGTCGATGCGTTCGCGACGATCGATCGATTGTGCCCGTACGTTGACCTGCCGCTGCAACACCTGGACGACGACATCCTCCGTCGCATGGGGCGTCGGGTGACCCAGGCCGACTGCCTCCGGCTGATCGACCGATTGCGTTCGCGGGTTCCCGAGGTGGCGATTCGCACGACGTTCATCGTCGGCTTCCCCGGGGAGACAAAGGATCGGTTCGACGAGCTCGTCGCCCTGGTCGAACGGATTCGGTTCGACCATCTCGGCGTCTTCCGATACTCGAACGAAGCCGGCACCCCGGCAGCGGAGCTTCCCGATCAGCTTCCGGAACGGATCAAGACTCGGCGACAGGAGGAGCTCATGCTCGTCCAGCGGGAGATCGCTCACGCTAAGGCCCGCTCGATGTTGGGCCGGGGGGTCGAGCTGCTCATCGACCGCTCGACCTCCGCGTCCGGTACATGGATCGGTAGGACGACAACCCAGGCGCCCGATGTCGACAGCGTAACGTTCGTCCACGGCGACGCGGTGGTCGTCGGTGACATCACCGCAGCCCAGATCGTCGACGTCGCCGGCTACGATCTGATCGCGCGGGCCGCCTAGCGCGACGCCTCGAGGATCCGCTCGATCAGCCCCAACAGCCGTTGGTGGTGCGTTCCCTGCCAGAAAAGCTTCCCGCAGTCTGTGCACTGAACGTAGTCATCGAGCCAGCGCGCCGTCTTCGCGGGGATGTCGTCGGCGACCGCCCGTTTCTCGACGGGGCGGAGAAGGCCGTTGCACGCCGGGCAGCGGGTGAACGGCTCGACGCGTTCGGCAACGTCGAACCGACGGACGACCTCCGCCGCCTGCTCGACGGGGACGGTCGACCGGACCCAATACCCGTGCGTCAGCCGCCCATGCTTGAGCAGCTGCCGATCCCGGGTGAGCAGGATCCGCCGGTCACGCACCGAGATCTCCACCAGCTCCGGATCGTCGAGCTCCGGGGAGTGCAGCGTATCCAACCCCAGCAGTCGCAGGTAGCGAGCCAGACGCCGCAGGTGTACGTCGGCGACGAACCGGGTCTGGCGTAGAGGGATCGGGCGCAGCTTCGACACGGGACCGATGTCGAGGCTCTCGAACACCGGGTAGACGCAGATGCGTTCGCCGTGGCTCAGCCGATGCTCGAAGCCGACCGACGTGCCATCGACGACGATCAGATCCACCTCGACGTGCGGCACACCGAGCGCCTCGATCGCGTCCTTGGCGGTCGGCGCCACCATGAAGCCATACGGAATCTCCGCGCCGCGTCGCTCCGGCGGGAGGAAATCGTTGAGTTCGGCGTAGAAGCGAAACGTCGCCTCATGTTCTCCCATCGATCCACCGTCCCACGTCCTGGAGCCGCTGCTCGACCTCCGCGAAGAACCGACCGATATGCACGCCGTCGATCAGCCCGTGGTGCGCCTGGATGCTGAGCGGCATCGGCATCCGCTCGCCGTCATATCGGTACCGTCCCCAGGCGATCCGAGGGACCGAATCCCCCGCCATCAGCGGTACAGGATGCGCCAGCGCGGTGAACGCTACCCAGGGGATCGCGGTAAGAAACTGGTAGTCATCGCGTTCGGGCTCGTCGTCGATCGACGGCGTCTGCCGGGACCGCTCGATCGCCCGCTCGGCGGCTTCGACGAATGCGGTGACGTCCTGGTCGTAGCGGACGGTACAGAAGGCGAACACTTCGTCTTCGAGGAGGACCGTACACGAAGGGTGGACGGTGGCATGCTCTACCACCCGTTCGCCGCGGATCCGCTGTCGGAACGGCGCCAGCCCGTTAGCGGCCCGAGCCAGCACAGGGACGAGGTGCGCCGTGAACGACCCCCCGGCGTTCCGAACCGATCGTGCCAGCGGTGCCACATCGACCTCGGCAGTGAGGCTGAAGTACGGAAAGGCGAAGCTGCGAAACCACTCGAACTGCCGGCGACGATCCCGTGTCGCCAGATCGATTCGTCGTGGCGAGGCCTCCATGTCGCCTCCGTTCCCGTGGCCAAGCTCATGCCGCGTTCAGCGACACCGCCACCCCCGGCTCCCATCGACGCCGCACACCGGCTTCACAACATCCCCTCACGTCGCGACTATGGTACCCGGTCATGGGAAGAGGTGTGCCGATGTCGCGCAGACGGAAGCTGATCCTGCTCATCGTGGGCATGGCGGTGGCGTCGGTCGGAGGACTGCTCCTCGCCTTGTTCCTTTCCTCGTCCCCTCCCTCACCGGTGTTTGACGTCGGAACCAAGGACATCCCCGCCGACTGGCTGGGAACGGATGATCGCGCCGAAATCCCGTCGCCCCCAACAGTCGAGACTGACGTCCCGCCGGAAGCAAGCGACGGAGAGCCGATCGCTTCCCCTGAGGTTTCTGATCCGGCGGAGGAGACGGAGCCGCCCGCGGAGCCGATCGTCTCCAGCGGAACGCTCGCCCTCGTCGGTGATGGCAAGCCGTTCGGGGAAGAGGCGTACGAGCTGACGATCACGGAGGACCGCGCGACACTGCAATCGTCGGGGCGGTTCTGGTTCAAGGTGGTGTTGGCGACCGTTCAGGTGTCGTTCGAGCAGACCTTCGAGGGAGACGGCGATCTACGCCCGATCCTGTACGTTGCCGAGTTCCATGCTCCCCTCGGCTTCGATCGCAGCATCCGGGCGACCGTCGAGGGAGACGAGGTCACGATCGAGCGATCCGGCGGGCAGGAGGAGATCGCCATTCGGCCGCAGAACACCTTTACGTTGGGGACGTTCAGCACCTACGTCCTGTTGCCGCGGCTGTTCGGGTTGCGGGGCGAAGACGGCGCGGCGTCGTTCGAGGTGCTCGTGTTCGGCGGACCGCCGGACCAGGCCAACGCAACGGACCTCCCCGAGAACGGACTGCCGGTGATGACCGTCGAGCGGACAGGTACCGCCTCGCTGCGCGCCGGTGAGAATCGGCTCACCGCCGACTGCTACACCGTATCCAGCCAGCTCGGAGAGAGCGAGCTGTTCGCCCGCGACGACGAGTTCCTGGCATTCCGCGCCGGCGATGACGATCGTTCGTTGTGGGTGTATCGCTCCGACTTCTTTCCCGACGGGGTCGAGGTCGTGGGGCTGACCCCTTAGCGAAACACCGTCTCGTCGAGGGTGCCATATGCCGTGAATCCGGCGCGACGGGTGAGCAGGATCGCCGAGACCACCGTGATCGCCGTACCGCAGAGGATCGCCAGCATGATCGCGAGCTGGTACTTGATCGCCACCAACGGGTCCGTCCCCCCGAGCATCGCTCCGGTCATCATTCCCGGCAGCGCCACCAGCCCGATCGTCGCCATCGACGCGATCGTCGGCGCGAGCGCATCCCGAACGGCGTCCCGGAGGTAGGGCATCATCGCCTCGCCGAGCTGGGCCCCCTGGGTCAACGCGAGTTCGAACGGCTTCCGGGCGTCGCGGATCGCCCCGAAGAAGCGCCCGAGCCCGATGATGTCGGCCCGGAGGCAATTGCCGAGGATCATCCCGCTGATCGGGATGGCATACTGAGGTTCCATCAGGTGGGGTCTCCCGAGGAGTAGCCCGACGAATACCAACATCGGGACCGCTGTGCCCAGCGCCAGCGAGAGCAGCAACGGCGCCCCAAGACGAAGGATCCGTAGCTCGGTGGCCCGAAGGATCGACCCATCCGCGACCACGATCATCGCCAACAGCCACAGTGCCGTGATCCACGGGTTGTCGAGCCGGAATACCACCTGCAGGTAGAGACCGACGAACAGCAGCTGCGCGGTCATCCGTACCACGGCCACCGCCAAGCGTCCCAACCCCGGGAGCCGCAGCCACAGGAACACCGCCACCGGTGGGATCAACAGGCCGTAAGCGGCGATCATCCGGACCAGGGAAATGTCAATCGCGCCCATCGGTGCGCCCCCCTCGAAGCTGGACAATGCGATCGGCAAACGGGAAATGGTCCGGCTCGTGGAGCACGGCGAGCACCGTCGTGCCGTCCAGCGCTCCGACGAACCTCGCCACGTCGGCCCGGGCATCGCGATCGAGCGCCGATGTCGGCTCGTCGAGCAGCAGGTTCGGGCGTTCGAGCAGCGCGGCACCGACCAAGGCGATCCGCTGCTTCTCGCCGCCGGACAGCTCGGCCGTCCGCTGGTCGAGCAGCCCGTGGTCGAGCCGGAACCGGTCGAGAAGCTCCTGGATCCGCGCCGCTCCCCCGTCGACCCCGCGATTGGCGCGAAACCCCAGCGCCCGATCGAGCCACGCACGGGCCGTCCATGGGCCCAGCTCCGACTCCTGCGGCACATAGGCGAGCCGGGTCCGCAGTCTCCAGACGGTGCGCGCCGTCAGCGGTTCGTTGTCGATTCGCACGGTTCCCGACGTCGGTGGAACCAACCCGCAGATGCAGCGCAGCACCGTCGACTTACCGCCTCCCGATGGACCGGCGAGGACCGTCGTCCTACCGAGAACCGCGGAGAAGGAGACGCTGTGAAGCACCGACACGCCGGCCATCGATACGTGAACGTCCTTCAGCTCGATGCTCACCGGGCTCCTTTCCCCGACGGATCGATCGTATCCCTGCCGTTGGCTTGCCGCCACCACTTTCCCCCGGTAGCCTTGCCGACACGACCCAAGGGAGGACCAATGAGGAACCGATGCGGAAGACGGGGGGTGGTGGCTGCGTTGTTGACGTTGGCTCTCGTCGCGTGGGCGCTCGGCATCCCGGCGAGCGAGGAGCCCCTGCGGATCGGCCTCTTCGCCGATCTGCACGCCCACGACGTCAACTCACCCCTCGACCGGTTCGAGATGGTCGACTGGGCGAACCGTCTCGTCGCGTGCGTCGACGCGATGAACGCCTGGCCGGCGGACCTGATGATCGAGTTGGGCGACCTCATCAACGGCCGGTTCGTGCTCGGTGCCGAGTTCGTCGCCCCGGAGCGGATCCCCGAGATCCTCGACGCAGTCGAGGCGGAGTACGCCCGCTTCGACGGCCCTCGCCACTACGTGCTCGGCAACCACGATCTGTTCGATCTCACCAAGGCCGACTTCCTCGCCCGGGTGGACGCGGAGCGGGCGACGTTCAGCTTCGACGCCGGTGGCTACCATCTCGTCCTCCTCGACGCGCAGTATCGGAAGAGCGGCGCCGATCGGGCCCATGAGTTCTGGTACATGCCGGGGTACCTCCCGCCACCGTTGCTGACCTGGCTGCGTGACGACCTCGCCGCCAGCGAGCTACCGACGATCGTCTGCCTCCATCAGCGGCTCGATTTGGAATACGAGATGCGCCACGGCGGCCCGGAGGTGCTCAACTCCAGGGAGGTTCGCCGCATCCTGGTCGAGGACGGAGACGTCATCGCCGTGTTCCAGGGGCACGACCACGCCGGCGGCTACACCGAGATCGACGGCATCCACTACGTCACGTTCACGGCGCTGATCGGGCGGGTCGGAGGCAAGCCTCCGACGTGGGCGTACGTGACCCTCGATCCCACCGCTCGGACAATCGACATCGTCGGGGAAGGCGAGCAGGCGGACTACCGGCTGGAATACGATCCGCGATGAGGGCGTTCGTCACCGGAGGCACCGGGTTCATCGGCTCCAGCGTCGTACGCTGCCTCCTCGATCGAGCGGTCGACGTTCGGGCGCTGTGTCGACCCGGATCCGATCGGCGGCTGCTCGACGGCCTCGAGGTCGAAATCGTCGAGGGCGATCTGCGGGATCCGGTGTCGCTCCGTCGCGGGCTGGCCGGTTGCGAACTCGTCTTTCACGTCGGCGCGCTCTACTCGTTCTGGGTCCGACCACGGCGACTGATCTACGACGTGAACGTCGAGGGGACACGCTCGCTATTCGAGGCGGCCCGAGCCGCGGGGGCCGAGCGCATCGTCTACACGAGCTCCGTCGCCGCCCTCGGCCTGCGTGAGGACGGCCTCCCGGCCGACGAGACGACGGCAACGAGTCTCGATCAAGTCGTCGGGGACTACAAGAAGTCGAAGTACCTCGCGGAACAGGTGGCGCTCGAGTGCGCCCAAGAGCTGCCGATCGTCATCGTCAACCCGAGCTTCCCGGTCGGCCCGCGGGACGCCAAACCGACCCCGACCGGCCAGACGATCCTCGACTTCCTCCACCGGAAGATGCCGGCCTACATCGAGACCGGGATGAACGTCGTCGACGTCGAGGACGTCGCGCTCGGCCACTGGCTCGCCGCCGAGAAGGGGCGGATCGGCGAGCGGTACATCCTCGGCGGCGAGAACGTCACGATGAAGGAGATGCTCGACCTCCTCGCCGACATCACCGGCCTCCCTGCTCCCCGCGTGCGCGTCCCCTACCGACCGATCCTGGCGCTGTCGTACCTGAACGCCACGTTCTGCCGGATCTTCCCGAAGACCACCCCGCGGATGACGCCGGAGACGATCCGGATGTCGAGCCACCATATGTACTTCGACCCGTCCAAGGCCGTCCGGCAGCTCGGCTTCCCCCAAACCCCGGCCCGCGACGCGCTCGCCAAGGCCGTCGAGTGGTACGAGGAGAACGGGTATGTGGGAAGCTAGCGTTTCATCGCCGCCTTGACCAGGTGCTGGCCCATGTCCCACAGGCCGCCGCGGAGGCGGTGGGCTCTGTCGAGCGTCGCTTCGATCGCGGTCAGCGCGTCGTCGACCTGCTCGTCGGTCAGGATCAGCGGCGGGAGGAACTTGACGATGTTGACGCGGTGGCCACTCACCTGGGTCAACTGCCGGTGGTCGCGCATCAGCCCGATCACGACGCGGACTCTCTGTTCACAGCGTGCCCCCCGAGTGAGAACATTCTCCTCAGACTCACTTGCCGCATCTTGCCCGGGAGCAAGTGCGCTGAGAGGTCCTTCTCACAGGGCGAGAGCGGCTAAGCGACCGCAACTCCTTTGGCATTCTGGATGACAATCTTCGGATTGGGATTGGGATCGGGAACAGGTAGGCCCCGCTCGCGAAGCAGTGCCACGTGTTCCTTCATCCCCCGCTTCGCTTGGTAAAGACAATCCTCCACGGAATGCCCAATCCCCGTGAACCCTTCAAGATCGGGGGAGTAGAACCCAAAGTAGTCCGCCTCGTCAGTCGCTTCAATCACTAGGGAATACGAGACCTCGAGCATGAGGAGACCTCCTATACATCACTTCAGCCCGGCCGCGCGCAGGATGCTGTGGCAGGTTCCCGCCGGCACTTCTTTCGATCCGTGGTAGTCAACACGAATCAGCCTTTGCCACCCAGGTTTTCCGTAGTACCGAACGAGCCTTTCTCTTTCACAACACGGAAGCCATCTCTCTCCAGAAGCCGGACGAGTTTACTGAACTTCATTCGTCGCTCCAGGTAACCACAATACCGTCTGGCAGCCATCGAAACAACCGTTCTTCCCCTTCTGCGGGCGACACCATCATCAACGGCTGGAGCGAAGCGCTAACCGTCTGATGTATGAACTGGTTCGAATCCGGATCTCCTCTCGCAAAGCCGCCAAGGTCGCCAAGGAGCTTCCTCCTCAGGAAGGCCATTGACGGTCCGGGCGATGCCATGCTTCATCATGGCCTCTCCGGAGTTCAGCAGGTAGCCAAGCCTCATGCCGGTAAGCTTGAGATAGGTCAAGACTTGCTTCTTGTGCGCATGGGTGATCCTCTCAACGGACTTCCGTTCGATGATGACCTTGTTCTCAACGATGATGTCGGCGCGAAACCCCTCATCAAAACGAACGCTCCGCCATTCGATGGCAACCGGAACCTGACGCTCTGCATGCACCCCACGTTCCCAGAGCTCATCGAGAGGGATGACTTCGTAGACTGTCTCCAGCCAATCCCGGACCAGGCTCACGATGTAGGGCAATGGCTGCGTCCACGACTTCCTTGCCGGTGTCGTTCTCATCCATTCTCTGCGCTCTTTGCGCCTTTGCGAGAGCCATTACTTCTGCTTCGAACCATGATCAGTGCTTGAGGATGCACATGGTCTCCGGCAGCTCCTTCCGCCACGGCTTGTCAGCCTTCAATAATCCTGTGAACTCCTCCTTTCCAAGGTATGTTCCTCGCAATCCTTCCATACCAACCTATCGTTGTGGAGCACTTCGATCAAGAGCACCACGCCCACCTCCAAGCTCGCTCGTTCCGATCGAAAGGACAATGTGGATCCAGCGAGAGCTAGCGTTTCAGCGCCGCCTTCACCAGATGCTGACCCATCTCCCACAGGCCACCGCGGAGGCGGTGGGCTTTCTCGAGGGTTTGCTCGATGGCCAAGAGGGCTTGGTCGACGTCCTCGTCGGACAGGACGAGCGGCGGCAGGAATTTGATGATGTTCACGCGATGTCCGCTCACCTGGCTGAGCAGCCGGTGGTCGTGCATCAGCCCCATCACGATGAGCTGGGCAAACAGCCCCGCCTGCATCGTCTCGAGCGCCCTCCATGCCGCTTTGAGCTTGAGCGATCTCGGCGGGCCGAACTCGATCCCCACCATCAACCCCTTGCCCCGAACATCGCGAAGCATCTCGTAGCGATCCTTCAGCCCCGACAGCCCGGCCAGCAGCCGCTCGCCGCGGCGGGCGGCATTCTCGACCAGGTGCTCGCTCTCCAGCGCCTCGAGGGTCGCGAGTCCGGCCCCCATCGCCAGCTCGTTCTGCCCGAAGGTGTTCGAGTGGACGACGCACCGCTCGAGGCCGGAGAACGTCTTCTTGTGCAGGTCGCGGCGGATCAGTACCGCGCCCACGGGGATGTAGCCGCCGGAAAGCGCCTTGGAAACAGTGACGACGTCCGGCTCCAGTCCCCAGTGCTCGCCGCCGAACCATCGCCCGGTCCGCCCGAGCCCGGTCTGTACCTCGTCGACGATGAACACCGCCCCATGCTTGCGGCAGAGCTGCTGCGCCTCGGAAGGGAACCGGTCGTCCGGCATGTAGACCCCCTTGCCCTGGATCGGCTCGGCGATGAACGCGGCGACATCCCCTACCGCCAGCTCGTGCTCCAGGGCATCGAGGTCGTTGAGCGGCACCGGCGTGGCCGCCAACAGCGTCCCGAACCCTTCGCGGAAATGCTTCGACCCGTTCACCGACAACGCCCCCAGGGTCAGGCCGTGGAACGCGTGATCGAGGTAGACGAATCGTTCCCGCCTCGTCGCGGCGCGGGCGAACTTGAGGGCGCCCTCGACGGCTTCCGCGCCGGAGTTGGTGAAGAACACCGCGTCGAGGCCTGGATACGCCCGGGCTGCGCACTCCGTCAGCCGCTCGGCGAGCAGGCCAGCGAGCAGCGGGCAATCCATCTGGATCAAGTTCGGCCGGTCGAGGTCGAGGAGGTCGTGTAGCGCCCGCTTGAGGGTCGGGTGGCTGCGACCCAGTTGGTAGACGCCGTAGCCGCCGAGGAAGTCGAGGTACCGATTGTCGTCGGCATCGAACAGGTACGCACCCTCGCCGCGGACGTAGTCGACATCGTAGTCGATGATCTGCAGTACCCGTGCCAGCGCCGGATTGACATATCGCCTGTGAAGGTCAATCCTCTCTGTCCGTCGCTCCTCGATGAGCCTCCCGATCTCCATACCCCACCTCCGCCCGATGATAGCACCTCGGGTGCACCGAAAGCTCCCGCTCCGGGTTTCGATGAGGTACCCTCTCGAGGTGGACATGAAGGCACGCTTCTCCACGATGGGCCGCTGGCTGCTGGTCGCCGCCGGCGCGATCGCTACCGCCGGATGGTCGACGTTCGGCCTGCCCATGGAGACGGACGAGCTACTCGCCAGCGCGGAACGCGCGTACGACCGCTGGAGCGACCCGTTCGATCTCGTGGCCTACGAACCGTCGCTTCGCGAGGCGATCGATCTGTGGGTACGCGCCCTGGAAGCACTCGATCCTGCGGACGATGCGCAGCGCGCCGGTATCCTCGTCAACCTGTCCCGGGCCCGTTTCGAGCTCGCCGGCGCCTACCTCGACGACCCCGTGGAGATCGAGGCGACCTACGAAGCGGGCAAGGACGCGGCCCTCGCCGCCCTCGAGCACGATCCGACGTTCGTCGACACTCGCAAGACGGAGGGGTTTCGAACCGCTCTGCGCACCGCGACCAACGTGGGCGCCGTGTTTTGGTACGGGAACAACCTCGGCCAGTGGCTCGACTTCCACCACTTCACCGCGTTCTTCGGCGGGGTGCGCGACGTTCACGCCGCGTTCGAGCGCGCCATCGAACTCGACGAGACGTACGACGGCGGCGGCCCTCATCGCTCGATGGCCCCGCTGATCTCCCAGGCCCACTTCCTCATCGGGCGCCGCCGAGAAGAGGCGGTCGACCACTTCGAGCGGGCGATCGAGCTCGACCCGCTCAACCTCGAGAACTACGTCAACTACGCCGCACATTACGCCCGTCCTGTCGGCGACGACGCGCTGTTCGACCGGCTGTTGCGAACCGCTCTCGAGGTCGCGAACGATCCGAAGGCCTTCGACGCCCTCCCGCTGTACAACCGGTTGGCCCTCGAGCGCGCCCGCACGCTCGTCGCGACGCTGGAGGAGGGCAAGGACTAGGGCAGGAGCCGCCTCTCCGGATGCTCGTCGCGGGTCCGAAAGCCGAGCTCCTCGTACAGACGCCGCCCCTCGCCCGATGCATGGAGCGACGCCGCCACCGGCACCCCCTCGGCACACAGCACGTCCAGCACGTGGCAGACGAGCGTCCGGGCGATCCCCCGACGCCCCCATGCCGGAAGCGTGACCAGGTTCATGAGGTAGCCGACCTTGCCGACCAGATTGTTCGGTCCCGGAGGAACCGAGTGGACCACGAGGCCGATCAAGGTGATCGGTTCGCCCTCGCATGCTTCGGCTTGCCCGGATGTCGCCGCGCCCCCGCCTGGGGTCCCGGCGGCATCGGGACCGCAAGCCCCCACACCCGCAACACCCCGGAGGAGATCCGCTCGGCGAAGCGCTCATGGCACGCCGCGCAGGCCCGATCGCGCGCCGGATCGTCTCCACATCCCATCGCTTCGAACATCGTCCGCCGCACCGCGACCAGGCAATCGATCTCGTCGACGCGACCAGCTCGGATCCACCAGGTCACCTCGCTCCCCCTTTGTGAGCGACGTACAGCCCCCGCCCGGCCGGGCCCTCGGGATCGTGACGAACGTCGAGCCCCGCCGCGACGAAGGCGTCGATCATCTCATCGACCGTGTACAACCCGAGTTCGTGATGCTCAACGATATGCTCCGTTCCTTCCGGAGTGCCGATGAGATGATGTAGATCGAACACCGAGCGGTGTTCCACCATGAAGCTGGTGTTGACCCGTGCGATCTTGAGTCCCGGCTCGTCGACGAGCAGCGCATGAACGGTGTTCGGTCGCCACGCCTCCGGCGTCAGCCACGGCTCGATGAGCAGCAGACCGCCGGGCACGAGGTGCGCGGCCATCCGCGCGATCGCCCGCTTGAGGTCCTCGGCCGTCGTCATGTACCCGATCGAGCTGAACAGGCA
This sequence comes from uncultured Thermotogae bacterium, assembly GCA_964558595.1. Lineage (GTDB taxonomy): Bacteria > Bipolaricaulota > Bipolaricaulia > UBA7950 > UBA9294 > JANQEA01. The sequence continues at coordinate 26,173 of CAZLER010000005.1, forward strand.
AGTGACGACGTCGTAGCGCGCCTCGAGCGCGAACCATCGCATATCGTCCCGGTGGAAGACCAGCTCGGAATTTCGGCGCTTCGCGATGTCCAGCAGCTCCGCCGAGTCGTCGAGACCTTCCGCATCGAATCGGCGCTTCAACTGTTCGAGATGGAGTCCGGTTCCGCAGGCGACGTCAAGGAGGCGACGTCCCCCGGTGCCCAGCTCCCGCTCGACGAGGTCGATGATCGCCCGCGCCTCACCCCGGTAGTCCTTCGACGCGTAGATCCGATCGTAGTAGATGGCGGTCTTGTCGAACATCGTTCCTCCTCCTCGCTACCGATCGTACCCCGTTCGATCCTGCAAGCCCATCGGGGTTCATCGAGTTGCCGCTCTCGTTCTCCGCAGGGTCGTGCGCTACACTACGCCGGAGGCGGAGGGATGATGGATCGGTTCGAACGACTTCCTGAGGCGGAGAGGGTCGACCGCTTCCCCCGCCTCGCGCGCAAGGTGCTCGCGGCCTACGGACTGGACGACGCCCGGCTCCTCCGCCGAGCCTCGTCGTCCCATGTCACGTTCGAGGTTAGCGCCGGTGGCTCCGAGCGCCATTACGCGCTGCGGATCTGCCCGCCGCACGACCCCGAGGATGGACTGCTGCGGGAGGTGTCTTGGCTGGCGGCGCTGTGCCGGGACACGAGCACGCGCGTTCCGGAGCCGATCCTGGGGCTCGATGGTCGGCTGGTCCGAAGCGTATCGGCCCCGGGGGTGTCTGGCGTGCGTCCTTGCCTGCTGTTGCGCTGGATCGACGGCGAAGCGCTCGACGCCGAGCTCTCTCCCGACCATCTACGGTGGGTCGGACGACTGGTGGCGGTACTCCACAACCATGCCGAGACGTTCCGCTGGCCCGAGGAGCTGACGCCGCCGCGGCGAAACGCCACCTTGATCGGACAGCGGCTCGACGAGCGGCGGATCGCGTCCCAACTCGGCGACGGCGAGCTCCAACGGTTCCAGGAGGCGATGGCCCGAATCGCGACGACGATGGGCGCGCTCGGTGATGGCCCGGATGTCGGCGGCGTCATCCACAGCGAGCTGACCCGCCGAAACGTGCTGTTTCGGGACACCGACGCTGGGGCGATCGGATTCGATCGCTGTCGTTGGGGGTACTACGGATACGATCTCGTGGTCGTGCGCAGCTGGATCGAACGTCGGGAGCAGGCCGCCCAGTTGATCGCTGCCTTCCTCGATGGCTATCGAAGCCTCCGCCGGCTCGATGACGAGGTGGAGCGTACCCTACCGGCATTCGCCGCGTTGCGGTCGATCGACCGCGTCCACGCGCTACTGGCGTCCGACGGTGTCTCCGGACCCGTTGCGGGGGAGCTTGAACGGGAGGTCGACCGCGTCCGCCGGTATGCGGACGGCGAATCTCGCTAGGCCCATGCAGCCAATGGGTGCGGGGTGCCCCACGCGTCGCACGGCACCCCGCATCATCACCCCCGGTCGATGCCGGCTACTCCGTGACGAACGCCCACGGCGTCGGATCGAACGCCGTCAAGTTGTCGGGCGAGAACACCTCATCGGCGATCTCGGCCTCCGGCCGGTGCCGATCGAGCACGGTGATCACCGTCGAGCTTTCCTCAGGCACGTCCGTCGTCCGCATCTTGGCGTAGGTCGTCAACCCCTCGAATGCGGCCAGCGAGACCACCTCGAGCTGCGTGTCGAGGTTGCCAAGATCGTTGTACGCCTCCATCTTCAGCATGACGAACGTCTGACGATCGATCCACAGCACGGTGCGCGGGGTGTCGGTATCCGTCTCCGGCAACGCCGTCGACTCGATGACGTACGCCGTACGCGCTTCGCCGTCGATCGTCAGCTCCTCTTCACCGATCAGGACCGCTTCGTAGTCGTCGCGCTCGCTGCCGCCGCCGAGGTCTTCGTAGGACATCGCGCTGCCGGCGAAGCTCCCGCCGCGCTCCTCATCGGAGACCAGTTCCTTGGCCTGGCCGAGGATCGGGAGCATCAACCACATTCGAGAATCCGTCCCGCCCTCGATCTCGTGCGTCAAGAAGATCGTCCCCGCGACGTCGGCCGGCTCAAGGAAGTAGACCAGCGTGTAGTCCGGCTTGGACAACATGCCAAACAGGTTCCCCGCCGTCGTTCCGTCGCGATACATGTTGTCGAAGCGGAACGTGGCCACCATGCTGCCTTCGGCCAGCTTGTCCGCTTCGGCCTCCATCCGATCCAGGATCTCATCCGCTGTGAGCGCTGTCGCGGCAACGCCGAGAGCCAGCACCGTCACGGCCGCCAGTAGGACTTTCGTTGCGTGTTGGTTCATGTCGCTTCCTCCTCCGGGATATACCCGGGACGCTTGATGTCGATTCGTTGATCCTCGCGCTTCCACGCCGGGCGCGAGAGGAACTTCGGCTGCCACTCCATCAGGATCGCCGGGATGATCGAGATCGCCGACAGGGCGCTAATGCCCATCGTTAGGGCGATCTGCCAACCAAAGGTCCGGATCCCCTTGAACGAGGCGAAGATCAAGATGAAGAACCCGAGCGCCACCGTCAACGCGTTGTAGGTGATTCCCCGCCCGGTCGTCTGGATCGTCGCCTGGAGCGCCCGGCTGGCGTCCTGGTCCTGCCGGTATTCCGCCCGAAAGCGGGAGATGAAGTGGATCGAGTAGTCGACCCCGATGCCGACCGCGACCACCGACACCATCAGCGTCATGATGTCCAGCGGCTGGCCGGTGTAGGCCATGATCCCCATCGAAAACGTGACCGTGAGGATCAACGGGATCACCGCGATCAGACCGGCGACGACCGATCCCATCAGCAGCATGACCAGCACCGCAACGGCACCGATCGTCGTCCCCAGGCCGACGAGCTGGCTTCGCGTCATCTGGGTGAACATGCGGTCCATCAACGTCGTCCCGCCGATCATACGAACCCGCATCGCCCCGTCCTCCGGGAAGTGCTCGTCGAGGTAGTCCCGTACGAGTCCCGCCAAGCGGGAGACGTTCGCCGACGAGTCCATCTTGTACATCCCGGTCACCGTCCCGGCGGAGAAGTCGCCCACGGCCATGTCGCCGAGCGTCCCGCCTTGGAACGTGTACAGCAACAGCAGCTGCGACACCATGTTGCGTTCCTCGGGGATGGCGTCATACGCCGGGTCGTCGGCGTGGAACCGCTGATTCATCTGGCGAACGAGGGTGGTCAGCGAGAACGTCTTGCGCACCCCGTGGTCGAGCAGAAACCGTTCGAGGTCGAGCATCGCGTTCAGGACCTCCGGATCCTTGAGGCCATCCCGTCTCCCGGTATCGAACTCGACCATCAAGCTCATGTCGCCGGAGAAGTAGTCCGCCGTGAAGTCGAGGACCTTGACCGCCTCGTGCTCCTGGCCGAGGAACTCCTCGTTGGAGGTCTCCACGCGCAGCCGCGGGATGCCGGCCGCCATGAGGATCAATACCGCCAGCGCGCCGACGAGCACCACCCTCCGGTGTCCGACGATCGCCCGCTCGAAGCCAAGCAACACCCGCGTCAGCGGCCGCAGCCCCTTGCTGAGATCGCGGATTCGAGGCTTCTTGAGCAGAGAAAACACGGCGGGAATCAACACGAGCGAGAAGAACATCGCGGCCAGGACGCCGATCGCCGTCACGATGCCGAAGTGGCGCTGTGGGACGAGGAACGCCGAGAGCAAGGACAGGAAGCCGGCCGCAGTCGTCAACGATGTCATCACGACCGGCCCCTTCATCTCCTGCATCGTGTTGAGAATCGCTGGTCGCTTCTCGATGCCCTTGGCGATCTCCTCGTTGTACCGGTTCAGGACGTGGATCGCGTCCGCGATCCCGATCGCCAGCAGCAGAACCGGCGCGATGAACGACATCGTCGTCATCGGGAAGCCGAGAAGCACCATCGCACCCATGGCCACGATCACCGACAGCAGGACGATCGCGATCGGCAACAGGATCCCGCGGACGGTCACGAATGACGCGAACAGGAGCACGATCATCACCAGGATCGCCAGCGGAAACAGAAGGGCGATGTCGGATGACATCTCCTCCGCCATGACGGTGTCGAAGTACGCGTCGCCGTAGATGTACAGGGTGTCGCCGTCGCCACGGTGGGCATCGACGGTGGCGGCGATCTCCGGCGTGATGGCGTACTCGTCGGCGCCGACCTCGAGTTCGATGTTGATCAGGGCGGCTTGACCGTTCTCGCTGACCACGCCCCCGACCAGGTTCTCGTCGCCCAGCAACCGCGACCGGAAGATCTCCATGTCCTCCGCACTCGCCGGCGCGGCCCCGCCGGGGGCCGCCCGGCGGACGCTGATCGATGTCTCCGTCCCGACGATCGTCTGGGAGTTCAACGGCGTGCTCACCGACTTGACCCCCGGAATCGCTTCGATCGCGTCGGTCATCCGCTCGATCTTGCCGAGGCTCGTCTCGTTGAAGATGCCGCCCTCGTTGAACAGCATCACCATGATGCCCCACGACCGTCCGTAGCGCGCTTCGGCCTCGTCCATGAGAACGATCACCGGATCGTCGTCCGCCATGAACTCACGGAAGTCGGTCTCCTGTTCCATGAACTGGATCGGGTACGCGAGTCCTACAGCGACCAGCAACGTGGCGACGATCGTCCAGACCGGATGGTCGACGGCGAGTCGAATCAGTCGGTTCATCGAATCCATCCCGTCGCGGCATAGCCGGCCCACAGCAGTGCCGGCCACAGGTCCTCGGTGACATCGGTCGCCTCTCCGAACCCGGCGAACACCGTGTCGACGATCCCGGAAGCCACCGCGACCGCTTCCTGCAAGAACGGCGGGAGGGAGGCGAATCCATCGCTCACGATCCAGATCTGTCGAACGGTGCCGTCATCCAGTCCTCGGGGGACGATCACGATCACGTCGTAGGGGGCTGTCCCCTCTTCGAGCGCCGATCCTGCCAGCGGATCGTCGAACGACGACGCCACCTCCACGAGCTCGACGTCCACGACGAACATCTCCGCTGCGCGGAGCGCGCCGACCAGTCCGGCGACGAGCATCGTCGAGGCGAACGTCTTCGTCTCGTCCACCACCAGCAGGCGAACCGGGGGCATCGCTTCCTCCGACCCGACACCGAGCGCCACCGGTCCAACCAGCGCGATCACCAGCGATAACGCGATGGCCCTTCGTTTCGTCATCGACTACCACCTCCGTGTTGTTCCAGGCGGGCCGCTCGCAGGTCGGGATAGCGTGCCTTCCAACGCGCGATCAACCGCGGAAGCTCCTCCTCGACGAAGTCGAAGAAGACCGTCATCTCGATCAGTCGCTCCTTGTCCTCGATCGGTTCACCCTCAAGCGCCGCCATCCCCAACGAGGCGAGTTCCTGATGGCGGTGCAGATGCTCGGTCCGTTGCGCGAACAGCTCCATCCACACCCCGGGTCGAACCTGGTAGTAGTGCCTCCGGTGACCCGGAACGCTGTGCTTCTCGATCACCCCGACGCGCAACAGCATCCGCGTGGCCATGCTGATCGACCCCTTGCTCGCCTGAAGCCGCTCGGCGAGTTCATCCATGGACAGATACGGTGGAATGCAGACCTGCAGAGCCCCGAACACACGTCCTGCCATGTGGGATAGGCCGTGCTCCTCCATCATGTCGCCCGTCTCCTCGACAAACCGCCGGCGAGCCTCCTCCTTGTCGGACATTGCGCCCTCCCTCGAACGGAAGCGACATTCTAACTGTTTTGTCTGTTCAATCAAAGTTGAAAGATCCGGCATCACCGAACCCTTATGCGCTGGATCTGTCCAATTGCGGCAGGAGGTCCTGGTGTCTACAGTGGGGCGACGGCGGTCGGCCATCGAAGGGAGGGCAGCCAGCGTGGGAGGTCGAATGCTGCATTCGTGGGCGGTCAGTCCGAAGGAGGCGATCCGCATCCAGGAGCGCCTGGCGTCGCAAGTGGAGCTGACGTGGGAGGTACGCTCAGTCGACTCGGTCGCCGGCGTCGACGTCAGCGTGCGAGCCGGGCGGGCACGGGCGGCGATCGTGGTGTTGGCGTATCCGCAGTTGGAGCCGATCGAAGCGGTCACCGCGGAGGCGGAGGTTCGATTTCCGTACGTCCCGGGGCTGTTGACGTTCCGGGAGGGGCCGGTGACCCTGGCCGCGTGGGCCCAGCTGACCCGCTGTCCCGATCTGGTGCTGTTCGACGGCCAAGGGATCGCCCATCCGCGCGGTATCGGCCTCGCCGCGCATCTGGGCCTGTGGTTCGATCGACCCGCGATCGGCGTCGCCAAATCTCGGCTGTACGGGATCCACGACGAGCCGGGTCCGGAGCGCGGCGACGTTTCTCCCCTGGTCGATGTCGGCGATCCGGATCGGATCCTCGGTTCCGTCTTGCGGACGCGGGCCCGCGTCAAGCCGGTGTTCGTGTCGCCCGGGCATCGGATCGACGTCGCGCAGGCCACGCGGTTCGCGCTGTCCTGCTGTACGCGGTATCGCTTGCCGGAAACGACGCGATGGGCGCATCGGGTTGCCGGGGGGGAAACCCTGACGACTGAATGAACACGCCGGATCCGCCCCGGCGGGATACCGAACGCACCGGCGGCTCGGCTTGACGTTCGCCGCGTCGCGACGACGGGCTAGCCCGTGCCGTGGGTCGAACCTGCGACCAGCATCTCCTCGTTGAGCTCCTCGAGCAGCTCGTCGAGCCGGAGCAACAACGTGGAACCGCTGATCTCGCCGCGCAGTTCGTCTGCCAGAACGCGGAGTCCCTGCAGGCGGTCTTCGATGGTTGCCATCCTCTTCCTCCACCGGATGTCGTGCTCGCCCCTGCGCTGAGGGGGAAGAGCGCAGGGCCCTATATAGTCGTAGCAAAGATTATATAGAATCGCGAGGGAATAGCAACCGACCGGTTCAGCCGTGGGGCTGGCGTTCGCGGCGGAGCGCTGCGATGGCACGACGCCCCATCGCGGCGCAGCCCGGGAGGCCGGCCCCACCGGCCGATTGCCCGACGAGGTAGCAGCGCCGCAGGCCGGGCAGCCGCTTCGGACGGCCGAACATCATCGACATCACGGACGGCCCTCCCGACGCGGGAGCGTAGGCGAGACCGTTGCCGGTGTAGCGCTCCGTGGTCACCGGGGTGGCGACGTCCATCGCCTCCACCTGACGCGAGAGCCCGGGGAATCGCGGCTCGAGCACAGCGACGACCGCGTCCGCCACCTCCATCTTTGCGGCATCGTAGGCCGCTCGGTCCTCGGCCCATCGGCTCCAGCGACGGTAGCTCGCATCGAGCAGCACCTTGATCACGCCCTTTCCGGGAGGGGCCAGGCTGGGGTCGAAGCCGTACAGCTCCACCAGAATCCGATCGAGGGTCCGATCGACCAGTTGCACCGGCTCGTCGAGCAACAGGACGAGCGCATGCGGCTCGGCCGATAGATCGCGGTCGACGCCCAGAGAGACGTGCAGCCCCATGGTGATCCGATCGACGGGAACGGCGTGCTGCGCGCGCAGCTCATCGTCGACATGTTGCCCCCCCAGGAGGTCGAAGATCGTGGTGTGGGCGAACGCGTCGGAGATCACGGCGTCGGCTCGATGTTCCGTGCCGTCAGACAGGCGGACCCCGACGGCCCGACCTTGCTCGGTGAGGATCGTCGTCACACGGCGGTCGTAGGCGATCCGTCCGCCGAGTTCCTCGAACTGTCGGGCGATCGAGCGGGCAAACGCGAGCGATCCCCCGGCGGGGAAGCCGTAGTTGTTCACGGCGCACTGGGCCAGCATGTTCAGATGCACCACCGCGGGAATGTCGGGCCAGTCGTACTGGAGTGTCGGGAACGCGCGGCGAAGAAACGGATCGCGAAATCGGTCCGCCGCCTGACGCATCGTCACCCGACCCCACCGGATCAGCCGCGGCGCCACCGGAAGGTAGCGGACGAGCCCGGTCGGCCCGCGCGCCGGGAGCTCGAGCAGGTCGTACCGGCGGAGGGATCGCACGGCACGCAGATAGGTCCGGAGGGGACGGCGGTCCCGGGGAAAGCTCTCCATCAGATGAGCCTCGAGACGGTCGAGGTCGGTGTGGATCGTCAACGTGCGACCGTCCGGTGCCTCGACCTGGGTGAGCTCCCGAGGAAACAGCAGCTCGCGCGGCATCGCGCCCAGCTCTTCCCACATCCGATACAGCGCCCCCCCTGGCGTGCACCCGGCGAGATGATGGATGCACCCATCGAACGTGAACCCGGCACGTGTCCACGCCGTGCACATCCCGCCAGGCAGGCTGTGCATCTCGAAGATCCGTGCTTCGATCCCGGCACGTTGCGCGGCGCAGCCGGCGGCCAACCCGCCAATCCCGGCGCCAATGATCGCCACCGTATCGATCCCCATCGGTTGCTCCTCCTCTTCACCGACTCGACTCGGAACAGTGTATCGTCGCCGGGAAGTACCGCGAAACGCCATCGCCGATCCGAGACGAGATCGTCCGACTGCGAGAAATCGCCGGGGCTGCCGCCCGCACTCTGCACTGGCTCGGTGGGGGCTCGCCCGGATGTGGGCCACGCTTGAGGGTCCCTCGATCCGGGGCGACATCGTCCGATCGATCCTCCGCGGTGGCGATCGCCACGTGTCACTGTCCATCTGCGGGAGGGTCTGTTCGCGGAAGCTAGCCGAGTTCGAGGTCGTCGCTCGCCATGAAGAACCCGCCAACATGCTGCGGGATCGGCCGGACGAGGAGCGTCGTCCCCAGGCGGATCGATCGATCGCCGAACCGATCCCGGATCCGATCGACGGCTCGATTCAGCCGATCCCGGCGGCGATCCTCCTCCAGCAGTGACTGCGGGGTGAGCCCCGTCTCCACCAGGTTGCCCACCGAGACGCCGATGTTGGACACCTGTTCCGGCTTCACCGGGATCTTGTCGAGCACGACGAGACACGCCTTGTAGATCGTCTCGCCATCGTCGGTGGGAAGATCGAGCGTCGTTTGCTTTCCTTGGTGCGGTCCGATCGAGCCGACGCGAAATCCGCAATGCACCGTTCGCCCCTGATAGCCGAGTCGGCGCATCCTGCGCGCCACCTGATCGCACAGATCGCGAAGGACGATCTGCGCCGTCGAGATCGCACGGAGTTCCGGCGGCAGCGACTTGGAATGGCCGACCGATTTCGGCGGCGAAATCTCCGTATAGGGAACCAACGGGGTGGCATCCCGGCCCTGTCCGAGCTGGTGCAGATGGAGGCCGTATACCCCGAACTCCCGTTTCAGCAGGTCTTCCGGCGCCTTCCCCAACTCCTTCAACGTACGGATCCCCAGCCGGTTCAGCCGGGCCGCGATCCGGACGCCGATCCCCCACACCTCGCTGGCGGAGGTCGTCGCCAACAGCTCCGGCAGCTCCTCCCGGTCGAGCACTCCGATCCCATCCGGCTTGCTCCGTGCTCCGATCAGCTTGGCGAACGTCTTCCCCGCGGCGATTCCGACCGTCGCCGTAATGCCGTCCCCCAGCTCCTCGCGAAATCGGCGCCGGATCGTCTCGGCCAACCGAACTGGTCCCCCGTGCTTCGGTGCTTCCTGGGTGACGTCGAGGAACGCCTCGTCGATGCTGTAGATCTCCACCAACGCCGTGTACTGCTTGAGGATCTCCACGAACCGTTTGGTGACCGATAAGTAGCGTTCCGGGTTCCCGGGGACCAGCACGAGCTCGGGACACGCCCTCAACGCCTCCCAAACCGGCATCCCCGTCCACACCTTGGACCGCTTCGCCTCCCGGGACGCGGCGACGACGATCGAGCGCTCGATCGGTCGGCCGGTGACGCCGATCGGTCGACCGCGTAGCGATGGGAGGACCTGCTGCTCCACCGAGGCGAAGTACGAGTCCATGTCGACGTGCAGGATCACGCGATCCATGCGTTACGCTCCGATCAACCGACCATTTCGCACGCCTCGAGCGTCCATTGTCCACGCTCGACGTCGAGCCGGACGAGGTAGGTATCCCCTCCGCAGTCGATCGAGTACACCAGATACGCCGTCTCCCCTTCCCGCTCGCGATGGACGAGGTGTATCGACGTCACCTCGAATCGGCGGTTGTTCCACCGAAACGCACGCAAGAGGGGGTGCGGGGCCCCGCGGCGGTAGATCACCAGAGCATCGATCGGCTGTTGTATCGCAGTGAGCATTTCGTACACCAAGGCCAGTGTACAAAATCCACAAACCTCCGTCAACCGTCGACGATGGCGTGGAGTTCGTAGATGTCCTGGGGCCCTTTCCGCCCGATCTTCCACCGGCGGATCAGCCGAAGCTCCGCCAACCGGGCAACCCGGTTGACGCAGGCGCTCATCTGCAGGCCGAGCTCGTCGGCGAGCTCGCGGGCGGTGGTACACCCCTTGTCGACGATGCACTCGAGCGTCTCGCTCAACGCGGGGGTGCGCAGTCCGATGAGCCCCCACCGGCCGTCGTGCCGGCACAGCATTGCCAGTCGGCGCTGGGCCAGTTTGACGTCGATTCCCTCGGCCAGCTCCAGCGCCGGGGTGTCGAGGACGATCGTACGATCGCCGAACTCGCCGGCGACCACCCGCTGATACGCCTTCCCCACCAGTTCGTCGGCAAACGAGGTGCTAAGCACCTCCAGGCCGTCGAGGAGCATCCGCACTTGCCCTTCCTCCGGCAACGCGCAGAGCAGCCCCTCCAGCTGCTGCCGGGCGCGCTCGCCCTCCCAACGCGTTCCGAGTCGGGCCCCGAACTGGGCGATGCGGAATTCCTCGATGTCCATGGCGGTCATTGAACCGCAATCACCTCGGGGGGTCAACCGGATCCGGTCCGAACAGGCGCAACGGGATCCGAACGGCCAGCTGGACCCCGGGAAACGGTGGGACATCGTAGACATCGCCACCCCGATCGTCGAAGTAGACGAGCGCCGTACCGGACCGGAGGGCGAACATACCGTCCCACGATCGAACCACCCTGACGATCCGCTTCAGCTCGCCGCCGCGCCCGGACTCCGCGAATCGGCTCAGTCCGTCGCGCAGGATCGTGTCCGCCGCCCCGGCATCGGTGATCCCCTCATAGCCCGGCCGCAGCCCCAGACTACCGCGCAGCCCGATCCCTTTGTCCGCGACCGCCAGGAAGATCCCGTCCTCGTAGTCCTGGAGTGCGGCGATCCCGTGGGGATCGTCGACCGTTCCGGTGGCGTTGCTGTGATGGGGGATGTTCTGGAACAGCTCGATCATCATCGCGGTGAGCGCACGCCGGGACGTCTCGGTCAGAGGATAGCGATCCGCCACTCGGCGATGGAAACCGTCGACCACCCGTCCAATGCCCTCCTCATCGCCGATGCCGGTGATCGGCTGCAGGGCGCTGCCGAGGTCTCGCCGCGTCGGGGCAGAACCGCTCGCCGCCTCGATCTCGTCGAAGAACCGCATCGCCCGCATCCACCGTCGGACCGCCAGTGCGGCCGGCCATACCACGCGCAGCCTCCGGCCATGCTGCCGGCGGTCCAGGACCACCAGCACGAGGAGCAGCAGCGCGTACGGATCGACGAACCGCGCGCCTCGAAGGTCGATCGTCTCGGCCTCCCCGTCGACGACACGCTCCAGCACCGCGTCGATCGTCTCGACGGTGAGTCGAAACCCGCCCGGGATCACGGGGTTGCCCCCGAACACCGTTCAGTACCGGTATCCACGGACCTCTTCCTCGGTGAACGCGACCCCGAGCCCCAGGGCGATCCGGTTGACGAAATTGAAGTACGCGGCGATCAGGTTGACCGTCAGGATGTCCTCGTCCGACAACCCGTGATTCCGCAGCCCGGCGACGTCGGCTTCTCCGATCTCTGACGGTCGCTCGGTCAGCCGCCGCGCGTAGTCGAGGATCGCCCGAGCCCGTGCGGGGAGTTCCACCGCGGAATTGTCCTGGAGGAACCGCTGGAGGCGATCGTCGTCCTTCCAGTAGTGGTGAAGCGCCGCGGCGTGGTGCCGGAGGCAATAGGGGCAGCGGTTGGTCGCCGACACGACCACGGCGATCATCTCCCGCTCCTCGCGCGACAGCCCCGATGGCCCGAACAAGATGGATGCGTACAGCTGCATGTGGGCCGTCATCGCTTCCGGGTTGAGGCTGTGGACGGCCATGATGTTGGACAGCTTGCCGCGCGCTCCCTTCACCTGGTCGTAGGCGTCGCGCAAGGCGTCGCCCGCTTCGCTCTCTTCAATCACGCGGATCCAGGCCATCACATCGCCTCCCTCATCCGTTCGATGGTACCGGGAGCGGATCGTCGCTGCAGCGTCTGGTTCGGAAGGAAACGAAATCCTCACGCCAGTTCAAGCCCCGCCGAGCGACGGCAGCCGATCGACGTACGCCGCGACCGATCGCATCGAGCTGGCCACCGTACGTCGGGGTGGCGCGACGGGACAATCGATCCCGCTCAGCTGTGCCGGTGCTTGCGGCGACGCGTCGTCATCTCGCAGCGCCACCCGGTCTCGACGAGCCCCTCGACGTAGGCGTTGATGATCGCGACGAGCTGGCCTCCGGGATGGTAGACGATCAGCGCTCGCCCACGCGACACCGCCCGGGTTGCGCACCTCCACGTCGCGGATCACGGCCCGGGTGGCCTGCCGCGCAACCACGAACCTCACGCCGACCAGCGCCCCGACGATCAACAGCCCAGCACCCACCACGCCATCGTTGTCTGGATCTGTTTCCCTTCTCCGTTCAGCCGCCCACGTCGTCCCGTACCTTCCTCGTCCCAGGAGTCTACGGCAAGCCGGACCACCCGTGGGAAATCGGAACGGATCCACCGCGACAGCCGAACGATGAAGGTTGGACCCCAGACGTCCGGCCTATTGGTAGCGGATGCGGGGATTGACGGCGGCGTAGAGGAGGTCGGCGATCAGGTTGGCGAACACGACGCCGAGGACGACGACGATGGCGATCGCCTGGAGCAGCGGCAGGTCGCGGCGGTCGATGGCGAACAAGAGCAGCCTCCCCAGTCCGGGGTAGTTGAACACGTTCTCGATCACGATGATCCCCCCGATCAGCCAGCCGAAGCTGATCGCCACCACGGTGATCGTCGGCAGCAGGGCGTTGCGCAGGACGTGTTTGAACACGACAACGCGGCGAGGAAGCCCCTTGAGCACCGCCGTACGGACGTAGGGGCGTCGCATCTGATCGGCGACCTCCGCGCGGGTGAGTCGGGCGATGTAGGCGAGGAGAACGAGCGTCGCCGTCAGCGCCGGCAGGATCAGGTACGGCATCGCCTCCCACAAGCCGGTCGACGGGGCAATCGGCGAACTTGCCGGAAGCAGCTTCCACCGATGGGCGAGCAGCTCGATCAGCAGCACGCCGGTGACGAATTCGGGCAGCCCGACGACGGCGAGACTGCCCAGGCTGATCACATGGTCGACGAACCCGTGCTCTCGCAACCCGGCCCACACCCCCAAGACGATCGACAGCGGTACGGCGAGCAGCAGAGCGATCACAGCGAGCATCAGCGAATTGCGCAGCCGCTCGAGAACGAGCGGTCGTACCGCCAGGCCGGTGCCGAAGGATGTTCCCCAGTCGCCGACGACGAACCGACCCAACCAGGCGCCGTATTGGACGATCGCCGACCGATCGAGCCCCAACTCCTCGCGCAGCGAGGCGACCGCCCGCTCGCCGGCTTCCCGCCCGAGGATGACGCGGGCCACGTCACCGGGGAGGAACCGGGTCGCCGAGAAGATCAGCGCCGACGTCAACAGCAGCGTCAGCGCCAGGAATCCGAGCCGATGCAGCAGCAACCGGCCCATCATGCCTCCTCTCCGAGCAGCGAGGGCTGCACCCGGCGAAGCGTCTCCAGCGGGATATGGCAGGCGACGGCATGCCCCGCCTCGGTGCGCCGCCACGGCGGCTCGCGCTCGACGCACAGCGGGCCGAGGAACCGAGGACACCGGGTATGAAACGGGCATCCCGACGGTCGCCGAACCGGACTGGGGATCTCGCCCTTCAGTCGGACCGACCCCTCTTCGCTTCCTCGCCCGATCGCCGGAAACGCGGACAGCAACGCCTCCGTATACGGGTGGAACGGCGGCGCCAGAATCTCCTCGGTCGTCCCAACCTCCATCAACCGTCCCAGGTACAGCACGGCGATGTCATCGGACAGATGGGATACGACCGCCAGGTCATGCGTGATAAACAGGTAGGCCCCAGTTCGCTCCCGCTGCAGGGCGTCGAGCAGGTTGAGGATCCGCGCCTGGACCGACACATCCAGCGATGAGGTCGCCTCGTCGAACAGCACGAGGTCGGGGTTGGCGGCGATCGCGCGCGCGATCGCCACCCGTTGCTTCTCACCACCGGACAGCTGCTCGGGCAGCCGGCTCGCGTAGTCAGGGGTCAGGCCGACCCGCTCGAGCAATTCGGTCGCTCGACGTCGTGCCTCCCGGTGGCCGCAGCCGGCCAGGGTGATCAACGGGCGCGCCAGCGTGGTGCCGACGGACAGGTGGGGATTCAGGACCACGTCGGGGTTCTGCGACACCGCCTGGAGCCGGGCGAGCGTCGCGCGACTCCGTCCGCGCACGGTCGGCGGCAACCGTTCACCACCCAGCCGGATGTCGCCGCCGCTGCGGGCCACCAATCCGAGGACGCTGCGGGCAAGGGTCGTCTTCCCGCTGCCGCTCTCGCCGACCAGGCCGAGCGTCCGCTGTTCACCGAGCGTCAAACTGACCCCGTCGACCGCTCGCACCGCGCGGCGTGGCGCCCGATGCAACACGTCGAGCAACGAGCGGGGCACCGGAAACGACGCCTCGACATCGTCCAGCTCGAGGATCGGCGTCCGCCGCGCCCGCCGCTCGCTCGGGGTGGGCGCCGTGCCCTCCCCCGGCAACGGGGCCGCCACCACCTCGGTCCACCGATGGCAGCGGACCTGCCGGGACCGATCGCCCGACTCGAGCCGCGGGCGCTGTTCGCAAATGTCGGCCGCCCACGGGCAACGCGGCCGGAAGACGCACCCTTCCGGGATCGCATCGAGCGGCGGGATCGTCCCCTCCATCGACGGCAACGATCCGCCCCGCGTGCCGAGGCCGGGCACGCTGGCCAACAGACCGCGGCTGTAGGGATGACGGGGCACCCCGAGCAGCTCCTCGGTCGGCCCCTCCTCCACCAGCTCGCCGGCGTACAGGACGGCGATCCGCTGGGCGATGCGCGACACGATCCCCAAGTCGTGGGTGATGTACAGGCTCGTCCGATCGCCCCGCGCGAGAAGCTCCGCCACCAGATCGAGGATCGCCGCCTCGGTGGTGACATCGAGCCCGGTGGTCGGCTCGTCGAACAACAGCCACTGCGGCGACGTCGACAACCCCATGGCGATCGTCACCCGTTGCTGCATCCCTCCCGACAGCTGGTGAGGATACCGCCGCGCCACCCGCTCGGGATCGGCGATCCGTACGCTTCGGAGCAACTCGACGGCCGCCGCCGCCGGGTCGTCGCCGGTCGCGGCCGGATGCTGGCGAAGGATCTCGGCGATCTGTTCGCCGATCCGCATCGACGGGTTGAGGGCGGCCAGAGGGTCTTGCGGTACGAGCGCCATCTGCGCCCCGCGCACCGCTCGCAGCTGCCGCGGCGACAGCTCGAGCAGGTCGTGGCCGCCGAACCGGATCCGCCCGGCGCGAACCGCCCCGTTGGCAGCAAGGTACTGGACCACCGCAAGCGCCAGCGTCGACTTGCCCGACCCGCTTTCCCCCACCAGCCCGAGCGTCTCTCCGACGCGAAACGCAAGCGATACGTCGCGGACGGCGTCGACCCAACGACCGTCCGCGAAGTACGACACGGTGAGCCCGTCGATCGACGCCAGCACCCCTTCGGCAAGAGGCTCGCTTCCCTCCGAGGACCGGGCGGCCCGGCGGGAACGGAGGATCCTGCGCCGCGCCCGTGCCGACAGCTCCTCGGTGGACGGGCGCAGCGCCTGCTTCAGACCATCCGCGGTCAAGTTGACCCCGATGACGAGCAACGAGATCGCCCCCGCCGGGAAGTACAGCGACCACGGCGTCAGGCGGATATAGGTCCTCGCCTCCTTGACCATCAACCCCCAATCCGGGGTCGGCGGCTGCACCCCCACCCCGAGGAAGCCGAGTGAGGCAACGAGGAAGATCCCGTAGGAGAACCGGAGTGCCGCCTCCACCGACAGCGCGGGCAACACCGAGGGCAGGATCTCGCGAAACAGGATACGGGGCAACCGCTCCCCCTGGAGGCGCGCGGTCTCCACGAACGGCCGCGATTTGACCGCCAAGGCCTCGCTGCGGACGACCCGAGCAACGATCGGCATATACACGACCGCGATCACCGCCAGGACGCTCGTCTGGGACGGACCCACCGTGCCCAGCAGCACGAGCGCCAACAGGAGCGCCGGAATCGCCAACAGGCTGTCGAACACGCGCATCAACAGCTCATCGAACCAGCCGCCCAGGTAGCCGCTGAGCAAGCCGAACAGCGTGCCCGCCCCCACGGCGAGCAGCGCCCCCAGCCCGGTCAGCGCCAGGATGCTCCGCGCACCATAGACGATCCGGCTGAACACGTCGCGCCCCAGGTGATCGGTCCCGAACCAATGCGCGGACGAGGGCGGCTGTCGTGCATCGGCGTAGATCTGATCGGTGGGCGCGAACGGCGCAATCCACGGGGCGAACGCCGCGAACAGCACGAACAGGACGACGACGCTGGTGCCGAACGCCGAGGACGGCCTCCGGTATAGCTCACAGACGGCCCGGACCACCGGGCGACGGCATCGCTTCACCGAGGCTCCACCTCTCCCTCATCGCGAGCCGGGACGGCTGCGGACCGCCCGCGCCCGGGAGGTGCTACTCCTTCTCGTCGACTGTTCGGAAGTCGGTCCGTCCGGGAAACGCCTTCAAGTCGACGCCGTCGAATCGGTCGCTATGGGCGGCGACCGCGGCGAAGAAGTAGGGAATGATCACCGGCCCGCGCTCGATCAAGATCCGCTGGATCTCCGCGTAGGCATCGATCCGCTGTTGCTCGTCCAGGGTGGTGCCGGCGGTCTCGGCCAGACGGTCGAACGCCTCGTCGCAGAACCGCGATTCGTTCCATCCGTCCGGTGGGAGCGCATCGCAGGTGAGCATGCTGTCCATGTAGAACTGGGGGTACGGACGGGAGCCCCAGCCGGTGATCCCCAGCTCCTCGTCGAGCCAATGGTTCTCGCCGTAGTAGACCGATTCCGGTTCCACGATCACGTTGACGAGGATCCCCGCCTCGGCCCACTGCTCCTTCAGCACCACCGCCAGATCCGGTCGTCCTCCCGTATCCGGCGTATGCAGATCGATCTCCAGACCGTCCGGATAGCCAGCGCCCGCCAGCAGCACCCGTGCCGCGACCGGATCGCGCGGCGGAATCGGCGTCGACTCGTCGTAGTAGTCGGCGTACAACGGCCCGATCGGACTATCTCGGCCGACCGCGCCCAGCCCGAGCTGAACGATCTGGAAGATCGCCTCCCGATCGGTCGCCAGCTTCATCGCCTGAATGACGGCCGGATCGTCGCCCGGCGGAATATCCGAACGCAACCGGATCAGATCGAAGCCGTTGGTCGGCACGTCGAGCGCCACCAGACCCGGCTCGTCGAGCAGCGTCAGGAACAGTGCCGAGGACATCCGCCACGCCATATCCACCTGTCCGCCGCGCAGCGCGTCCACCCCGGCCACCTGATCCCCGAAGAAGATGAACTCCAGCCGATCGAGCTTCGGCGCACCGTCGACGAAGTAGTCGGGGTTCGCCGTCATCACGATCCGGTCCTCGGGACGGTAGTCGTCGACGACAAACGGTCCGGTGCCGTTGAACGCCGTGAAGTCGCTGGTCCCCCGCTGGAGGACCACCGCATGGTTATCGGAGAGGTCGTAGAGGAAGAACGGGTTCGGACGCGCCAGCCGGAAGGTGACCTCTCTCGGCCCGGTGACGTCGATCCGTTCGATGTTGGCGTAGACTGCCTCGGTCGCGTAGCCGTTCTCGGGGTCACGCAGCCGATCGAATGTCCAGACGACATCGCCCGGCACGAGCGGGCTCCCGTCGTGAAAGCGGACGTCCTCGGCAAGGACGAACGCATACTCGGTGCCGTCCTCACGGACCGACCATGACGTCGCCAGCCGGGGAACGATCCGGCTGTCGACATCGACATCGACGAGGTAGTCGTACACCACGTTGGCTACCGCCACTTCGGCGTCCGACGAGATCAACGCAGGATCAATCTGGACGATCGGCTGCATCGCAACGCGAAACGCCAAGGGTTCCGCAGCCAGGAAGATCGATACCGTCAACACAAGGACCGCCACCAGTAGGGCGGTCCGCAGGGGGGTACGCATTCGTGGTCCTCCTTCGAATCGCAGGTCTCAGCTTCCGACGACGACGTCACGTCGCCCGGGATCGGCACACCGCTTCTACGGTAGCGGAAACACGTCGAACTGGGCAAGCAGCGCGCGGCGGCATGCACCGCGGATACTCGTCCACCGGAGGCCGCTTCGCTAGACCTGGTGCACCTTGATGAAGTTCGTCTTCCCTTCGCCGCCGGTTGGAATCCCGCCGGTCACGACCACGGCCTCGCCCTCCGATGCCTCGCCGCGCTCGCGCAGCAGGCGCCCGATCTCCTCCAACATCTCGTCGGTCGAGCGGTAGGCAGAGACCAGCACCGGCGTGATCCCCCACACCAGCGCGAGGCGGCGCAGCGTCGACTGCTGGGGGGTGAACGCGACGATCGGCCGTCGCGGACGTTCCCGGGCCACCTGTCTCGCCGTATACCCGCTCCACGTCGAGGTGACGATCAGCTTCGCGTCGATCTCGTGGGCCACCCGCACGGTCGCACGCCCGATGGCATCCGTGACCGGGTGGACGTGGTCGCGGTCGTCGAGCCCGGCCGCGTCGATCCGCGACGGCAGTTCTTCCTCGGCGATCGCCGAGATCTCGCGGATCATCGCCACCGCCCGGACGGGGTACCGGCCAATCGCCGTCTCCGCCGACAGCATCACCGCGTCGGAGCCATCAAGGATCGCATTGGCGACGTCGCTGGCCTCGGCGCGGGTCGGACGCGGTGCGTCGACCATCGACTGCAGCATCTGGGTGGCGGTGATCACCGGGACCCCCGCCTGGTTGCAGCGACGGATGATCTCCTTCTGGAGGATGGGGACCCGCTGCGGCGACGTTTCGACCCCCAGATCGCCGCGGGCGACCATCACGGCGTCGGCGGCGCGGAGAATGCCGTCAAGATGATCGAGCGCCTCCCGCTTCTCGATCTTGGCCACGATCCCGATCGCTTCCCCGTTCGACGAACCGGAAATCAACGTGCGGAGCTCCTCCAGGTCGTCGGCTCTGCGGACAAAGGAGAGGGCGATGAAATCGACGCCGGCCTCGACGGCATACCGCGCATCGTCGCGGTCCTTGTCGGTCAGCGGGGCGATCTGGACGCCGCCGCCGGGAGCGGCGATCCCCTGATGCGACAGCAGCTCCCCGCCGACGACCACCCGTCCGACCAGCGTCTCCGGACGAACCTCCCGTACCTCCACCTCGATCGAGCCGTCGCTCAGGAACAGCCGCTCGCCGCGGCCCGAGCCCGCGATCAACTCCGGATGCGGCAACGGGATGACCCGGTCGCTGCCGTCGGCTTCACGGACGGTGAACGCCACCCAGTCGCCGGGCGACAACTCCAGTGGCGCGTCGAGGCGCCCGATGCGCAGCTTCGGACCCTGCAAGTCGGCCATCACCGCCACCACCGCCTCTTCCTCGGCGGCGACCTCGCGGACGGCGCGGATCGTCTCGTTATGGGTGAAGCGGGTGCCATGGGAGAAGTTGACCCGCGCGACGTCCATCCCGGCGCGGATCAGCGCCTGGATCGTCTCCCGGTCGCTCGACGACGGGCCAAGGGTGCAGACGATCTTGGTCTTCGTCTCGGATGCGTGGCTGACCATCGTTACCCCTTCCCGGCCGGTGGATCCAACCGATACGACACCGCATCGGCCACCGCACGGTACCCGATCCGCTGATAGATCCGGTTCGATGTTGCGTTGGCGAGATCAGTGTACAACGCACAGAACGCGCACTCTCGGTCGAGTAGTTGCTGGCTCAGCCCGGCGACGCACGCCGACGCGTCCCCGTGCCCACGGTGCTCCACGGGCGTATACGCGGCGCTGACCGATGCACTGTGCACCGAGCCCCACGACCTGCCGGCCATCGACACCGATCCATCGTGGTCCCATACCGCCAGCTTCCCGGATGCCATGAACCGCTTCGCCGTCGCGCGGGGATCGGACCGAGGCTCGCCGAGTACGGCCTCGGCGTGAAACCGATCGAACCACTCGGCGAGCAGCTCGACGTCGTCGTCGCGTGCCGGTCGCATCGCGCCGGGCACGCCGCGCGGTGGAGCGACCTCGTCCAGGCGGTAGATCCGCATCCGCCGCTCGAACGTCGCCGCACGCCCGGTGGCCTCCTCCCACCGTCGCGCGAACGCCGCCGCGACATCGACCTCGCCGTGGGCCCCCGGCAACGCCGGATCGGCGTTCGCCAGCCGATCAACGATCGGCTCGATCGCCCCCGCTCGTCCCGTCTCCCAGGCAAAGACCAACGGATGCGGCGACGTG
>CAZLER010000005.1:46788-86105 GCA_964558595.1 uncultured Thermotogae bacterium
GCGGCGAGGAAGGCGTTGGCATCCGGGGAGGTGGTCAGTTTCACGGTGCCGTCTCCTCCAGCAGGTCGATGTACGCGCCGCTCACGGTATCCCGCGGATCGATCCCCAGCTGCTCGCTCACCCGGTGGGCCGTGTCGCGCCCCTGCCTAACCGTCTGCTCGTCGTCGAGCACGACCTCCAACTCGACGAACGCGCCAAGTCGATCGACGACATCAAGGTGCACCCGCGTACGCCCGATACGGTAGAGGAAACGGCGCTTGATGACGACCCCGCGCACGCCGAGCGCCTTGCCCAACAGTGCCCGCAGGCCGTCGGGATCCTCCGTCGAGACGATGGCGTACGTCGACGACTTCGCCCCACGACGGTCGGCGCGCTCGTAGTGGATCAGCTCGCCGGCGGTCGGACCGAGCGCGCGGAGCTTCAGCCGCCCCCGCGGGGCGGCGAGAAAGGTGTCGTGCTGATCGAGGATCTCCACCGGCGTGTCGCTCAACGCCTCCGCGCGTCGGCGGAACGCCGCCACGTCACACACCTTCGCCTTCAGTTCAACGTTCCTCGGCATCGTCCTCCTCCAGCGCCGCCAACCGGTCATCGATCGCGGCGCGCATCGCCGCGTCGATCGGGTCGCGCTCGGGATCGTCGCGCCAGTGAGCCGTCAACGGACGGTCCCCGGCAAACACCGGGAACCGCAACGCGACATGCTCCAGGTAGAAGCGGTCCTCGCTCTCGCCATCTCGGGGCCCGTACAGCCAATCGCCGACGAGCGGAACGCCGAGCTCGGCCAGCGTCGCGCGAATCTGATGATACCGCCCGGTGTGCAACCGCAGCAGCAGGTGGGCTTCGTCGCGGCGGTCCGGCGTCGGGGCCGCGGCCGCGATCTCGGTGATCGCCCGCTTGCCGCCGCTGCGGACGACCTCCGCTCGACCGCGACGGACCCGCAGGTGCACCCGATGCGTCCCCATCAACCGTTCCCAACCCGCTGTGGAGGGCGCACGGACCCGCGCCAGGTACAGCTTCGTCCAACCGCTGCCGCGGATCGACGCGTTGTGAAAGCGAATCGCCTCGTCGGATAGGGCAACGACGAGGATCCCGCGGGTCACTCGATCGAGCCGATGCGGCAGCTTCGCTGCTCGGGGATCGGCGATCGCGCTTTTCACCCGCGACAGCAGCGAGCGACCGTGCGGATCGCTCGTCAACTGGCTCGCCATCCCGGCCGGTTTGACCACAACGAGCTCGTGATCGCTCGCATGCAGCACCGGCAGGGCGAGCCGGCGGCGGTCGACCGCCAGCCCGTTCGGGTTTCGATCGCGGATCACCGCACCGACACCTCCCACCACGTCGTCGACCGGTAGTGTACCGCGCGATCACGCCCGCCGGTCGCGGCGACGACGCTTGGGGGACAGCAGCACCGAGCCGAAGAACACCGCCGCACAGGCAAGGGCGATCGACGCGCCGATCGGCAGGTCGCCGCCCAGAGACAGGAGAAAGCCAAACAGCGCCGCGGCGATCCCCAGCAGCGGGGCGATCACGAACACCTTCTTGATGTCGTACGCCCACTGGAGCGCCGCCGATGCCGGAAGGATCATCAGCGCGTAGATCAACAGGCCGCCGGTGATTCGCAGCGATACCGCGACCACCACTGCCACCGAGAACAGCAACACATAGAACGCGCGCGCCGCGTGCACCCCACTGGCCGCGGCCAGCTTCCGGTCGAGCAGCAGGGCAAAGAACGGCTTGCCGAACAGAAACAGCACCGCGCCCAACGCCACCGTCACCCCAGCGAGTAGCACCACCTGATCGTAGGTGATGCCCAGGACGCTTCCCCATAACAGGGACAACGCCCCGCTGCCGATCCCCGAGCTCGGCGCCTTGCTGATGAACACCAAGCCGAGCGCCATGGTCAGCGGGAAGGTCGCGCCGACGACCGTGTCCACCTGAAGTCGGGACAGATCGGCGACCGGCCCGAGGGCGGCCGCCATCGCAACAGCAAACAGAATCGCCGTCCACATCGGATCCACCACCGAGATCATCAACCCGAGGGCCGCCCCGGCGAACGCCGCATGGGACATGGCAAAGCCCAACGACGACAGCTTCATGCGGACGACGAACGTCCCGACGGAGGAGCACAGGGCACCCGCGAGCAACGATCCGAGCAGTGTCGGAAGAACGATATGCCACGGCAACCCGAACATGGGACCCTACCCGACCGCGGCGGCGATCGGCGGCCGGTCCCCCCGACCGGCGATCCGTCCCGCCTCGAGCACAATCGCTCGATCTGACGCCTCGAGCAACCGGCCCGCTTCGTGGCTGACCACCACGGCGGCCGCTCGCAGCTCACGGCGAATCCGCAGCACGAGTTCCGCCACCTCCTGCTTGGCCGTCGCGTCCAGATTGGCCGTCGGTTCATCGAGCAGCAGCAGCTCGGCCTGCTGGGCCACCGCTCGCGCCAGCAGCACCTTCCGCTGCTGCCCACCGGACAACCGGCCGACCGGCCGCTTCGTCAGCTCCCGCCCCCCTACCGCGGCGATCGCCCGTTCGACATGATCGCGATCGGCAGCGGTCGGCGCTCCCCACCATCGCCCGGCTCCGAACCTCGCGGTCAGCACGACGTCGCGCACGAGAAACGGTGTATCGGGAGCGAAGAACAGATTCTGGGGAACATAGGCGATCCGCGCCCGCAGCCGATGGCTGGCGACAGTGACCCGCTGTCCCAGCACCCGGACGATCCCCGAATCCACCGGCAGCAGCCCGTTGATCGCCTCGAGAAGCGTCGTCTTGCCGGCCCCGTTCGGCCCGGTGACCGCCAGCTGCTCTCCGTGCCCGACCGTCAGCGTGACCCCTTCGAGGGTGGCGTGCCGCTCGCCCTCGTAGCCGGCACGGACGTCGACTAGGGAGACGGCATCGACCATGCGAACAGCTCCTCCTCGCTTTGTCGTGCCAGCTCCTGCGCCTTGGCGATCGGATCGGCTCCTTCAAACGATGCCATCACGCCGGCGCGCAGCTCGATGAGGACCATCCGGCCGTCGTCGCGCACGAAGCGCACCCGAGGGCGGCCCTCGCCGACGATGTCGAGATTCCCCTTTCCAGCGGTGCAGCCCGAACCGATCTGTACCCCATCATTGAGGCACGACAGCGGTGTCGTTCGGCCGGCCTCCGATTCGGCGCGAAGGCCGAAGTAGCCTGGGCTGTCGAGCTCCCGGATTGCCAGAAGCCCCATCCGAATCCCCGCCACGAGGAACGGACCGAGATGGCCGTGCAACAGGGTCCCGCGCTCGATCATCGCTCCCAAATCGACCGACGCCGGATCGATCGTCAGCGTCTTCATTCCTCCGTGGCCTCCACCGGCTCGATCGCCGAGAAGAGCGCCGTGGCGTTACGCTGCAGGAGCTCCGCCAGGCTGGCGGTGCCCGGCATCGCCCCGGGGAAATTGGACAACACGACGTGCACCGCGTCAATCTCGCGGGCCAGTTTCGCCCCGAAGTCGAGGCCGCTTTGCAGGTTGTCGATCACCAAGCGGGCGCCAGCCGCTCGGCCGGCCTCGGCCAGCTCCACGAGATCCCGCATCGACAGCCCCTCCGGGATCCCGTAGGTCACCGGCGTGGCGAAGCCGAGCCACGAGACGAAATCCGTCTGCCACGCCATGCAGACGGTGGGGACCTCGGAGACCTCCAACGAACCGGCCTTCGTGCGCAGCCGCTCGCCGAGCCCCGCGAGCTGTTCGAGGTACGCCGTCGCGTTCTCCTCGAACCGCTCTTTCGACGAGGGGAAACGCGACGAGAGGAGATCGCGGATCTCCGCGACCTTCTCGGCGGCCGCTTCCGGGGTGCTCCACGAGCCGGGCAACTGCACGACGACGGCGGCACTGCCCGCAGCGTCGGCGAGCGTCTCGATCCAGGGCTCGAACCCCGAGTACAGGATCACCGAGGCATCGAGGACTGCCGCCAGGTCGCTCGGACGCAGATCGTAGTGTGACGGGCAGAATCCCGAGGGGATCAGCGTGACCACCTCGATCGCTTCCCCGCCGACGATTTCCGTCAGCTCGCCGAGCACGGCATGGGTCGACACCACCGTCTCGGCACCGAGCGCGGTGCCGACCCACAGGACGCCAACAAGGACAAACGTTGTGATGCGCTTCATGGTCTTCGCTTCCTTTCCTTCTTCTACTGGATCTTCTCTCCCGTCGACGTCCCGGTCAGCTCGCCATGCTTCACCCCTTTGAGCCCGATCAGCCGATGGGCGAGCCGTTCGATCCGCCGTGCCTCGCCGCGTACGGCGAGGAACTCGAGGCAGTTTTCGTGGTCGATGTGCACATGCGTCGTCGAGATCACGACATCGAGTGCTTCGTGTTGAATCATGGTCAGCCGCTTCGCCAGACCGGAGCCGTGATGGTTGTACAGCAGCGTGATCACCCCGACGACCTCTTCGCCCGCTTCCCATTCCTGCTCGACGAGCCTCCGCCGGATGGCGTCGCGAACCGCCTCCGATCGATTGGTCCACCCGCGGCGGCGGCACAGCGCGTCAAACGCATCGATCAGCTTCTTCTCGATCGATACGCTGAACCGGATCGTGTCGGACACGATAACACTCCCTGGTTATTTGTAACACTCCTGGAGGCTACACCCTGCCGACCCGGTCCGCAAGGCAGGGGTCGTCGAGACCTCTTCCCGTGCAATGTGTAGCTCCCCGGTCTTGACAACAGGAACAGGCCGTTCTATAGTGACCGCGACATGGTAGAAGACGGTCGTGCCACGATGAGACAGGGTAGTTCGCGCGTCCGCTTCTATTGGTTTTGGTATCGATCCGGCTTCTGCGCCGTGCGCTAGCTCAATCTAGCTGAGCCAGCGGACGACGAGGAAGCCGGGAGAAGACTGCGGGAAACCGCGGTCTTTTTTCTTTGTCGAGGAGGTGAACGGACGTCGAAGTCGGTTGAACGGTAGGCCCGCCCGCGGGGGTGCGAATCGGACCTTGGCGGGCAACGTCGAACGATCCCACAGGAGGATCGTTCCATCGGGTCCCGCGGGACCCCTCCGCAAGGAGACAACGGAAGGAGCAGAAGTGAAACGGATCAGCGCAGGAGCTTGTCTGGTGTTGTTGGTGGTGGGCATCGCCCTGGGAGCGGCTTCTGAGCCGCTGAAGATCGGGATCTGCAAGATCGTGGAGCATCCGGCGCTCGACGCCGTCGAGCAAGGGGTGATCGATACGTTGACGGCCGCCGGCTATGAAGAAGGGACAGACGTCGAGTTCCTTACGGCGAGCGCCCAGGGCGACTTCGGCACAGCGATCTCGATCGCCCAGAACTTCCAGGCGCAGAACGTCGACCTGGTCGTGGCCATCGCCACCCCGACCGCCCAGGCGGCCGCCGAGGTCTTCCGGGACACCGAGACCCCGATCATCTACGGTGCGGTGACCGACCCGGTCGGCGCCGACCTGGTGCCCAGCGCCACCGACCCGAGCGGCAACGCGAACGTCACCGGTGTGTCGGACATGATCCCGGTGAAGGCACATCTGCAGCTGCTAGCCGATCTCTTGCCGGACCTCGAGACGATCGGCATCGTGTACAACCCCGGGGAAGCGAACTCCGCCATCCTCACCGACATGGTGCTCGCAGCGGCGGCCGAGGTCGGCGTCACCGTGGTCACGGCGACCGCCGACACCACGGCCAACGTGCCGATGGCCGCCCAGTCGCTGGTCGGCCGCGTCGATGCGTTCTACGTCACCACGGACAACACCGTCGTTTCGGCGATCGATTCGGTCCTCGCCGCGTCCGAGGAGGCGGGGGTTCCGTTCCTGATGGCCGACCCGACGAGTCTGGCACATGCGACGCTGGCGGCGGGGCGTGACTACTACGAGCACGGGCTGACCGTCGGCCAGATCGTCCTCGACGTCCTCTCCGGGGTGGGCACCGACGAGATCCCGGTCACCTATCAGTCAAGCGCCAAGATCCTCCTCAATCTGGACGCGGCCAACCGGATCGGGTTCAGCTTCCCCGCATCGGTGGTTGAGCAGGCGTCCGCCGTGCTATTCGGCGGCGCGGTCTGGGATCGCCAAAGCCCGTAACGAGAACGGAGGAACGATGGCTGTTCTGTGGATTCACGCGGTCGAACAGGGGCTCGCCTACGGCATCGCCGCCTTGGGGGTGTTCCTGACCTACCGGATCCTGAACTTCCCGGACCTGACGGTCGATGGAAGCTTCGTCACCGGAGCAGCCATCGCCTCCGTCCTCCTCGTTCGCTTCGGGTTCGATCCGTTTACGGTGTTGCCGTTGGCGTTCGTGGCCGGAGGGATCGCCGGCGTCATCACCGGCCTACTCAATACCCGCCTGGGGATCACCAACCTCCTCGCCGGCGTGTTGACGATGATCATGTTGTACTCGATCAACCTGCGGATCATGGGGCGTCCGAACCTGTCACTGCTGCGCGTGCCGACGGCTACCCGGGTTGTCGATGCCGCGTGGTCGCCGCTCGGATCGCTCGCCGTGCTGGCGTTCATCGGGATCGTCACCTTCGGCGTCAAGCTGCTGCTCGACGGATTCCTGCGGACGGAAGCCGGATTCGCCCTGCGGGCCACCGGCGACAGCGAAGCGATGATCACCGCGCAAGGCGTGAACACCAAAACGATGAAGATCGTCGGGCTGGCGCTCTCCAACGGCCTGGTCGCCCTGTCGGGCGCGCTGGTCGCCCAGTACAGCGGCTTCGCCGATGTGGGCATGGGCCTGGGAACGATCGTGACCGGACTGGCGGCGGTGATCATCGGCGGCACCCTGATCCGCTCGAGCCGGGTGGGATGGATGACCGCCGGCGTGTTGCTCGGATCGCTCGTGTACCGGATCGCCGTCATCCTGGCGCTTCGCTACGGCTATACGATCGGCTTCCAGGCGAGCGATCTGAAGATGATCACCGCGCTCCTCGTCATCCTCGCGTTGGTCGTTCCCTACATGCGGGAGCGGCGGATGAGAAAGGTCAGTGCATGCTAGTGCTCGAACGCCTGTCGAAAAGCTTCCACGCGGGGGCCGACCGGGTGGTGGCGATCCGTGAGACGAGCCTGTCGCTGGAGGGGGGCGACTTCCTGACGATCATCGGCTCCAACGGGGCCGGGAAGAGCACGCTGCTCAACCTGATCGCGGGGAGCTATCCGCCGACCACCGGACGGATTCTGCTCAGGGGAAGGGATCTGACCGCCGTCCCGGCCTACCGCCGAGCCCGCCAGGTTGGCCGGATTGTGCAGGATCCTCTCGCCGGAACCGCACCAACGATGACGGTCGCGGAGAACTTGGCGCTGGCGATGAAGCGGGGACGGCGGGGGCTGCGCCCGGCGCTGCCGCGCAAGTTGCGCCGGCGGTTCCGCGACCAGCTGGCGGCGCTCCAGGTCGGCCTGGAAGACCGGCTCGGATGTCGTGTGTCGCTGTTGTCCGGAGGCGAACGTCAGGCGTTGGCCGTGCTCATGGCGACACTCGTGCCCCCGGAAGTCCTCCTCCTCGACGAACACACCGCCGCGCTCGATCCGAGCAACGCGGCGATGATCGTCGGGTTGACCCAATCATTCGTCAATCGGCTGGGACTGATGACCCTCATGGTGACCCACAACATGGAACAGGCCATCGAGGTGGGTACCCATCTGATCATGATGCACAAGGGTGAGATCATCGAGGAGCTGTCCGGTGTGGAGAAAGCCCGGGCCACCGTTCCCCAGCTGGTCAACCTGTTCTCCCAACACCACATCGTCGACGATGAGCTGCTGCTCGAGCGGGTGATGTAGATCGGAGCATGTTTACGCCGCCTCCTTGTTCCCACCGGGCGGGGCGTTCGCGCCTCGCCCGGTGTCCTCATGTCAGCTTCAGGACCGGGACGCCGAATGGATCGGCGACCCTGGTCGTCCTATACTGGCAGCGACGACGATGACAACGAGAATCCTGGTGGTCGACGACGAACCCTGGGTGGTCCGGGCGGTTCGCAGCTATCTCGAGCAGGCGCACTTCGAGGTCGTCGATGCCTACGACGGTCCCGAGGCACTGGCACAGTTCGAACGGCACCACCCCGATCTGATCATCCTCGATTGGATGCTCCCCCGCCTCGACGGGATCTCGGTGGCCGAGACGATCCGCCGATCGTCCGACGTCCCGATCATCATGTTGACCGCCAAGGTCGACGAGGACGATCGGATCGAGGGTCTGGAGGCGGGAGCGGACGACTATGTCGTCAAGCCGTTCAGCGCCCGCGAATTGGAGGCACGCGTCCGCGCCGTGCTCCGACGGTCGGGGGGGACGAAGAAGCCGCCCATCCTGCAGGTCAGCGACCTACGCATCGACCTCACCCAACGCGAGCTGCGGGTTGATGATCAGCCGGTCTCCCTGACCGCGATGGAGTTCGACCTGCTGGCGTTCCTGATGACCTACCCCGGCCGGGTGTTCACCCGGCTGGAACTGCTGGAAGCGGTGCGCGGCGAGCCGTACGAGAGCTTCGAGCGATCGGTCGATTCGCACATCAAGCGGCTCCGGGCGAAGATCGAGCCCGATCCGCGAACACCCCGCTACGTGCTCACGGTGTTCGGCGTCGGCTACAAGCTCGCCAAGGACGACCGGTGACGGGCCGTCCGCTGCAGCGGATCTCGTTCCAGGCGAAGCTGTTCGCCGTCCTAATTCTCATCGTCGTGCTCACGTCGGTGATCGGCTACCTGTTGATCAACCGGTCGGTCAAGCAGGCGTTCGCCGAGTTCGCCCTGCGCACCACCACCCCGCAGGAGCGAGCCGTCCTCCAGCTGGTCCGCGGCTTCTACGAGCAGACCGGCAACCTCGACGTCGTGCTCGCGTTCCTCGAGCGAAGCCGCCGCGACGTCCCCATCTTCCTCGTCAATCCGGAAGGGGTGGTCCTCTACGCTCCCGACGAACGGTATGTCGGGCAGCGGCTCAGCAGCGATCAGCTTGCGCAAGGCGAGACGATCGTGCTCGCTCAGGGAGCGCAATGGACCCTCGTCCCGTCCCGCCTCATCGTCGGCCAGGCGCTGCTTGAGCAGCAGTTTCTACAGGCGACCCGTCGCTCCCTGTGGCGGGCCGGGTTGGCCGCGGTGGCGGCGGCGCTCGTCCTGTCCCTCCTCCTGTTTCGACAGCTGACCCGACCGCTACGCCGCCTGGACGCCGCCACCCGACAGATCGCCCGCGGGGAGTTCGGCGAACGGGTGCATATCGACAGTGCGGATGAGATCGGACGGCTCGCCCGCTCGTTCAATGAGATGACCGAGAGCCTCGAGCGGTCCGAGCGGACGAAGAAGCGGATGATCGCCGACGTCTCCCACGAGTTACGCACGCCGCTCGCCGCCGTGCGCAGCGCGCTGGAAGGGCTGCGGGATGGCTTGATCCAGCCAACCCCCGAAACGCTCGCCTCGTTGCACGATAAGATCCTGCTGACCACCCGGTTGGTTCGCGATCTCCATCAGCTGGCGCTCGCCGACGCCGGGCGGCTGCCCATTCACCCGGCCCCCTGCCGTCTCGAGGATCTCGTGGACAGCATCGTCGAAACGATCGGGGTCCAGCTCGAGGATTCGGAGTTGCGCCTGGAACGGCGGATCGACGCGGATCTCCCGCCGGTCGTCGTCGACCGCCAGCGGATCGAGCAGGTGCTGCTCAACCTGCTCGCCAACGCCATCCGCCACACGCCGCCAGCGGGGACGATCCTCCTGGGTGCCAAGCGGCGGCACACGGGGATCGAGCTCAGCGTTTGCGACAACGGTCCGGGCCTGAGCGATGCCGATCTCGTCCACGTGTTTGACCGGTTCTACCGCGCCGACGACGCACGGGCGACCGATGGCGGGGCCGGTCTGGGGCTGTCGATCGCCAAGGCGCTGGTCGACGCGCACGGCGGGAGGATCTGGGCGGAGAACCGTCCCGAGGGTGGGGCCTGTTTCCGACTGCTGCTACCATCTCGATAGCCGCTGGCGGGGCCCGGGACCCGCCGGCTCCCTTGCGACCATCGGATGCCGCCTCCTTCGAAGGGAGGCGGCATCGTTCCGACCAACGTGGTAGATCGCTTCAGATGGACTAGCCGATCGCCTCCAGCTTCAGCTCCAGCACCTCGAGGAGGATCTCGAGCCATGCCATCCCGCGATGGGCCATCGCCCCGCGCAGCACCGGCCGGGCCGGCCTGTCGGCGGCACCTTCCCGTAGGGCGAACCCCGGGCGACCGAGACCGGCCCCCGGTCCCTGACCCTCGTCCATCCCACCGGGGAACGACGGGGCCATCCGCTCCTCGAGGCGCTCCCGAAACTCGGGATCGTCGGCGGCGCGCTCTCGGATCCGGTTGAACAGCCGCTCGCGCACGTCGAACGCCGCTTCGTCGTCATCACCGAACGGCCTCCGGCCGGCCGGCCCGGGGTCGAACCCCCGCCCCCTCGGCATCCGGTTGTCGAGCAACCCGGACAGCGACTCGGCGAGGAGTTCCCCCTGTTTGACGGTCAGGATCCCCTTGGCTTCGTCCAGCGCATCGGCCGCCGCCACACGGGCCGCCTCCGTCCGTTCCTCCATCTCCGCTCGAAACGCGTCCAGCAGATCCTCGAGCTCCTCCGCGGACCCGGTGAACGCGATCATCTCCGCCTCGAACGCGTCTCGATGCGTCTGAACCACCTCGCCGTGTTCCAGCACGCCCTCGACCAGATCGCGGATCGCCTCCATCTGGTCGGCGCTCAGCTCCATCTGGTTCACCAGGATCAGCAACGGCAGGTGGCTCTCCCCGATGCCTTCGTCGTCGGGCAGGATCTGCGCGCTCGCCGGAATCACCATGACAAGCCCCATCAGTACCGCCATCATCACCGTATGCAGTCGCTTCGTGTTCATCCTTGTTCCTCCTTTGGTTAAGCTGCGTTGGTCGGTACAGTACGGGGACGCAGTGAACGGAGCCGTCCAAACCTGTGGCAACCTTGTGAACCGCTGTCGGCACGGCGCGAACGGTCCAAGGGTTATGAGAAGCGGGAAAGGGAGAGAACATGCCAAGAATCGCCCGATGGATCGCGGTGGCGCTCGTCGCCTGCTCGTGGGCGGCGGCTCCGCTGACGCTCGTGAGCACCACGACGATCGTCGGCGACGTGGTGGGACGGATCGCGGGGGAGGAGAACGACCTGACGATCCTTCTCCCGGTGAACGCCGATCCGCACGCCTTCGAACCCACTCCGACCGATCTGCTGGCGATTGCGCGGGCCGACATGGTGTTCCTGAACGGCGCCGGCCTTGAGAGCAACCTCCGTTCCATCCTGGAGAACGCCGGCGGACGGGTCCTGGAGCTCTCCCACGGCCTCGACCTGCGCTACCCCGGGGAGGTCGAGCCGCACGACCCCGGCGAAGGGCACGAGCACGACGGTGCCGACCCACACGTCTGGTTCGACCCGACCTACGTCCAAGCCTGGAGCGAGCGGATCGCCGATGCCCTGGCGGAGGCCGATCCGGAACGTGCCTCGTTGTACCGGGACCGGGCCGCCGCCTACCGTGCCGAGCTGGCCGACCTCGACAGCTGGATCCGGGAACAGGTCGAACCGTTGCCCGAGGCGCGGCGGCGGTTGGTGACCGATCACGCCGTGCTCGGGTACTTCGCCGTCCGGTACGGATTCGAGCAGGTGGGGACGGTCTTTCCGGGGCTGAGCAGCATGGCGCAGCCCTCGGCCCGTGAGCTCGCCGCGCTCGAGGACGCGATCGCCGATCTCGACGTCCCGGCGGTGTTCGTGGGGACGACCGTCAACCGCACCCTCGCCGAGCAGGTCGCCGCCGACACGGGCATCCGGATCGTCCCCCTCTACACCGGTTCGTTGAGCGGTCCCGACGGGCCCGCTTCCAGCTACCTCGAGCTGATGCGCTACGACGTCACCACGATCGTCGACGCACTGTCGGAGGAGACGTGACCGCTCGCAGCGCCTCTCGGGGTCGGCGAGCGGTGCGGTTTCGCCGCAAGGCGCCGACGGCTCACGTCGCGGACGCGCCGGCGGTGGAGGTTCTCGACCTGTCGGCATCCCTCAACGGTCGCCTGGTGTTGACCGACGTCACCTTCCGGCTCGACGCCGGACATCAACTCGGGGTGGTCGGGCCCAACGGCGCCGGAAAGACGACGCTGCTGCGGCTGATCGCCGGGCTGCTTCCGGGCGCGGGAGGGGAGATCCGCGTGCACGGCCACGGTCCGTGCGGACACATCTGCATCGCCTACGTCCCTCAACGGAGCGGGATCGATTGGCGGTTCCCGGTTACAGTCTACGATGTGGCGATGATGGGCCGCATCGGTCGGATCGGACCGGTGCGCCACCCGCGCGCTGCCGATCATCAAGTCGTCCGCGATGCCCTCGCAGCGGTGGAGCTGTCGAATCTGGCCGACCGTCAGATCGAGGAACTCTCCGGCGGTCAGCAGCAGCGGATGTTTCTCGCTCGCGCCCTCGCCCAGGAGGCGGATCTGATCCTTCTCGACGAACCGTTCGCCGGTCTCGACGTTCCATCCCGCCGGGAAATCCTCGAGCTGCTCGGCGCTCTGCGGAAGCGGATGGTCAGCGTGGTGGTCGCCCTGCACGATCTCGGCACCGCCGCGTCCTCGTTCGACGAGGTCCTCCTCCTCAACCGCCGGATGATCGGACACGGGGACGCCTCCGCCGTGTTCACCGAGACCAACCTGCGGGAGGCGTACGGCAGCTGCCTCCACCTGGTCGACGGCGAGGCCGGTCCGGTGGTCGTACACGACACGGCCTGCGCGGGAGGCGACGATGGCGTTCATTGACTGGTTTGTGGAACCGTTTCGGTTTCCGTTCATGGTACGGGGGATGATCGCCGCCACATCGGTCGGTGGTCTCTGCGCCGTGGTCGGCGCATTCGTCGTGCTGCGAGGGATGGCATTCATGGGGGACGCCATCGCCCATTCGATCCTTCCCGGCCTGGCCGGCGGCGTGTTGACGACGGGACGAGGAGATCGCCAGGCGCTGTTCGGCTGGGCGTTGGGAACGGCGCTGCTCGTGGCGCTCGGCATGGGATGGATCAGCGAGCGGGGCCGGATCCGGGAGGACACGGCCATCGGCATCGTGTTTGCCGGGATGTTCGCCCTGGGGATCGCCCTCATCTCGACGCTGCGCGGCTTCGCCGTCGATCTGGTGCATTTCCTGTTCGGCAACGTGCTCGGCGTGTCCTCCGCCGACTTGGTACTGATCGGCGGCTTCGGCGGGGGCGTCCTCTTCGCCGTCCTGTTGTTCTACAAGGAGCTCGTCGTGGTGTCGTTCGACCCGATCCTGGCCAAGACGCTCCGGCTGCCCACCGCCGTGTACCGCTACCTGCTGTTCGGCCTGATCGCCATCACCGTGGTCGTCTCGTTGCAGACGGTCGGGGTAGCGCTGATGCTGGCGATGCTGATCGTTCCGGCATCGACGGCGTTCCTGCTCGCCCGCCGGCTCCCGTCGATGATCGCCGTCGGTGCCGCGTTCGGGATGCTGTCGGGGGCGGTCGGGCTGTACCTGTCGTTCTACTGGAGCATCGCCTCCGGTGCCGCCATCGTCCTGGTGGCGATCGGCTTCTTCCTCGCCGTGCTGATCGGCTCGCCCCACCAGGGACTGCTGGCGCAGTGGCTGCGCCGCCGACAGCCATCCCACTGAACGCGCATCGAATCCTCGTCCACCGTTCACTTCCTGCGCCTACGTTAGGGTAGATGTTGCCTGGAACCGTGCGAACGCCGGGCAGCGGAAAGGAGGACGGATGATGGAAAGGATACGCAAGCGGCGAATCGGCGCCGCGTTCACGGGGTTCGCGATCCTCGCCGCCGTAGCGGGACTGGCGCTGGGGCTCGGCGGAAGTCCCGCCGACGAGGAGGACCCAATCGTCGAGACCGTCAACGGACACGAGGTCCGGATAACACCCTCGGGGCGGCGATACGTCGTCGATCCCGACAAGCTCATCGGCGGCGGTCCGGCCCCGGACGGGATCCCGTCGATCGACGCGCCACGCTACGTCTCCGTCGAGGAAGCCGAAGCGTGGATCGACGACGACGAGGAGGTCCTCGCTCTCGAGGTGAACGGCGTCGTCCGCGCCTATCCGCACCAGGTGCTCGTATGGCACGAGATTGTCAACGACACGATCGCCGGAAAGCCGGTCGCCGTAACCTACTGCCCGCTGTGCGGATCGGGAATCGCCTACGAACGCCGACTCGACGGCGAACCGGTCGAATTCGGGACCTCCGGGAAGCTGTACAACTCCAACCTGGTGATGTACGACCGAACGACCGGGAGCTACTGGACCCAGATCGACGGGGTCTCCATCGTCGGTGAGCTCGCCGGTAGGGAGCTGATGCCGGTCTCGATCGACACCGTCGTCTGGGGGGAGTGGAAGAGATTCCATCCCGAGGCGGAGGTGCTCAGCCGGGAGACCGGATTCAGCCGAGCGTACGGCAGTGACCCGTACGCCGGGTACGACGAGAGCGAGAGGCTCTGGTTCCCGGTGGAGGCGCGAGACGATCGGATCCATCCCAAGGCGGTCGTCTTCGGCGTCGAGGTGGATGGCGTCCACCTCGCTTTTCGTGAGGACGCCCTCCTCGAGCGCCTCGTCCTCGAGCACGAGGTCGAGGGGGTTCCGATCGTGGCCTCGCGCGCCCACGACGGGACGGTCACCGTGATCCGGGAGGATACCGGCAACGAGGTCATCAAGCAGCGGGTATTCTGGTTCTCCTGGTACGCGTTCCATCCCGACACCCGCCTGGTCCCGCCGGCGAACGACGGGTAGCCCTCGCAGGATTCGGAGGACCTATCGCGTTGGCGAGGGTTGCCCTTACCGATATCCTCGTCGGACCATGCGCGACCTTCGTCTGCGCCGGCTCGACGCCGGGGACCGACCGCGGATCATCGAGATCTCGTCGCAGATCTGGGACGGTCACGACGACGTCCCGGACCAGCTTGATGCGTGGATCGACGACGCGTGCGGAGAGGCGCTCGGCGCGGTGCTCGAGGGGGGGCTGGTGGGCTTCGCGCGCCGGACCTGGCTGTCCCCTGGTCTATCGCGGCTCGAAGGGATCCGAACCGATCCCGTGTTCCGCGGTCGGGGCGTCGGCCGCGTTCTCACCGAAGTGCTGATCGCCGGCGCTCGTGCCGCCGGGGTGGCGCGGTTGGCCACCCGTCTGGGTGGGTCCGACCGCGGCCGTCACACCGGCCTCCTCTGCATCCGACAAAGTCCCGGGGAGCTCGCAGGAGGTCACCCTCAACTTCCTCGATGGGGAGATGGGGGCGATGGAATCGCTGTTGCATCGGGCCCTTGCCCTCCTTCCGAACGCCGTGATCGCGGCGATGGTGCCGTGCTCTCACGCACGGGCAGCGGCTGCCAGATCGCTGCTCACCGCCGCCGGGTTCCGAACATGGACGAACGGAACGCCGGACGTGTTCGTCTACGAGTGGGCCGCGCCCCAAATGACGTAGCGCCGCGACGTCCCGGCTGTTCGGCTAGAATCGTCGCAACGCGCACGAAGGAGGACCCGCGATGGACGACCGAGGAAACCCGCTAACCGCTCGGGAACGCCTCCGCTACGCACGTCATCTGGTGCTTCCCTCGATCGGTGAAACCGGCCAGCGCAAGCTGAAGTCCGCCCGCGTTCTCGTGATCGGGCTCGGGGGGCTGGGCAGCCCCAGCACGCTGTACCTGGCGGCCGCCGGCGTGGGGACGATCGGCATCGTCGACGATGATAAGGTGGCCCTCACCAACCTCCAACGCCAGGTGCTCCATGCAGAAGCGGCAATCGGTCACTCCAAGGTCGACAGCGCAGCGCGGCGGCTCGCGGATCTGAATCCCGAGATCGTCGTACGGGGAATCGAGGAGCGGTTCGATGCCGCGTCCGGCGCCCGGATCGCCGAGGGGTACGACCTCATCGTCGACGGAACCGACAACTTCCCCACCCGGTACGCGATCAACGACGTCTGCCTGTCCCGCGGCATCCCGTATGTATACGGCGCCGTCTCCGAGCTCGAAGGGCAAACGGCGGTGCTGTGCGTCGACGGCGGACCTTGCTATCGCTGCCTGGTTCCCGAGGCCTCGTCCGCGGAACCGTCGGGCGAACACGCCGGGATCCTCGGCACCGTACCGGCAGCGATCGGGGTGCTGCAGGCCACGGAAGCCATCAAGTGGATCGTCGGAATCGGTCGCCCCTTGGTCGGCAGGCTGCTGATCTACGATGCCGCCGGGGCTCGGTTCGAGGAGATCTGCGTTGCGGCGAATCCCCGATGCCCGGCGTGCGGCCGGTCGCGAACGACGCCCGCCTGAGCACACCGCCTTCGCCGCCGGCAGCGCACCCATCCGGCGACCCAAACGGGGAGAGGGGGCGGCGCGTAGGCACCGCCCCCTGGCGCACCGCAGACCAGCGACAGGTGGAGGTTCATCGACCACCAGCTTGCCACGGTCAACGTGCACAAGATCGCGTCGTCCGTTCGCACC
The DNA here is from genome assembly GCA_964558595.1 of uncultured Thermotogae bacterium. GTDB lineage: Bacteria > Bipolaricaulota > Bipolaricaulia > UBA7950 > UBA9294 > JANQEA01. The sequence continues at coordinate 63,197 of CAZLER010000005.1, forward strand.
GTCCGCCCGCCGGAAGCGGGCGAACGGGTGCGGCACCGGCCTCTAGGGCAGGCATCGTTCGTCGATGGAGAGCTGATCTTCCTTCCGGGTGCCCTCGCCGCTTTCCTCCGTCGGGGCGGCGGAGGCAGCCTGCAGCAGCCGGGCGATCCACACCCGTTCGCTGGGAATCGGCTCGATCGCCGTGATCATCGTCGGTCCCTCCATACTGGAATGGGACCGCGACCGGCTCCCGCTCGGGCACCACGCTGCCGAATCGCTCGATGACCTTCAGGTCGTCGTACCCTTCGGTCCACGTTCCATCGCACAGGACCTCGAGGCCGAACGCGACCGCTGCGGCGATCGCATCCACGGCCTGCGGATCGCGGAGGCGTTCGCTGGCCTCGTACTCCGGTAGCGCCGATCGGACGGTAAGGAACCGTCTCTCGATCCGATCCGCTTTTGCCGGGACGGTCGATCGCAGACCAGACTCGATCGGTCATCGGCGTCTCCTCTACGGGAAGATCCCCCGTTGTCCATCTGGACCGGGAAGTGCACCGTGATCTCATTGGTCGTGGGATCGAGAATCCGCTCGATCGAAGCGTCGAGGTTCATCACGCCCGCTGCACGCCGAAAACTGCAGCCGGCACATGTCGTGAAGCCCCCGCCGCTCGCCGATACGCCCCTCCCGTACCGCGCGACCTGTTCGTGTCGCCATGCTCCCTCCTTCTCCACCGACTCCGTCCCGAGGCCGCCAGGTCGGCACCTCCGACGTCGCGGTCGCCGGCCCGTGTCGCCATCACGATAAGGCGCGAAAGCTCTTTTCTCTAGAGGGTTTCCGGGATCTAGGCTCTGTCATTCGAAACGCCACGGGGCGTCGACTCGGGGCGATGCGGATCGGCAGACGAACACCGTTCGCCGAAAGAAGGAAACGGTGGGGAACGGTCAGGTGACAACGCCGGGTGCGGCAAACGCCGGTCTCCGGCGATCGAACCCCCGGGCGGAACGAAAAGAGAGGAGGCGGTCGACTACAGCGTCTCGCGGAGGATCGACAGGTAGAACGGGGTGATCCGGGCTCGCTTCTTGAGTCCCTCCAAATCGATGATCGTCACCTGACGCCCCGACGTGGTGATCACGCCGCGGTCCCGGAATCGCTTCAACGCTCGCATCAGCGACTCCAACGAGATCCCGAGCATCTCGGCGATCGTCCGACGGTAGATCGGGAGATCGAGCACGATCGAGTCCTTCTCCGCCACCCCGTAGTTGTGGGCCAGCGCCAGCAGCAGCAACGCCAGGTTGCGGTCGGTCGACTCCACCGCTTCGCGGGTGAGCTTCAACTCCAGCATGACCACCTCGCGGGCCAGCCAGCGGGTGAAATCGGTGCACAGCTCCGGGTGCCGGCGGCGAAACCCGAGCAGATTCCGGCGCTCGATGAACAGCAGCGTGCTCTCCATCAGCGTCTCGGCGTATTGGACGTGGGTGGTATGATTGAGGACGACCGCCTCCAGTCCGTACAGCTCGCCGACCCCGAGGAACCGGAGCACCCGCTTCTCGCCGCCCGAGCTGCTGCGCTTGCCCAGCTTCACCAATCCCGACTGGACGATGTATAGCCCCGAGGCGTACGACTCCTCCTGCGCGATCAGCTCGTCGGCGTCGTGATGGATCTCCAGACAGATCGATGCCAGATCGGCGGTCGCCGCGTCGTCGAGCGAGGGGAAGACGTTGGCGAGAAGCACCATTCTCTCTTCCGTTGGGCTCTCTGGCACGCTACCTCCTCCTCGACGGCCGCATCATATCCGCCATCCCCATCCCGTTCCACCGTCGGTTGCAGTCGATGGCCTCCGCGCCCGCTCACCGAGCCGCCCGCAGCATCGTCCATCCCTGCTCGACCGCACTCGCCACCGTGTCGTCGGGCCGCGGATGGATCTCCAGCACCGCCGTCCCCTCGAAGCCGATCCTCGCCATCGCGTTCAGGGTGCGGCTCCAGTCGATCGTCCCGTCGCCGGGAATGAGGTGGTCGTCGGCATCACCCCGGTTGTCGTGCAGGTGGACATGGATCAGCGAACCGGCGTACCGCTCCAGGTAGTTCTCCACCGGCTCCCGCCCGGCGTCCCCGGAGAGATGCGCGTGTCCGGTGTCGATGCACACGCCAAGATTCGACGTCTCCGGATCGTCCCCGATCTCCTCCAGTACCCGGTCGAGCAGCCAGATCGAGTCCCGCATGTTCTCCAGCGCCAAGCGGACGCCGCGATCGGCCGCGTACCCGGCGATCCGGCGGATCTCGGGGACATCGAGCCGATTCTCGGGGCAAGTGAGGCCGAGACACTCCGGATGCAGGATCAGCGCCGTCGCGCCGACCCGCTCGGCGAACTCGATCTCCCGGCGCAGCCCGTGCGGCTGCCAGCGCCAATGGCGGCCCCGGACGTGAGCGGTGACGAACGCAGCGTCCTGGCAGGCCGCGGCGAGTTCGACAAGCTCCTCCTCGTCGATCCCGGGCCCGTCGAGCGACTTCGCCCCCCACACCTCGACGCCGAGCGACCGGTCCACCGACAGCAGCGCCCGCACGGCTTCCGGCAGCGTCGGCCATGACGCGGGCTCTCGGCGCCCGTAGAACCCCCAGACGCTGGCCCCCCATCGAAGGCGGATCGGTCCTCCGATCATCCCATCGCCTCCAAACGGCCTACAGCAACTCCACCGTCTCGTGGAAGGCGACCCCCAGATCGGCCAGCTCGGCCAGGACCGGCTCGTAGATCGCGGGGATCACCGGGGTGCGTACGCCGGCGAGATCGATCTCCCCCTCCAGGATCCGACGGGCGGCGATCGCCGCCGGAAGGCCGACGAGGCGGGACATCGAAGAATCGCCACCGGGGATCCCGTAGTCGATCATCGTCGAGGTGACCTGCTCAGTGCGGTCGGGATACTCGGCGACGAACTCGTGCTGCATCACCAGCATGTCGCGCTCCCCGGGCGCATACTGCATTCGGGACAGCATGCGGGAGGCGACGACGTCCAGGCAGGTTGTGTCCTCAGCCGGGATCGGATCGTCGTCGAGCAAGCCGAGCCACGCCAGGTCGGAGATCGGTTTGGCATCGCGCGGCAGCCCGAACCGATCCGCGAGGGCTCCCTTCAGATCGTCCCCCTCGGCATCGAGTTGACGAGCCAACAGCTCTGCGTACGTCCTCCCCGCCAGGTCGTCGCGCTCGGTCTCGTCGAGTAGCCCCAGGTCGACGATCATCTTCATCGTGTCGCACCATCCGGGATAGCGGAGCGTTCCCCGGAACATGCTGCGCACGGTGGGAATGCCGTACGCTTCGATGTACGGCAGCGCGTCGCGGTTCGGGTACACCTCGAGCTCGCCGAACCCGACGATCGGACACGCCCAGTGGTCGGCGAACAGCTCCGGACCGGGGACCTCGACGACCTCACCGTCCTCGAGGTATCGGGCGGGGTTCTTCCCGGCCAGGACGACGCCGCGGGGGGCCCACGAGAACTTGTAGCCCAGCGGGTTGTCGTTCGCGTCGGGGGCGGGCAGCCCTCCGGTGTTCGAGGTGAACGATACCAGTCGCCCGCCGGCATCCCGGATACGGTCGATCACCTGCATCGCCGACATGTGATCGATTCCCGGATCGACCCCGATCTCGTTGAGTAGGAGGACGCCCGCCTCCCGCGCCGCGGCGTCGAAGGCTTGCATCTCGTCTTTGACGTACGAGGTCGTCACCATCGGATGGCGATGCTCGATGCACCACCGGGCCACCGTCGGATGGTAGGCATACGGCAGGAGGCTGATCGACAGATCATGCTCGCCGATCAGGGCGCCGAGCGCTGGCTCGTCGTGGACATCGAGCCGGAGCGCCCTCCCGTTCGTCGCCCCGCCGACCAATCGCTCCGCCTTCTCCACCGTCCGGCTGGCCACGGTGACCTCGAAGCCGTCGACCTGCAGCAGATACCGGACCAGCGGACCGGCGACCAGGCCGGCCCCCAATACGAGCACGCGCTTCATGGGATCACTCCTTCGTTGCTTCGGCCGGTATCGTTCCGGCGGCGTCCAGATGCCGCTCGAGATACCGGTAGTCGGGTGTCAGACGACCGCGATGGCAGATCACGGCCCGCTTCAGTTCGGGCGGCAGGTTGAGCCGGTCGTACGAGACGGCATGGTCGGCCCTAGCGAGCGCCGGCACGAACCGCCTGAGGGTTCCGCTAAACGCGGCCGACGCCTCGCGCGGCAGCTCGGTCGGCAGGATCTCCACGGCCAGAATCGCCGGCCCGTCGCCCTCGATCCCCGAGCGGACCGCCCCCGTCTCGGGATCGACCACGTACACCGGATCGTCGGGCTCCCTGGCCTCGGTGGTAACCTCGATCGCTCCGCCGACGTCGCACGAGATATCTCCGATCACCCGCAGGCTCGGCCGTTTCCGCGCATACAGCTCCCGGACCGCGTCGGCCGTCACCAAGCGGGGGTAGCGGGGCTCCCAGTAGATGCAGTTGACGAGCGCGTGAAGGCTCGGCAGGAAACGCTCAAACGCGGCACGGTACCGCTCGGGATGATCGTAGAACTCCTGTAGCTCGAACCGCTTCCCTTCGGCCAGTGGGGCCACCGTGTCCTCTTCGCGGAAGACGACCTTGACGACCGGCGAATCGGTCCTCGTCGGTTGTCCCGCCTCCAGGAGGTCGGCGGGACGGCACGCGTCCACCGGCAGCAGGTCGAGGATCTCCTGCGCTCCCCGGGACACGTTCCCGTAGCCGGCAATGCCGATGACCAGAGGGGAGACCTCCTCGGGCAGATCGGTCTCGGCGAACCGGCTCCCGACCGCCGCGATCGCCCGCTTCGCCTCGTCGAGATCGGCGTACGTCGACGCCTGCCGGAGCTCCGCCAGCGGCGTCACGATCCCCTCCCACGCCAATCGACGACCGAGCACCCACAGCGTGTCGATCATCCCGGCGATCCCGGCGTAGTTGCCGAAGAAGATCCGTCGCCGCCCATCGTCGTCGACGATCCGCTCGTAGTCGAGCACCGTGCAGCGAAGCGCCAGACAGCGGGCGAGCATCGGCATGTTGGCCGGCTGCCCCTTGATCGTGTGCGAGAAGAAGACGTAGACCTTGTCGGCCTCCAGCCGCTCGATCGGGATCTCCTTGAGCCCGATGATCAGCGGGCAGTCGGATAGATTGTCGACGACCTCGAGCCCCGCGGCTCGGTATTCATCATCGGCGAACGCTCGCTTGTCCGAGGACTGCACCCGGAAGACGATCCCGATCTCGTCGGAGAGCGCCCGTAGATCGTCCGGGATGAGGGGAACACGGCGCTCCCAGTGGTACATGTCCTCGCGGCGAATCCCAATTCGATCGACCATCCACCTCACCCTCCCCGCCGCGGTCCCCGCGGCCACGCATGGCGGGGAGTATACTCAACCCGTGTTGGGATGGGCAAAACGCCGCTTGCTACGGTCCTTCCACCGATGCTGATAGTCGTGATCGCGGCGTGGATTCCACGCGAGAGCGAACGGGCAGGTCACGCTCCGCCAGCTACCGCAGCCCCCAGCGCTCGAACGCCCGCTTTCCTGCGGCGGTGAAGAACAGCCATCGGCGGAGGGCATCGCCATCGCGGTGAAACGTCTCGCCGCAGCCATCGAGAAACCCCTCCACATCTTCGATCAATCGCATCCCGTCCTCGGGACCGCTGTCGTGGAGCAGGGCAGAAGCGCGTTCGAGCAGCCGATCGGGGATCCCGAGCAGCCGAAGCTCCTGCTCGCTCCAGTGCGCCGTCGCCGCCCACGACCGCCGGACGACGAACAGCAGCTTGACGAGGGCGCGTAGCGCATCGGCGTACAGCAGACCGAGGTTGATCGGGGCGGGCCGCTCCCCTCGCCTCGCGGTCTTTCGCGCCCGCGCCAGTCGGTGGCGGAACTCGAGGAGGTGCACCGCCATCCGCTCCCGCCGGATCGCCTCGGGCAGCTCGGCGAGCCGCTCGATCACCGGAACGATCCGTCCCCGTGGATCGTGGAGGACGACCGCATGCTGATAGGCGTAGTGGAACAGGTCGTGCGTCGAATCGATCAGCCCGACAAACTCGGACCACGGACGGAGGTAGAACTCGTAGTCGACGACCGGCGGCGGTTCCTCCTTGAGGACGAATCGCTGCCGCTCCTCGTCGGGCGTGCCGCGGTAGGTCGCATCGTCGACGATCACCTCGATATCCAGATCGGAACGGGGATCGCTGTACGGTCGCGTCGCCGAGCCCAGCAGGTAGATCCCGATCGTCCCCTCCCGCTCGAGGTACGGACGGCTCAGCCGGCGGGCCCGTTCGATCATCGCGACGGATGCTCCTCCCAAGACAATGCCCGCGAGCGGACCCGCGAGCTGGTGGGTGGTACAGGACTCGAACCTGTGACCTCATGCACGTCAAGCATGCGCTCTCCCAGCTGAGCTAACCACCCTATCGCGTCCTGAGGCGGCGACCGGATTCGAACCGGTGAATCAGGGATTTGCAGTCCCTTGCCTTACCGCTTGGCTACGCCGCCGGGCAATCGATGATTATACGGAACCCCGAAATCTTGATCAATTGGCCGTTCTCCACGGCGTCGGGCGTCGACTCACGCGGGCGTCGCGTCGGCTCCCTTTTCCGTGGCGGCCTCCGCGCTGTCCCGACCGCGGTCGATCACCTCGTCGATCGTCCCGGCCATGTAGAACGCCTGCTCGGGGATGTCGTCGAGCCGGCCGTCGACGATCATCGCGAACCCCTTGATCGTGTCGTCGAGCTGCACGTACGCCCCCGGTCGCCCGGTGAAGTGCTCGGCGACATGCATCGGCTGACTCATGAACCGCTGTACCTTGCGCGCCCGCCGCACCGTCAGCTGGTCCTCCTCCGACAGCTCGTCCATCCCCATGATGGCGATGATGTCGCGCAGGTCCTCGTGGCGCTGGAGGATCTCGAGTGTCCGCCTCGCCACCCGGTAGTGCTCGCGGGAGATCACGTTCGGATCGAGCATCGTCGAGTTCGATTGCAGCGGATCGACGGCCGGGTAGATCCCCTTCTCCACGATCTCACGGGACAGGGTGATCGCCGCGTCGAGGTGCGAGAACACCGTCGCCGGCGCCGGGTCGGTCAGGTCGTCGGCGGGGACGTAGATCGCCTGCATCGACGTGATCGAACCCTTTTTCGTCGAGGTGATCCGCTCCTGCAGCTCGCCCATCTCGGTAGCCAGCGTCGGCTGGTACCCGACCTCCGACGGCATCCGCCCGAGCAACGCCGATACCTCACTGCCCGCCTGGGCGAACCGGAAGATGTTGTCGATGAACAACAGCACGTCCCGCCCTTGATCGCGGAAGTACTCGGCGACGGTGACCCCGGTGAGGGCGACCCGGAACCGGGCCCCCGGCGGCTCGTTCATCTGTCCATAGACGAGCGCCGTGCTGTCGAGGACGCCGGCCTCTTTCATCTGCAGGTACAGGTCGTTCCCCTCGCGGCTGCGCTCCCCGACCCCGGCGAACACCGAGTACCCCTGGTGCTCGTACGCGATCGTGCGGATCAGCTCCATGATCAGCACCGTCTTCCCGACGCCGGCGCCGCCGAACGTCCCGATCTTCCCCCCTTTGGGAAACGGGGCCACCAGGTCGATCACCTTGATCCCCGTCTCGAACACCTGGGACTCGGTCTCCTGGTCGAGCAGCCCGGGCGCCTTGCGGTGGATCGAGTAGCGCTCCTTCGTCTCGGGCGGCGGTAGGTCATCGATCGGATCCCCGACGATGTTGATCAACCGTCCGAGCATCTCCGGTCCGACCGGGACGGTGATCGCCTGGCCGGTGTGGTGGATCGCCATCCCTCGCGACAGCCCGTCGGTCGAGTCCATGGCGATCGCCCGGACGACGTCGTCGCCGAGGTGTTGCGCGACCTCGAGGATCAGGTCGCGCTCTCCGTCGCGCTCGACGCGGACGGCGTCGTTGACGCGGGGAAGCCGGCCCTTCTCGAACCGGGCATCGATGACCGGTCCCTTGATCTCCGTAATCGTTCCGACTGCGTGTTCGGCTTCCATCGATCGACCTCTCAATCCCCTCGGTTATCGGGTACGGAGCGCTTCCGCACCGCCGATGATATCGGCAATTTCGCGCGTGATCTCCTGCTGCCTCGCCTTGTTGTACGCCCGCGTCAACGCCTTGAGAAGATCCTCGGCGTTGTCGGTCGCGCTCTTCATTGCCTGTCGACGGATGGCGTCCTCGCTCGTCTTCGTCTCCAGCAGCACGGCGTACATCCGGCCGTGTAGGCTCATCCGCAGCGACACGTCGATCATCTCCTCGAGGCTCGGCTCCACCAGCACGTCATTGGGACGCGGGGCAACCGATACCGGCAGGAACTCCTCCACGACGAGCGACTGCCGGAGATCCGACACGAACCGCATGTATACCAACACGATCCGTCCGATCCGTCCCTCGAGGTAGAGCTCGATCAGATCGTCGGCCATCCGCCGCGCCGTGTCCGTGGTCGGCTTGTCGTAGACGCCGGTGTAGCTGCGCAGCGGCTCGATGCCACGCCGGGTGAAGTAGCTTCGGGCCTTCTCCCCGCCGGCCAGCAGCTCGGCCGCCGCCGCCGCCTCGATCAGATCGTCGCCACGGCGGTTGAGCTCCCCCTTGTAGCGTCCGCACAGCCCCCGATCGGCGTTGAGCACCATCACCCCGAGGGCATCCGATCCGTTCGCCGTCATCAGGGGATGCGGCTCCACCTCCGGCGGGATCCTCCCGATCAGCTGGGCGACGTACCCTTCCAGCTCCTCGATGTACGGACGAACCGCGGCCAACCGCTTCTTCATGCGGGTCACCTTGGTCATCGCGATCGCGTGCATGGCACGTGTGATCTGGGCGATGTTCTCGATGTTGCCGATGCGGCTCTTGATCGTGCGTACGTTCTGGGCCATATCCGTGTCCGCCTGCGTCCCGCTCCCGTTAGCCGCTGAACCGGCGCTTGAACTCGATCACCGCTTCCTCGAGCTTGGTGCGCAGTTCGTCGGTCATCTCCCGCTGCTCCCGCAACATCCCGAAGATCTCGTCGCGCTCCTCGTGGACGAACCGCAGCCACTCCCGCTCGAACCGCCGCACGTCGCCCACGGCGACGTCAGCGAGATGGTTCTCCACCCCCACGAACAGCGCCACGATCTGCTCCTCCACCGGCATCGGCTCGTACTGGTCCTGTTTGAGGATCTCCATCAGCCGATCGCCCCGCGCCAACTGGGCCTTCGACTCCTCGTCGAGATCCGCCGAGAACTCGGCGAACGCTTCCAGCTCGCGATACTGTGACAGCTCCAGCCTCAAGTCGCCGGCGATCTGCGACATCGCCCGGATCTGGGCCTCGCCGCCGACCCGCGACACCGAGTAGCCGACGTTGATCGCCGGGCGGAACCCCTGGTTAAACAGGTCGGTCTCCAGGTAGATCTGCCCATCGGTGATGCTGATCACATTCGTCGGGATGTATGCCGTGATGTCGCCCGCCTTCGTCTCGATGATCGGAAAGGCGGTCAGCGACCCGCCGCCGCGCGCGTCGGACAGGCGGACGGCCCGCTCGAGCAGACGGGAGTGGGTATAGAAGATGTCGCCGGGGTACGCCTCCCGACCGGGCGGCCGGCGCAGAAGCAGCGACAGTTCACGGTAGGCGACGGCGTGTTTCGACAGGTCGTCGTAGATGATGAACGCATCCCGGCCGGCGTAGGTGAAGTGCTCGGCCATCGCGCAGCCGGCGTACGGCGCGAGGTACTGCATCGGCGTCGGCGCGTTGGCATCGGCCGCCACGACAATCGTGTACTCCATCGCCCCATGGCGGGTCAGCGTGTCGACGATCCGCGCCACCGTCGAGGATTTCTGGCCGATCGCCACGTACACGCAGACGACGTCGTCCCCCTTCTGGTTGATGATCGTATCCAGCGCGATCGCCGTCTTCCCGGTCCGACGATCGCCGATGATCAGCTCGCGCTGCCCGCGCCCGATCGGCGTCAGGACGTCAATCGACTTGAGTCCGGTCTGCAGCGGCGTGTTCACCGGCTGTCGCTCGACGACACCGGGCGCGATGATCTCCGCCTTCCGCGCTTCCGCCTGTTGGATCGGATCGCCCCCATCGAGCGGTCGGCCGAGCGGATCGACGACCCGGCCGAGCATCTTGTCGCCGGCGAGCGTCTCCAGCACCCGACCGGTCCGACGCACCTCGTCGCCCTCCTGTACCCGCTCGCTGTCGCCGAACAGCGCCACGCCGACCGACTCCTCCTCCAGGTTGAGGACAAGCCCGTACAACTCGCCGGGCAACTCGACGATCTCCGACGCCATCGCCCGCTCCAGCCCGTAGATGCGGGCGATCCCATCGCCGACCTCCACCACGACGCCGACCTCTTCCATCTGGAGGTCGTATTCCAGCCCCTTCAGCTGTTCCTTGAGGATCGCCGTGATCTCGTCTTTTCGGGTTGTCGCCACTTCGCTTTCCCCCTAGGTCTGCAACCGGGCCCGCAGCCCGTTCAGGCGGGCGCGAACCGTCCCGTCGACGACGCGCCCCTCGGTCTCGATCCGTGCCCCGCCGAGAAGCCGCTCGTCGACGACCTCCTCCAGGCGGACGCGCCGGTCCATCCCCCGCTCCAGATGGTCGATCAGCCGGGTCCGCTGCTCCTCATTCAGTGGACGGGCGGTCGTCACCCGCACCGTGACCAGCCCCTCCGACGCGGTGCGCGCGTCGACGTACTCGGCGTAGATCAGATCGAGGTACGCCTCCCGCCGGTTGCGGATGAGCAGCGACAACAGACGACGCATCCGCTCCGAAAGCTGCGGAAACGCCCGCCGCACCAGCTCCGCTTTTTCCTCCCGCGACACCAGCGGGTGGGTCAGGTACTCCGTCAACCCCCCGACCTGGTCGATCTCGTCGACCACCGACCGCAGCTCGTCCTGCGTCGCCTCGACCGCACCCTCTTCCGCGGCCAGCTGGTACAACGCGTTCGCGTAACGGCGCGCGATTTCGTGCGACCTCACGGTTCGACCTTCAGCCGAGCCTCGTCGAGCTCGGCGATCAGGCCATCGAGCAACCGGCGATGATCCTCGATGCGGATCTCCCGATCGAGGACCCGTTCGGCGCCGAGGACGGCGATCTCGGCGTACGCGTCGCGCAGCTCGGCGATCATCCGATCCCGCTCCTGGAGCAGCTGGCGCCGTCCGTCCTCCAGGATCTTGTCGGCGGACGCCCGCGCCTCGCCCCGGGCGGCCGCGACGATCTCCTCCGCCTCGCGCCGGGCGGCTTCCGCGACCGCCTCGGCCCGGGACCGCGCCTCGTCGAGGGCCTGCCTCTGCTCGTCGGCAAACGCCGCCGCACGCTCCTCGTCCGCCCGCGCCGCCTGCATCCGCGCGTGAATCGTCTCCCGGCGACGGTCGAGGTAGGTCATCGCCGGCTTGAACAACAGGCGCTTCAGCAAGTAGAGGAGGATCGCGAAGTTGACCAGGTTGAACACCAACGTCCAGTTGATGGTCTTGACGATCGTTCCCCACTCGAACGTCACGGCGCCTCCTCTAGATGACGAACAGCAGGACGATCGCGATCAGCAACGAGTAGATCCCGGTCGTCTCGGTGATCGCCTGCCCCAGCACCATCGTCCGCAATAGCGCGCCCTGCATCTCCGGCTGGCGCGCCATCCCGTCCAGGGCATGCGCCGCCGCCATCCCTTCGCCGATCGCCGACCCGATCGCTCCGATCCCCATGCACAGCCCGGCAGCGATGTACTTCGCCGCGGTCGCGATGTCGGCGCCACTGATGGCGCTGGTCACGTCTTGTGCTTCCTGCAGCATGTCTCCTCCTCTAGTCTTCTACCGCCACGTTGATGTAGGCCACCGCCAGGATGGCGAAGACGAACGCCTGGATCCCCCCGAAGAACAGCCCGAAGAAGATGTTGAGCGCCGGGGGGACGAGGATCGGCATGAACTTCACCATCACCACCGTCACCAGGATCGTCCCCGCCAGGATGTTCCCGAACAACCGGAAGGCGTGCGAGAGCGGCTTGGCGATCTCCCCGACGAGGTTGATCGGGAGCATGAACGCGTACGGCTCCAGGTATCCGCGCAGGTAGCGGCGGATGCCTTTCAACCGTACCGCCAGGATGTGGGACAGCGCGAACACGAGCAGCGCCAGTCCGAACGACACGTTCAAATCCTGGGTCGGAGAGCTCAGGTACGGGACGACGCCGAGCCAGTTCGACAACAAGACGTACAGAAACAGCGTCGAGATGAACGGGAACATCATCGTCGCCAGCCGCTCCGAGGCGAAGTTGTCCGCCAGCTGCGTCTTGAGCAGATCGATCAGCCCATCGAGCCCTGCCTGGACGCGGCTCGGCTTCTCCTCGACCGGCTGGCGCAATCCACGGCGGAGCCACAACGCCATCATGACAAGAAGCACAATCACCACCCATGACATGATGATCGCCGTCACATCGAATCGGATCTCCGTGCCAAACGCCGGCACCACCGCGATCCGTTTCTCGCCGAGATGTTCCAGCATGCCGAGCAGCTGGTCGAAGATCGCCCGCATCGTCAGACCGCCTCCGTAGACCTCGTAGTGGGGAGGGCCAAGTTTACCTGAGCGAGAAACAGCCCACCACAGGCACCGAGCAGCGCTTCGCGACCCAGCGCAAGCGCCGTCGCCGCCAGCAAGACGCCGAGCAGCGTCAGCCGACCGAGACTCGAGACGGCGGCCAGCGATCGTCCCGCCCGACCCGAGCGCGCCGCCAACAGCGACCGGGCCACCTCATGGAGCAGCAGCAGATTCCCGACATGCAGGCCGAGTCCGATCCACACGCCGAGCGCCGCCCACGGATAGCCCAGCCACCCGACACTCAGCGTCGCCGCCGCCGCCCATAGGGCGCTCCTCCCCAGCCGGTAGGTGCGCATCGCCCGTCTCAGGGAGGGAGGACTCATCGGCGTGACCGTCGCTAGATCGTCTGGATCTGCTTTCCTTTCTCCTCGACCAGCTCGTCGACCTTCTCGGTGTACTCGCGGATCGCCTCGTCGACCTTGTCGCGATACCGGTGGTACTCGTCCTCGGAGATCTCCGAGTCCTTCTTCATCTGCTCGAGCTTGTCATTGGCCTCGCGCCGGATGTTGCGCAGCGCGACCTTCGTCTCCTCACCGCGCGACTTGATCACCTTGGTGAGCTCGGTGCGCCGCTCCTCGGACAGCTTGGGCACCCGCACACGGATGACCTGCCCGTCGCTCTCGGGGTTCAACCCGAGATCGGCGCCGAGGATGGCGCGAACGAACGCGTCCATCTGGCTCTTGTCGTACGGCTGCACGACGAGCAAATTCGGATCGGGCGCGGCGATCGTCGCCAGCTGCTTCAGCGGTGTCGACGTCCCATAGTAGTCGACGATCACGTCCTCGATCATCGCCGGATTGGCGCGGCCCGTCTGGACCTTCGCCAAGTTCGACTTCAGCACGTCGAGGCTCTGCTTCATGTGATCGACCATCTCACGACGAACCTGTTCTGGCATGTTCACACCTCGCGCGGGGATTGTAGAAGCAAACGGGAACGCGAACAAACGAGACCCTGACCGACGTGGCGACGGTCGGTTTCGTCCCCCCATCCGGCAGCCCTCCCGGAGCCGCCGCTCGGCGCCCAGCGGGAAGCGTCGTTCGCTGGGTCGTGTGGGCCAGATCACGTCGGACGCTCGATGGCATAGATTCCTGTTCCCCAGGCGATGTCCTCGCCCCGTAGAGAAGCGGCGGCGAGCCGGTCGCTCCCGCCCCTTGACACCGCCGACGCGGATAACGTATGTTGGTGGTAACCGTCGCATTCGTGGCGGCTTCTCTGTTTCTAGCCCTCTTCCAAGCGCCGCCCGAACCGAACCCGCAGCACACGCAGGATTGCCGGAATCACCACCAACGCCGCCGCCGCACTGATCAGCATCGTCATCATGGTCAACAGGCCGAAATTGCGCATCCCGCGGAAGGTGGAGAGCAGGAGGATGCTGAATCCCCCCGCCAGCGCCAGCGCGTTGAAGGTGATCCCGCGGCCCGCCGTCTGAGCAGCGCGGACCAGCGCCGCCGAACGCTCCTGTCCCGTTCGCATCTCCTCACGGGCGCGCTCGATGTAGTGAATCCCGTAGTCGATCCCGATCCCGATCGTGATCGAGGAGATCATCAGGGTGGCGATGTCGAGCGACATCCCCGCGTACGCCATGACGCCGAAGCCGATCACCACGGTGAGCAACAGGGGGATCAGGCTGACCAGCCCGGCCAGCACCGATCCCATCAACAGGATGACGATGATCCCCGCCGCCCCGATCGACGTGAACAGGCTGGTGATCTGGCTGCGGGCGATCGAGGTGAACATGCTCGACTGGATCCGGGTCGAGCCGACCAGCTCGGCGTCGTCGAACCGCTCGTCGAGGTAGGCGCTCACGTCCCGGACGAGCGCCACGCGCTCCTCGCCGCTGGACAGGGCGTGGAACCCGATCAGCTCGCCGGCCGAAAAATCGCCCAGGGCCATCGACCCCAGTGTTCCCCCCTGGAACGTGAACAGGAGCAACAGCTGCGCGACCATCCGCCGCTCATCGGGGATGGCGTAGGAGGCGGGATCGTCGGCGTGGAAGCGTTGGTTCATCTCCCGCACGATGTCGGCGAGGGAGATCGTCTTGCTTACCCCACGCGCCTCGAGAAACGCCTCCAGCGCCACCATCTCCTCGAGCAGGGCGGGTTCCTTCAGACCGTCCGGCGTGTGCGTATCGATCTCGATCACGATCTGATCGCCCCCGGAGAAGAGCGCATCCATTCGATCGAGCGACTTCACCGCCGGGTGGGATTCGCCGAGGTAGGCACGCTGCGAGGTCTCGATGTCGATCCTCGAGATCCCCCCGGCGAGTACGCCGGCCGCCGCGACGCACCCGGCGAGCAGAAACCAGCGGTACCGGAGCGTCCACCGCGTCGTCGCCCCCAGCATCCGGGAGATCGGGCTCGGCTTGCCGTCCGACCGCTCCCGGACCGCCGGCGCCCGCACCAATCGCAGGATCGCTGGGATCAGCGCCAGCGACAGCAGCATGGCGAACAGGATGCCGGCCGCGGTGAACACCCCGAACATCCGCTGGGGAATCATGTACGCGTTGAGCAGCGACAGAAAACCGGCCGCCGTCGTCAGCGACGTCATCACCACCGGGCGCTGCATCGACACCATCGTCCCGACGATCGCCTCGTCGCGGTCTTCGGCCACCTTCAGCTGTTCGCGATACCGGCTGAGGACGTGGATCCCGTCGGCGATCCCGATCGCCATGAGCACCACCGGCAGGATGAACGACAGGACGGTGATCGGGACCGAGAGGATTGCCATCATCCCCACCGTCCACACCACCGACAGCCCGACCACGGCGAACGGGATCACCACCCCCCACCGCCAGCGGAACGCCGCGTACAACACGACCACGATCGTCAACACGATCAGCGGGAGGAACAGGCCCAAATCCCGGCGCATCGACCGGCCCAGCGTCAGGTTCATGTACGGAACGCCGGCGATCGAGATCTTCAGATCGCCGGCGGCATAGCGAAGCGCGACCTCCTCGATCGCCTTGGCGAACGGGACCATCTCGATGTCGTCGATGGGACGGACGTAGATCGCCGCTGCCGTCTCGGTCGACGAGACGACATAGTCGCGCAGCATGCGGTCGGCCAGGATCCGCTGCCGGTAGGCCTCGACCGCTTCCGGGGTCGTCGGCGCCGCGCCGTTCGGCCCCACCGACGAGATCGTCACCGCCGTCTCCGTGCCCCGGATGATCTTCGAGTTGAACGGGCCCTCGACCTCGGCGACCAAGGGCAGCTGATCGAGTTCGTCCTCCATCGCATCGATCCGTCGAAGAACCCCCGCCTTGAACAGGCCATCGGGCGCCTCCACGATGACCATCGTCCGTAGCTGCGAGCCGTACCGATCGGTTGCCTCGTCCGCTGCCACCACCGCTGGGTCGTTACGGTTCAAGTAGTTGGAGAAGTCGACGTCGACCTCCAGCTGGGGGAGGAACGCGGCGAACCCCGCGGTGATCGCCGCGACGATGGCCAATACCCACAGCGGATGGGACAACGTCCATCGATAGATGGGCCGAAAGATCCCGTCGAGCCGGGAATCCCGTCTACGCGTCACAGCGACGCAGTCCTTTCCACATCAGGTCGGCCAGCTCTTTCGGCGCCGCGGCGAAGATCTCATCGGCCTCGGACGGATCGGACAGCACCCAGCAGGCGGTCAGCGTCTGCACGAGGTCGAACAGCGCTTGCGCCACGACCTGCGGGTGGCAGGGGCGGATCCATCCCTCGGCGATCCCGCCTTCCAGGATCTCCGCGATCCGGGCGATGATCGCCCGCTGGAGGGAGACGATCCGCTCCCGTAGCCTGCCGCCGCGGTGGAACCGCTCGTACAAGAGCAGCTCGGCGAGCTCCTTCTGCCCGCGTGCCCGCGCGAAGTGGTCGGTGAGCAGCCGCTCGACCTGATCCCGCACCGGCAGCCGCTCCCGCTTCAGCTTCTCGAGGAACGCCATCCGCTGCTCGAACTCCTCCTCGAAGATCGAGATCAACAGGTCGTCCTTGTCGCGGAAGTGGTTGTAGATGGAGCCGACCGCCACCCCCGCCTCGTCGGCGACCGACTTGACGGACGTCCCGTCGAAGCCGTCACGGGAGAAGGCGAGAACCGCCGCCTCGCGGATCCGCTGTCGCGTGTCGTCGGGCTCGGACATCGTGGCCGCCTCCTGAATGAACGTTCATTCAGGATGGTCGGCCACGTCGAGCCTCCTGTCAAGGGTGGTTCGCGAAGAGCGCGGCCGGGCGTGGAAGTCCATGCTGCCGCGGCGGATCCCATGGCCGCCGTGGTCGCAGCGATCGAAGATCGGAGCAGCGATCCGCACCGTCTTCACCCCGGGGGACCGGCGTAATGCCTTGATCCAGCAAGCCGGGACCGCTCCCACAACAGGTGGGTACCGTCCGAGCGAACGCCTCGCCGAGCTCCGGCCGCCGCAGCGCGGACAACGACACGTCCACCTCGTGACCGCGCACACCGCCGCCCACAGCTTGATGGGCGGACTGGCCCCTTTTCGGAACCCCTCGTTCTACGTCATACCAAGGTCAGTCGAGGGGATCCGGGCAGCGAGCCATGCGCCGTGCGACGGATTCGGCCAGCGGCGCGTGCACCGCGGCCGCCCCCTTGCGAAGCCCCCTTGTGCTCGCGAGCACTGCTCTACGCCGGCTCGTCTCGCAACTCGACAATCATCTCGATCTCCACGGGGATGTTGTGCGGAAGGCTTGAGGTTCCCAACGCGCAACGGACATGGCGCCCTCGGTCGCCGAAGACGTCAACCAACAGCTTGGAGGCACCATTCATCACCTGAGGCTGCTGGAAGAAACCGGGCGCGGAGTTGACGAACCCCCGAACCTGCACGAACTGCTCGACGCGGTCGAGCGTCCCCGCTGCCTCCCGGATGGCGGCCAATGCATTCAACGTCGCCTGACGAGCCGCTTCCATCCCCTCGTCGAGTGTGACGTCACCCCCGACCTGCCCGACAAAGAGCGGCTTCCCATCCCGGATCGGGCCTTGCCCGGAAAGGTACAGCAGCCGTCCGATCTGCTTGGTCGGCACGTATTCCCCCCCCGCCTTGGCGGGGGACGGCAGCCTGAGCCCCAAGTCGATGAGTCTCCGTTCCGCGTTCGCCTCTGTCATCGATCCTCCTTCATGATTCCCGTTCGCCCTTCTCTTGACCTCGCCTCATCCCTTGCCTACCTCAGCTTCGGATCCCACACGTCCCGGAGCGCATCGCCGACGAAGTTGGCTCCGAGAACGAGCAACATGATGATCGCCCCGGGAGCCGTCGCCAGCCACCACGCCGTGTCTACGTATTGCCGCCCACTGGCAATCATCACACCCAACGCCGGGGTGGGGGGTTGCAGGCCGACTCCGAGGAAGCTCAACGTCGCCTCCAGGATGATCGCCCGGCCGAACTGGAGAGAAGCAATGACCAGGGCCGGAGCGATGATGTTCGGCAGGATATGGCGCGTGACGATCCACAGCCCCGACGCTCCCATCGACCTCGAGGCTTCGACGAAGCCGGTCTCGCGCAGCGACAACGTGCTCGCTCGCGCCACCCGTGCGTACTGTGTCCAGGTCCAGATTGCGATCACCACGACAATGTTGATCAACGCCGGGCCGCTAAACGAAATCCAGATCATCGCGACAAGGAACAGCGGCAGGCTCAACTGGATATCGACCAACCGCATGATGACCGTCTCCACCCAGCCGCCGACGAACCCGCTGGTCACGCCCAACGCGACGCCGACCACCCCGGAGATCCCGACAGCCGCCAGCGCGATCAACACGGAGATTCGCGTTCCGTGAAGAATCCGCGACAGCATGTCCCGTCCCAGCTGGTCGCTGCCGAGCAAGAACCGCCCACCGTTTGGATCCACTGTGGTCAACGGGGGACGGTTCCGATGGCGAAGACTCTGCTTGAGGGGGTCGAACGGACTGATCATCGGGGCCAACACCGAGCACCCGATAAGGACGCCAACGAGGAGCAGGCCGATCAATCCCTTCGGGGTCTTCACCAGTCGGCGCAGTGTGCTCAGGCCTTGATCGCGTCGCATCCCGTTGTCCGTCCTAGGAGTAACTAATTCGGGGATCGAGAAGGGCGTAGCTGAGATCGACGAGCAGGTTGAGCACGATCAGCAGTGTGCCGAACGTGAGCACCACTCCCATGACGATCGGGTAGTCACGTCCGAGGATCGCCTCGACACTCAACCGTCCGATACCCGGCCACCCAAACACCGTTTCCGTCGCCACCGATCCCATCAGCACCGTGCCCAACTGCATGCCCCAGATCGTGATCACCGGCAGTGATGCGTTGCGCAACCCATGCTTGAGGATCGTCTTCCATTCCCGCACCCCCTTGCTCCGGGCCGTTCGGATGTAGTCCTGATTCAGCACCTCGAGCATGCTCGAGCGGATCACCCGGGTCAGGAGGGCATTGCTGTACCACCCCAGGCTGAGCGTCGGCAGGATGAAGTGCAGCGGCGTTCCCATGCCGGAGACCGGCAGCCAATCCAGCTTCACGCTGAACGCGAGCATCAACAGGATGGCGATCCAGAAGGTCGGCATCGACTGCCCGAGGGTGGCGAAGAAGGTCGCCGCCAAATCGATGGGGGAGTCCCGCTTCACGGCCGCCGCGACCCCCAACGTGAGAGACAGGATCGAAGCAAACGCGATCGCGCACAAGCCCAGCATCGCCGTGTTCGGGAACGCTGTGGCCAGGATGTCCTTCACGGGACGGTTCATCCGGTAGGACGTGCCCAGATCACCCTGGAACAGCCGCTGAACGAACCGCGCATACTGCACCGGGATCGGCTGGTCGAGCCCCATCGTTTCGCTCACCCTCTCGATCTGCTCAACGGTGGCGTCGGCGGGAAGCAGCAACGACGCCGGGTTCCCGCTTAGATGGAGCAGCGAGAAGGTGAACACTGACAGAACGAACAGCACGATCACGGCCTGGATCAGGCGACGTGCAGCGTACGCCAGCACGAGGTTCCTTTCGTAGGATGGAGATACGGCCCCGCCGGAGCGTTCTCCGGCGGGGCCTTGGCCTTCCGTCGATTCGGGTCTAGACCTCGATCTGCCAGTAGTAGATGTGCTCCACCGGCACCGGCCACCACGTCTTGACCTTGTCGGTCACACCGTAGATGAGGTTGAGGTCCCACAGGAACACCCATGGCGCCTCCTCGATCAGGTAGGCGCTCAGCTCGGCCCAGATCTCGGCGCGCTCCTCGGGATCGAGCGTCTGCTGCTCTTCAGCGATCAGCTCGTCGGAGTACGCGCTGTTGTAGTAGAGTCCGCGTCTTGCCCCGTCGATGTGCCCACCGATACGGTCGTCGCAGTCCGGGAAGCTTCCACCGTAGCTTAAGAAGTACATCTGGTGGTTCTTCGCCAACCAATTGTCCCAGTACTCGGGCCACGCCGGTGCGTAGACCTCCACGTCGATCCCGACTTCGCGGAGCTGGCCAGCGATCGCCTCCGAGGTCTCCAGGTCCTTGATGTACTTGCCGCGCGGCGACCACAGCCTCACGGAGAACCCGTCGGGATAGCCGGCCTCCTCCAGCAGCTCCTTCGCCTTCTGCGGGTTGTACTCGTACAGGAAGCAGTCGCCGCAGTAGCCGAAGTCCGCCATCGCGCAGACACCGGGATGCACCGTCGCCTGCCCGCCGAGGATGACATCGACGATCAGTTGCTTGTCGATCGCGTAGTTCATCGCCTGGCGGACGCGAACGTCGTCAAACGGCGGCTCCCAGGTGTTCATCCCCACGAAGAATCCGCGCGTGCTGGGGATCGTTTCGATACGGAGCCCTTCGGTGGCTTCGATCCCTTCGATCCGCTCCGGCGGGATCTGCCCGACGATGTCGGCCTCGCCGCCCTCGAGCATCGCGTAACGCGTGAACCCCTCCGGCAGCGACTTCCGGATGACCACGTCGGGCCGTTTGTCGCGGTCGACCCAGCCCCACCAGTCCTCGTTGGCGACCATGCGGATGTACTCGCCCTGCTGCCACTCGTCGAACAAGTACGCTCCCGTCCCGATCGGCGCCTGCCCGAACGCCTCTTCCCCCAGCGCCTCAAATGCGTTCTTGGGGATGATCTTCACGACCTCGAGTCGACCGAAGATCGGCGCGTACGGCTTGGGCATTTCCAGGACAATTGTATGCTCGTCGACGATTCTGACACCGCTCACAATGCCCATGATCCACGTCGAGACCTTGGTCGGATGGTCTTCGTCGAGAATCCGATCGAACGTGAACTTCACGTCCTCCGCCGTGAACGGCGTGCCATCATGCCAGATGACGCCCTCACGGAGGGTGAACTGGATCTCCGTGTCCGACAGCACCTCCCACGACGTCGCCAGCGCCGGCAGCGGATGCGCCGGGTCCTCCCAATTCACGCGGATCAGCGGATCGAAGACATTGTGAAACAGCGATTGGGATGTGACCTGCGTATCGTTGTGCGGATCCGCGGTCCATAGATCGGTCCCTCGGACGACCGTGATCGTCGTCCCCGAGCCCTGCGCCCATCCGACGGCGCACACGCCGAGCACGATTGCCAGCGCGGCCGCCACGGTCATCATCCATCGTGTCCTCATCTCAGCAACCTCCTTCTAGCTCCTTCACGCCTGATTCTGCCATGCCTTAGGGTATGTCGTACTGAGCAGCTCCCCGCCGTAGACCACCTCCCTCACGTCGCGATAAGCGTTCACATCGCCAATCGGATCCCCGGCAAGCATCACCAGATCGGCGCGCTTGCCGACCTCGATCGATCCGAGTTCTCCTTCCATGCCCAAGAGAAGCGCACCATCGATCGTCGCCGCCGCCAGCGCCCGTCCCGAGCTCATGCCGCAGGCCACCAGCAACGCGATCTCATCGGAGATCGAGCCCAGCGTGTCGCTCCCGGTCCCGATGCGGACACCGCGCTCGATCGCCTGCATGACGACCGTCCGATGCGGCTCCAGCACCTCGCGTTGTAGCAACTGCGCGAAGTCATCGTTTCCGGCTGCCTTCTCTCGTACGTAGACGTTCGAGATCCCCGAGATCGTCGGGACGAAGCCGATCCCGTTCTCCTCCATCGCTTGCACCGTCTCCTCGTGCATCAGCACGCCGTGCTCGACCGTATCCACACCGCACGCGATGCAGAATCGTACGCTCTCGTCGGACATCGCATGCGCCAACACGCGGCGGCCTCGCTTGTGCGCTTCCTCCGCCCCCGCGCAGAGCTCCTCGGAGGTGAACTCCGTATAGCGCGGGTGCTCGCGGTATGGCATGCCGCCGATCCCCGCACTCGCCATCAGCTTGATCCAGTCAGCTCCCGCCCGAAGCTGCTCGCGAACCGCCTTACGCACTTCGGCCGGTCCATCGGCCTCACGTGCGCCGTGGTAGCGGTGCGACTCATGCCCCCCGGTGATCGCCACCGGCTCCCCACTGGCCAGAATCCGGGGTCCCGGGAAGATGCCGCTGCGCAACCCATCGCGGAGCCGGATGCTCGCCTGATGCTTGGATCCTGCATCGCGAACGGTCGTCGCGCCTTCCGCGAGTTCCGTCCACGCGTTGCGCAGCCCCCAGAGGATGCGAAGCTCATCGGGAAGATTCTCGATCGCGGGCGCACCTTGGCGAAACGGCACCCCCACCGGCTGAAGGTGCAGGTGACGACGCGTGATGTGAACGTGCAAGTTGATCAGACCGGGGATGATCGTCAATCCCGTGGCGTCGAGGACGCGGTCGTCGCCTGCCTCGGAGATCTCCCCAACCTCCACGATCTGCCCGTCGACAATCCGCACCGACGCCGGCTGGGCCACGAACGGCGGGAACGGATTGAGCACGGAGCCGCCACGGATCAACACGGCCATCGACTGTGTCTCGCCCATCGGACCTCCTCGGTCATCGAACGGTCAGTCCCACACCGCGGCCCGCACCTCATCCACAAAGGAAGTGACATGCTCCTTGAGGATGCTTGCCGTGCGATCCGCGTCGCCATCTCGAAGCGCTTCGATCAGCGCCTCGCGGTCCTTGATCAGCTCTTCCCAGTAGCTGTGCTCGTTGCTCACGTAGTACCACAGCCGCATGACATGGTTGCGCATCAGATCCGCGACCTGGCTGAGGGCGCGGTTCTTCGCCGCCTGGTTGACCAGTTGATGGAACGCCGAATCCCATCGGATCAGCTCCCGCCGATCCTTCGTCGCCCTCATCCGCTCGAGGAGTTCACGCATGGCGTCCAACTCATCGTCACGGACACGCTGCGCCGCCAACCGCGCGATCTGCTCGATCAGCAGCAGCCGCGCCTCCAATACGTCCTTCAGGTCATGCAGGTGGACGTCGGACACGCGAGCCGTGCTGTTGGGAACACGGTGCACCAATCCATCCGCTTCGAGGCGGATGAGCGCCT
>CAZLER010000006.1:0-68624 GCA_964558595.1 uncultured Thermotogae bacterium
AGCCCGCGATCGGAGTCGAACCGACGACCTCCCCCTTACCAAGGGGGTGCTCTACCTCCTGAGCTACACGGGCGTTCCGATCACTGAGCACGAAGTGTAACCGAAACCCTGTTCCCACAACAACTGGAGGGGGAGGGATTCGAACCCCCGTAGGCGTCCGCCAACGGATTTACAGTCCGCCCCGTTTGGCCGCTTCGGTACCCCTCCAAACAAAAACCGATCAGAGCCAGCGGCCAGAATCGAACTGGCAACCTACGGTTTACAAAACCGTTGCTCTGCCGATTGAGCTACGCTGGCGCTCGCCCGATCTTCGCGGGATTGTACCGGTCGCAAACGACCGGTTCAAGCCATGAATCGCACCCAGAGATGGCGCGTCCGCGGGCCGTCGAACTCGCACAGAAACGCCCCCTGCCACCGACCGAGCTCAAGCTTCCCTTCGGAGATGTGGAGGATCAACGACGAACCGACGAGGCTCGTCTTGACGTGCGCTGGGCTGTTCCCCTCGGCGTGTGTCCATCCCCCCTCCTCGGGCACCATCCGATCGAGGGCAGTGAGAAGATCGTCGGCGACCGAAGGATCGGCGTGCTCGTTGACGGTCAACCCGGCGGTCGTGTGAGGGCAGGTGACAACACAGATTCCATCTCGCATCGCCTCCTGCTCGAGTCGATCGCGAAGGAGCGGCGCAACATCGATCATCTCCTCACGCCGGTGGGTCGATACGGTCAACCGGTGCATCGTGCGCTCCGCAGAACGGATTCCAGCTCGCCCCGCAGCTTCTCCCTGTCGTCGACGCCTTGCACCCGCAGCACCACCTCCCGGATCCCGTCGCCGCCCCCCGCTTCCGTCAGGCTGACAATCCGGGCCCCGTGTTCCCTCAGAACGAACAGGACGTCGTAGAGGTCTTGGCTGCCGTTGCGGACGCTGACCGTGAGCCGCATCGCCTCGAGACCGATCCCCAAACCGCGGGTCAATCCCTTGAGAAGCTCGCCCTGGGTGATCACCCCGATCAACTTCCCCCCGTCGACAACCGGTAGCACCACCAGCCGGTTCGCCAGCAGGATCAGCGCCGCCTTCTCCAAGGTATCGTCGGGGGACACGGCGAACCGCACCGGATGCGCGAACCGCTCCATCGGTGCCTCCGCGTCGGCGACGTCCTTCAACCCTGCCCGCGTGATGAACCCCACCAGCTCGCCGTTGTCGGAAGCCACCAACAGAAGACCGTAGCCGTGCTCTTCCATGAGGTCACGAGCGCGCGACGCCGGCGCTTCCGGCGGCACGGTTACGGCGCCACGCTTCATGTAGCGACGAACGTTCATTCCTCTTCTTGCTTCGCCTGCGCGATGATCCTCTCTTGGAGGTTTCCCGGAACCGGGTGGTACTCCCCCGGCTCCATCTGGAACGTCGCGCGCCCCTGCGTCCGCGACTTGAGGTCGAGCGCGTAGCTCTGCATCTCGGACAGGGGCACCTCGGCGCGGATGGTGGTCGTCCTCCCCGCGGGTTCCATGCCCAGAATGCGGCCGCGCCGCCCGTTCAGATCGCTGATGATGTCGCCGGTGAACTCCTCCGGAACTCGCACCGCCACCGTCATGACCGGCTCGAGCAGTACCGGCTGTGCTTTGTCGAATGCGTCGCGAAACGCGTGGCGGGCGGCCAACTTGAACGCCAGCTCCGACGAGTCGACCGGATGAAAACTGCCGTCGAAGACGGCCACGGATACCTGGGTGACAGGAAACCCTGCCAGGTTCCCCTCCTCCATCGCCTCGACCACGCCCTTCTCGACGCCGGGAATGTACTGACCGGGGATGGCCGCGCCCTTGATCTCGTCGAGGAATTGGTAGCCGCCCTCGCCGTGGAATGGCTCCACCCGCAGCTCGACCTCGCCGAACTGGCCACGCCCGCCCGTCTGCTTCTTGTGGCGGTACTTCGCCTCCGCCTTCTTTCGAATCGTCTCCTTATAGGGGATGCTCGGCCGGCGTGTCTCCAGGGACACGTTGTACCGGTTCTTCAGCCGTTCGAGGAACACCGACAGGTGAATGTCGCCCATCCCGTGAATGAGCATCTCCTTGGTCACCGGATCGCGGTCGACCTCGATCGTCGCCTTGGTGGTCGAAATCTCGCGCAGCGCTTCGCTCATCTTCTCCACGTCCGACTGGCTTCTCGGCTCGATGGCCTGCGCGTAGATCGGCCGCGGGAACGGGGGCATCTCGTACGACTCGGCTGCATCGTTGGCCGCCACCGTCGCTCCGAGCCTCAACTCCTCCGCCTTGCCGATGGCGACGATCCGCCCCGTCTCGGCGTTGGGAGCGCGCTTCTGCGTCGTCCCCTCGAACGCATACAGATCCCGAATCTCCACCTTCTGGCCGCCCTCGAGCACGACGAGCGTCTTCCCTTCCTGCAACGTACCGTCGAGGACGCGAACATACGACAGCCTGCCCAAATACGGGTCGTTCGCCAGGTTGAACACGACCGCCCGACAGGGAGCGCTTGGGTCGCCGCGGGTCGCGGCAAGCGCTTCGAAGGCATCCATCAACGGCTCGAGCCCCTTACCCTCGCCTGCCGAGACGCACAACACCGGCACGAGCTCGCCGCCGGCCACCGCCCCAGCCAGCGCTTTGGAGGCCTCCGCCGTGCTGATCTCTTCATCCTCGAGGAATTTCATCATCAGCTCGTCGTCGAACGTCGACACCTCCTCGAGCAACGCGGTCCGTGCCTCCTGCGTAGCGGCGACGAGATCGTCGGGAATCTCCGTCTTCTTCCTGTCGGCGAAGTACGTCGCCTTCTCGGCGAGGAGGTCTACCACGCCGGTGAATTCGTTGCCCTCCCGGATCGGCAGCTGCAGGGGGATGAACTTGCCGTCGAAATGGTCGCGCAGCGACGCCAGGACATCATCGAACTTCGCGTTCTCCTTGTCCATCTGGTTGATCAACACCGCGGTCGGTCGGTTGGCGCCGCCCGTCAGCTCCCACGCCCGCTCAGTCACGACCTCGACCCCGCTGTCGGCAGCGATCACGAGCAACGACAGATCGGCGACGGCGACGCCCTTGACCATCTCTTCGCCGAATTCGTCGCCGCCCGGCGCATCGAGCAGGGTGACTGTCAGATCCTTGCGCGTATACGCGGACACCCCCAGGTCGATCGTGTGGCCACGGTCCTTCTCCTCCTGCGATGCGTCAAGCGAGATCTGTTCCTTCACCCCTGCCTGCTTCAGCAAGGCCGCGACGAGTTCCGTCTTACCGCATCCGGAATGCCCCACCAAGCAGATATTCCTTGCTTGCCCCATGTCGGTATCCCCCTTGGGTGGATCTTCGAAGAAATCGTGCGCAGTATATCGATCCGCTCTGAGCGGGACAACCTTTCCGGCACCGCGAAAACGTACCGCAAGGGAATCTCCGGGCTCGGCGCACCCCTCCTTGCGGCGCCGCAGCCGCCTCCGTAAGCTGTCGGCGACCACCGACCCGCCGCCGCCATCCACATGGGACAGGAGGCCCGATGACGACCCACCTGCTGTTGGGCAACGAAGCCCTGGCACAGGGAGCGCTCGACGCCGGCCTGTCCGCAGCCTATGCCTACCCCGGGACACCCTCGACCGAGATCACCGAGTTCGTCCTCCGTAGCGACCAGGCGCGACGCGGCGATGTCGTAGCCGCTTGGACGGCCAACGAAAAGACGGCGCTCGAGGCGGCGTTGGGAGCGAGCTACACCGGCGGCCGCGCGATGGCCAGCATGAAGCATGTGGGACTCAACGTCGCCGCGGATCCATTCATCAACGCCGCCATCGCCGGCACCCACGGCGGACTGATCGTCAACGTTGCCGACGATCCGTCGATGCACTCATCGCAGAACGAGCAGGACTCACGCGTCTATTTGGATCTGGCGTTGATGCCGTGCATCGAACCGGCGGACCAACAGGAAGCGTATCGGGCGCCCGCCTACGCCTTCGACCTATCCGAGCGACATCGCACGCCGGTGATGATCCGATTGACCACCCGCCTGTCGCATTCTCGAGGCACGATCGCCGTCGAAGCCGCCCGTCCCCGCAACCCGTTCTCCCTACCGGAGGACCGTCGCCGGTACATCCTGCTCCCGGCGTTGGCGCGCAAGAGCTACGCCCGTCTGGTGGAGCGACAGACCGAGTACCTCCGCGACAGCGAGGAGAGCCCGTTCAACCGCCTCAGCGATGGAGGGGATCGGTCGCTGGGGATCGTCGCCTGTGGGATCGCTCACGGGTACTTGCTCGACGTCACTGGCGGCGTCTGTTCCCACCCGATCCTCAAGCTCGGCCAGTACCCGATGCCCAACCGTCTGGTGGAGCAGCTGATGGCCTCGTGCGAGCGCGTCCTGGTGCTCGAAGAGGGCTTCCCGTATGTCGAGGCGAAGCTGCGAGGGATACCGGCCCGCGAGTCCCCGCCGGTCCACGGTCGGCTCTCCGGACACCTGCCCCGGACCGGCGAACTCACCCCGCGAATCGTCGCCGACGCCCTCGGGCTGCAGGAGCTGCCCACCGTCGCGCCTTCCTCGATGACTGCCGCCCGTCCTCCGGCGCTCTGTCCCGGCTGTCCTCACGCCGACACGTGTAACGTGTTGAACGCCCTGCTCGAAGAACGGCCGGCGGACGGCGTCGTGTTCTCGGATATCGGCTGCTATACCCTGGCGGCGTTGCCGCCGTACGAGGCGATCGACACCTGCATCGAGATGGGTTCGTCCATCACCATGGCCAAGGGCGCCGCGGAGGCGGGCCTCCACCCATCGCTCGCCTTGATCGGAGACTCGACGTTCACCCACTCCGGGATGACCGGCCTGCTCGACTGCGTCAACGAGCGGGCGAGCGTTACGGTGATCATCGTCGACAACCAGACCGTCGCCATGACGGGTGGGCAACGATCGTCGGCCGAGGATCGACTCGTCCCGCTGTGCACCGGCCTCGGTGTGGCTCCCGAGCACGTCCGGGTGATCGAACCGCTTCCCAATCGACACACGCAGAACGTCGCGGTGCTCCGCGAGGAAGTCGACCACCCCGGGCCCTCGGTGATCATCGCCCGCCGGGAGTGTGTGCAGACAGCCCGCCGCCGGGTGCAGAAGGGGCAGGAAGGCGACCGATGAACCGCGACCTCCTTCTCGCCGGCGTCGGCGGTCAAGGGCTGTTGGCGCTCGCGGCGGTCATCGGAGAGGCCGCGCGATCGCTCGGCCTGCATGTGCGGCAGGCCGAGGTCCACGGGATGGCCCAGCGAGGGGGGATCGTCCAAAGCCACCTCCGCTACGCCGATCGTCCGCTTCACTCGAACCTCGTCCGGGAGGGAGCGGCGGATCTGATCCTCGCGCTGGAGCCGATGGAGGCGCTCCGGTACCTGCCGTATCTCTCCCCCTCCGGCGCCGTCGTCAGCAACACGACGCCGCTGGAGAACATCCCCGACTACCCCGATCCGCGTCGACTGCTCGAGGAGATCGCCACTCACCCGACGCACCGACTGATCGATGCCACCGGAGGGGCCAAACGGGCCGGAGCGCGACAGGCCGCCAACATGGTGATGCTGGGAGGAGGCTCGCGGTTTCTGGGGCTACCCGAGTCGACGCTTCGACAGGCGATCGAAACCGTGTTCGCCGACAAGGGCCAAGCGGTGATCGACACGAATCTCCGCGCGTTCGAGTTGGGAATCGCCGCAGCAGCCAGCGACTGACGGCGACCTACGCCCGCTTCCCACCGTGCCGGTACGGCCGGGTCTCGTTGTAGTCGATCTTGGCGCGCAACGCCCCCTGCAGGTCGTATCCACGAGCGCCGGCGAAGTCGAGGATGCGAATCACCGTATCCGCCAGTTCCTCCTCCAGCTTGGAGAAGTCGG
Source organism: uncultured Thermotogae bacterium (assembly GCA_964558595.1). Lineage (GTDB taxonomy): Bacteria > Bipolaricaulota > Bipolaricaulia > UBA7950 > UBA9294 > JANQEA01. The sequence goes on from CAZLER010000006.1 coordinate 5,838, forward strand.
GGATCTTGTCACTCGGCGGATCCCCTTCGCGGATTGCCTCCATCGCTTCCGCCAGTTCGGTCACAGCGAGCATCAGCACCTCGCCGGGCACCCGTTCGCGCTCCCACCATCCGTGCTCAACGGCGATCCGATGGACCTCTCGCTGCAACGCGGCTACCGTCATCGACGCACTCATCGTCGCGCAGCGTAGCCCGGCACGCCTGTCGGCGCAACCTTGCCCGCCGCCGATGGGGTCGCTAGGCTTGGACCTCAGGAGGACGAGATGCATGCGCTAGCCAGGCGACCGATCCGTATCGTCCTGAGCCTCGTAGTGGTGTTCACCGCCTTCTCGAGCTCGGCGACCGAAGCTGCCGAACCTGTGCCATTCGGCGTCGTGGCCGACCTTCACGCGCCTGACACCGACTCCCCGCTCGAGGGGAAGTGGAGGACGAACCCCGCAACGTGGCTCGCGTCGCTCACCGAGGCGATGCATGCATGCTCTCCGGAGTTCGTCATCGAGCTCGGCGATTTCGTCAACGGCTGGGTCGTCTTCGGCGCCGAACTGGGGGATCCCGGACGCATTCCCGAGGTCCTGGCGTGGGCCGAACAGCGGTATGCAGCCTTCGACGGCCCTCGATACCACGTTCTGGGCCATCACGATGTGTACCACCTTGACAAACCGACGTACCTCGACGTCCTCGCCATGGAAGCGACGAACGACAGCTTCGACGTAGGCGCTTGCCACTTCATCGCGCTCGACGTGCCGTTCGCCCCGGACGGTGACGATTTCGCCCACACCTACACCGGCGTCGGGGGGTACCTCCCTGAAGCCCAATGGGCTTGGCTCCGCGACGATCTCGCCGCGTCCCGTCGTCCCACCGTGGTGTTCGTCCAGCAGATGCTGACCGGGTACGTCGCGGCGTGGGGACGTGAACTCATGCTCAACGCCCCCGTCCTCCGCGAGACCCTCGCCGAGCACGGCGATGTGATCGCCGTATGTCAGGGGCATGACCACGACAGCCACCTCCAGCACATCGACGGGATCGCCGATCTCACGTTCGAAGCGCTGGTCGACCAGGGCACCCCGGCCTCGTGGGCCCGCGTGACCCTCGACCCGATGGCCCGGACGATCGTCGTCGACGCGGTGGGCGACCAGGACAGTCACCGACTCACGTATTCGGTGAAGGCCGAGGAAAAGGAGCACCCATGATCGCAGAATTCTCCATCGTTCCGGTCGGTGTCGGCGAAAGCCTCAGCGGCTACGTGGCGGAGGCGTTCGAGATCATCGAGCGAAGCGGGATTGCCTATGAGCACCACGCGATGGGAACCAACCTCGAGGGGGACTGGGACGACGTGCTCGGCGTGATCAAGGCGTGTCGCGACCGACTCCGCGAGCGCACGAACCGGGTATCGGTTTCGATCAAGATCGACGACCGCGGCGGCGTGGCGGACGGGCTCCATCGCAAGGTGGCGTCCGCCGAGCGCGTGCTTCGGCAACCAAGCGGTTTGGCCCGCTCCGCCGAAACAGCGTAGAGTGACGGCATGACGAACTCCTGGCTCCGCGACATCCCCAAGGTCGAGCTTCACGTCCATCTCGACGGATCGTTGCGAATGGATACGTTCCTCGAGCTCGCCGAAGCGCTCCCCCCGGAGCGACGGTTTCCGCCCTCGTTCGATCTTCGGCGGGCCGTCATCCCGACCGCGCGGGGGTCGCTGGAGTCGTATCTGGAGAGCTTCTCGGCCACGGTGGCCGTTCTCCAGACCGCTGAAGCGTTGGAGAGAGCCGCCTACGAGCTGTGCGAGGACGCAGCGCACGAGCATGTCATCTACCAGGAGATCCGTTTCGACCCGCTGCTGCATACGGAGGAAGGGCTTTCGCCGCGCGACGTGGTCCGCGCCGCGATTGCCGGTTGCCGCCGTGCCGAGGAGACGCTGGAAATCGATGCGCGGTTGCTGCTCAGCGCGCTGCGCAACGAATCGACCGAGCGGTCGATGGAGGTCGCCCAACTGGCGGCCCAGTTCCGTGACAAAGGCGTGGTCGGCTTCGATCTGGCCGGCCCGGAGTACGGCTACTCCCCGACGACCCATCGCGCTGCGATCGAGCTGGCCCACGATGCCGGGGTGCCGGTCACCCTCCACGCCGGCGAAGGTTGTTGCCCGGAGCACATCAAGGAAGCGCTCGACTTGGGCGCGGCGCGAATCGGCCACGGTGTACAGCTGTTCAGAATCCCGAGCGTCGAACAGAGGGTCGCGCAGGAGCGCATTCCGCTCGAGGTCTGCCCCACGAGCAATCTGCAGATCTCCGGGTTCATGGAGCGGATGGCGGACCATCCGCTGAAACGGTACGTCGACCTGGGTATCCCCGTCGTCCTCAACACGGACAACCGGTTGATGTCGCAGGTTGACCTGACACACGAGTACGCCGCCGTGGTCGAGGCCTTTTCCCTGTCTCGTGATGAGGTCCGGACCCTGGCGGTCGCTGGTGCCGACGCGGCCTTCGCCGCCGAGTCGACCCGACGGGCGCTCCGCGCCAAGATCGAGGCCGCGTTCGTGGGGTGAGCCGAGCGGCCGCCGAACCGGCGACGCTCCACGGGCAGCCGATCATTAGGCCAGCAGCTCGTCGGGCACTCCGTACCGGTCCAAATCGATCCGACCTCGCCCGTCGAAGATGACCCCTTCTTTCTGCAGTCGGATGATCTGGTCGCCGCCGAGACTCGACTCCCCCCGGGCGTTGACCACCCGATGCCATGGAACGTCGGAGCGCGGTGCGCCGTGGCCCAGCGCCGCGAGGGCGTAGCCGACCTGCCTCGCTCCACGGGGAATCCCCGCATGCCGAGCCACCTGGCCGTAGGTCATCACCGTGCCGACGGGGATGGTGCGGACCACGGCGTAGATCCGCTCGTACAAGCCCTCCTTCATCCCTCTCCCCCTTCCCAACCGACCGCTCCGACCGCCCCCCCCCGGCAGCAGCGGACCGTCACGGCTCACCCTCGTCTGCGCATCCCGAGGTTGGGAACCCCGCTTCCCCGGGTACCGGCCGCTCCGTCCCTCCGGTACAATCGACCGTGCAACGAGGTGTCAACCCTAAGGGAGGCTTCCATCATGATCAACACCAATGAAGATCGGGTCGTCGAATTCGTGTTGCAGTGCCAGCCCGGTCCACCGAAGACCCGTGCTCGCTGGTCCGTCGACCACCAGGGGAGACCGTTCGTCCTGCCGGCCATCGGGGGGATCTCGGTCAATGTCGCCGTCGGCGATCCCGCCTTCGGTTGGGCCGGGGATCACGTTGAGCCCAGCGTGAGTTGCACCGCGGACACCAAGAAGCCGTTTGATCATCCCAACGTTGGGCTACAGCTGTACGCCTGTGCCGGGAACCCCGCGCGGATCGTCTCCGGCGACGCTCGCGGGAGCACCGGTTATGTCGTCGGCCACCACGGCGGATCGGAACACGTCATCGTCGAGTTCCCCCGCTCGGTGAAGGAACGGCTCTGTTACGACGACAAGATCCTCCTTCGCGGTCGCGGGCAGGGCCTGAAACTGCTCGATCATCCAGAGATCACCCTATTCAACCTCGATCCGGACCTCCTACAGGCGATGAAGATCGACACCCGAGACGGGGTGCTGCGGGTTCCGGTCACCACGCGCGTTCCCGCAGCGTGCATGGGATCGGGCGTCGGTGCCACGCAACCCGGCACCGGCGACTACGACATCATGACCAGCGATCCCGACACCGTGAAGGAGTACGAGCTCGATCGGATCCGGTTCGGCGACTTCGTCGCCCTGATCGATCACGACAACCGGTACGGTCGCACCTATCGCAAGGGCGCCGTAACCATCGGTATCGTCGTCCACAGCGACTGCCTGCTGGCCGGACACGGTCCCGGCGTCACCACGCTGATGACCTGCGCCAGCCACCAGATCGAGCCGCTGCTCGACCCTCGAGCGAACATCGCCGATCTCCTCGGCCACGGGATCGACGCCGACGAGAAGGCGTAGCCCGCGGTTCGGAAGAGCGGCGGGGGCTTCGGTTACCGCGCGTCCTGTACCACGAACAGGTCCTCGAACGGCCGTCCGACCGCCTCGGCAATCCGATGGGCCGTCTTCACGCTCGTTCCCGCACCGTTTTCGATCGCCGAGAGCATCGGACGCGAGATCCCGATCCGTTGGGCCAACTCCGCCGACGTGAACCCGGCGACGATCCGGGCCCGTCGTACAGCGTCGTCCGAAGAGACAATCCGGTAGTACTTGCGCGGCATGATATGACCATGAGTATACGTCCGAACGACAACAGCGATCTTTGACCTGTATTCGCTTCCGAAGGGACAACTAGGCGATCCAAAACAGACTTTTACCTTCCAAAACTTGACATAGGGGTGACAGTGTGGTAGGGTGTGTCGGTTTCCATCGGCGCCCCGGCTCGGGTAGGGACCTGCAACACAACGTGCGACCACCGGGTGGTGCCTAAGGCTTGAGGGGGAACTCAGCCGACGATCCGGGGCGCCCTTGCTCTTTCATCGCTCGGTCACGGCGCCCCCTGGCAGAGGACAGATCCCCCTGCTCCCGGGGCCGGTCGTGACCTACCGAAGGACACTCGGCGCCTGGCGCTCCCCACCGGCCGGCTTACAATGACCTGCTATGGCATGGCAGTGGACACCGGCTTCCTTCGTGCTCATCGCGACCAGTGCCCTGTCGCTCGCGATCGCTCTGCTGCTACGGCAGCGCCGCACGATCGCCGGCGCGCTGGCGCTGGCGGCGGCCATGGTGGCGATCGCCGAATGGGCGCTGGCGGCCGGCCTCGAGGCCGCGGCGGTCCCGCTGACGGCGAAAATCGCCTTCTCCAAGCTCGAGTACGTCGGATCAGGTTCGTCGGCCGTCTTGTTTCTTCTGTTCTCCCTGCGCTATACCCGGAACACCGCCGGGATGACGCGGCCCCGCCTCGTCGCCCTGTGGAGCCTTCCCCTGGTCTCGGTCCCCCTGGTCGCCACCAACGAGTTTCACCAGATGGTCTGGACCTCGTTCAGTGTCGGCCCCCTCGGCTCGAACACCGTCCTCTACCACCACGGCCCCGCCTTCTTTGCGATCCTGATTTGGATCTACATCTACCTCCTCGCCGGCTCGTTCCGCCTCATCGTGACGTCCTTCCGCTCGTCAGCCGCCCAGCGCCGCCAATCGGCGGCGATCCTCGTCGCCGTGTCGTTTCCCTGGATCAGCGGGATCCTGTATGCGGTCGGTGCCAATCCGTTTCCCGGGCTCAACCTCATCCCGATCAGCCTGGCGCTCACCGGCGCTGTTCTCGCCGTGGCGATCGCCCCGCTCCGTCTGTTCGACCTCGTTCCGGTCGCCCGCGACCGGCTCATCGAAGGGATGAGCGACGGCGTTCTCGTCGTCGACGAGCATCATCGCGTCATCGATGTGAATCCCTCAGCACGAGCGATGTTCGCCCTCCCCCCGGGTGCCGTCGGAGACGATCTCGAGGCCGTGCTCGCCGATTGGCCGGAGGTGGTGGCGGGGTTCCGCGCCGACGGCGAGATCCACCTGGAGATCACCCTGGCAGCCTCCCCTTTGCTGCACGTCGATGTCCGCATCGCCCCGCTGGGCAAGCGGCACGGCACGCCGGCAGGGTATCTCCTCGTCGTCCGCGACATCTCCAAGCGATACCTGGCGGAAACCTCGCTGCAGCGCGCCAACGATCAGCTTCAGCACCAGATCGGAGAGATCGAGCGGTTACACGCCAAACTCCAGGAGCAGGCGATTCGGGACACCCTGACCGGCTTGTACAATCGGCGCCACCTCGACGACACGCTGCCCCGGATCCTCGACCGGGCGTCCGGTGACGGGACACCGGTCGCCGTGCTGATGCTCGACATCGACCATTTCAAACAGGTCAACGATCGGCATGGGCATCGCGCCGGCGATGCCCTGCTTTCGGCGCTGGGAGCGCTCCTTGCCGGCCGCAGCCGGCCCGTCGATATCGCTTGCCGGTACGGCGGGGAGGAGTTCGTCCTGGTGTTACCCGGAACCCCCCTGGAGGCCGCCGTCGCCCGCGCGGAAGAGATGTTGGCGGCGTTCCGCTCCATCGATCTCCCCGATGTCGCTTGCGGGACGCCGCCGACGCTATCCGCTGGCGTGGCCGTCTTCCCACGCCACGCCATCACGCAGGACGCGCTGCTCCACGCGGCCGACGATGCCATGTACCGCGCCAAGGAGGAAGGCCGCAACCGCGTGTGCAGTGCCCCCGGTTGAACCGGTGTCGGTCGCGCTAGATCGCGTTCGTGTCGCCTGGTGACTTGGGGAACAGGCGTGCGTCTTCGATACGCTTGAGGCCGCACACGTACCGCGTCAGCCGTTCGATGCCGATCCCGAAGCCGGCGCACCGGTGCAGCCCGCGCTCGGCGTAGTCCAGGTAGAGGGCAAACGCTTCTCGCGAGAGCCCGTCACGCGCTAGACGATCGATGATCCGCTCGGGGTCCACCTCTCGCTCGCCGCCGGAGAGCGCCTCGCCGAACCCCATCGGATAGAGCAGATCCATATCCAACAACACCTCCGGACGATCTGGATCCTCCCGATCGTAGAACTCGCGGACCCGTCGCGGGAAGTCGATCACCCATGCGGGCTCCTCCAGGGTCGACGACAGCGCATCATCGAACGGTTCGCCGAACCGGCCCGCCGCCTCCTCATAGCGAATCCGCATGAACGGTACCGAGGGAATCGGGAGCTCTCGCCCCAACGTGTCCAGTTCGCTCCGACAGCACCCCGCGATCTCCTCGACCACGTGCGCGACCAACCGCTCGCCGATCGCCATGGCCTCCTCGCGGCTGGCATCTCGCATCTCCAGGTCGAGCTGGACGAACTCCGCGAGATACCGCCCGAACCGGGCGCGCTCTGCCGGTTCCATCCGAACGTTCGGCGAGAAGCAGAAGATCCGCGGAACCGTGAGCAGGGCGATCTGCTTGTGCAGGATCATGCTCTTGGTCAGCTGGAACGGTCGACCGTAGAAGTCGACCGTTCCCCCATACGTCTCGTGATGCAGCGGATCGGTAATCGGGGATAGCAGGACCGGGAGAATCTCCACGAATCCCTCGTCACGGAGGTACCCCCCCGCCGATCGGACGATCTCACTTTTCACCTTCAACACCGCAGCCCGTTGGCTGTCGTGGATCCATCGCATGGCTCTCTCCTTCCAGGGCGCATGGCGCCCGACGTTCGTCGCGTGCCGCGTCGTGATCGTCGTGGGAACCGCGTGACCGGGAGACCGGCCGTGGAATCAGCGATGCGTCCCGTGAGGGACGTCCTGATTGGAGAGAGCGAAGAGGAGTGTTGTATTCGCGCACCGAATCCCCATTCGATCGATGCGGGTCGTTTGCGCGTGCTCGGTCATCAGCACCACCTCTTCGTCGCGAGATGCGACAACCTACCCGCCCACCCGCTCCGCGTCAAGCGGTCGGCCTCGTCGTCGAGGCTGAGCGAGAACCCGGAACCGGCTATACTTGGCCTTGCTATGTGTCTTGCCGCCCCTGCGCGTGTGATCTCGATCTCCGATCGGACCGCGACCGTCGACTACGGCGGTGTCGAGACGACCTGCCGCCTCGACACGTTGACCGAAGACGTCGCGGTGGGCGACTACGTGTTGATCCACACCGGTTTCGCCATCCGGAGGCTCTCTCCTGAGGACGGTGAGGAGACATTGCGCCTGTTCGACGAGCTCGCTGCATCGCTCGCCGAGCGGGACGACCCGCCCCCGGGGACCGCCCCACCGAAGGGGAAATCCCGGTCCGATCGATGACCAGCCCGTTTCGTTTTTCCGATCCGAAACGAGGAAAGGCGCTGGCTGACGCCATCCGCATCCTCTCCCCACCTGATCCGTTCAAGATCGTCCATGTGTGCGGTACCCACGAAATGGCGATCACCCGCAACGGACTGCGTCGGTTCCTACCGGAGACGGTCTCGCTGCTGGAAGGACCCGGGTGTCCGGTCTGCGTGACCCCGGCCCACGACATCGACACCGCGATCGCCATCGCTCGTGCCGGTGCCGTGGTCTGCACCTTCGGCGACATGATCCGTGTACCGGGCACCGACGGCTCGCTCGACGACGCCCGCTCCGAGGGAGGCGACATCCGCACCGTCCTCTCCGCCGCCGATGCCGTGGAGATCGCCCGTGCGACACACCGCGAGGTCGTCTTCTTCGCCGTCGGATTCGAGACGACGGCCCCGATGACGGCTGCCATCCTCCTGGAGGATCCGCCGCAGAACCTCTCGGTGCTCGCCTCCCACAAGCTGATCCCCCCCGCGTTGGTGACGCTCCTCGACTTGCCGAACCATCGGATCGGCGCGTATCTTGCTCCCGGTCATGTCTCCACGATCATCGGGACGATCCCCTACGAGCGAGCGCTTGCCGGCCGCCATGTGCCCGTCGTGGTCGGCGGGTTCGAGCCCCTCGACATCCTGTACGCCGTCGCCTTGATCCTTCGCCAACACCGCGACAAAGCGCCGAGGATCGAGAACGGCTACCCGCGCGCCGTCGATCGCGACGCCAATCCGGCGGCGACCCGACTGCTCGACGCCGTGTTCGAACCCGACGACGCCGGATGGCGAGGGATCGGCATGATTCCGTCGTCCGGCCTGCGGCTGCGTTCTGGCTTTCGCCGGTTCGACGCGCGTCGTCGTTTCCCCATCGAGCTTCCCGAGGCCGTCGATGCCGTCCCCGGATGCCGCTGTCCCGATGTGCTTACCGCTCGTGCCGTGCCGAGCGACTGCCCGCTGTTCGCCGGTCGTTGCACGCCACTGTCGCCGGTCGGTCCATGTATGGTCGGTGCCGAGGGGGCGTGCAGCATCTGGTTCCGCTACGGGGAGGAACGCCCGCTGTGAGCGTTCGCCGAGACGAGGAGCGGATCACCCAACTGCACGGCGCGGGCGGCGAGCTCATGGGGACGCTGCTCGAACGTCTGATCCTCCCCCGACTCGGAGGGGGTGGCGGCCGGATCGGGCTTGAGGCCCTCGACGACGGAGCCACCGTCGTCCTTCCCGAAGCTGACGGTGGAGAGCTGGTGATGACCACCGACAGTCACGTGGTTCAGCCCATCTTCTTTCCCGGCGGAGACATCGGGAGGCTGGCGGCAGCGGGCACAATCAACGATCTGGCGGTGATGGGAGCCCGCCCGGTGGCGATGTCGCTGGCAGCGATCCTCGAAGAGGGGTTCCCGATCTCGGATCTGGAGCGGATCGTCGACTCGTTTGCCCGCACGCTGGCCGAGGTCGGCGTGCCGGTGGTGTGCGGTGACACCAAGGTGATGCCGGCCGGAGACGTCGATGGGGTGGTGCTCAACACCACCGGCCTGGGGTTCGCCAGCCGCGCCGTGTCCGACGCGGCGTTCCACCCCGGCGATCGTGTGCTGCTCACCGGGACGATCGGCGACCACGGGATGGCGCTGCTCGCCGCCCGGGAGGAATTCAAGCTCTCCACCCAGCTGCGAAGCGATGTGGCGCCGATCTGGCCCATGATCGCCTCCCTTCTTTCCGGGGTTGGCGGCGAGATCCGGGCGATGAAAGACCCGACGCGCGGCGGGTTGGCCGCTGCGTTGAACGAGATGGCACGCAAGTCGGGCACCTGCATCGAGGTGAACAGCGCCGCGATCCCGATCCGGGACGCGGTCCACGGACTGGCGGAGGTCCTCGGGATCTCTCCGCTGGAGGTCGCCAACGAGGGCAAAGCGATTGTTGTCGTGGCGGCCGACGCCGCCGAGGAGGCGCTTGCCATTCTCCGGAAGCATCCGCTCGGTGCCGACGCGGCGCTCGTCGGGAACGTCACTGACGAACACCCTCGCCGGGTGGTTCTCGCGACCGAGGTCGGAGGCCGCCGGTTCCTCGACATGCCGATAGGCGATCCGGTGCCGCGGATCTGCTGAGGCGCTCAAGGACGCAGAGGGACGCCGAGGGTGAACCCCACAATCACCGGACGCGGCCCGCGATGCGCCCACCGGACCCATACCACAGGGGCTTCCTGTTACCCCTGCCTTCCGGACACTGCACGGGGTCACGCTCTTCCTGGCTGCCTTCCTCTGCGACCTCTGCGGTACTCTCGTGCGGGTGCGGCCATCGCTCGATTCGTCCGATGCAATGGGGTAACGTGCGGTCGCGTGGCCTGTCGAGGAGGTGTGGGATGACGAAAGACGAACGACGGTTCACGGCGATTGTGGGGGCCACGTTGATCGACGGGACGGGAGCGGAGCCGCTCGCCGACGTCGCAGTCCTCATCGAAGGCGACGTCGTCGCCGCCATCGGATCGCCGAACTCAATTCCGCCGGGGGTCGAGATCGTCGACGGCTCGGGACGGTTCCTTCTGCCCGGAATGATCGACGCGCATGTGCACGTCGCCGCCCCCGATTTCGTCACCGTGCCTCCCAAAGGCGACCCCACCGCCTACGCCACGGCGATCGCGATCCGCAACCTGCGCAGTGCGTTGCAGGCCGGCGTGACCACGGTGCGCGACGTGTGCGGACCACGGATCAACCTCGCCCTCCGGTCGGCGCAGCAGCGTCGTCAGCTTCTCGCGCCCCGGCTGTTTACCTCCGGCATGGGGATCTGCATGACCGGCGGCCACGGCTCCGGCTTTCCCGGAGCCGTGCACGAGGTGGACGGCCCCGCCGCCGTACGGCACGCCGTGCGCGTCGAACACAAGGCGGGCGTCGACCTCGTCAAGCTGCTGACCTCTCACCGCACGGACCGACCCGAGTTCACCGCAAAGGAGATCGAAGCCGGCGTCGAGGAGGCCCATCGCCTTGGCCTGCCGGTGGCGATCCATGCCGCCAACGATGTCGGAACCTCGATGGCGGTCCGAGCGGGCGTCGATACGATCGAGCACGGCAGCTTCGTCAGCGACGACACAGCGCGGAGGATGGCGGCACAGCGCACCGTCTTGGTGCCGACGCTGTGGGTGAAGCACGACATGGCGGCACGGTTGACCGCCTACGAGGACACCCCGGAGCGCTATTCGTGGGGGGATGCCATCGATCTGGCGGAAAGCGCAGCGTGGTTTCGCCGTTGCGTCGACCGACTCCCGGAGACGATCCGCCAAGCGCGCCGCCACGGCATTCCGCTGGCCGTCGGGACGGACTTCGTGCTCGCCGACCGGCCGTGGTGTCTGGTGCCGGAGGAAGCGGCATGGCTCGTCAAGCTCGGCCTGTCCCCGATGGAGGCGATCGTCGCAGCAACGCAAGGCGGGGCGGCCGCCCTCGGGATGGCCGACCGCCTCGGGACCATCGAGGTCGGCAAACGCGCCGATCTGATCCTTCTCGATCGCGACCCGCTGGAGGACATCGCCTCGCTTGAGACGGTGTCCTGGGTGATGCAGGACGGCGCCGTCATCCCCCGCAGTCCCGAGTGGAACCGTCAGACGATCGGCGCTCCGATCGACCTCCGAGGGAGTCCGAAGACGTAGGCCGTGCCGTTTCGAGGCGGCTACCGCGTGAGCCAACCGCGACGATCCGCGAGAATCCGTCCGCCGGATTGGCAATGGGGACAGTAGTACGTCTGGGTCTGAGCGTAGCGGATCTCGACGATCGAGGTGCCGCAATCGGGGCATGGATGCCCGGTCCGCTGGTAGACGCGCAGGGCACCGCGTGCGTGCCCGACCACTGGATTGCCGGTCGATCTCGCCCGGATCGCATCGATCGCCTCACGAAGCACCGCCCCCGTCGCGCGGTGCAACCTGGCGATCTCCTCGCGATCCATCGTCGACACGTACCGTATGGGGGACAGCTTGGCCGCGAACAGGATCTCATCCGCGTAGGCGCTCCCGATCCCGGCAATCAATCGCTGGTCAGTGAGCGCCTTCTTCGCCTGCCGGCGAAGCCCCGCGAAGCTTCTCTCCAGGAACGCGACGGTGAACCCCTCGGAGAGCGGCTCCACGCCCAGCGATGCCACCGAGGGGACGTCCTCGGGATCGCGGACAACGTACACACGCGCTCGGCGCCGGGTGGCGTTCTCGATAACGCGCAGCTCCTCTTGATCACCGAACCGGATCACGAAGCCGGTGGCCTTGGTGATCTTGGCGTCGGTCCGGCTCCACACCAGGCGCCCAGCGACCCTCAGATGCACGACGACGTGCAGACGGTCGCTGCACGTGAGAACGAGGTGCTTTCCGCGCCGTTGGACACGGGTAAACGCCGACCCGATGAGCGCCTCGACCGGGGGATCCACCGTCTTCAGCATCCCCGGAGGGTAGGCCCGGCTCGATGTGATTGTCCGGTTCACCGCCCGTCGGGCGAGAACCTCCGTCATGACCTCGACTTCGGGCAGCTCGGGCATCCCCCACCTCCGCGTCGATTATAGTCGACACGAACCGTTCGACCCGACCGAGCAGGTGCCCGACGTCCTATTGCCACGCCACCTCCATCCTTTGCCTCCGTATCGTCCGAGGGGAGACTGGCACCAACCCACTGGCACCAACCCTAGGAGGAGATCGACATGCCCCATCGACGGAAAGCGATTCTCGCCAGGCTCATCGTGTTCGCCGCGCTCTGCCTGAGCGGATGCAGCTTCCTGTCGACGCCGATCGACCTCAGCGGGGGTTGGCAAGGTCACCTGGAATGGACCAGCGGCCCCGTCGGCATCCAAAGCCCGATCGCCCTCGATCTCGTCCACGACGGTCGTCACCTGTCGGGGACGATCACATTGATGGGGCCGGGCTCGACCTCATTCGATCTCCAGATCGAGGAGGGAACCGCCCGCTACCCTTCGCTGTCGCTGCGTGCTGCCGGTGTCCTCCCCATCGACCCCCCCCAGCAGGTGCTCGTCGACCTAGAGGGCGACTTCGACGCGTCCCGCATGTCGGGCACGGGAACGCAGACGGTCAACGGAACGACGTACACCCTCGTCTGGGAGGCCGTGCTCGTCGCGCCCGCGGTTCCCGAAGCGTAGCGCCCCCTACGAGTACGTCCAAATGCTGGCGTATTCGCAAGGATCTTCTCCCAGTTGGGCCAATCGATCGAGGTAGTCGCGAATCGACACATCGACGTACGGCCAGGGGGCCACCGGAACGATCCCCTTCTCCCACGGGTGGAACAGGTACACCCGCCGTCCGTCCGGTCGGATGGCGATCCACTCGCGATCCTGCTTCGCCCGCAAGTGGCTCTTCCCCAAGCCGGGCACGTTGAACACCGCCTCGTCGGTCCGGAACATCCCCGGTAGCAAGCGCGCTTCCTCCTTGCGCTCCTGCAGAAGACGCGCGATCGGCACCAGCGCGTCGCGATGCTCTTCCTTTCCCTTGGCGTAGAAGGTGTAGTAGGGATCGATCCCCACCCGTCGCAGCGCCAGCCGATTGGCCACGGTCTGGAATCGGCGGCTCGTCTCCACGGTGAACACCTGCTGGTTGTACACCGAGATACCGCGTCGGCGGAGCCGATCGACCGCGCCGGCCAACGCCGGGGTCACCTCATAGACGCTTTGCACGTGCGTCACGAGCGCCAGATTCCGACGGCCAGGTGCCACGTAGGCGGCCAGCCGGTCCGCGAGGTCGCGCGTAATCCGCATCGGCATCGTCACCGGCACCCGGGTGCCGATGCGTACGCTTACGATGTGCGCCATCCCGCCCAGCCGACGCAGCACATGCTCGATCGTCTCGTCGGGAAGGGCCAGCGGATCGCCCCCGGTCAGCAGCACGTCGGTGATCGCATCGTGGTGCTCGAACCAGTCCAACGCCGGTTCGAGATCGTCTGCCGTCGGCAGGCGGTCGAACCTCATCGCATCGGAGAGCTCCCAATTCCGCTGGCAATAGGTGCAGATCTGCGGGCAGGTGTCGCACAGCTTGAGCACCGCGACAGCGGGATACCGACGGGTGATCCGATCGGCCGGCGAGGTATCGCGCTCCCGCATGAAGTCGAACGCTCGCCTCCGATCGCCCCGATGCTCGACCATCCTGCGCACCGTGTGCACGGAGGGGATCACCTGAGCACGGACCTGCCCGTCTTCTGCCCGGTCGGAGGATCGAACATCGAACAGCGATAGGTAGTACGGCGTGATGCCCCACGGAATCCCGTATTGAACCGCGAGTCCCACAGCGGCGAGCTCCTCGGAGCGAAGCGGCACCAGCTCGGCGAGCCGTCGCGCACCCCGCTCCCCTTTCAGCACGTTCTCCGCCTGCCACGAGGGATCCTCCCAATCGCTGTCCACGGCACCCATCACGTCGAGGATCCTTCTTCGGTTCGCCGTTCGCCGTCGCACCACCTCCCGGTCCAGCCCACAGGGGAACGCTGCGACGCGTCGCCACATCGCATCAGCCAACCCGTCCAGTCTCCGGGAGCGCTCGGTCGCTGCCCGGCGGCCCACCCGAGGGAACAGCTCGTCCATCTCGGTGCCCTCGTCGGGCACCTCCTGTCCGGACCACCCCGCCACCAGCCCCGATCGGCCGTGGATCGCGCGGAAGAGGTGGTGCAGTTCGTCGACGAACCCCACCGTGACCTCCTCGCCATCCCGCCCGCGGGCCCGTCGCCACAGCTCCCGCACCGTGCTCACACCGGCGATTGCCTCGTTCTCAGGCGACACGATCCCCTTGAAGGAGGCGACGGCGTCGAGGGCGACGGCGCGCTCGATCCTCCCCAGATTGAATCCCCCTGCCCGCAGTGCCTCCTCCAGTTCGACGAGGTAGTCGAGAAGGCGGTGCCGCCCCTCCTCTACCGTCTGGCTCTCCTCGAGCAGCGAACGGATCATCGGCGCTTCCCGCCATAGACGTTCGATCCCGCCTTGCACGTCGATCTTCCAGCGGCGATGGTCGGTCAAGCGTCACCTCCCTTGGCACAGGCCGCAGGTCGCGGCCACCGGAGGCCGATACGGCTTCACGCCTCTCGGCCCATCCTTCGGCTCATGTTCGGGTCGGAGGCCGCCGCTGCGCTCGTCGTCTTCAGAGCTTCGCGCGGCCACGAAAACCATCGTTACCGGCGCCGGGCTACCGACGCGGTACGCACAAGGATAGCCTATCGGAGGGGAGGCGCGGTGCCAAATCGTCCCTGGTGGCGGTCCGCGGCCGCGGCGGCCGGATCGCGCTCGTCCTTCGGGCCGTAGCCACCACCGCCCGGCGTGCGCAGGCTGATCACCTCGCCCCGGACCACGGTCACCGAGCCTTTCGCGGGAAGGTCGATCTCCTCCTCTCCACGGAGGAGCAGGTTCTCGCCCGACCGGCCCGGTTCTCCGCCGGCGATTCCGTAGGGACGGCTTCGTCGGCGGTCGGTGAGCAGCGAGATCCGCGCCGTTTCCGACAGTAGGCGCAGGTCGCGCCGGATGCCAAGCCCACCGCGGTGTTTGCCGCACCCGCCGCTGTTCGGTCGCAGCTCATAGCGCTCGACCCGCAGGGGGTAGGCGATCTCGAGGGCCTCGACCGGCGTGTTCAACGTGTTGGTCATGTGGGAGTGGATTCCGTCCACCCCATCACCATCGCGACGGGCGCCAAAACCTCCCCCGATCGTCTCATACAGCGAGTACGGCTCCCCAGTGCGAGAATCGATCCCCCCGATCGCCACGTTGTTCATCGTGCCCTGGCAAGCAGCGATCGCCCGTTGCGGCATCAGCTGACCGATCGCTCCCAGAATGACGTCGACGATTCGCTGCGACGTCTCGAGATTCCCGCCGACCACAGGTGCGGGAGGAACGGCGTTGACCACCGAGCCCGTCGGGGCGACGATCGCGATCGGTCGATAGCAGCCGGCGTTCGGAGGGATCTCGGGATCGGTCAGTGCGCGAACCGCGTAGTAGGTCGCCGACGCGGTGACCGCCATCACGGCGTTCACCGGACCGCGGACCTGGGGTGAGCATCCGGCGAAATCGAACACCATCCCGTCGCCGTCGATACGGACCTCGACCCGAATCGGTATCGGCTCGTCGCATACCCCATCGCCATCTAGCTCATCGGCAAACCCGGCCGTCCCATCCGGCATCCGGGCGATCTCGGCCCGCATCCGCCGTTCCGCGTAGTCGAGCATGGCGGACATGCCGTCGCGGACCCGGCCCCTACCGAACCGCGCGAGCAGCTCTTCCACTCGCTCGATCCCCGTTCGGCACGCCGCCCGCTGGGCCCGGAGGTCCCCCCATCGTTCTCGCGGGGTTCGCACGTTGAGAAGGATCACATCGAGCAGATCTCTGTCGAGTTTCCCGCCCCGCCACAGCCTGACCGGCGGGATCCGAAGCCCCTCTTGGTAGATCTCCACCGCATCCCCCGACAGGCTTCCCGGCTCCTTCCCCCCGACATCTGCGTGGTGCGCGCGATTGGCCACGAAGGCGACGATCTCGCTTCCGTGAAACACCGGAGCCACAAACGTGACGTCGGGAAGATGGGCGCCACCTGCGTACGGGTCGTTGAGAACGACGATGTCGCCGGGCGTCATCTCACGCACCGCAGCGACCGCCGCCGCCACCGAACTGGGCATCGCACCCAGGTGAACCGGGATCGATTCGGCCTGCGCCACCATCTGGCCCTCGGCGTCGAACAGCGCGCTCGAGCAATCCCGGCGTTCCTTGATGTTCGGGCTGAACGCCGAGCGGATCAGGTTGGCGTTCATCTCTTCGGCCACCGCCGTGAGGGCGTGGCGCAGCACTTCGAGGAAGATCGGGTCCATCGAATCCTGACCGGGGATCATCCCGTCTCCACCACGATCGTCCCCGCGTGAGCGCCGCGCCCGCTCGCCCCCGGCGGGATGAGGAGGGTCGCGTCGCTACCGATCACGATCGCCGGACCTTCGAACGTCCTTCCTTCCTCGATCGCCTCCCGAGCGATCACCGACGTGGGCACCCGCCCGATCCCCGGAAACCCCGCCTCGACGGTCCGCGCTGCGACCCGCAGCTCCTCGGCGAACGGGGGCATCCGACCGACCGACGGCGGTCCCGCCGTGCGAACCCGCACCGTGACCAACTCGATCTCCTCCTCCCGATCGGCGTGACCGAACCGACCTTCGTGCTCGGCGTGAAACGCCTCGGCCAGAGCGGCGAACGCGGCGGCGGCGGGCGTTGGCAGCGCCACCTCCAGCTCATGCGACTGACCAACGTAGCGCAAGTCGGCGGACACCCGATGCCGCAGCTGCTTCGCAGCGACCGCCTGCCCCTCCAGTACCGCCCGTCCCTGCCGACATAGGTCGGCGACGATCGCCGACAGCTCCCCGGCGGTGACCTCGGAAAGCCGGCGCACAAGGCTGCGGCTGTGGTCGGTGCCGATCTCGGAGGTCAACAACCCGAGTGCCGACAGCACCCCGGCGGTCCCCGGGACGATCACCCTCGGGATCGACAGACGCCGGGCGATCGATACCGCATGCAGGGGACCCGCGCCTCCAAACGCAAGCAACGCATAGTCCCGGGGATCGTGTCCCCGCTCGATCGAGATCACTCGGATCGCTCGCTCCATCGCCGCGTCGGCGATCTCCAGGATGCCCTCGGCCGCCTCTTCGACCGACAGACCCAGCGGCGTGCCGACCAACGCGATCGCCGCCCTCGCCGCCTCGACGTTGAGCACTGCCAGCCCACCGAGCGGCAGATCGGGGAGAAGATGGTTCAGCACCACATGGGCGTCGGTGACCGTGGGTTGGGTCCCGCCGCGCCCGTAGCACGCCGGACCGGGTGCGGCGCCGGCGCTCCGTGGGCCGACGCGCAACGCACCACCGCTGTCGATCCACGCGAGGCTGCCGCCACCGGCACCGATCGTGTGGATCGCGATCATTCGCTGCGCCGTAGGATAGCCGCCCACCTCTCCAGCGCCGGACCACGTCAACGCACCGTCATCGATCAGCGACACGTCGCAGCTCGTGCCCCCCATGTCCATGGTGATCAGATCGTTCTCTCCCACGAGCTCGCCGATCGCTCTCGCTCCCTGGACCCCAGCCGCCGGACCGGAGAGGAGGATCCGCACCGGTTGCTCCTCGGCGCGGGGGCGCTCGGTCACCGTGCCGCTCGATTGCATGATCCTCCAGGTCGACGGGAGCCCGGCATCCTCCGCCCCGTGCTCCAGCGCCGCCAAGTACGCCCCAATCACCGGTCGGAGCGCTGCGCACACGACGGTCGTCGACGTGCGCTCGTACTCGCGAAACTCCGGCAGGACATCGCACGATAGCGTCACCGGCACACCGAGCGCCTCTTCGACGCGCCGACCGACGATACGTTCATGCTCCGGGGCCACATAGGAAAACAGCAACGTCACCGCGACCGCCTCCAGCTGTGCCGCCCCCAGCTGTTCGACCAGGTCATCGAGATCGACCGGATCGAGCGGGCGAATCACCCGTCCCTCGGCATCGATCCGTTCGGCGATTTCGAACCGCCGATCCCGCGGTACGATCGGTGGCGGGCGCTCAATCGCCAGGTCGTAGAGACGGGAACGGTGTTGTCGTCCGATCTCCAGGACATCTCGGAATCCCGCGGTGGTCACCAGTGCCGTTCGCCCCCAGCATCCTTCCAGGAGGGCGTTCGTCGCCACGGTCGAGCCGTGGGCGATCGTCCGCACAGCGGCAGGATCCACTTGCCCCACGGCGATCAGCTTGCCAAGCCCACGGAGCACGCCTCGCGCTGGCGCATCCGGCGTCGATGGGATCTTGACCAGGCGCGCGACGTCGTCGCCGGCCAGTACCACGTCGATGAACGTGCCCCCGATGTCGATGCCGATCGCGTTGATCACGTCCGAGCGAGTATAGAACCTAGGCGAGGACGTCGCAATGACGGTCCTGGATTGAATCGTCCTCGATCGATCTTTCGACGTTCGGGCGATGCACCAGGGGCGATCGCTGGGGGGGCGGAGGCACCTCGCGTACAATCGGCCACGACACAACACTCCACGCATCGGAAGGAGCCCCCTGTGACTCATCCCAGCAGGATCCTGGTGACCGGCGCGGTCGGTCAGATCGGTTCGGAGCTGACCGACGCGCTCCGTCGGCGGCACGGCGGCGACAACGTCGTCGCCGCAGGCCATCGAACCGCGCCCCAGCCCGCGCTGCGTGACGGCGGTCCGTTCGTGACCCTCGATGTAAGCTCACGCGAGCAGGTCGATCGGACCGTTGCCGACCACGACATCGACGCGATCTACCATATGGCCGCCATTCTCTCGGCTCGCGGCGAGGAGCATCCCACCCTCGCCTGGCGGGTCAACATCGAGGGCTTGGTGAACGTCCTTGAGGTCGCCCGCGCGCGTCAGGTGAGGCAGGTGTTCGTTCCCAGCTCGATCGCGGTGTTCGGCCCCGAGACGCCTCGCGATTGCGCCCCTCAGGAGACGGTGTTGCAGCCGACGACGATGTACGGCGTCACCAAGGTGGCTGGCGAGCTGCTCGGGGAGTACTACGTCCGGCGGTTCGACCTGGATCTTCGCGGCCTGCGCTATCCCGGTATCATCTCCAGCGAGACGCCACCGGGAGGCGGAACCACGGACTACGCGGTCGAGATCTTCTACCAGGCGATTCAGACCGGTCGATACACCTGTTTCGTTCGCCCCGACACCCGGCTCCCGATGATGTACATGCCCGACTGCATCAAAGCGACGATCGACCTCATGGAGGCCGATCGTTCCGGATGGATCCATCACGCAAACTTCAACGTCGGTTCGATGTCCTTCTCGGCCGCTGAACTCGCCGACGAGATCACCCGTCATATCCCCGGATTCGAGTGTGAGTACGCGCCCGACTTCCGCCAACAGATCGCCGATTCCTGGCCGTCGGCCGTCGACGACCGAGCGGCGCGGGAGGAGTGGGGATGGTCGCCCGACTACGACCTGGCCGCCATGACGGCGGACATGGTGGAGAAACTCCGAGCGCGTCTAGCGCCCGTACCGTAGTATCGTAGTTCTAGAACGAGAAAACGGGCAGCCAGCGTTCAACGAGGGCCGACGGCAACGCGACCGACGGCCCTCGCGGCTTCCTACCCTTCGATGAGCATCAGTCGGGCCATCTCCGCGCCGTCGCCGCGGCGGGGGCCGAGCTTGATGACGCGGGTGTAGCCACCGGCGCGATCCTGGTACTTCGGACCGAGCTCCTCGAACAGCTTGTCGACAGCGGCCTTGTCCTGCAGCCTGGAGAAGGCGATGCGTCGCGCGTGGAGGTCACCCCGGCGCGCCAGCGTGATCAACCGTTCGGCGAATCGCTGTCCGGCCCGGGCGCGAGCGTGCGTCGTGTCGACCTTCGCGTTCACGATCAGCGCGCTGGCGAGGTTGGCGAGCACCTGCTTGCGGTGCGCGCTCTGCATTCCGATCTTCGCGATCGTCCGCCTATGCCTCATGCTTGACCTCCCCTTCGCTCCTCAGCGCGTAGCCCAACTCCGCCAGGCGGTCCTCGACCTTGCTCAGCGTCTTGCCGCCGAACCCGTGAATGTCGAGAAGCTCCTCACGTGGATGCTCAAGCAACTGATCGAGCGTCGTGATATCCGCCTCATGCAGCAGGTTGCACGCGCGCTGATCGATGCCGAGGTCGACCAGCGGGATCGACAGCTCCTCGGCCTCGGCCTCCTCGGCCTCCTCGGCGGAGATCCCGTAGGGGTGCTCCGCGAAATCGTCGAACAGCGACAGATGACGCTTCAGCAGCCGGCTCGCCTCTGACAGGGCCTCTTCCGGACGGATCCCGCCGTGGGTGGCCATTTCCAGCACCAGCCGCTCGTAGCCCGTCTTCCCGCCGACCCGCGTGGCCTCGACCGTGAAGTTGACCCTACGCACCGGTGAGAAATCGGCATCGATCGGGATGACCGACAGCGGGGCATCCTCCAAGCGATTGAACTCCGCCGGCACGTACCCGAAACCGGTCTCGATCTCCACCTCCAGGTCCAACGCGCCCTTCGCATTGAGGGTCGCGATAGGCAACGTTGGATCGATCACCTCGACCCCGGGGGGGAGTTCAAGATCGGCGGCCGTCACCTGGCCGGCCCCCTTCTTGTTCAGGGTGACCCGGTGCAACTCGTCCCCCTGCACGCGCAGGGCGAGGCTCTTCAGATTGAGGATGATCTCGAGCACGTCCTCTTTGATGCCCTCGATCGTGTCGTATTCATGGTACTTGCCGGCGAACCGTACGCGAACGACCGCCGCGCCAGGGATCGCCGTCAGCAACGTCCGCCGCAACGAGTTCCCGAGCGTGATCCCGAACCCCTTCTCCAGCGGCTCGATTACGATCTTGCCGGCGGTCTCGGTCAGCTCCTCGACCTTGATGCTTTTGGGGAAGACCACTTCGTCCATCGCCACCTCCTAGCGGGAGTAGAACTCGACGATGAGGTTCGCCGCGATGTTCTGCCCGGTCTGTTCTACGTTGGGCATGGAGATCACCTGGAACCGCATGGCGTCCGTGTTCCGCTCCAGCCACGCCGGGGGGTCGCGATCGATCGCCGCCTCGACGATCCCCTTGACGCGCTCTCGCCGTCCTTCCTTGACGGCGACCGTATCGCCCTCCCGGAGGAGGACCGACGGGACGTCCGTTGCGCGTCCGTTCAACTCGAAGTGACCATGCGAGATCATCTGGCGGGCCTGTTGCCTCGACGAGGCGAATCCGGCCCGGTACACCATGTTGTCCATCCGACGCTCCAGCAGCGTGAGCAGCGCTTCGCCCGTGACCCCTTTCTGCCGCTTGGCCTGAGCCACGTAGTTGCGGAATTGTTGCTCCCGGAGTCCGTAGATCCTTCGGGCCTTCTGCTTCTCGCGCAGATGCAGCTGGTACTGACTACGCCGGGGACGGCGACGGCGCGGTCCCTCCCCCGGAGGCTTCGACTTGCGCACCACCGCGCAGCTGCGCGTATAGCAGCGATCCCCCTTGAGGAACAGCTTCTCTCCTTCCCGACGGCACTTCCTACACTTCGGTCCCGCGTCTCGTCCCATTACCTTCTCCCCTTGCTGTGGGACACCGGCGTCACGTTCCTCACCTCTTCGACGCGGATGCCGGATGACTTGATCGTCTGAATCACCGACTGCCTCCCCGAACCGGTCCCTTTCACCTCGATCGCCACCGAACGGATCCCCATGTCCTTCATCTCACGCGACAGCGACTCTGCGGCGATCTGGGCCGCATAAGGCGTTCCCTTGCGGGACCCCTTGTAGCCGACCACCCCAGGGCTCTTCCAAGTCACCGGGTTTCCACTCGTGTCGGTCACGGTGATGATCGTGTTGTTGAACGTCGCGTGGATATGCACTTGAGCGCGCTCGAGCTTGGTATTCTTCGCCATCTCTACCTCTTCTTCCCGGCCTTCGCCGGTCGCGGACCTTTCCACGTCCGCGCGTTCGACCGGGTCCGCTGCCCCCGAGCCGGAAGCCGCTTCTTATGGCGGATCCCTCGGTAGGCATTGATGTCCTTCAACCGCTGGATGCTCCCATGCACGCGCCGGCGGAGGTCGCCCTCGACGATGAGCTGCTCGATCTCACGTCGCAGCGCGTTGACCTCGTTTTCCGTCAGATCCTTCACCCGGACGTCGGGCGAGATGCCGGTCTGCTCCATGACCTCGGCCGCCCGCGTCTCGCCGATGCCGTAGATGTAGGTCAACGCCACCTCGATCCGCTTGTTGTTCGGCAGATTGACTCCGGCTATACGTGCCATACGCTCTCCCTCTACCCTTGTCGCTGCTTGTGCTTCGGGTTCCGGCAAAGAACCCGCAGTCGCCCCTCACGCCGGATCACCTTGCACTTGGCGCACATCTTCTTGACCGAACTTCGCACTTTCATGATGGCTGGGCGGTCGCTCAGCTCTCCCGATACACGATCCGTCCCTTGGACAGATCGTAGGGAGAGAACTCTACGATCACGCGATCTCCGGTCAAGATCCGGATGTAGTGCTTGCGGATCCTTCCGGAGATGTGGCAAAGCACGACGTGTCCATTGTCCAGCCGAACCCGGAACGTCGAGCTGGGAAGACTCTCGATGACCTCGCCCCGCTGACGGATCACGTCCTTTTTTCCGCGTCTCTCATTCGTCGCCACTCCGCCCTACGTCACCTCCTTCCGTCAGTACAATCGTTTCCTCACCGGTGAGCACCACCGTATGCTCGAAATGCACGGCCAATCCGCCGGATCCCGTCACCACCGTCCAGCCGTCCGCCTGCACCTGGGTGGGAAGTGCATCCACCTTCACCATCGGCTCGATGGCAAAGCTCATTCCCGCTTTCAACCGCACTCCAGTTCCGGGCGGTCCGTAGTTCGGGATCTGCGGATCCTCGTGCAACGCTCTCCCGATACCGTGCCCGACGTACTCCTTGACGACGTGGAATCCCTTCGCCTTGACGAACGACCCGATCGCGTGCGAGATGTCGGACAACCGGTTGCCGATTGTAACTCTCTCGATCCCTTCCCACAAGCTGCGCTCGCCCACCTGCAGCAGCCGCCGGGCTTCGCCGTCGATCTCGCCAACGGCGATCGTCGTCGCCATGTCCACATAGAATCCATCCCGCACGAGCCCGATGTCGATCGAGAACACGTCTCCATCACGCAGCTTCCGCGCCTCGGAAGGGATCCCATGGACGACCTCCTCGTTGATCGACGCGTTGATCGTCGCTGGATACCCGTGGTATCCCTTGAACGCCGGATGGGCGTTTGTCCCTCGAATCAGTTCCTCCGCCAGCCGGTCGAAGTACGCGGTCGACCGCCCCGGACGAACCTCCTTGCACAACGCCGTCAGCACCCCCGCCAAGGCGCCACCGTTTTCCCGCATCACGGCGACCTCCGATGGCGACTTCAGCGGGATCATGCCGACAGGATCGACAGGATCTCCTCGGAGATCTCGTCGCTCGGTCGGCTCCCGTCGACGTCGCTCAGCAGGTTGCGCTCGCGGTAGAAGGCGATCAGTGGGGCGGTAGACCGCTCGTACACATCGTAGCGGTTCTCGATGACCTCGGGCTTGTCGTCCTCCCGCTGGATCAACCGTCCCCCGCAGGCGGGGCACGTTGTGGGGTCCTTCGGAGGCTCGTACAGCAGATTGACGATGATCCCGCAACCCTCGCATACCCGTCGCGCGCTCAGCCTCCGCACGACGTCCTCCCGATCCAAACGGATGTTGATGACGACCTCCAACGGCGTGATCCGTTCGAGCGCCTCCGCCTGCCGAACGGTGCGGGGAAATCCATCGAGCAGGAAGCCGGACTCCGCCGCTTCGATCCGCCCCCGGATCATGTCGACGATGAGGTCGTCGGGCACCAGCTCACCACGCTCCATCGTACCCTGCGCCGCTTCTCCAAGCGCCGTCCCCCGTGCCACCTCATCACGTAGGATGTCCCCAGTGGAGAGATGCTCCAGCCCAGTGGCTCGGGCAATGATCTTCGCCTGGGTTCCCTTTCCGGCCCCCGGGGGACCCAGCAGCGCAACACGGGTCAGCATCGCCTACCCCCTCCGTCCCAGCAACCGGCCGGACTTCGTCAGGCTCTCGTAGTGGCGCATCACGAGATGGGCCTCGATCTGCATCATTGTGTCGATCCCGACGCCGACCACGATCAGCAAGGATGTCCCGCCGACCAGGAACATCGCCTGGGATCCACTCACCGAGGACAGGATGAACGGAAGAACAGCGACCACCGAGAGGAAGACGGCTCCGATCAGCAGCATTCGATTGAGGACGCCGGTGATGAAGTCCGACGTCGGCTTTCCCGGTCGGACCCCGGGAATGAACCCGCCCGCCTCGCGGATGTTCTTCGCGATGTCGTCCGGGTCAAAGACGAGCGAGCTGTAGAAGTAGGTGAAGAAGAAGATCAACAGCACATAGGTGATAATGTACGCAAGACTTCCGGTCTGGATGTACGGCACGATCCAGTTGAGCCCTGGGATCGCATTGAACAACGTGACCGGCAGGGTGAGCAGCGCCGAGGCGAAGATCACCGGAATGACGCCGCCTTGATTGACCCGCATGGGAAGGTGCGACGTATGCCCCCCATAGATCCGACGTCCCATCGTCCGCTTCGCGTACTGGATTTGGATCTTGCGTTGCCCTTGTTGAACCATCGTCATCCCGGCGATCACCGCGATCAGCAGACCGATGAACGCCAGCCCCCAGACCGCGTGCACCGTTCCGGTGCTGATATCGGTCCACAACTGGCGCAGATTGGCCGGGAAGCGGGACAGAATACTGATCATGATGATCATGCTGATGCCGTTCCCGATCCCGTTCTCGGTGATCCGCTCGCCGAGCCACATCAAGAAGATCGTCCCGGTCGTCAACGAAACGATCGTTGTGACGTAGAACCAGAGGTTCGATTCGACCACCGCGCCCCGGATCAGCGAGGTCATCGCTGCTCCCTGCACGATCGCCAACGCCACGGTGGTGTAGCGGGTATAGGCGGTGATCTTTCGACGCCCCTCACGTCCCTGCTGCTGGAGCTCCTTGAGCTTCGGGATCACCCCGGTCAGCAGGCTGAAGATGATCGACGCGTTAATGTAGGGGGTAACGCCAAGGGCGAACAGCGAGAACCGCTGCAACGCACCGCCGGTAAACATGTTGAAGAAGTCGAAGATCCCGCCCGCCTGCTGGGCAAAGAAGTTGCGCAGCACATCCACATCCACACCCGGGACCGTGATGTGGGTCCCCAGGCGGACGACGATGATCGCCCCGAGCGTGAACAGGATCCTCTTCCGAAGCTCGGGGACTCTGAATAGGCTGGCAAACTTCTCCCACACGCTACATCACCTCGGCCTTTCCTCCTGCCGCTTCGATCTTGCGCTTCGCCTCGGTACTGAACCGGTGGGCTCGCACGATGAGCGGCTTGGACAGCTCGCCGCGCCCCAGCACCTTGACGCGCCCATCGCGTCCCTTGATGAGGCCCGCCTGAGACAACATCCCCGGATCGATCTCTGCATCGGCCTCGAACCGCTCGCCGAGCGTGTCGATGTTGACGCACACGTACTCGGTCCGCGTGAAATTGCGGAATCCCCGCTTGGGGAAGCGCATCCAGATCGGCGTCTGCCCGCCCTCGAATCCGAGGCGGACGCCCCCGCCGCTGCGGGAGTTCTGTCCCTTGGTACCGCGGCCGCTCTCGTGACCGCCGAGGCCGGAACCGTATCCGCGTCCGACGCGCTTCCGCCGATGCCGGCTCCCCTTCGTCGGCCGCAGCTCATCGAGCCTCATGGGCCACCTCCTCGCCTGATGCGACGCCCCGCAGCTCCTCGATCTCCCGACGACTCCGTACCTGAGCCAGGCCACAGATCGCCGCCCGGGCCAACGTCAGCGGATTCGTCGTGCCGATCGACTTCGTGAGCACATCTTCGATCCCCGCCAGCCGGCAGATCGCCCCCACGGTCGTTCCGGCAATCACACCGGTTCCCGGGTGGGCGGGCTTGAGCAGCACTTGCCCGGCCTTGAACCGACCGACGACCTCGTGAGGAATCGTTCGCTCCTCTCGGTACACACGGACCAGGTGTTTCTTGGCATCGCGGATCGCCTGATGAATCGCGCGCGGAATCTCGGTGGTGCTGCCGACACCGACGCCGACGCGACCGTCCTTGTCCCCGACCACGATGGTGACCCGGAACCGCAGGTTGCGCCCTCCCTTGGTCACCTTGCTCACCCGGCGGATATCGATGATCTCGTTTTCAAACTCGTCGTGGGTTCTCAAAACCGCAATCCTCCCTTGCGGCACGCCTCTGCGAAACCGGAAACCACGCCGTGATACGGGTGCCCCCCGCGATCGAACACCACCGTTTCGATGCCGCTCTCCGAAGCCCGCTCCGCCACGAGCGCGCCCAGTCGCTGGGCCGCGGCGATATTCGGTCCGGTCGCCTCCGCTCGAAGCGCCGGATCGAGCGTCGACGCCTGCACCAGCGTCCGTCCGATGTCGTCGTCGATCACCTGCGCGTAGAGATGGCGCAGCGTCTTGGTCACACAGAGGCGAGGCCGCTCACTCGTTCCACGGATTCTCCTGCGGATCCGTCGGTGTCGCTTCAGCCGTTCAGCGGCTCGATCGAATCTTGCCATCGCCTGTCACACTCCTACCCTGCCCCAGGACCACCGAGCTTGCCGGCCTTTTGAATGACCTGCTCGTTCTTGTACCGGACTCCCTTGCCGTCGTACACGTTGGGCTTCCGGAACGCGCGGATAACCGCCGCGACCTGCCCGACCTGTTGCTTGTCCACGCCGCGCACGATGATCTCATTGGGATTGGGAAGCTCCGCCTCGATCCCTTGGGGTAGCTCGTACTCCTTCGGGGACGAGTAGCCCAGATCGAGGATCAGCGTATTCCCTTGCAGCCGAGCCCGATAGCCAAGACCGCGCACGATCAGCGACTTCTCCCATCGCTCCGAAACACCCCGAACCATGTTGGCCAGGAGACTCCGGTATAGACCGTGGTACGCACGATACTCCTGGCCTTCGCGACGTCGGGTCACCGTCGCTTCCCCGTCCCCGACCTGGATCTCCACCATGTCGGAGCGAAACGGCTGTTCGAGTCGACCGTGCTCCCCCTCGACCGTCAGGGCGCCGCGACCGACGGACACCTTCACTCCGTTGGGAATCGGAATCGGTACCTTGCCTACCTTGGACATCGTCAGTTCCCCTTACCAGACTTCGCAGAGGACCTCGCCGCCGATCCCCCGCGACGATGCCTCTTTGCCCGACAGGATTCCCTGCGACGTCGAAACGATCGCCACGCCCATACCCGCCAGCGGGCGCGGGATCTCGTCTTTGCCCGCGTAAACGCGGCGGCTCGGCTTGCTCACCAGGCGGATTTCACTGATCGCCTGTCGTGCGGTCATCCGGTCCCCCTGGTACTTCAGCCGGATCCGCAGCTTGGGCTGAGGCGTCTCCTCGATCACGTCGAATCCCTCGATGTACCCCTCCTGCTCCAGAATCCCAGCGATCGCTTCCTTGATCTTCGAATGCGGCATCGCGACATCGGAATGGAAGCGGCGATTCGCGTTGCGAATCCGGGTGAGCATGTCGCCAATCGGGTATGGAATCATCCTGTCCCCTTCTACCAGCTTGCCTTCTTGACGCCCGGGATCTCGCCGTGATGCGCCAGCTTTCGGAAACACAGCCGACAGATCCCGAAATCGCGGATGTACCCGTGGGGTCGTCCACACAAGGTGCAGCGATGGTAGGCGCGCGCCTTGTACTTCGGCGTCCTCTTCGTCTTCACGATCAGCGCTGTTCTTGCCATCGTTGACTCCTTAGTCCTTGAACGGGAAACCGAGCGCCTTGAGCAGCGCGTACCCCTCGCGATCGGTGCGTGCGCTCGTCACGATCGTGATGTCCATCCCCTGTGCCTTCACGACCTCGTTGTACTCGATCTCCGGGAAGGTGATCTGCTCGCTTAACCCGAGGGTGTAGTTCCCCCGGCCGTCGAACGAGCCGGACGACAGCCCGCGGAAGTCCCGGATCCCCGGCAACACGACATTGAACAGCCGATTGAGGAACTCGTAGGCACGTTGTCTCCGGAGGGTCACCCGACAACCGATCGGATCCCCCTGGACCAGCTTGAAATCGGAGATCGACTTCCTCGCCCGGGTGACGACCGGCTTCTGCCCGGTCATCTTCGCCAGATTGCCGACCGCGCCCTCCAGCACCTTCGGGTTGTCCTTGTCCCCTACGCCCATGTTGACGACCACCTTGGTGACGCGTGGAACCTCCATCACGTTGGACAGCTCCAGCTCGTCCCCAAGCTTGGGGACGATCTCGTTCTCGTACCGTTCGCGTAGCATGATCACTCGAAGATCTCCCCGCATTGCTTGCAGCGTCGCATTTTCCGGCCATCGACCTCGGTGAACCCGACCCGGGTCGGTTCGTCGCATTCCGGGCAGATCGGCAGCGCATTGGAGATGTGAATCGTCCCCTCGCGCTGGATGATCCCGGGCTGCCGTAGGCTCTGGGTCGCCCGCTGGTGCTTGGTGATCATGTTCACGTTCTCCACGATGATCCGATCACGCTCCGGAATCACCGCGAGCACCCGTCCGATCCGGCCGCGGTCGTTGCCCGCCACCACTTGAACACGATCTCCCTTGCGTATCTTCCTCATGCTCTCTCTCCTACAGGACCTCGGGTGCCAGTGACAGGATGCGCATCATCTTCTTCTCACGCAGCTCGCGGGCCACCGGCCCAAAGACGCGCGTTCCGATCGGCTCGCCTTGGGCGTTGATCAGCACGATGGCGTTGTCGTCGAAACGAACGTAGGTCCCGTCCTTCCGGCGAAACGGTCGCCGGGTTCGGACGATCACTCCGCGCACGATCTGTCCCTTCTCGATGTCGCTCGTCGGAAGCCGCTTGCGCACCGAGCCGACGATGATATCCCCGATCTCCCCGGCGCGCCGGTGGGAGGGACCCAACACATTGATACAGCGGACGGACTTCGCGCCCGAGTTGTCCGCCACCTTGACCATGGTCTGCATCTGGATCATCGCTATGCCTCCGCCTTCTCGACGATCCCGACCAGTCGCCATCGCTTCGTCCGGCTGAGCGGGCGGCACTCCTCGATCCGAACCAGGTCGCCGACCGACGCCTCCTCGCCCGGATCGTGTGCGTGAAACTTGAAGTGCCTGCTGATGTGCTTCCGGTACCGCGGGTGCAGGCGCCGCTCCTCCGCTCGAACGACGATCGTCTGCGCCATGCGATCGCTGACGACCCGCCCGATCTTGCTCTTCTTCATCGCGTCGCCTCCTGCATCTTCTGCCCGATTACCGTCAGAACCCGCGCGATCTCCCGCCGAGTCTTCTTCAGCTCCGCCGTGTTGTCGAGCTCGCCGCTGGCACGTTGAAACCGCAGGTTGAACAGCTTTCGTTTCAATTCCGCTTCGTGCTGGACCAGCTCGTCACGCGTCATCTCCCGCAGTTCCGCCGCTCTCATGCCTCGCCTCCCAGCACAATCCGGCGCTTCAGCCGCGTCTGGATCGGCAGCTTGTGCCCGACGAGCTTGTGGATGCGCTTCGCCTGCTGGTCATTGACCCCCGAGATCTCAAACAGAACGGTTCCCGGGCGAACCGAGGCGACCCAATGATCGACCGCACCCTTTCCTTTTCCCATGCGCGCTTCGGCAGGATGCTTGGTGATCGGCTTGTCGGGAAAGACGCGGATCCAGATCCGTGCGCCTCGCTGGGTCGTCCGAGCGATCGTCGTCCGGCAAGCTTCGATCTGTGCCGACGAGATCCATGCCGGCTCCAGCGACTGGATCCCGAACTCACCGAACTCGACCCGTCCGCCCCGCGTCGCCTTTCCCCTTCGCCGCCCCCGATGGGTCTTCCGGTGCTTCGTTCGCTTCGGAAACAGAAGTGCCATGTCACGTACCCTCGTCCTGTCGCACTCGATGCGGCCGCTCGCCGCGGAATACCCACGCCTTGACTCCGATATGCCCGTACTTCGTCCGCGCTTCCACCAACCCGTAGTCGATGTCGGCGCGTAGCGTCTGTAGCGGAATCCGTCCGTTTTTCATCGTGATCGACCGCGCGATGTCGCCGCCGCCCAGCCGCCCGCTGACCTTGATCTTGATCCCGCCGGCGCCAGCGCCCATGACACGACGCATCGCTTCCTTCATCGCCCGGGCGGGGGCGGTCCGGTTCTCGATCTGGATGGCGACGTCTTGTGCGATCAGCCGTGCCTCCAAATCGGGCCGCTCAATCTCCTGAATCGAGATCTTCACCGTCCGACCGGTTAGCCGCTCGAGCTGCCTCTGTAGCTTCTCGATCTCGCTTCCACCCCGGCCGATGATGATCCCCGGCCGCGCCGAGCGGATGACGATCGATACACGGTCCTCCTTCGACCGCTCGATGTTCACCTCCGACACGGACGCTCGCCGGTATCGCTCGTAGACATGCTCGCGGATCCGTCGATCCTCGGCGATGTACTCGGGAGCGAGCTCGGGGTTGAACCAGTTCGATACCCATTTGCGGTTCACGCCGACGCGAAAACCGACAGGATGGACCTTCTGTCCCATTATGCTTCACCCTCCCTGTCGCCGACCACAATCGTGATGTGGCTCGTCGGCCGGCGGATGATATCCGCCCGCCCGTACGCACGGGGTCGGAGCCGCCGCAGCGATCTACCCATGTCCACCGTCGCCCTGACGATGACCAGATCGTCGACGTCAACGTCGTAGTTGTTTTCGGCGTTGGCGATCGCCGACTCCAACGTCTTGCGGATCGGCCGCGCTGCCTTCTTGGTGGACAGGACGACGATTCGCAGCGCCTCGTTCACGTTCTTGCCGCGGATCGCATCGACGACCTGCCGCGCCTTTCGCGGCGAAACCCGCACATACCTCGAGATTGCCCGTGTCTCCATCTGATATCTCCTAGGTCAGGCCGGGTGCCCGCTTCTTCTTCATCCCGCCGTGGCCGCGGAAGGTCCGCGTCGGCGCGAATTCGCCCAGCTTGTGGCCGACCATGTTCTCCACGATGTACACGGGCACGTGGACCTTGCCGTTGTGTACCTTGATCGTCAGCCCGACCATCTCGGGGGTTATCATGGAAGCCCTCGACCACGTCGTGATCTCGGGAAGCTCTCCCCGCTTGGCGCGCTGAACCTTCTTCTGAAGGCTCTCCTTGACGTACGGTCCCTTTTTCGTCGACCTCGGCATCCTGACTCCTTACCGCCTTCCCTTGCCGGCCCGGCGCACGATCAACGAGCTGCTCTTCTTCCGCTTCTTCCGCGTTCGACCGCCCTTGGCCAGCTTCCCGGTTGGGGATACTTGCGGGCGTCCGACGTGCGCTCGACCCTCTCCGCCACCGTGCGGATGGTCGACCGGGTTCATCGCCACGCCACGCACCCGGGGCTTGCGCCCCAGATGTCGTACCCGTCCGGCCTTTCCATGCTTGACATTCTTGTGATCCGGATTCGACACCTCTCCGATCGTCGCCCGGCAGGCCGTGCTGAAGATCCGGACTTCGCCCGAGGGAAGACGAATATGAGCGCGCTTACCCTCTTTGCCGATCAGCTTGGCCGACGTTCCCGCCGATCGCGCGATCTTACCGCCGCTTCCCGGCGAGAACTCCAGATTGTGGATCACGGACCCCAGGGGGATGCGCGACAGGGGCATGGCGTTACCGACGCGCACCTCGGCCGTCTCGCCCGCCTCGACCCGCGTCCCGAGTTCCAACTCCATCGGGGCCACGATATACCGCTTCTCGCCGTCTGCGTAGTGCAGCAACGTGATCCACGCGGAACGGTTCGGGTCGTATTCGCGCGTGATGACGCGCGCCGGGATCCCGTCCTTGTCGCGGGCGAAGTCGATCAACCGATACCGCCGCTTGTGACCCCCACCACGCCACCGGGAGGTGATCCTTCCCTGGCTGTTGCGTCCTCCCGTCTTCCGGATCGGTCGCAGCAGGCTCTTCTCGGGAGCAACGTCGGACAGCCGGCCGAAATCGGGATGTTCGGCGTGGCGACGACCCGGAGACGTCGGCTTGTATCGCTTCAAGGCCATCTTCGCCTACCCTCCCATGATTTCGATCCGGTCCCCCGGGGCAAGGCGCACGATCGCCTTTCGCCACCGAGAGGTCCGTCCGTGGAGCTGATTCAGCCGCTCGCGCCGCGGCTTTCCCTTTCGGTTCGCCGTCCATACCTTCTCGACGTGAACCTTGAACAGCTCCTCCACCGCCTTCTTGATCTCGATCTTGTTGGCACCGAGGGCCACACGGAACGCGTATTTCCGATTCTCCATCTGCCGCCACGTTTCCTCGGTCAGGATCGGAGCGATCACGATGTCCTCGGGATGCGTGCGCCTCGTCATCGCCGGTACCTCGCTTCCAACTCCTGCACCGCGGCCACCGTCATCAACAGCTGTTCGTGGCGCAGAACATCGTAGACGTTGATCCCCCCACAAGCGATACACTTGACCCGAGGCAGGTTGGTGAACGACTTCTTGACCGGTCGATCGTACTCCTCCGATCCGACGACCAGCAGCGTGCTGCCGGAGAGTCCCAAGCGCTCCAGCAACGCCGCCGCCGCTTTGGTCTTCGGCTCTTCGAACGCGATCCGGTCGATCAACGTCACCTTCTCTTCGCGGGCGCGGTCCGCCAACGCCGAGCGCAGCGCACCCTGCTTCATCTTCCGGGTCAGCTTCGTCTCATAGGAGCGCGGCCGCGGGCCGAACATCGTCCCGCCCCCGACCCACAACGGGGAACGTCGGGAGCCCGCCCGAGCCCGTCCGGTCCCCTTCTGCCGCCACGGCTTGCGACCGCCGCCTCTCACCTCACCGCGCGTCTTCGTCGCATGCGTTCCCTGACGGCGATTCGCCAGCTGCATCCGTACCGCGCGGTACAGCAGATCCTCGTTGACCGGACCGCCGAACAGACGCTCGTCGAGCGCTTCACGATTCGGATCGTCATTTCCGGCAGCAAACTGGAACAGCTTCGCCTCAGCCATGTCGCTTCCCCAATTCCAGCAGGGTGCCACGTGCTCCCGGGGTGGAACCCTTGAGAACCAACAGGTTGCGCTCCGGGTCGACGCGGAGGACCTGCAGCCCCTTGATCTTCACCCGCCGCGCTCCCGTTTGTCCGGGCAGCTTCTTGCCCTTGAGGACGCGACCCGGCTTCACGCACATCCCCACCGATCCCGGCCGGCGGTGGAAGTGCGATCCGTGCGACTTCGGCCCGCCAGAGAAATCCCATCGCTTGACGACACCCTGGAAGCCAAGCCCCTTGGACACGCCAGCGACATCGACCTTCTCGCCTTCGTCGAACAGATCGACGCCGATCACGTCCCCGATAGTGTACGACTCCGGGTCGTCCACCCGGATTTCGAACAGATGACGGTGTGGAGCGACCTCCGCCTTCCGGTAGTGTCCCCGGAGCGGCTTGGTCGTCTTCGACTCCTTCATCTGCCCGTACCCGAGTTGTACGGCGTCATATCCGTCGGACGTCACCGTCTTGATCTGTACGACCGTACACGGCTGTGCCTCCACGACCGTCGCCCCGACCGCTCGGTCGTCGACGAACAGCTGCGTCATACCGATCTTGCGCCCCAGGATTCCTTGTGCCATCGTCCGCTTCCCTCCGTGATCCCGTCGGTTCTAGAGCTTGATCTCGATGTCGATGCCCGTGGGCAGCTCGATGTCCATGAGCGAGTTGATCGTCTCCGAGGTCGGCTCCTTGATGTCGAGAAGCCGGGTGTGAATCCGACGCTCGAAGTGCTCCATCGACCGCTTGTCGATGTGCGGAGATCGCAGCACGGTGTACACCCGACGTTGCGTCGGAAGCGGAATCGGGCCGGAGATCTTCGCGCGCGTCTCCTTCGCCGATTCGACGATTCGGTGGATCGAGCTCTCGACCAGTTCGTGATCGTATCCACGCAGCTTGATGCGGATCTTCTCTCTCGCCATGGCTAGTACCCTCTACTCCGAATGATCTGTTCCTTCAACCCCTCGGGGACCAGGTCGTAACGCACGACCCGCAGCGAGTACGTCGCCCTCCCCTGGGTCAAAGAGCGCAGCCGCGTGGCATACCCGAACGTTTCTGCCAACGGGATCGCGACCCTGAGGATCTGCACCGTCTCCCGCGGCAGGAGTTCTCGGATTTCCCCGCGCCTGCGCGCCAGGTCCTCCATCACCTCACCCAGGTACTCGCTGGGGGTGATGACCTCACCTTCCATCATCGGCTCCAGAAGCTCGAACGCCCGTTCACTATACGCTTTGCGCAACGCTTCGGAGGTCGCAGCCCGGAACGCGATCTCAGACGAGTCGACCGGATGAAATGACCCACCGAACAAGGTGGCTCCGATATCGGCCAAAGGATACCCGGCCAACGGCCCGTTTGTCAACGTAGCACGCACTGTGCTCTCCACCGCCTCCCGATACGCTTTGGGAACCTCTTCCTCGGTGGCGGTGCAAGCGAAGCGGATCCCCTCGCCGCGTTCCAGCGGCTCGAGACGCAGCTTCACATGGCCATACTGACCGCGCCCCCCCGCCGGTTTCACGAACTCCTCCTCGACCTCGAGGGTCCGAACGAGCGTTTCTCGGTATGCCACCTGGGGTTGCCCCACGTGGACCGTCAGATTGGACTCCTCGTGAAGCCGCCGGACGAGCACCTCGAGATGCAGCTCTCCCATCCCCGCGATGATCGTCTGGTTGGTTGCTTCGTCCACCCGGACATGAAACGTTGGATCCTCGTGGGCGAGCTTGGTGAGCTCGTCCATCAGCTCGCCGAACTCCGCCTCCGTTCGCGGTTCCACCGCGACGAACACGACCGGCTCGGGAAACTCGATCTTCTCCAGCAGAATCGGGGACGCCTTATCGCACAGCGTATCGCCGGTGGCGATCGGTTGTGATCCGACGATCGCCACGATGTCGCCGGCTCGCATCGTCTCGAGCGCCGTGCGCCGGTTGGCGTGCATGCGAAAGAGCTTCGTCAAGCGGAGCCCCTTCTCGGTCGAGGCGTTGTACAGGTGGCCGCCGGCCGACACGGTCCCCGAGTAGACCCGGACGAACACGAGCTGGCCGGCATACCGGTCGCTGACGACCTTGAACGCAAGGGCGGCAAACGGTCCATCGGGATCGGCTCGGCGTACGCCCTCTCCTTCCACCCCGCGGATCGGAGGAACGTCGCTGGGGGCAGGAAGGTAGCGCACCACCGCATCGAGAAGCGGCTGGATCCCCTGGTTCTGAAACGCCGATCCTCCGAGGACGGGGACCATCCCCTGCTCGAGGCAGCCCCTCCGCAACGCCCGATGGAAAAGCTCGGAGGGAATACGTTCCCCCGTCAGGTACAGCTCCATGACCTGGTCGTCGATCTCGGCGACCCGCTCGATCGCCGTTTCTCGCATCCGGGTGGCCTCTTCGACCAGCTCCGTCGGGATCTCGCTGCGGCCGACCACCGCACCCAGCGACGAGGCATCCCAGCTCAGCAGCTGTTCTTCGATCAGATCGACCAGGCCGCACAACCGTCGCTCCTCGTCGCGGCATGGCATGATCAGCGGCACGGCGACCGCCCCGAGTCGCTCCTCAATCATTTCCAGGGTGCCGGAGAAGCTGGACTCGACGCGGTCCAGTTTGTTGACGAAGGCGATCCGAGGAACCTTGTACCGGTCCGCCTGGCGCCACACCGTTTCCGACTGCGATTCGACCATCTCGACGCCGGAGAAGATGACGATCCCGCCGTCGAGGATCCGCAGCGCACGCTCGACCTCGGCCGTGAAGTCGACGTGGCCGGGGGTATCGATCAGGTTGAGGGTGTGGTCCAGCCACGTGCACGTCGTCGCCGCCGACGTGATCGTGATCCCGCGCTCCCGCTCTTGGGCCATCCAGTCCATCTCGGTGTCACCCTCGTGGACCTCGCCCATGCGGTGGATCTGCCCGCTGTAGAAGAGGATTCGCTCCGTCGCGGTGGTCTTTCCCGCGTCGATGTGCGCCATGATGCCGATGTTGCGGATCCTGCCCAGCTCAACCATCGCAGCATCGGCCATGACATCCTCATTTCATCGCTTGGGGAGAAGCGGATCCTGGCGGCGAGACGGGCGCTACCAGCGGTAGTGGGCGAATGCCTTGTTCGCCTCCGCCATGCGGTGGGAGTCGATGCGCTTGTTGTACGCCTTGCCCTCTTTCTTGGCGGCGTCGAGGATCTCCCCCGCCAGCCGCTCGGCCATCGTATTCTCACCGCGGTCGCGGGCCGCCCGCACCATCCACCGCAACGCCAGGGCGATCTGCCGATCCACAGGCACCTCGTAGGGCACCTGGTAGTTGGCACCGCCGACGCGGCGCGTTCGGACCTCCAGCCGCGGGGCGCAGTTGGTGACCGCCTCGTTGAACGTCTCCAGCGGCGGAGAATCGCTGCGCTCGTCGACCAGCGTCAGCGCCGAATACACGGTTCGCTCCGCAGCCGACTTCTTCCCATCGACCATGATGTAGTTCATCAGCTTCGCCAGCAGCTTGCTGTTGTACCGCATATCGGGGGTGACATCCCGTCCCGGTATCTTCATCGACCTCTCCTAGCTCCCCTTCTTCGCCCCATACTTCGAACGTCCCTGCTGGCGCCCTTCGACTCCCTCCGCATCGAGCGTTCCGCGTACCACATGGTAGCGGACGCCCGGCAGGTCCTTGACCCGCCCTCCGCGGACCAACACCATCGAGTGCTCCTGGAGGTTGTGTCCCTCGCCTCCGATGTAGGCGGTGACCTCCTTGCCGTTGCTCAGGCGCACGCGGGCCACCTTTCGCAGGGCGGAATTCGGCTTCTTCGGCGTTCGGGTGGTCACACGGGTGCACACCCCACGACGCTGCGGACAGGCATCAAGCTGAGGAGCCTTTCGCTTCTTGAGCTTGGGCTTTCGCCCCTTTCGAATCAGCTGATTGATTGTTGGCATCTCATCTCCCTAGCGTATGGGCCGGATTATAGGTACCGTCCGTCCGGCGTTCAACCTAGCCCTGGTCTGGATTTTCCTCGCCGATGGCAATCGGCTCGCCCTCCGCCTCCAGCAGCCGCTCGATCTCTTCCTCCACCGTCTCCTCGGTGGTTGGCCGATCGTAGTACGCGAAGCCGGTGCCCGACGGGATCCGCTTGCCGACGATGATGCTCGGCTTGAGCCCGCTGAGTTCGTCGACCTCGCCACGCAGTGCCGCCTCCGACAGCACCTTGGTCGTCCGCTGGAACGAGGCGGCCGACAGCCATCCCTTCGTCTGCAGCGCCGCCTTGGAAATCCGCAGCAGCTCGCGCTCGCCGTCAGGGAGACGCTTCTCGGCGATCGGCACCTCGATGATCTCGTCGTCCCGATGGATCCGCACGACCTCGATCCCCATCCGGCCGGCGCGTGCGATCGCATCCCGCGACAGCAGCTCGCCCGCGGTGGCGAGGATGTGCCCCCCGGCCGCGATGTCCTCGGCCAACTCGCTGCCGATCGCCTCCGTGCGCGTCCGTTCAGCTTCCTCGTTCCACGCGACCAGATCTCGGATCTCCTTGCGGAACTCCTCCAGCGTCACCAGATCGCCGATCAAGAATCGCGAATCGCCGCGGTCGATGATCCGCACGTTGTTGAGGATCTGGCGAATGATCACCTCGAGGTGCTTGTCGTTGATGTCGACACCCTGCTGCTTGTACACCTTGTGGATCTCGTCCATCAGGTATTGGCGTGCTTTCTGCACCCCGGCCGCTTCGAGCAGGGTATGGGGAGCGACCACCCCTTTGGTGAGCAGGTCGCCTTCCTCCACCTTGTCACCGACACGCACCATCACCGCCTTGTCAATCGCCACGATGCTCTTCGGCTGGAGCTGCACGGTCGCGATTCCCCGCTTCGTCTCGACCGCGTCGACCCGCACCTGCCCCTCGTGGGAGATCTCCAGCGCGACGAGCTGCTCGCCCGACTTCACGGGGTCGCCGTGACGTTTGAGTGGCTTGAGGTCGCTGGTCAACGGAATCCTCACCGCCTGACCGTCGGGATTGTAGACGACGATCCTGTCCGGAAGCGCCTCCGCCACCCCCTCGCTCTCCGCCGCAATGAAGATCGGCTTCGATCGTGAGGTGATCTGATCCCCCTGCTGGACCCGCGTCCCCGGCTCCACCATCAGCCGAGCTCCGTACGGGATCTCGTACTCCACGATGTCGCCATGCTCGTCGACCAAATGGAACACGCGATCCTTCTCCTCGGAGAGCTCGATCGTCCCGCGCCGCTCGGCGACGACCCCTTCCACGTTGAACCGCTCGGTCAACGGATCCCCGTCGGAGATCCGATCTCCGGACTCGACCTTCGGACGCGCCATCGGAGGCAGCGGATACGATCGATCGCCTCTGTCGGTGTCGATGATCAGAAGCTCCCGTCCCCCCTTCGGCAGGTCGACAAGGAACGCCTCCCCGGTGCACGGACTCCTCGCATCGATCAACTCGTCGGCGCCGACCTCGTCGCCTTCCTCCACCCTCAGCAGCTCCGCCGGGATGCGCGCCGTGCGCAGATCTCCCGTGACCTCGACCAGGTCCTCCCCGCTGGCGCTCGTTGACACGTCGGTCACGTAGCCGTCAAGCGGCGACAGCCCCGCCTCGCCGCTCTTGATCGTCTTGCGGGCCTCGAACAGCTCCTCGGCCCGTGGGAGCCCCTGGGTGATGTCCTCACCGGCGACCCCTCCGGTATGGAACGTCCGCATCGTCAGCTGCGTTCCCGGCTCGCCGACCGACTGCGCAGCAATCACGCCAACCGCGGTGCCCATCTGCACGGGGCGGTGGTCGCTCATGTCGTAGCCGTAGCAGAGCTGGCAGAGCCCGTTGGCGGTTTCGCAGGTCATCGCCGACCGGATGACGACCCGCGGCCGCACCCTGATCGTCTTGATTCCCGCCGCCTGGGCCGCCTCGATCAGCCGCGGCGTGATCAGCTCATCGGCCCGCATGACCACCCGACCGGCTTGGTCGTCCTTGACCTCGTCCACCGTCTTGGTACCGATCACCCGCTCCCGCTGGGCCGGACTCCCCAACGGCAGCTCCGCCTCGAGCCGCCCCACGTGCGACGCGAC
Source organism: uncultured Thermotogae bacterium (assembly GCA_964558595.1). Taxonomy (GTDB): domain Bacteria; phylum Bipolaricaulota; class Bipolaricaulia; order UBA7950; family UBA9294; genus JANQEA01. Next base: position 45,109 of record CAZLER010000006.1, read on the forward strand.
CTCCTGGCCGATCCATTGGTTCGCTTCCAGAAGGATCTCACCGGTGCTCGGATCGACGACCGGCTGTGCCGTAACCCGCCCGTAAATCCTCTCTTCGATCGGTTCCATGATCTCCGTGCGGCTGAACCGCAGGGGATCGATGTCGATGCCCTGCGTGGTGCCGCAATCGAGCTCCAGGATGACCGTGTCCGATGACGCGTCGACGAGCCGGCGTGTGAGGTAGCCCGAGTCGGCCGTCTTCAGCGCCGTGTCGGCGGCTCCCTTGCGGCCACCGTGGGTGGAGATGAAGTACTCCATCATGTCCAAGCCCTCGCGGAAATTGGAGATGACCGGCCGCTCGATGATCTCGCCCGACGGGCCCGCCATCGGGCCGCGCATCCCGCACAGCTGCTTCACCTGGTCCGGCCCTCCGCGCGCCCCCGAGGTGACAATGCCGTAGACCGAGTTGAATCGGTGTCGACGCAGGTTCTCCATCGTCGCGTCCTCGACGTCGTCGACGGTCCGCCGCCAGATACGGATCACCGCACTTCGGCGTTCCTCCTCGGTCGACAAGCCCATCCGGTACATCGTCTCGATCCGCAGCACCGCCGCCTGGGACTGGCGAACGATCTCCTCCTTCTCGGACGGGATGAGACAATCGGGAAGGGAGATCGTCAGCCCGGCTCGTGTCGCGTAGCGGAAGCCGAGATCCTTCAGGAGGTCGAGCACCTCCGCCGCCTTCTCCCAGCCATACCGGTGGTAACACTCCATCACCACGCGCTTGATCTGTCGGCGGTCCATGAGCAGGTCGTAATCGCGGATCTCCTCGGGAAGGAGCAGATTGAGCTCCGCCCGTCCGAGCGTGGTGTGGATTCGCCGTCCATCGATGCGAATGTGCACCGGACTGTGGAGGCCGATAACCCCTTCCTCACACGCCCGCCGCGCTTCGTCGATGTCCCGGAACGCCTTGCCGGCGCCCTTGCCCTCCTCGACCAAGATCGTCAGGTAGTAGTAGGCATACACCGGATCCTGGGTCGGCAGACTGAGCGGCTCACCGTTGGCGGGAGACAGAACGTTGCGCGGCGCCGCCATCAGCCCGCGGGCCTCGGCGATGGCCTCGTCGGACAGCGGCAGGTGGACCGCCATCTGGTCCCCGTCGAAGTCCGCGTTGTACGGCGGACAGACGAACGGATGGATGTGGATCGCTTCACCGTCGACGAGCACCGGCTCGAACGCCTGCATCGACAGTCGGTGGAGCGTCGGGGCCCGGTTCAGCAGCACCGGATGATCCTTGATCAGCCGATCGAGGATATCCCAAACCTCGGGCATCTCGCCCATCATCGCGCGGTTCTTGATCTCGTCGAAGTCCGAAAACGTCGTGGTCTCGAGATGGTGGAGAATGAACGGTTTGAACAACTCGAGCGCCATCTTCTTGGGGATTCCGCACTGCGCCAGCTTCAGCGTCGGATCGACGACGATCACCGCCCGACCGGAGTAGTCGACCCGTCGGCCGAGCAGGTTCCTCCGCAGCCGGCCATGCTTGCCGTGGATCCGCTCCGAAAGCGATTTCAGCGGTCGATTGTCACGGCCGCGGATCGGGCTTTCCTTCTTCTCGTTGTGGATCAGGGCATCTACGGCTTCCTGCAGCATCCGCCGCTCGTTGCGCAGGATCACCTCGGGCGCCCCCATGTCGATCAGCTTCTTCAACCGGTTGTTGCGGTTGATGATCCGCCGATACAGATCGTTGAGGTCGGTGGTGGCGAACTTGCCCCCCTCCAGTTGGATCATCGGACGCAAGTCGGGGGGCAGCACCGGGATGACGTCGAGGATCATGTCCTGAGGGTTGTTCCCGGAAGCGCGCAGCTGGTCCACGATCTCCAGTCGGCGGATCAGCCGACGCTGATTGCCCGCCGCGGTTTCGCGATGGAGCTGCTCCATCAGCGTGCGGTGCAGCTCATCGAGGTCCACCCCCTCCAGAAGCCCCTTGATCCCCGCCGCTCCGGTCTGGGCGATGAACCCCTCCGGGTGGATCCGCTCGTAGGCCCGCATCTCCAGGAACGTGAGCCGATCGCCCACCTCGAGCGGGACCCGCGAATCGCGGATCCGGGTCACGAGGAACACAAGACTGTCGAGGATCTCCTGATCCAACACCACACCCTCGACCGATCCGCCGTAGCGGTCGACCAACATCTCGAAGGCCGTCTTCGAGCAGAGTTCGTCGACGGGGCGCTCGGCAATGACCGTCCCCTCCTCGACCTCGTCACCGTCCTCCACCAACAGATCGATGTCACCGACCAGCGGATACTCGACCGACCCGATCACCACCGAGACGACCTTCTCGCCATTCGTGAGCTGCCGATCCTCGATCGTGACACGGCCTGCTTCCTCGGCGAGCACACGCGGTGCATCCTCGATGTAGAACGCGGGCTCCACCTCGAACGGAAACTCGTTCGAAAGCACGTTGACTTCGGAGGTGTGCAGCGTCTCCCGGGGACGGACCTCCTTGCAATCCGACGAGGTGACGATGAACAGCGCTTGCTCGATCGGTTCGGTCTCGTAGTACGCAATCCTCTGGAGCTCCCGCTTCTTCATCCCCAGCAGCCTGCTGAGCAGGCTCGAGACCCCTTTGAGGAACCAGAAGTGCACCACCGGACTGGCCAGCTGGATATGCCCCATGTTGACGCGTCGCACGGAGGAGTCGGTCACCAGGACGTGGCACTTCTCGCACGTGATTCCTTCGTACTTCTTCCCTTTGTACTTGCCGCAGGCGCACTCGTAGTCGTTGGCGGGACCGAAAATCTCCTCGGCGTACAGCCCACCGCGTTCGGCACGATGGGTCCGGTAGTTGATCGTCTCCGACTCGGTGATTTCGCCGTGAGACCAGTTCAGGATTACGGATGGAGGAGCAAGCTGCAGCTTCACGCGCTTGATGTCATCGCCCGAGATCACTCATCTCACCTCATTCGATTCGCACATCTGATTCGCCGGCGTCCGAGGTTCGACCGTACCCCGAGCTCCCGGCGCCACGAGAGGTCAACGCGGGGCGAGCGCCGCTCGCCCATGGACGCAGCATTCGCTGTCGCTGCCGTCGGTTCGTCGTTCGCACTCCCTGATCTTCCGTCTCAACCCACGGCGGTCCGGACACCGCCGCACGCGGCACATCGAGCGGGATTCCGCTCCCAAGGATAAAAGACATAGAGAACCCCTCTTCCCTTCTCGGGGTCTCCCTTGACGTCGTCGGTCTCCATGGGCAGCCGCTCCCGCCCATCAAAGGCTGCCGACGCTGAGTATAGCTGCACCCGATCCGATGTCAACTGAGCAGCACGGCTTCCGCCGCCAGGGGGATCATCTCGACCGTCTCCAGCCGCCCGATCTCCGCGGGCGTCTCGAACGGCACGGCGTTCACCAGCAACGTCTCATCGGCGCTTTCCAGGCGGTAGTACACGGGAATCGTGCCCGTCCCCCGGCCTTCCGCGTGCGTCGCGGTGATCCTTGCCGCCAGGTCGATCACAGCATCCTGTTCCGGTCGCCTCATGCGGTCCCAGGCGGCCCGAACCAGCGTCATCGGACCGTGCGGGGTCGCCGGGTAGACACGCAGATCCTGCGGAAGAAACAGGTTCTGCAGCTCCCGCTTCTCCATCTCGTTGTGTGCCAGCACGATCTTTGCGTCCGGATGCACCTTGTAGTACAGCGGGAAGTCGAGGAGCCGCAGAGCGTTCAAGGTGAACCCCGGCTCGCCGAACAGGCTTGCCACCCGGTCGCCGAATCCCGGCGTTGTCAACTTGCAGCGACGACACGACGCCATCGCATCGTCCCCGTCCAGCCCGACCCCTCGCGCCAGCTTCTCCACCACCGCCCGGCCGCTTCGGCGTCGGCATCCGTCGCGGTCGAGCCACTGCTCGAGTCCGTCACTGCGGGATTGGCTTCCATCGACGCACAGCGGCCGAAGAATCCGATCGGCCACTCCCAGTCGTTCGGCAATCCCGCGAACCTGCCGTGCCGTCAACTCCGAACTGCCGGGCACCTCACCCGACACCAGGTACTCCGCGCCGATCCTCTCCATGTAGCGCACGGCCTTGGCGAACAGCAGCGAGCGGCAGTTGTAGCAGCTCTGCGACAGCGAGAACTCACCCGATTCGGTGATCTCGACGAGGCGGCGGTATTCTTTCTTGATCGATTGCGTGCGAAACACAGCGTTGGGCCATTCCGAGCGCACCAATTGGCGGAATCCCTCGTCCTCGCGGGAAAATGGAGACCGGAAGTACAACAGCACCACTCCGTCCACCTGCGGATGCCGTGCGACCATCCGAGTGGCAACCCGGCTGGCCAGACTCCCCGAGAACAACGATAGAACTTTCGCCACGCCCGTACCCCGCCCCTGGTGCTCGTTACCTTCGAGGTTCGATCAGTCCGTAATTGCCGTCCCGACGATGGTAGATGATCGCCACTTGGTCGGTCTCCGCATCGACGAAGACCAGAAACTCCTTTTCGATCGCATCGAGTTGCAGCGCCGCCTCATCCGGAGACATCGGCTTTCGGAAGTACGCCTCGGTACGGATGATCTGCGGTGGTTCCGCTTCGTCCTCCTGCACCTCAGGCGCTTCCGGCGCCGGCGCCCCGCCCCGTTCCCTGAACTCGTGCAACTGATCCTTGAACTTGACCATCTGTCGCCGGAGTCGGTCGATCGCCTTGTCGATCGACCCGTACATGTCGTTGGACTCCTCCCGCGCGTGGATCTGCTTCCGATTCGTCAAGTGCGCTTGGAAGTCGGCGATCTGTCGTTCCTTCTCGACCGAGAGGACGACGTCGACGCTGATGATGCGATCGAAGTAGCGCTCGAGCGCCTCGGTCTTCTCCACGACATACTGCTGAAGTGCTCCGCTTGCGTCGATATGCCGCCCCGCGATTTTGATCTTCACCGTCGCCTCCCTCCAACGAGATTATAGCAGAAACGCAGAAAGCGGTCAATGGAAGAAGATCCGAAAACGCCGAACTTGTCTAGGATACGGGCTCACCGAGCCCGGCGAGCCGTCGACGCAGTTCCTGGGTTACCCGATGCAATCCGTCGGCGCCGATGTCCGGCTGGTACACGGCGAACTCGGCGTTCACGAAGGCGCGTAAAGCGCCCCGATAGTGCACTCCGTCGCTTCTTCGCTCCCGCCGCACCAGGCCGACATCCAGCAGCTCACGGGGTGGGCTTTCCTCGATCATCTCCGGAGCACAGCTCGTCCACGCCCCGATCTGCTCGACGGAGTAGCTCCCGGGGGGATGAGCGACAAGGAAACCGAGCAGCCGCCGGTGGGCGAGTTCGCCACGGCCGATTCGCGCCACCACCCGGTCGACGTGGCGCAGCACCGCGGCGGGAAGTGCATGCCCGTCGTCACGTAGCGCCGTCGTTGCATCCGGCCCCGCATCGGCGCACGGCGCGTCCGGTGGAGGATCGTCATCGGCTTCCTGCCGAACGATCACCGGGCGATACGACCCGTACCGAGGCGTCCCCGCTCGGCTGCCCTCCTCCGCTCCCGTCACCGGCATGACGCCCGACGGGAGTTCCAGCTTGATGTAGCCCAACGTGCGCGCGACCTCTTCCAACTCGGCAATCCGTTCGTCCTTGGCGGCCAAGCTCCCCTCGAGTTCCGCAATCCGCGCCTGCAGCTGCTCCTCGGCGCTCTTCCGCCGTTTGCCGCTGCGGGCTTTCTCGATCGCCTCGATGATCGACTCGCTCACCTGTTTGAGCTCGGGCGACTTGACGGATTCTAGCGACGGCGTGAAGCCGGCGTGGAACGTCTCCCGCTCGCGCACGTAGATCGGGAGGATACGATCACCGTTGACGTAGATGCAGTCTCCGGTGTCCAGTGCGTTGACGATCTCCTTGGCCTCGCTCTTGCGCCACGGAAGCAGCTCGCTGTAGACGCGCATATCCACCTCGTGGACGACCCGGTGCAGGAACAGCATTCCCGCCTGGCTGAGGACGTCCTTGTCCACCTTGGCGCTTCGCTGGGACACGATGATCCCGCCCAATCCCCGCTTGCGTCCCCGCAACGCGATGCGAGCGATCAACTCCTTGAGATCGTGCTTGACCCCTTGCGGAATGAACTCGTGTGCCTCCTCGATGCCGATGATGTACGGACGCCGCAACGTTCCCGCGAGGTTCCACAGGCTCGATAGGTATGCCTTGAGCAGCTCGGTTCGCTCGTCGGACAGGAACCCGCTCAGATCGAGCACCACCGGGACGTTTTTCTCCATGCTGACCTGCGCGATCTCGGCGGCACAGTCGGCGTCGATCTCGATCTCGACGCCATCGCCGGTACCGACCACAAGCACCTCGTACTTCTCCTTGAGCCCGAAGTACTCCCCTTCGATGTCGACGATTGACATCGGATAGCGGTGGCGGAGTAGCTCCTCGAAGATGACCCCAGCCGTGTTCGACTTCCCGGAGCCGCGAATCCCCAGGATGGCCACGCACTGACCGATGATCTCCTCGAGATCGAGATTAAGATCGCGGCTGATGTCCAACGTCGTACCCATGCGCCCCCTCCCCGCATTTGCCGATGGGGTCAGGCTAGCGCGACGGTGCGGCCGGCGCCAGGGCGGGTGTCCCGTCGGAGGCTCTCCTACGTCTCGACATCGTTCCGTTCGAGCATCCTCCGGGCCTCGGCAACCGCCTCCTCCGACGAGCCAATCTGGCCAGCGAGGATCCGATCGTGCAGCACGCCAAGGATACGTCCCAGTCGAGGACCCGGCTCGACACCTAATGCCATCAGCGCGTGCCCGTCGATGACTTCGTGCGCACGCCGCAGTCCACAGACTCGGTCGATGTGCTCGATGACGTCCAACGTCTCGTACAGGATCGGCGCCCACCCCGACGCACGATGGGCACTGGCCTCGCAATCGGCGACCAGCAGCTGCAACAGCTGGAAGAACAACGGGAACCGCTGCCGTGGTGTCCGACCCACCGCCTCACCCTCGCTAACGAAGCGAACCTGCTTCCCCCTTCCCATATCGGGAAAGTCGGCGATCCGCATGTGATGGCGAACCAGGTACTGCACGCGGTGGACATCGTGGCGACTGCATCGCAACCTCCGCGCCACCTGCTTCGCCTTGCGGGCGCCGATCGCGCAGTGGCCGCCCATGTTCTCTCCGCAGCTTCTCGCCAACGCGTCCGGCTTTCCGATGTCGTGGAGAACGACCGCCAGCTTCACGATCGGATCCATCACGAAGCCGTCCGCCTGCTCGACCGCCGCCAGCGTGTGGACGAAGACGTCTCCTTCCGGATGGTACGCTTCCGGTTGCGGGACCTCCTTGCACGCCTCCAGCTCGGGAAGGATCCACGCCAGCAGTCCGAGCCGATCCATCCACGCCAGTCCGTGCGCCGCACGCGGGGTGGCGAGGATCCGCAGCAGCTCCTCGCCGATGCGTTCGCTGGAGATACTCTCAATGCGCGATGCCGCCTCCCGGATCGCCTTCGCCGTCGCTGCTTCGATGGCGCCGTCGATCTGGCAGGCGAACCGGACCGCGCGCAGCATCCGCAGTCCGTCCTCCTCGAACCGCGCGGCGGGATCCCCAATCGCCCGGATCCGCGACGCCTGCAGGTCCGCCACCCCGCCGACGCGGTCAATCACCGTACCATCCTCGGTTGCAGCCAGCCCGTTGATCGTCAGATCGCGACGCCGCACGTCACTGGCGAGGTCGCGCACCAGCTCGACGTGCCCCGGCCAACGTCCGTCGTACTCCCCCTCCACCCGGTACGTCGCAACCTCGTACGATCGGCCACCGGGAGCGACGATCATCAGCACGCCGAACTGCTCCCCGAGGCCGAGGATCTGCCGATCGGGGAACAGCGCGCGGATCTCGACGGGAAGCGCCGAGGTGGCGATGTCGATGTCGTCGGGCGGGTAAACGACGTCCCGCCCCATCTGCGCCTGGAGACCGTCGCGTACAACCCCCCCGATCAGCACCGCTTCATGCCCGGCGTCGCGCAGCCGGGAGAGGATCTCGGCGACGAACGGGTGCGCGGAAAGTACCGCTGCAACGTCAATTCGGTCGTACTCTGCCATGACGCGCTCGACTATACCGGCTCCGCTGACCCCACCGCAACCGGCAGAGGTTCCTCCCCGATCGGTCCTCCACCACGATGATCGTGCTCGCTGAGCATGGCCAGGGCCAAGCCAAGGGGAGGAGACCCAAGGAGAAGACACATGCTGCTAGCGGACGACGATCGCCCACGGGGCCCTGTGGTCACGACCGCTTCCCTGTTGTTCGGCAACTTCCCCCGGTGGCCCACTTCACCGCAACGCCAACCCCGGGAGACAGCCCGCTGTCCGTCGACTTCGACGCCTCGGCATCATCGGACGCCGAAGCCACGAGCGATCAGTAGCTGGGGACCTCGGCGATGGGCAGACCGCCTGGCAGCCGGTGCCGACCCACAGGCACGTTTGCACCAACGTGCCGAGGGAGTCGCAGCTCTTCACCGCGAGGCTCACGGTGGTCAAGAACGAGGCTGCCGCGGATTCCGCGGCGAAGAGCATCACCGTCGATCCGCAGCGTCGAGGGGTTCCGACGGCGATCCGCGTCCTGCCAGGTACACCGATGTGACGAGGGCATTCATCCAGACAAGCAGCCAGCCGGTTCCAGCCACCGCCCCGACGTGAACGACGACGGCCGGCGCATGGAAGACCAGCAGGGCATCCAGTCCGATGGCGGCGCCGTAGAGTGCCGCGAGACCGACGAACAGCTCTACCGTAGGGCGCCAGGCTCGCGTTCTTCCGACGCTCTCTTTCAGCGCCGCCCCGGCGGTACGGCCGTCGATCACGATCGCTTGCTTGTAGTGAATGAACCGCATTCCCGCGTAGATCCCCGGAACGAGCAACAGCATCCCGCCGGCGACCACCGCCGCTCCGACAAGGATCTGGCCAAGAAACAGCGCCGGGTATCGCTCGAGCACCGCACGTGCCGCCGCTCCCCAGGCCGCGCGGTCGCCGTGCAACGCCCTCGCCGTCACCGGTAGCAGCAAGCCGTGGAAGACAGGGGATAAGAGCAGCAGCCCTCCGACACTGATCACCCACAGCGGGTTCCGGACGTCCAGCAGGCTGGCGTGAAGACTGGCCGCGTACAGGAGGCCGGAGTACGCCACGCCGACGGCGACCAGGGCCGGGCATCGCAGCGGGAGCAGCAGGGAAGCCCTAATCTGCGGCCAGATCGTCATCGTCTTGACGGAGCAGCTCGCCGAGGCGCAGCGATCGCTCGACCGCCCGATCGATGACGAACTGGAGCTCGGGGGTGTACCGCAAGTCCAAGCGCTCGGCCAACTCGCTGCGGTAGAACCCTCGATCCCGGTCGAGGGCGTTGCGAAATGCTTCGGGCTCGACGTCGGCCCCCGCGGCCACGTACACCTTGGCGTACCGTGCGTCGGTCGACAGCTGCACTTCCATCACGGTGGGAAAGGCATCACGGACGACCGGGTCGCGGCTGTCGAACTCGACGATCGCCGCCAGCTCGCGCTGGATCTCCTGGCGCAGCCGCTGCAGCCGCCGTCGACCGGTCATCGAATCTCGATGTGTGACGTATCCATCTCGTAGCCGTCCCCTCGTCCGATCTCGGCCTGGAGCCTCGCCAGCACCGACTCACTGTATCGCGGGTCGTTGGACAGATGCGCAACACACAGCGTCAATCGACGAAGATCGTCCTGATCGGATGCTTCACACGCGGCAAACGCCGGACCGTGCCGGTGCACCTCGGCGAGGAGACGCTTCACGATCGATCGCTTCCGCTTGATCGAGCCGACCGCGTACAGACGGAAGGTCAGGGTGACCAGGCCCACGTTCATCGCCGCTAATGGACGACCTCTTCGATCTCGAACACCTCGAGGCGATCGCCGATCTGGACGTCGTCGAACCCCTTGATCCGCAGTCCGCATTCCCGGCCGGCCTGGACCTCGCGCACGTCGTCGTCGAACCGGCGCAACGACGCGATCTCGCCGACATGAGCTTCCTCCCCGTCCCGCAGCACGCGGATCTGAGCCCGTCGGGTCACCCGACCATCGACGACGTAGCAGCCGGCGACGACCCCGTTGGGGATCTTGAACAGGTCACGGACCTCGATCATCCCGATTCGGGTTTCCGCGTACTCGGGAGCGAGCTGACGCTTCAGCGCGCTCTCCACCTCTTCGACGAGATCGTAGATCACATCGTAGGTGAAAACCGCCACGTTCTCGCGCGCCGCCATGCGGGTGGCCTTCGCATCCGCCTTGACGCCGAAGCCCACGACCAGGCACTCTTCGGCCACCGGGGAGGCGAGCAGGATGTCGCTTTCCGAGATCCCCCCGACCCCCGCGTGGAGGATTTCCACCTCGACGTTGCCGACGTCGAGACCCTCGACCTCGCGCCGCGCCGCTTCCAGCGCCCCTGTCGAGTTGGCCTTGAGGATCAGCCGCAGCTTGGCCGCTTCCTCCGCCAGAGCGAAGAACTCGTCGAAGCTCTTGGGGCGCTCGACGACCTGCTTCTCTTTCTCCTCCCGTTGGCTGCGCTGGATCGCCTTGCGGGCTTCGGCTTGGTTCTTCACCACCTCGATGGCGGTGCCGACCTCGGGGACGTCGTTGAACCCGAGGATCTCCGCCGCTCGACCCGGGTCCGCTTCGTCGATGCGGGCTCCGTTCTCGTCATGCAGCGCTTTGATCCGCCCGTACGTCGCCCCCGCGACCGCCCAGTCCTTCTCACGAAGCGTTCCGTTGCGGACGACCACCGTGGCCACCGGGCCTCGTCCGCTGGATAGATGGCTCTCGATGATCACCGCTTCCACTGCGGCGTTCGGGTCCGCCCGGAAGTCCTCCATCTCGGAGACCAACAGGATCATCTCCAGCAGCTCATCGATGTTCTGCCGCTGCAACGCAGAGATCTCCACCGCGATCGTGTCGCCCCCCCATGCCTCGGGAGTCAACCCGCGTTGGGCCAGATCGTTCATTACCCGGCTGACATCGGCGTTCGGGCGGTCGATCTTGTTGATGGCCACGATCATCGGGACCCCCGCGGCCTGGATGTGATCGAGCGCCTCCACTGTCTGCGCCATGATGCTGTCGTCGGCCGCCACCACCAGGATGGCGATGTCGGTGGCTTGCGCACCACGGGCCCGCATCCCCGTGAACGCCTTGTGTCCTGGCGTATCGATGAAGGTGATCCGCTGCCCATGCAGCTCCGCCTGGTAGGCGGAGATCCCCTGGGTGATCCCCCCCGCCTCCCGGCCGGCCAGATGCGACTCGCGGATCGCATCGAGCAAGGTCGTCTTTCCGTGGTCGATGTGTCCGAGCACCGACACAATCGGCGGACGCGGTTCGCCGTCGACCGGGCGTTCTCGGGTCGGGGCCGCCGGCTTTGCCTCACGCGGCTCCGGCTCCTTCTCGGTCTCCCCGCCGCTCCCCCCCGCTTCATCTTCGTAGAGGTGGACGATCAGGTTGTACTCTTCCTCGTCGACGGAGTTCGCCGCCTTGAGCCCGGGCATCCCCATCTCCTCGAGCTTGGCGATCAGCTCCTTGCTCGAGATGCCGAGTTCCCTGGCGATCTCATAGACTCTCTTGTTAGGCAACCGCAGTCCTCGCTTCTCTTTGGAATTCCGCGCAAACGCAGTCCAGACTATACGGGATCGATCTCATGGCGTCAAACGCCATACTGGACGGGGATTCCTCGCTACCGACCGAACAGCCAAATCAACAGACCGACCAGGGCGAATCCGCCGAGAATCCAGAGAAGAACGCGAAGGCTCAGTCCCCGCACCTGCCGCTTCTGACTGCGGGACAGCTTCGGATTCCTCGGGTAGCGCAGCGCCATCCGCTGTGACTTCTTGTACGTCTTGACGTATTGGGAGATCTTGTTCTGGCGCTTGTACACGACCGCCAGGTTGTGCATCGCGTTGACGTGCTTGGGATCGACCTCCAGGGCACGATTGTACGCGTACTCGGCCCGTGCCAAGTCCCCACCGTCGATGTAGGTGTTTCCCAAGCGATAGTAGATGCTGGCCTTGTCGATCCCATACTGCAGCGCCTCGACGAGCAGCGAAATCGCTTCCTCATATCGCTTCTCCCGTCGGAGTTCCTCGGCGCGCGGGATCGCCTCTTGAACAAAGGCGGCCTGCTCCTCATGCGTCTCGAGTTTCGTCGTATTCATCCCGCCACTTCCTCACCTTCTGAATATCCTCCCACGTCTGATACTTCGGGCTCCCCTTCGCCTTCGACGGGTTCCGCAGCAAGTAGCTCGGGTGGAACATCGGGTACAGCAAGATCCGTCCCCGCCAGGTGTAGAACGTCCCATGCGATTTCGTGATCCCCGGCGCTTCCGGCAGCAGCCACTGGGTCGGGGTGTTCCCCAGCGACACGATCACCGCCGGCTGAATCAGGGCGATCTGCGCCTCCAGATATGGAAAGCACGTTTCCATCTCCATCTTCGCCGGCACCCGGTTTCCGGGCGGTCGGCATTTGACGATGTTCGTGATGTAAACGCTCTCCCTGGCGATATCGACCGATGCCAGCACCTCGTCGAGCTTCTGGCCCGCCGGGCCAACGAACGGCCGGCCCGTGCGGTCCTCCACCTCGCCGGGCCCCTCGCCCACGAACAGGATCATCGCCTCCGGGTTTCCTTCTCCGAAGACGGCGTGCGTGCGGCTCTTATGCAACGGGCACTTCGTGCAGGTCAAGACGCGCGGGCGTAGCGAATCGAGAGACAGCGAGGACTCGGACGTACGGTTCACCGTGAACTCCCCGGCCAACGATACCTGTGGACACGCCATACACACAACGACACGAGAGCGGGCAACGGGATTCGAACCCGCGACCCTCAGCTTGGGAAGCTGATGCTCTACCTCTGAGCTATGCCCGCGTGGTGCTAAGGATTATAGCAGCGCACAATCCGGCCAACAACGCTCGGCGGGCGATGGCTCCGCCGTTGGCCGCCAGCCGGACCGGTCGCCTTCGCTGCATCCGTCAGTCGGCGCCGATCGCGATTGAACGCCCTTCCAACGGGCTTATAATGCTCCGGAATGAACAATCAGAACTTGATCATCCTCGCAATCGGCGTCTTCGTGGGACTCATCGTCACCGTCGCCGCCGTCGACCAGTACCTTCAGGACGAGCACCCCCCCACCGAGGTCAGCGGGTTGATCTGGCGAATCGAGAACGCGTTTTCGCAGATCCAGGACCTCGAGGCGGTGCTTGAGATCACCAAGGCGCGCGCCGCCGAAGAGCCGGTCCGCATGCTCGTCCGCTACGTCAGCGGGCCGATTCCGGCCCTGTCGGTCCGCTACCTCGGTCCCGATCACGTTCGGGACGAACGGTTCGTCGTCCAAAACGATCAGCTGTCTCACTACATGCCACAGGAAGACCTCCTGGTCATCAAGCGCTGGGTCGGCGTTCCCCTGGCGGCGATCGGTCTGAGCCCTCTCGATCTGTCGGGATTGAAAGACGACTGGGCTAGCGGCCGGGTCCGCGTCCAGGTCGTCCAAGACGTACCCGGCTTTTCGCAGGACCTGTTCGAGACTCCCGTGTCCCTCGCGGGCTCGTTTCTCGACCTCGACGAGGCCTCGCCGTTCACCTCGCCACTGGCTTCGGAGCCGTGTCCGATCACGTTCTCGTTCTGCCCCCAGGCCGATCCCTCCACTGCCCCGTTCGACGGCGGCTGGAACCGGATCGTGCCCGTCGGTTCCAGTGCTTCGATCGGAGGAAGCTACATCCTCGAGGTCCGCGACGCCCGGACCAACGCGTTGGTCCGGATGATCTGGGTGGAGCGGGACAGCTTCCTCATTCGAAAGGTGGTCGCATTCCGCGACGGGCAACGGGCGAGCACGTTGCAGGTGGAACGAATCGATCTCGATCAGGGATTGACGCAGGAGGAGATCGTGACCCTTCCCACACGAGGTGTGGAAACAATCCGCGGCTGAACGGCCTCTACTCCTCTTCCGAGCTACCGCCGTGCCGATAGCGGGCACGGAACTCAGCCAGGTCGAGGTTGTCCTCGACGAACTCCTGGAACTCATCCTCGTCGGCGAACGGCGACTCGATCGCCGCGGTCTTGAACACCTCATCGGAGATGAAGATCGGACAGCCCGCCCGCAGTGACAACGCCAGCGAATCGGAGGCGCGCGCATCGAATTCCAGCACTTCCTCATGGACATCGCGCAGGAAGATCGACGCGAAATAGGTCCCGTCCTGTACGGCCTTGATGACGACCTTCTCTACCTGGGCCTCCAGCTCCTCGATCATCTGCTTCATCAGGACGTGGGTCAGCGGTCGGGGGAATTCCTCGCTCTGGAGCCCAAACGCAATCGAGATCGCTTCGGCGTCACCGATCCAGATCGGCAACGCCTTCCGGGAGAGACGGTCCTTCAACAGGACGACCGGTGTGTTGTTCGATGGATCCACCAGGAGCGCTTTGATGATGACCTCGTGCATCGTCGATCCTCCTTCACCGGAGAGAACCCCACCGGGTGGCCATTATACCGTTGACCGGAAGCCCGGCCAACCGCCAGTTGGTGCCGTTCCGTGCGTGGGGTACACTCCCGGTCCGGGAAGCGGAGGGAGGTCGTGTGTGCGGTATCATCGGCTACATCGGCAGTGAGAGCGTTGTCCCCTTGCTGGTCGAAGGGCTGAAACGGCTGGAGTACCGTGGCTACGATTCCGCCGGGATCGCGATTCTGGACGGCGACAAGATCTCTCGGTTCCGCCGCGCCGGCAAGGTCCGCGATCTCGGCGAGGAACTGGCGGGGACAACGTACAATGCCACCACCGGGATCGGCCACACGCGGTGGGCGACCCACGGCCCACCGACCGAGAAGAACGCCCATCCCCACTTCGATTGCCGCGGTCGGATCGCCGTGATCCACAACGGGATCATCGAGAACTACCTTCCGATCCGCGAGCGGCTGATCTCGGAAGGACACCGGTTCAGCTCGGAGACCGATACCGAGGTGCTGGCCCATCTCATCGAGGAGCGGTTCGAGGGGGATCTGCTGACGGCGGTCACCGAAGCGGTGCGCGAGATCGAGGGGGCGTTCGCCTTGGTGGTGCTCTGCGCCGATGTCCCCGATCGGCTGGTCGTCGCCCGTCGTGGCAGTCCCATGGTGCTCGCCTCCGACGCCACCGGTTCCTTCGTTTCCTCGGACATTCCCGCCTTGCTCGGTCGGGCGTCTTCCGTTCAGTTCCTTGCCGATGACGAGGTGGGGGAGCTCACCGCCGATGGGTTGCGGATCGTCGACCTCGAGGGGCGTCCCATCGAGCGCCCACCCCATCGCGTAACCACCGACCTTGTCGCGATCCAAAAGGGTGGCTACAAGCACTTCATGCTCAAGGAGATCCACGAACAGGCGCGCTCCGTTGGGGAGACCATCCGGGAGAAGGTCGAACTGGCGGGTCAGCCGCTTTCCCTGCCGCAGGTCGAACAGCGGATCGGGGCGTTCGATCACGTCTACCTGGTTTCCTGCGGCACAGCGTACCATGCCAGCCTTGTCGCCGAGTACCTGTGGGAGGAGCTCCTCCCGGTCCCCATCCAGGCGATGATCGCCTCCGAGTTCCGCGTGCGCTCACCTCACCTGTCGCCGCGGACGCTGGTCGTCGCTGTCTCTCAATCGGGGGAGACGATCGACACGATGATGGCCGCGCGCCATGCCAAGCAGCACGGCGCTCAGGTGATCGCGCTGGTCAACAACGAACACTCGGCGATCGATCGCGAAGCCGACGCCAGCGTCTACACGCGGGCCGGAATCGAAATCGGCGTGGCCGCCACCAAGACGTTCACCGCGCAGATCGCCGCCCTCGGCCTCCTGGGGCTGCATCTCCATCGCTCCCGGTTTCGAGGCGAAGCGAGCGCGGTACGCGGCGAACTCGATCGCCTCGCTCTCCTCCCGGGGCGGATCACCGAATCACTGCACATCGAACGGAGGATCATCGAGGTCGCCGAGCGGATCCATCGCGTCTCGGACGTCCTCTACCTCGCGCGGGGTCCGCTGTTCCCGATCGCCCTGGAGGGGGCGCTCAAACTCAAGGAGATCTCCTACATCCACGCCGAGGGGTATCCGGCCGGCGAAATGAAGCACGGCCCGATCGCCCTCATCGATGACGGGACGCCGGTGGTGATCCTGCTGTCAAGAAGCGTCGCCTACGAGAAGGTGCTGGCCAACATCGAGGAGGTCAAGGCACGCAACGGCCTGACCATCGTCGTCACCGATGCCCCCGAGGAGTCCTCGCTCGATCGCCTCGCCGACGTCGTCCTTCCGGTGCCCGCGGTCGACGGCATCTCGCGGCCGATTCTGTTCGCCGTCCCGTTGCAGCTGCTAGCGTACCACATCGCCGTTCAGCGAGGCACCGACGTCGATCAGCCGCGCAACCTCGCGAAGACCGTCACCGTCGAGTGAAGCGACCAGCGGTTCGCCCCCGCAACAGCATCCGCCGTCCGGCGCGCCGGCGGCGACGCGTCGACGAGCGCCTCGGATCCCATCGCCCTCGATCGGACGACTCCAGGCACGCCTCGTACAGCTCGAGCGTCCGCTCCGTGTAGCTCTGCACCGACATCCGCTCGGCGGTTTCCCGGGCCCCGGCACACAGCGCGGCGTGGGCGGCAGGGTCCGACAGCGCAGCGATCGCCGCCGCGGCGAAGGCCTCTTCATCCTCCGAGACCAGGTAGCCGTTGATCCCGTTCTGCACCACGTCCGCCACTCCCAGAGCGCCCACCGCGACCGACGGTGTCCCCCCAGCCATCGCCTCGACGATCACCAGACCTTGGGTTTCGGTCTTCGAGGCGAACAGGAACAAGTCCGCGGCGCGGTACACATCCACCAGCCGTCGATGATCGAGGAACCCGGTGAACCGGCTCGCGTGCCGGATCCCCAGGCCGTCTACCTCCCGCTCCATCCGTTCGCGCAGCGGGCCGTCGCCGGCGACCACCAGCACCGTGTCCGGCACGGCGCGATGGATCCGGGCAAATCCCCGCAGCAAGAACAGGAGATTCTTCTCGGCCGCCAACCTCCCTGCGTACAGGAGCATCCGGCTCGCCGCCGGCACCTCCAGTGCCTCGCGTGGTGCCCACGAGGACGGCGCCTCGAAACCCGGCAGGTTCGGTCCCAGCGGGATCACGTGGATCGGCCGTACCACCCCGTAGCGAAGGAGTTCGTCGCGGATCGCGGCCGTGGGCACGGTGACCGCTGTGCACCGGTTGCACAGCAGCGCCGAGTACCGCTCCGCCGCCCGCACCGTCGGACGGATCGGGCGCGGGATGTAGTGACGGTATTGGCTCAAGAAGGTGTGGTACGTCTGCACATGCGGCAAGCGATGGCGGACCGCCGCGGCGATGGCGGCATACGCCAGGGAGAACGGGGTGTGGCTGTGCACGATATCCAGCTGACCGAAGCTGCGGTACGCCGCCCGCGAGTAGGGGACTGCCATGCGCGCCGTCTTGTAGCCGAACACCGGACCGGCACGGAATCGGTACGTTCGGTCCTCATCACCATCGTCGCTCGCTCCGTAGCGCGGGGCATACACCCACACCTCGTGACCGCGGCGCTGCAGCTCCTCCCGATACCAGCTCACCGCCATGGTCACACCACTGATCTCGGGAAGGTACGCATCGGTGTACAGACCGATCCTCATGCCGCAGCTTCCCCGGAGTACACTCGCTGTCCCCCGACAAACGTCATCTCCACTCTCCGTTCCTTGATCGTCTCCGCCGTCTCCCGAGGGTCGCGATCGAGCACGACCAGATCGGCGAGCGCGCCGGGCGTGATCGTCGCCTTGTCGTGCTCCTCGAACCCGAGCCACGCCCCGCCGCGTGTGTAGGCGTCGATCGCCTCTCCCACCGCGAGCCGTTGATCCGGATAGGGACCGTTGACCGCCCAATGGAGCCCATACAACGGCGACACCGGCATCCCGTCGGAGCCGAACCCCAGCCGCACCCCCGCCGCGACGATCCCCCGCAGCGGATTGCTGGCGCGGTCCCGCTCCGCCCCCAGCCGGTCGACGTACATCCCGCTCGGACCCGACCAGTTGCCGATGAAGTTCGGCTGCATACACACGGCCAATCCCGCCGCCTCGGCGCGGGCCGGATGCGTCGGTCCGGGAAGCTCGAAGTGCTCGATGCGATGGCGGTACGCGCGGGAGGTGCCGAGCGCTTCGTGCGCCGATATCACCAGTTCGATCGCTCGGCCGCCGATGGCGTGGATGATCGTCTGCCAGCCCGCCGTCTCGGCCGCCCGGATCCACGATCTCACGTCCTCCTCGCTGTGGTTCAGCTCGCCTCGCCCTCCGTCGGCGTACGGCTCGTACACCGCGGCGTTCGCCGCCCCGATCGATCCGTCGGCGAACAGCTTCAGCCCCCCGAAGCGCAGCCACGCATCACCGTATCCAGAACGCAGGCCGACCGCTGCGAGCCGATCGAGCGCCGCTGCTTCCGGGCATGTCGTCACCCGCAGACGTCGCTCGCCGCGTTGCTCCATCAGCACCGCCACGTCCCGCAACCGGGACATCGTGTGCACGGAGGTCACCCCCAGCCGGTGACACACGTCGGCCGCCGCCGAGAACGCCTCCCGCCGGGTCGCCCGATCCGGGACGACCAGCGCCAGTAGGGCGTCCGCCGCCGCCTCCCGGACCAGCCCGTCGCGGCGATCGATCAGCCGCTCGGGCGCCGTGGGGGGGAGGACAGCCAGCGCCGCCGAGTTGGCGGTCAGCAGATGTCCGTCCATCCGGATCGCTGCGATCGGAGAGCGAGAGGAGATCCGGTCCAGTTCCTGACGGGTCAGGTACCGCCGATCGTCCCAGACGCTCTCGTCCCAGCCGCCGCCGATCACCCACGCTCCGTCGCCCCGTTCGGCCGCCGTCGCCGCCAACGCCGCCACCGCGTCCTCGCGGCTTCGCCCGGATAGATCGACCCGCCAACCGCACGCCACAAGCCCGGTATGAAGGAGGTGGATATGGGCATCGATGAACCCCGGAAGCACGATGCGGCCGTGTAGATCCACCGTCCATGCCCCCTCGCCCCTCCCGTTGTGCAGCCGTTCGGTCCGCCCGACGGCGACGATCCGATCGCCCTCGCACAACACCGCGTCAGCCTCCGGAGATCCGTAGACCACGCCGCTGTGCAGCAGTGTCGCCCTGTTCGTTGTCGCCACCCCATCCTCCCCCTACACCGTAGCCGCGCTCAATGCTGGATCGCCAACCCCGACACATTCGCCCCCGGGAAGCCTCCGATCCTCACCCCCGTCGGCACCCCCGAGGAGGGATCGACCTCGACGAGTTCATGGCGATCGCGGTCGACGACCCACAAGCGGCCGTCGTACAGATCCATTCCGGCCACCGGGAACACCGACGGATCGATGGCCACCGGTTCGCGATCGATCTCCAACTGGATCCCCTCGAAGATGTTCATCGGGGGATCGATCCGGATCCCGTACAACAGCTGCGTTTCGCCCTCCAGATACCACAGTCGCCCCGCCGACCCGTCGTCGCCGGTCCACGCCAGGCCCTGCGGGGATTGGAGGAACAGCTCGTTGCCGACCTGCTGCGACGCGCGGAAGGTGTTCGTTCCAAACGACTCGAACACCTGGGTGGTCGGCGGATTCATCCCGTAGATCTTCCGACTCAACCCGTCGACGTGCCAGATTCGCTCCGGCTCTTCCGCACCGTAGGCCAGGAACAGGGGATCCTGCGCCGGGGCCGCGTAGGTCTCCGTGACCGTCCCGTCCGTCGGATCGATCCGGACCAGTCGCTGATTGCCGTCACCGTAACAGGCGACGACCAGCCACCACGAACCTCCGCTCTCGGCGACCGTCACCCCCCGCGGGCCGCTGACCGGAAGGTCGAACGTCGCGAGGACCGCGCCGGTCATGTCGAGCTTGTGGACACGATCAAGATTCTCGTCGCACGTCCACACCGCCGGTTCCACGACGACCTCCACCGACGCGGTAGCCGTCTTCCCGCCGGCGCTGCGCACCGTCAAGGTCAGCGTGTATCGTCCCGCGTGCTGGTACGTCGCGCTCCCGCTGGGGTCGAACCGCTCTTCGCCGGTCCCGAGTAACCACCGATAGGACGTGATCCCATCGGGCGCACTCGAGCCCTCGCCGGAGAACTGGATTGTCAACGGGACCACGCCGGTCGTCACCGAGACGTCGATCGTCGCCTCCGGGCCCCCCAAGAACGTACAGCCGACGGCGACAACCATCGTCACCGCTCCCATCCACAGGATCGCCCGTGTGCGTCGCGGTCGCATGGTGCCTCCTCCTCGTGGTATGATGTTCATTGTACGCTCCGTTGCTCCGGTGATGAAGCCGTCCCGCCCGGGGTTGTGGAACCGGTCGTTCTTCCATGCTTCTTTCATCTTGCTTTCCGCTCACCTCCATGGATTCCCCGCCGCCGTCGGCTACGCTTTCGGCGTTCATACCATTTCGGAAATGTGAAGCTATCGTCCTAGAACGACTCCATAGCTGAAGGGAGGGGGTGAACTCCGTGCCGAAGAAAGAGATCTTGGACAAGCTCTCGATCTATATCCCCCAGAAGAAGATGGAGGAGCGACCGGTCGAGCGGCTGATCCAGCTCGGCGAGAAGCGTGATCGTTCGATCAACTACCTCGTCGTCGACGCGATCCTCCAGTACCTGGAACGCGAAGAGAATAAGAGCTAGCGCCGCCCATAGCGGCAAGACACGAACCTCCTTCGCAAGCCGGCGGAGGGAAAAGGACGGCCCCCAGCCGTGGCTGGGGGCCGTCTCCTGCTCACGGAGGCTGTCATCCCGTTTTCCGCTCCACCTGCGGACCCCGGGGCGTCCCGTATAATCGTTGGCCATGGACAACCGCGATACGATCGAGCAGCTGATCCTCTCCCGAACGCGCCCGCCCCGGTGGAACGAAGCGGTGCTGCCGGACTACGCCGGCTACTCAATCGTTGGCGTCGCCGCCTTGATCGAGCGGCTGTTCGGCCTCCCCGCACAACCGTCCCCGGTGGCGGACCTGGTCGACACATCGCCGCCAAGCCGGCATACGGTGCTGCTACTCCTCGACGGGTTCGGCTATCGCCAGGCGCAGGAGCTGTTTCGCCGCTTCCCCGACCTCGCGCTGCGCTCCATCGGCGAGGACGGTGTCTTCCTTCCCGTCACGTCCGTCTTCCCGTCGACAACCGTCGCCGCGCTGGCGTCGCTCGGCACCGGGATGACCCCGCTCGAGCACGGGTTGATCGGATACCGCCTGTATCTGCGGGAGACGTCGGCTATCACCAACATGATCCGGTTCGCCATGGTCGGGAACGGGAAGACCGATGCCGCCTTCCGGGCGGGACTCGATCCCGACACGATCGTGCCGGGGACCACCATCCACGAGCGGCTCGCCCTTGCGGGGGTGCACGTCCACGCCCTGCTGCCCCAGCATATCGCCTCCAGCGGCCTCTCCCGCGCCCTCTACAAGGGCAGCTCGAAGCTGCACGCCGTCTCCGGCTTTCCCGATATGGTGGTGGCTGCCCGACGCCTGCTGGCCGAGGCCTCCTCGCCGACGTTCCTCACCCTCTACTGGCCCGGCCTGGACGCGGTCGCCCACTTGAGAGGCCCGGAGACCGACGCCTACGTCGCCGAGCTGAGGACGATCGATGCTACCCTCCGCCGCGAGTTGCTCGGCCGGGCGGACGATACGTTGCTGGTGGTCTGCTCCGATCACGGCTTCGTGGCGATGCAACCCGGCGACTACGTGCGGCTCGACGCCCTTCCCGGCGTCGAACCGGGGCTGATGCTTCCCCCCGTCGGGGAGCCACGCGCCTCGTACCTGTACACCCGCCGCGGACACCACCGCGACGTCACGCAGCAGCTCATGGACCGGCTCGGCGATGGCCTGATCGTCGAGGAATCCTCGCGCCTCGTCGAGGAAGGGGTCTTCGGCACCGGGACCCCCCACCCCGACCTCGCCCGGCGCAGCGGCGACGTGGCGATCGTCGCCACCGGACAGGCAGGTATCTTCCACCCGTATCAGGACGCCACGCTCCTCGCCGGGATGCACGGCGGGTTGACCGAACGCGAGATGCTCGTCCCATTGATCATCGGAACCGTCTGAACGAAAGGATCCGCCATGGTAACCGTCGGAAACAGCAACGATGTCGAACCTCGCACCTACCACGACGGGAAGAACGTCCGTCATGCCCACAAGCGCGTCCTGGTCGGCCCACGAGACGGCGCGCCCACCTTTTCGATGCGCAAGTTCACCCTCGCCGAGAGGGGATGCAGCCCCTACCACACCCATCCGTGGGAGCACGAGGTGTACATCCTCGCCGGCCGCGGCGAGGTACGCTATGCCGGCGGGGCACGCCCCGTCGTGCCGGGTGACTTCGCCTACGTGCCGCCCCACGACGAGCATCAGTTCGCCAACACTGACAGCGAACCGTTCGAGTTCCTCTGCATGGTCCCGCTGGTCGGTGAAGACGGCTAGATGACCGCCCGGGTCGTCGTCTGCCTCAGCGGCGGCGTCGATAGCAGTGTCGCCGCGGCACTCCTCCAGGAAGCCGGGCACGATATCGCGGCCATCACCTTCTGGTTCGGGTCGTTCCCCGATGCCACCGACGCCGCCCGCGACGTCGCCGATCGGCTGGGGATCGTCCACCAGCGCATCGACGCCAGCGAGCCGTTTCGTCGCACCGTGGTCGACGACTTCGTGGCGTCCTACCGAAGGGGGAAGACGCCCAATCCGTGCGGCGTGTGCAACCGCGAGCTGCGGTTCGGATTGGCCCTCGACTACGCCGATCGCAACGGATTCGACCTTGCGGCCACCGGCCACCACGTGCGGCGGCGCGTCGTGGATGGGCGAATCAACCTGCACCGAGGGGCCGATCCCGCCAAGGACCAATCCTACTTCCTCTACGGACTGACCCAACCGATCCTGAAGCGCCTCCTGTTTCCGGTGGGCGAGATGACGAAGGCCGAGGCGATCGCCTACGCCCGCCGGCGGGGGCTTCCCAGCGCGGAACGCCCCGAGAGCCAGGATCTGTGCTTCGCCCTCGGGGAGCGGGTCCACCTGTTCGCCTCGAGCGATCTCACGCCCGGCCCGATCGTGGATACCACCGGCCGTCGGCTCGGCACCCATCGCGGACTGCCGCGCTACACCGTCGGGCAGCGCCGCGGGCTGGGCATCCCGTCGGACCGGCCGCTGTACGTCCTCGACCTCGATCCCGGCGACAACACGCTCGTGGTCGGCGAAGAGGCGAGCCTATATCGCAGCGAGCTGTCCGCCGTCGACGCGAGCTACATCTCCGGCCGTCCCCCCGAGGCCGGGCTTCACCTCGGCGCAAAGATCCGCTACCGCTCGCCGATCGTCGGCGCGACGTACCACCCGCAGCCCGGCGGGCGGTTCCGCCTCGTCTTCGATACCGCCCAGCGTGCCGTCACGCCCGGACAGCTCGCCGTACTGTACGGCGGCGACCGCCTGCTCGGCGGCGGCACGATCGTCCACCCATCGCGGAACGCGCGGGCCGAGCCCGTATAATCGCTGGTGGAGGGGTGGGTGAGCGGACGAAACCACCGGTCTTGAAAACCGGCAGGCCGCGAG
>CAZLER010000007.1:0-61568 GCA_964558595.1 uncultured Thermotogae bacterium
GACGGCTTCACCGTGTCGATGGCGAACTCATCGACGGCGGTGTAGTCCTCCTGGTCGTTGCCAGCGGCGTCCTTCGCACCCGTGACGTCGACCGTGACCACGGCGATCTCCTCGTCGTGGTCGGCGAGGTCGAACGTCTCGGTCCAGACGGTGTCGCCGTCGCTCCAGGCCCCGTCGGCGTGGCTGGTGAACGTGCCGGCGCCGAAGGTGATCGTCGGATCGGTGCCGGTGTCCATCGCCTCGTCGAAGGTCACCGTCACCTGCTGAATCAGGTCGCCTTCGTACATCGGGTTCGTATCCACCGAAACGGAGTGCACGGTAGGCGACTCAGAGTCGATCTGGAACGGCCCGAAGTGCTCGGTACCCGTCCAGTTGCCGGCGGCGTCCACGGTGGCGAGATGGAACCACCACGATCCGTCCGTCGTCGCCTCGAATGTCCCCTCCGCCCAATCGGCCGCGCGGTTCGCGCTTTCCGTAGGAGACCATGTCTCGCTCTGATCCCAGGCCACCTCGAAACCGTCCACGCCGGATGCCACCCCGCCCGACAAGGGGTCAGATGCTCCCGTAGCCTGGATCTGGATGTTGGGATTGTTGGATGGTGTGCCGACGGTGTGGCTGGGGCTCGATGAGGTAGGGTCCATCGGCGGGGTAAGGTCGACATGGAACGTGCGCGAGGTTGTGTATTCGCTTGCATTGTTCTCGTTGTCACGCGCACGAATCTGCCAGGTGAAGGTGCCCTCGGTGTCAAGCTGGGGTGTGTAGTGCGTGTTCGCAGTTGTGTAGTCTCTGCTGGTAGGGCCATCAATGAGGATACGGTAGTCCTGAACGCCACTTCCAGAGTCGGTGGATGCATCCCACTCCAGGCGGGGACGCCCTGTGTTCAACCACGCCCCATCGGGGATGCTCAGTCCCGTGGGAACGGATGGCGGAGTCACGTCGTTGACGGTTACCGTCACGGGGGCACTCGTGCTGTCTTCATGGCATGCCTTGGAGCTTTCAAATTCGGCCGTGACGTCGAACGATCCATAGGGTAGGGTGGTCGTGAGCGAGACGATCCCGCGACCCCAGTCGCCACTGCCGCCGTAGAGGGCCCTGGATCCCAGCAGGACTCCATCTGAGTAGAAGTGAACGGTTCCCGTGACCTGTGTGGCTGCACCATAGCTCTCCACTTCGTAGTCCCATTTCGCGCCCGTCGTGAAATAGGGATCGCCCACGAGCGACGTGACCGTGGCAGTGAGCACGACCTCATCTCCCTCATTGACCGACGCTTCCGACACTTCGAGTGTGGTGCTCGAACTGCCTTGAGATACACGGAGTGTCCTCGTGAGGACACCGACCGGAGAGCCGTCGCAGTTGTCCTGCTCGTACACTGCGGCCGTCACCGTGTAGTCGCCGGGGGTGGTCGGAACGGTCTTCCACGCGCTCCAGGTTGTCCCATACGCTCCGCCGCCGTCTGGAGGGCAAACATCCGTCTGGTCTACGCAGGGAAGATCAGCAAGATCTGCAGTTCCCCACTTCACCGCGCCACAGCACTCCGCGCCGTACCCGGAACCCGAGTAGACCGAGACCTGGATCTGATAGTGGAGCCCGGCCATCGCCTCGACGATCTCCGACCCGGATTCGTTGACTCTCAGGCTTTCCAGTGTACCTGCTTGCCCTGCCATCGAGATTCCGAGAGACAGCGCAAGAAGGGCAGCAAGTCCCCAGGGGAGTAGATACGCTATGCCCAATCCCCGGTATGGAAGCTCACGTTGGGTTTGTTCCGCACGACCTTTCCCATCTGACGCGATCTTCATGTCCGTGATGCCTCCAAACCGTCCTTGGGTCTTGAGCACACTCTGGGGATTCGTCGGCGTGAACCGCCCCGGCCAGAAAGGTTTCCGTTCGGCGTGCTCTCGTTGGTCGCCGTTCCGTCAGTCGGACTTCGTGTGCGGTCACTGGCTGGCGCGGGAGGAGCCTGCGGGTCGATCAGGACGGGGAGCGCGTCGGAGGGAATGGGCTCGTGACCAACAGCGTCCGTCGCCGTGATGGTGATGGGGTACGATCCGTCCGGAATCGAAGCGCTCGTGATGCTCCATGATCCGTCTCCTGCAGCCCCCGTCGCGCCGAGGGTTGTCGTTCCGCCACGGAAGCGTTGAACCGTGGTGTTGCCCTCCAGGCTGCCCGCGGTGCCCACGGAGTCCGGCGTGTCGCCTTTCGTCACGTCATCGCTGTCGGACTCCCCGTTGTCGCTTGCCGCGTCCAGGTCTGGAGAAGAAGGCTGGTTCGGGCCCACGGTGTCGACGGGCTGTACCGACTGCGTGGCAACCTGATGCCCGTTTCCGGCCCTATCGTTCGCAGCACCCACCGCCACATCGATGGTCATGTCTTCTTCGAAGCCCGCGTTCGGCGTGATGTTCGGCGTGTACGCCGCATCTCCGTCGGAACCGGAGGCGAACGCACCGGCCTTCGTTCCGTTGGCGTCAGCGATTTCGGTTGCGGCGAAGCCCTTCACACCTTCGCTGAACGTAAACGTGTAGGTTACGCCCCCTCCGCCGATGCTGGCGGGTCCGTCATCGCTGAGCAAGATGGTGGGCACCTTGGTGTCGACATCGAGCGCGTTGTTGGCACCACGGGAGGTCTGCGGCACCATCTCCTTCCCGAGGGCGCTTCGCGCGCCGGAGATCACGTAGTAGGCCGCCGTGGTGTCGTCGTCGTTGTCGACTAGCGTGAACGTGCTGCCCCAGTCAGTCGGAGTCGCGTCCGTCCATCCACCGGCAACACCCATCGGTGCTGCCGATATCCCTTCCACGGTCACCGTGACCGACGACGTCTGCGACATCGACTCGCTGAACGTGACCGCGACGTTCACAACACCGAGATCTGCCTCCGCAAGTGCCGCCGGCGTCGTGTTGGTCACAGTTGGCGCTGCAGCAGCGTGACCTGACATCAGGGACACGAGCACCACGATGATCGACAGGAGATGCCATGGCGACGTCTTCGGATCACCAGACCCGTCTCCGACAGTCGCACACCCGCCTTCTTGCTGCGCCGCCACACCCCTTGCCCTAGCATCGCCTCACCATCCTCCTTCAGCGCCACAACCAGCCTTTCGGACACGAATCTCAACGCGTTGCACAGCAGCTCGAGACAGCGGAGACAGAACGAGAGGGATACGTACGCACACAGCACCACGGGGCTTCCCGAGGGGCACACCAGCCTCCTTGCCTCCAACACTACTGCCGGTACGTCGGCTCACGACGTCGCGGGACGCGCTCTCACACCGGGTCATGTGACGGTCTCACTGTAGCACGAACGGAAAGGGATGTCTTCAGGCAGCCCCTGGTGGGGATATCTTGATGCAGGGGATTCCGAAGCTTTCCCTTTGTCTCCCACTTGGGCACCCGCTACCGAGTGATCTACGTCCTCTGGATTGCCGGCCATCCCGCACCGCTCCACCGCCTTCCCTCCTATCCGTTGCCATTCTATCCCACCGGAATGGAATGCGTCTGTGATCCAGGTCACCTTCGGGGGCAAAGTCGTCGGTTGACGTCCGACCGGCGGCGAACTAGACTTCCGAGGATCGCCAGAGTGGCGGAATGGGCAGACGCGCGGGACTCAAAATCCCGTGTCCCTCTGGGACGTGTGGGTTCGACTCCCACCTCTGGCAGAAGGGCGAGCGCTCGGCGGGCCTACCTGCCTGCGGCCCTGGGGGCGTTCTAGCGGTTCTTTCGGCCGCGTTCGTCCCGCTCCCGTTCGGTCTCCCGCTGTGGCTGTTCGTGGCGGGAGGGGCGCGCCTCGTGCTGCGGCTCGCCCCACGGCGGACGGGGACGTTCTTCACGGCTGCGCCGGCTGCGCCGCAGGTACGCCGGAATGTCGAAGTCGTCGGCTCCCACCCGGCTCTCTTTCTCCAGCTTGGCGAGCATGGTGTCGTTGGACAGCGGCGGTCCCTCGTCTTCGTCCCGGCCGTACTCGACCGAGAAGCCGGTGGCGATCACCGTCAGCCGGACCTTCTCCAGGCCGTCACGGATGGCCGTACCGAAGATGATATCGGCACGATCGGACACCGCCTCGCGGATCAGGTTCGCCGCCGCGGTGACCTCCTCGAGCGTCAGGTCGGTGCCGCCGGTGATGTTCATGATCACCTTCCGCGCCCCCTGGATCGAGCCGTCGAGCAACGGCGACGAGATGGCGTTGCGGGCCGCTTCCTTCGTCTTCCCTTCGCCCTCGCCCTCGCCGATCCCCATCATCGCCGTGCCCGCGCCGCGCATCACGGATTCGATGTCGGCGAAGTCCAGGTTGATCATCCCAGGAATGGTGATGAGATCGGAGATCCCTTCGACCCCTTTGCGCAGCACCTCGTCGGCAATCTCGAACGCTTTGGTGATCGGTGTTTCCGCCGGGGCTACCTTCAGCAGCTTGTCGTTGGAGATACAGATCAACGCATCGACCGCCTGCGACAGTCTGGCGATTCCCGCTTCCGCCTTCTCGGCGCGGGCCAACCCTTCGAACGAGAACGGGCGGGTAACGATC
Source organism: uncultured Thermotogae bacterium (assembly GCA_964558595.1). Classification (GTDB taxonomy): domain Bacteria; phylum Bipolaricaulota; class Bipolaricaulia; order UBA7950; family UBA9294; genus JANQEA01. Next base: position 4,513 of record CAZLER010000007.1, read on the forward strand.
CCGGTCGTCAACACGCCCGCTTCCTTGGCCAGGGAAGCGATCACGGGCGCCGCGCCGGTTCCCGTGCCGCCGCCCATTCCGGCGGTGATGAACACCATGTCGATTCCGGTCAGCAGGTCGACGATCTCCTCGCGACTCTCCTCGGCGGCGAGTCGGCCGATCTCCGGGTTGCCGCCGGCCCCCAATCCTCCGGTCAGTTTTCGCCCGAGCTGAAGGGCCCGGTGGGAGCGAACCACCTCGAGGACCTGGGCATCCGTGTTCACGGAGACGAGCTCCACGCCCCCGACCTGCGTGTCGAACATTCGATCGACGGCGTTGCCCCCCCCGCCACCGACGCCAATCACCATCAGGGTTGCCGGCGAAGCGGCGTTCTGGTTCTGTTCAGCGATCCCCATCGTCTACCCCCGGAAGAACCGATTGAACCAGGAGAACAGCTTGCTGATGATCGATTCCCGCCGCCGCTCGACGAACTCCGGCTTCTTGAAATCCTTCGTCTCCACGGCGTAGCGGAGCAATCCGATCGACGTCGCGTAGATCGGCGACTCGACGATGTCCCGCAGCCCATGGATCCCCTGCGGGATCTTTCCGCGGCGCACCGGGATGTCGTAGCGCTGCATGGCGAACTCCGGCAAACCGTCGAGCAGCGACGAACCGCCGGTGAGTACCAGACCCGCCGGGACGAGATCGCGATACCCGGCGTCCTCGACCTCCTGCATCGCCAGGTCAAGCAACTCCTCCACCCGCGGCTCGATGATCTTCGCCAGTCGCTTTTTCGATATGAGCTTCTTCTCGTCGCCGCCGATTGTCGCAACCTCGATCTTGTCGTCCTCGCCGACGCTGTCGACCAGCGCCGTGCCGTGCAGCTTCTTCACCAGCTCCGCTTCCTCGATCGGGGTCTGCAGCCCGACGGTGATGTCGTTGGTGATGTGCTCGCCAGCGATCGGGATCACCTTGGAGAACCAGATGTCGCCGCCGCGGAATACGCTGATGTCGGTGGTCCCGCCGCCGATGTCCATGAGAATGACGCCCAGCTCCTTCTCGGCCGACGACAGCACCGCCAGCGACGAGGCGATCGGCTCCAGAACGATCTGCTGAATTCCGATCCCCAGGGATTCCACACAACGAACGAGGTTGTGCACCGCGGTAATCGCCCCGGTGACGATGTGAACGTCGACCTCGAGGCGGGTCCCGGTCATCCCAACCGGATCCGTGATCCCGTCTTGCCCATCGACGATGTACTGGCGAGGGATCACGTGGATCATCTCGCTCTCGGGTGGGATCTGAATCGCCTGGGCGGTCTCCACCACCCGTCGCACATCGTCCTCGGTGATGATCCTGTCCGGACGGTTGATCGATACCGTACCACTGTTGTTGATCGAGGTGATGTGCTTGCCCGCGATCCCCACGTAGACCGCGTCGATCTTGACATCGGCCATGTTTTCGGCTTCCTCGACGGACTTGCGGATCGAGGAGATCGTCCGCCCGATATCGACGACGACCCCCTTCTCGAGGCCGTGCGACTCGGCTTTTCCCATCCCGATGATCTCGATCATCCCGTCGATCGTGTTCCCGACGAGCGCCACCACTTTGGTGGTTCCGACATCGAGCCCTACCACAACCTTCTCTTTCCTCATCTCTTCACCGCCTTACCGAGGCACCAGCGTCGCCTCACCCCCGAATCGTAGATCGATCACCCTGTATTGCGCTAGGTCCAGCGAACGGTCAAGTGCCGCCAAGGCGTCCAGCCGCGACCGCGCCCGATCCAGGGACCCCAGGAGGACCCGCAGACCGTCCGCCGATCGTAGCTCCACCGAACCCGACGCAGTCACATCGATGCGCCGCGTTGTGAAGAAGGCCATGGTGTTCGATCGGAGCCGCTCGATCACGCCGCTCAGCGCGGGATCGAGTAGTCTCGCGCCCGCCCCGTCGCCCGATAGCCGAGCGCCTCGGAGCTCGATCAGCGCATCGGGGTCCGGACAGCGGTTCGACACGACCACCCCACCCTCCGCTACGGTGAGGCAGCCCTCGCCGGACGGATGCTGCATCCACGCCACCTCCTCCCGTTCTTCGACGTGGAGGACGAGCGTGTGCGGCAGGCTGCGCTCGACCGACGCATCCATGACCCATGGGTGTTCCAGCAGGTCGGCGCGCACGCGCCGCGGAGACAAAGCGAACAGGGATTGCCCTCTGCGCAAACCAGCGAGGGAGACAAGGTCGGCTGCGGCAGCGTGACGATTCCCTCGGATCACGACCTCCCGCAGATCAACCAGTCCGAACCATGGCGTCCAAAGAGCGATGGCAGCAGCAGTGATCAGAACCCCCCCTACAGCGAAGACCACAAGTGCGCTTCCGCGCCAGGATGTCCCCTCCTTCACCCGTCAATGACCCCATACCGCCCTACCAGAGCGAGATTCGTGGAGACTGTTATACACCTTTCGGTAGAGAATGTCAATTTCCTTGCACATCTCCGCGTTCGGGGCCGCTCACCGGATCGTCCTATGCGGTACCCCTTGTTTCCAGGTTTTGATAGGTTGTACACCTAGGTCCACCTCGGACGCTACGCGGCCTCCGCCCCCGAAGTCGCAGGGGAGGGGGCCCGCAGATGCTAGCTCCGGCAGAACTGGCCCTGCTCCAGGAAGTGGGCCAGCTCCTCGGTCACCGTCCAGATGTCTCCGGCCCCGAAGCTAACGACGAAGTCGCCCGGCACGATCCGTGCCTTGAGGTACTCGATCGCATCGCGCTTGTTCGCGATCGATCGCACCTCCGCCCCGGTCTCGACGCGGATCGCCTCGACGATCGGTTGCGAAGTGATACCGGGAAGCGGGGCCTCGCATGCCGGATAGATCGACGTCACAATGACCGCGTCGGCAAGGGCAAACGCCATGCCGAACTGCGCGCTCATCGCCTGCGTCCTGCTGTAGCGGTGCGGCTGGAAGACGGCCACGATGCGACGGTCCTTCCACCCGGAGCGAATCGCTTGAAGCGTCGCCTCGATCTCCTCGGGAAGATGGGCGTAGTCGTCCACGACGGTGACCCCGTTTTCCTCGAGCACTTCGAAACGGCGGTGGGGAAGCACGAAACCCGTCAGTGCCCTCGCCGCGTCGCGGAGACCGATTCCGGTAGCGCGGGCCGCACCCAGCGCGCACAGGGCATTGGCGACGTTGTGCTCGCCCGGCGCGGGAAGGGAGACCGTCGTCGTGTATCGCCCGGCCTCAATCAAGTCGAACGTCGTCTCGAACCGTTCGAACCGAAGATCCGCCGCCCGGATCTCGGCATGCCGGTGGATCCCCACCGTCAACGCATCGGGTACGGAGCCGCTGATCTCCTCGACATGTGGGTTGTCGATGGCCAAGACGGCGCGTCCGGCCCCGGCAACGTATCGGCGGAACGCTTCCCGGATCTCCTGTAGATCGTGGTAGGTCTGTAGATGGTCGAGACCGATGTTCGTCAGGACCGCGACGTCGGGTTGGACCCCGAGAAAGACGCCGTCGCTCTCGTCGATCTCGGCGACGAACCACGTTCCGTTGTCGAGGCGCGCATTCCCACCGAGCCCAGGGCAGTGCGCGCCGACGAGGAAGCTCGGCGACAGGCCCAGTCGCTTGTGAATCGTGGCCAGCATCGCCGTGGTGGTGGTCTTGCCGTGCGTGCCCGTTACGCCAACGCTACGGTGCGCCCGCAGCAGCTCGGCCAATGCATCCAGACGGCGGATGACCGGAATCCTCCGCCGGCGGGCGGCTCGAACCTCGACGTTGTCCGGCGGGATCGCGGACGATACGATCACGCGATCCAGATCGCTGGTCACATTCTCCGCACGATGCCCCACGTACACCGCCGCCCCCGCACGGCGCAACGACTCGAGCTGAAGGTTCGTCTGAAGATCGGACCCCGAGATCGCATCTCCTCGCTCCAAGAACACCGAGGCGAGACCGCTCATGCCCATCCCGCCCATCCCCACGAAATGTACCCGCGTGCCCGTGTCGATCACGCGCGAGCCCCCCTCATCATCGCCTGGATCTCGCCAAGGATCATCGCCTTGGCGCTACGTTTCCCCAGCCGTTCGGCGTTCCTCGCCAACCGGACGAGACGGAGTTCGTCACCGATGAGGTCGACGATCAGCCGAACCAGCTTCCGTTCCACGATAACTGCGTCGTCCGCCAGCGCACAAGCCTGCTCCGCTTCGAGCAGCCGCGCATTCTCCCATTGATGGTCGTCCGTCGCCTCACGCCATGGGATCAACACCGACGCCTTGCCGCATGCCGTGATCTCGGCCAGGGAAGTCGCTCCGGCACGGCACACCACCAGATCGGCGACGGCGAACGCCGCCCCCATACGCTCGACGTAGCTTCTCACCACGACATTCTCGATCTCGCTGCCCACCAGCCGTCGCTCGATCCGCTCCGTCGCGTCGTCACTTCCGGTGATCAGGAGGATCTGCAGCTGCTGGTTGCCGGTGATGTCGTCCATGGCCTCGAAGATCTGTTCGGTGATCTCCTTCGACCCCTTCGACCCGCCGAAGACGAGGATCGTCCGCCGCTTCGGGTCGAGCCCGAATTGTCGGTACGTTTCGTCGGTCCGCCGCACATGGAGGAATTCCTCGCGGATGGGGTTCCCGGCGACGACGATCCGCCGCCCGTGCGGGAACGATCGCCGACTCTGCGAGAATGACAGAAGCACGAGATCGACGAAGCGAGCCAGCCAACGATTGGCGGTGCCCGGCACCACGTTCTGCTCGTGGATCACCGTACGTATCCCCCACAGCCGTCCCAGCGTCGCGGCGAGGAACACCGGCGGAAACGAGCTGTACCCACCGACGCCGATGACCAGCTGCGGCCGGAATCGCGCAAACACCCACAGCGTTTCCAGCATCGCCACCGCGAGCCGTAGCATCGTTCCCGCATCCCGCAGCGCGCCGCGACGCCGCAGGCCACGGGCGTGGATCGGGTAGAAGCGGATCCACGGATACGAGGGGATCAGCCGGGCTTCGAGCCCGGAGCGGGTTCCGACGTAGGCCAGTCGAGCCTCCGGTACGCGCTCCCGCAGCCCCTCCAGCATCGCCAACCCCGGATACACGTGACCGCCGGTTCCGCCTCCCGCCACCACCACCCTCATCGCCGAGCCCCCTCCCGAGAGATGCTGAGAAGGACCCCCACCATCGCCAACGTCACAATCAACGACGATCCCCCGTTGCTGAGGAACGGCAACGTCAGACCCGTCACGGGAAGAAGCCCGACAACCACACCCAGATTGACCAGCGTCTGAAACCCCAACGTGAACCCGATCCCCAACGCCAACAGCCGTCCCAGTCGATCGGGCGCCGCCTCGGCGATGGCGAACGCCCTCCACACCAAGACGGCGAGGAGACCGACCATCGCCAACATCCCCACGAAACCGAGCTCCTCGGCGACGATCGAGGCGATGAAGTCGTTGTGCGACTGCGGCAGGTAGAACAGCTTCGCCCTCGATGCTCCCAAGCCTCGCCCCAACCATCCACCGGACCCCACCGCGATCAGCGATTGGATCGTCTGGTAACCGGTGGTGTCGCTATGCGCGTAGGGATCGAGGAACGACAACAGCCGCGCCATGCGGTACGGAGCGAACCGAATCGCGAGGTAGACGAGCGGAACACACCCGAGAGCGATGGCGGCCAGGTGACGGATCCGTGCACCGGCGAAGAACAGCATCGCCAAGGTCACGGCGCCGAGGACGACCACCATGCCCAGATCCGGCTGGCTGACGACCACGGCTGCCAGCACCCCGAACACGATCACATACGGCAGCACCCCCTCCACGAACGTGCCCACGCGATCGCCCTTGCGGGTCAGGCTCGTGGCCAGGTAGAGGATCAGCGCCAGCTTGAGCAGCTCGGTCGGTTGAAACGTGGCGGGACCGAGGGCGATCCACCGTCCGTTCCCGATGCCCAGCGGCAGGATTGTGACCACCGTCATCAGGAAGGCACCGAGCAGCAGCAGATCGTTGATCGCCGCCAGCCGGCGGTAGTCGAACGCGGCAAGCGCCGCCAGCGCGCTCAATCCGACCAGGGCGGCGACGGCTTGTCGTAGCAGCATCGAGGTATCGCTTCCGTAGTGTCGCAGGGAGAACGGAGCACTGGCGCTGTACAGAGCGATCAGACCCGCCAGCACCAGAAGCGAGGTCACGAGAATCGTACGTCGGTCCGCTTGTCCGCCCACTTCATGCTCCTCGACGCTGGAATGGATCTCGCTTCGCCATCGCGCTCATGATGGCGTCAGCTGCCCGAGGGAGAAAGGAACGGCGTCAGCAGCATCGGGACACTCAGTCCAATGCGAACCGGACCGGTGTCCCCGCTAGACGTCGTTGACGTCCTTGGCGCCGGCCGTTTGATCGGACCGCGCCCGCACCGCGGCAGCAAACCGCTCGCCGCGCTGCTCGAAGTCGGTGAATTCATCGAAGCTGGAACAAGCCGGGGAAAACAACAGCGTATCGCCGGAACGGGCACGACGCAGGCCGAGGTCGACGGCCGGCTCGACGCCTGCGGCGCGGTCGCACGGCAGGCCCGACAGCAGATCCGACAGCCGATCGGCCGCTTCCCCGAACACGACGATCCGTCGTACCGGTGCGCCGGCAATCGCCCGGACCAGCTCGTCGTATCCGGTGGACTTCGGCCGCCCGCCGAGAAGGAGAACCAACGGTCCGGTCACGGCGCGAAGCGCCGCCACCGTCGACGCCGGATTGGTCGCCTTCGAGTCATCGATCACCCGAATACCGTCGACCGAATCAAGCTCTTCCATCCGGTGCGGGAGCCGGAGCGCCTCCTCGATCCGCTCGATCGGGGCATCCCGCCGATCGACGCCGGGGAGCAACGCCTCGCAGGCGCACAGCGCGGCGCGAAGGTTGTCCCGCTGATGAGAGGAAAGCCGCTCCGCACCCTCGGGGAGATCCGAGGCGCGATCGTAGGCCACCCGCCGAGCGTCGCCTTGAGGAAACCGCGCCGCCAGATCGGCGGGAACGATCGCCGTGTCGTCCGCGGTTTGGAGCCGGAACAGCCTTCCCTTGGCCTCCGCGTAGGCGTCCATCGTCCCGTGTCGTTCCAGGTGGTCCGGCGCGAGGTTCAGCACGATAGCCACGCGAGGATGCAAAACGACCGACTGCTCCAGCTGGTAGCTGCTCGCCTCCACCACCACCGCGTCGTAGCGTTCGACCGCGTCCGCGATGTCGAGGAACGGGGTGCCGATGTTGCCCGCCACCGGGGCATCCTGGCCCCAGAACCGAAGCAGCGCGCTGATCAACCGAACCGTCGAGCTCTTCCCGTTTGTTCCCGTCACCCCCACGATCGGGATGTCCGCGGCGGCGAGCGCCGCAACATCCAACTCCGAGTAGACGGGGATTCCGCGTCGCAGCGCCCCTTCGATCCACGGCGACGCCATCGGAACACCGGGACTGGGGACGAGGGCATCGACCTGTCGGAGCGCTCGCCGGCTATGCCCGCCCTCCTCGTGGTCGATCCCGTGCTCCGCGAGCCATCGGCGATCACCCGGGGACAGGCGATGGAGCTCGCTCACGAAGACTGCGACACCGTGACGAACCGCGTAGCGGCACACCGCCCGCCCCGTGGTGCCGAAACCGAGGACCGCAACGCGGCGCACCGTTCGATCGCCCAGTCGGAGGCTCATCGCGATGCCAATCGCTCCTCGAGCACCACGGCGGAAAGCCGGCACGGTAGCCGCAGCTGCTCGGCGGTCGTTCCGGCGACGGCTGCCCGGGGCACCAAGCCGACGACCTCGCTTTCCACGATCCCGACGCCCCGCGAGGCCGCTTCCTCTTCGATCCGCCGGAACGCGGTTCCTACATCGGTCCGCTCGATGTCCGTCAGGTTCATCGACACCTGGGCCCGCCCCCGGATCGTGAGCGATAGCCCAAGCGCCTTCACCGCCGGCAGCCCGCCATCGCGCTCGCGGATCGCCGTGGCGATCCCGCGGGCGATCGACAGATCCTCGGTGTCGAGGACGACGTTGAACGCCACCAAGAAGCGTCGTGCCCCGACGGCCGTCACCCCCGCCGTGGGATGCGGCCGGGCCGGGCCGTAGTCCGGCGCCCAGTCCGGCCGCGACAGTTTCTCGGACAACCCCTCGAACTGTCCCCTGCGGATCAACGCCAGATTGCGTCGTCGCTCCGACGCCGCAGCGTGCTCGTAGAGGAACACCGGGACTTCCAGGCGCTCGGCAATCGTGCGCCCCACCTCCCGGGCGACCCGGACGCAATCCGTCAGCGTCGCATCGGCAACCGGTACGAACGGCACCACGTCGATCGCCCCCATCCTCGGATGGACACCGCGATGCGACCGCAGATCAATGCGCTCCACGGCCAGCTCCGCCAGCGACATCGCAGCCGCCGCCACCTCATCCTCGCCGCCGACGAAGGTGAGCACCGAGCGGTGATGATCGGCATCGCTGTGGACGTCGAGCACCCGGCAGCCTCGCCGAACCACGACATCGACCATCGCGGCGATCGTCGCTTCGTCCCTTCCCTCACTGACGTTGGGGACGCACTCGATCACAAGCGATCTTGGCTCAGATGGGGGACAGCCACGGTGATGGTCGCCGATGCCACCATTTCCCCCTCCACGGTGGCTTCGACGTCTGCCCGCAACAGCCTGGCTCGGTTTCGCACAAGGGTTGCAGCCAGGCGAAGCTGATCCCCAGGAACGACCTGGCGACGGAAGCGAGCCTTGTCAACGCCAACAAGGTAGCCGGTGCGCGTTTCCCCGCCTGCCCCCGAACAGGGAACGAGAAACGCGGTTGCCTGCGCCATCGCTTCGATGAGTAGCACACCCGGCATGACGGGCCCCAGGGGAGGTGGGAAGTGCCCCTGGAAGAACGGCTCGTCGATCGACACGTTCTTCAGGGCCACCACGTGACCACGCTCGCGTTCGAGGATCCGATCGATCAACAGGAACGGGTATCGATGCGGCAACGTCTGGTGGATCCTCTCCATACCGAGCACATCCATCTCCCACTCCACTCCGCCGGGCGCTAGAGGTAGCTCGACAACCTAGACCTCACAAGATCTGTGATGTCGACCAGGGCTGCGGGGTTTCTGTAGATGATGACGTTCTTTGCTCGCAGGACGAGGTCGTACCCCCTTTCCAGGGAGATCTCCTGCGCCGCCTGTACGATCTTGTTTGACGCTAGGCTGACGAGCAGTTGGTCGAGCTGGGTATACGCTGCCTCCAGTTGGCCGTACCGATTCTCGAACTCCGCGGTACTAATGACCCCGGTCTGCGTCGCGGAGAGCAGGTTCTTCATCTCGTCGACAACGGGCTGAGCCTCCTCCTTGAGCGCTGTGACATCCCCACGAATATCCGAGAAACCCTCCCCCGCAGCCATTCGGTCCATCATGCTGATCTCGACCGCGAGCTGTGCGTCGAGCAGCTCGGCCTGCAGTTCCATGAGCTGCTGCTGATAGTCGTCCTGAGAGATGGTGCCCTGCAGGTACTCCTGCCGCAGCTCCGTCACCTGCTCTGCCTTCTCCGTTGCACGGCGACGTTGATCTGCTACGGCCGTCGTGAACACAGTGAATGCGTTCTCAGCGTTGACGTATGCGACACGAAGCGCCGATTGCTCATTGATCTGCGCCACGTCCTCCTGCAAGGCTTCGAAGTCAGCCTCGCTCACACCCTCGGTTTGCATCGTGAACTGGAGCACCAGTGCAGCAATCGCACAGACCAAGGCAAGGCCAATCCCCATCGCAGCGTTTCTAGACATCCTCTCTCCTCCTCGCAGTGCTTTCGTTGTGCCGGATTATAGAGCTGGTCAAGCGAAACTCCAGAGCTCAGAACATACGGCTGAATCCGAACTGGAAGTGTGGCATCCAGTCCCACTCGGGCCCGAGGAGCCAAGCGATATCGAGCCGAAGGAACATCCCCGCCGCTGCGACCCCGAGCTCCAATCCCGTCGACGAGACCGCCGTCTCCGGACTCACCGAATCCAGGTTCACCCCTGCGTCAAAGAAGCCCGTAAGCGTCAGCGATTCCTCCACGAGCTCGACTCGATACTCCGCGTTGATGAGTCCGAGTCGAGGAATGGACGTCGCGTCAGCCCCCCGCACCGACTTCGGCCCGCCCAGCTCGGCGTACTTGCTGGGCGGGAGACGCGCGTCTCCCCACGTCATCCGGGTCCTGATTCCCACGGCTTGCTCGAGGCTACCGAAGAACGGGAGGGTGCCCGGCTCGAAGTGAATCCATAGGAGGTCGAGGCTCGTGTACTCCCTGCTTCTCGAGAACCCGCCGGCCTTCTCCAGGCTCAGTACACGGCGCTCGCCCTGGGTCGGGAACCAAGGTTCCGCGATGTCGTCATATACGAGCGATACCGTCAGCGAATCCGTCGGGATCCAGGCTGACGAGAACGAAACACGCTCCTCTTCATGTCTGAACCCGAGATCGAGGTCGGTGTAGTCGCCCAGCGGATGACTGAAGGAGACCCCACCGCCTAGGGTCACGACGGAGAAGGTGTCCTCTGTGGTCACGACTTCGCGCTTCCTTCGGTACACATCGAATCCGACCCGGTCGAACCCCTGGAAGAACGCCACAGAGCTGTAGCCGAGATTCCACGTGCTGTTGGCTGGTTCGCCACCCTCGGTCAACCCTCGGCTATAGCTGAGTTCGATATCTTGCCCTGTCCCCATCAGATTCTTCTGTTGGAGAGAAAGCTCGCCGACGATGCCTCCTGTCGCGGGGTCGAGGGAAAGAGAGCCTTGCAGTCCGCCCAGATTCGCCTTCTCCGCAACGCGAACCAGAACCTGAACGCCGCCGTCCTGCCACTCAGGTAGGAGGTCCACTGAGGAGAAGTACCCCAGCGCCATGAGGGTTTGGTAGGTCACAAGGTAGTCCGCGCGTGTCAGCACCTCTCCTTCGGCAAGACCCAACTTCCTGCGGATGACGTACGCTTTGGTGTGCTCATTGCCCTCCAGCTCGATGCCGGCAATCCTCCCCTCATCGACGCGCAGGAGGAGCACCTCCTCGTCATCCACACCTTCCTTCACTAGCCTCGCCATCATGAATCCAGCCTCCGTGTAGAGGTGGTACACACCGCTCACAGCCCGCAGCAAGTCGTAGTTGTCGACCACACCATCCGGGAGATCTCCGATCTGTTCGTAGACGAGGTCTTCCGGGAATTGCGTCACTCCCTGGAGCTCGATTCCGACGATCCGTTTCGGCTCTTCCAGGAACTCCCGCTCCTCGAAGCTCCATTCGAGGACCACGGCCGTCGGCTCCGCGCCTGGCTGTGGAACCACCTCGACATTGGTGAAGTAGACCGACTGGCGTAGTCGCGAAAGCACCCGCTGCACGTCGACCTTCTTCAGCGGTTCCCCAAGTGGGAGGTCGATCATGTCCTCGGCCACCTCCCGCGGCACGGTGCGAAGACCAGAGATCTTGCTCTCGGACACGTGCGCTTCCACGATCTCGATTTCGAGGGTCTCCGCGATCTTGACATCGCCAATCGCGACGAGTACATAGCCACGCTCGTTGTACTCATGGATGATCTCTTCCAGCGCCGTCTCGAGCTCCCCCCGGTTCAGGACAACACCTTTCCTGACTCCGTTTTGCCGTAGCGTCCGTTTGATGACGGATGTCGGCATGATGCTCACATCGAAGAGCTTGATGCCAAGCAGGGAGTAGTCTTGGCGATTCACGTTTCCGCGAATCTCGATTCGGTCTATGGTCGGGTTCTCCACCACCCGGAACATCACGGTACCATCCTCAGCGACGTCGGGCATCACTTCACTGAACCAGCCGAGATCGAACACCGCCTGGGAGGCGGCCCGTAGGTCCGCCTGGGAGATCTCGTCGCCGGCCTGGAAGTCGATGACCTCCAGCACATCGCGGTCCCTGATCTCTTCCGTTCCCTCGATCTGGACATCGGCCACCACTACCGGGAATTCCACCGCCCATCCAGCCGCTGGAAGCCCCACCAGCAGGGCAAGGACCGTGCCGAGCACCTTTCTTCTCATTCCACGCGCCTCCTCATGCGGTTCGTCGAAGGGGGATCTTACCGTACAGGCTCTGCGTTGTTGAAGCCCAACTGTACTCGGCCGTTGTGTCTTTTTCATGAATCGGCGCGCCGCCCCGCTCGGCTCAATCACGCTCCCCCACGGATTCGCCGGCGGTCCGGTACTGGACCGCCTCGGCCAGATGCGCTGCCGAGAGTCGGTCGGCTCCTTCCAGGTCGGCGATCGTCCGCGCGACCCTGAGGATCCGGACATGGGCTCGCGCACTCAACCCGAAACGAGCGACTGCCCGTCGCAACAGCCGTTCGCCATCCTCCGACGGATGGCAGTAGCGATCGAGCATGTCGCCATCCAGCTGCGCATTGGAGAAGGTGCCGTTCTCGCCACGAAAACGGCTCCATTGTCGTTCCTTCGCCCGTTTCACCCGAGCGCGCACCACCAGCGTCCCCGTCTCCTCGCGCGTCCCGAGCAGCTCCTCGACGCCAAGGCGAGGGACCTCGATGAACAGGTCGATCCGATCGAGAAACGGTCCCGACAGTCGCCTCCGGTACCGGCGGAGGTCGCGGAGGCCGCACCGACATGGCCGCGCCGAATCCCCGAGGTATCCACACGGACACGGGTTCATCGCGGCGACCAGGGTAATCGATGCGGGATACCGGACCGAGACTCCGGCCCGAGACAACAGGATCGACCGCTCCTCCAGCGGTTGGCGAAGCGTCTCCAACACCCGCCGATCGAACTCGGGCAACTCGTCGAGAAACAGGACACCGTGATGAGCGAGGCTGATCTCTCCCGGTCCGGGGATCCCATGTCCACCGCCCACCATGCCTGCATAGGAGATGGTGTGGTGGGGCGACCGGAACGGGCGCCGTCGGATCAGGGTCCGTTCCCGTTCAAGCCGTCCCGCACAGCTGTAGATCTTCGTCACCTCGAGCGCCTCCTCGAGGCTCAGCGGCGGGAGCAAGTCGGGAAGACATCGGGCCAGTAGACTCTTTCCCGCTCCGGGAGGACCGACCATCAGCAGGTTGTGGCCACCGGACGCGGCGACCTCCAGCGCGCGTTTCGCTTGTCGCTGGCCCCGCACCTGCGATAGGTCGCAAGCGACCGGCGGGGGCGGCGCTGCCAGCAATCGCTCCCGATCGACGCGGACCGGCTCCGCGACTGCCTCCCCGTTCAGCAGTCGCCGCACGTCATGCAATGTCTTCACCGACACCACCGGCAGCTCGGTGGCCACCGCCGCCTCGCTCGCGTTGTCCTCGGGAACGATCAGGCGATCCGCCCATTCGGAGGCCGCGATCGCGATCGGCAGCACCCCTCGTACGCCGCGGATCTCGCCGTCAAGCGCCAGTTCTCCGACCAGCAGATCCACCCCGGTCGGTGGTGCAACCTGCCCGGACGCGATGAGAATCGCGACCGCGATCGGCACATCGAACCCCACCCCTTCCTTGCGCAGATCGGCGGGGGCAAGGTTTGCTGTGATCCGACCCGCCGGGAAGGACAGCCCGGAGTTCTTGATCGCACTGCGGATCCGCTCGCGGCTTTCGGAGACTTCCTTCTCCGGCAGCCCGACGACGTGGAATTGCGGCAGACCGCCGCCGACATCGCATTGGACCTCGACCAACGTGGCGTCGATTCCTACCACCACTCCGCTCAGCAGCCGGGCGAACATCCGTCGTCCACCTGGAACGCGTCGCGCAGCAACCGCGCCTTCCCGTCCAGGAAGGTGACCACGTCGAACCTCGCCGGCAGATCACACCCCGTTGTCCCGAGGAACTCCCGCGCAGCCGCGATCATTCGTCGCTGTTTCGTCGGGTCTACCGCCTCCGCGGGGCCGCCGAATTCGCCCCCGGCGCGCGACTTCACCTCCACGAACACGAGAACCGGTCCCTCGCGGGCGATGATGTCGATCTCCCCTCGTCGGGTCCGCCAGTTGCGCGTCACGATGTCGTATCCGTGCCGGTGCAACACCCGGCACGCCTCCTCCTCCGCTTGATGTCCTTCCCTCCTCTGACTGTTCTTCTCCACGTTGATGAGCTTAGCTTGTGCGAACCATAGATGCCAGCAATGGCGGGGCTTTCCCAATTGCGAAGCGGGTTTTCGACCCGTATAATCCGTAGGATTCAACAAAGGATGGGAAGGACATGGCTACCCTAGTCAACAACGCGGTTCCGATCGGCGGCGGATCGACAATCCATCTGCGGTTCGAGAACGGAACCTGGACGGACATCTCCAAGACGCCGCTCGCGGCGCGCGCCGGCGATGAGGTGATCGACGCCGCCGGCAAGCTCCTGTCGACCGGGTTCATCAACGCACACACCCATCTGGCCATGGTGCTATTCCGCGGGCTGGCGGACGATGTCCCCTTGGAGACCTGGCTCGAGCGGCACGTGTGGCCGATCGAGGCACGGCTCCAGCCCGAGGACGTGTACTGGTGCACCCTGCTCGCTCTCGCCGAAGGGATCCGCGGCGGCACCATCGGGTACGCCGACATGTACTTCCATCTCGACCAGGTCGGGCGGGCGGTCGAACAAAGCGGCGCCAGAGCCTTGTTGTCCTACGGGATCATCGCTCCCTCGATGGCGGAGAAAGGAAAGGACGAGCTCGAGCTCGCCGTCCGTAGCGTGGAACGATGGAACGGCGCCGCGGAGGGCCGGATTCGCGTCGCCCTCAGCCCCCATTCCGTCTACACCTGCGGAGAGGATGTCTGGCGCGGCTGCATCGAGGCGGCTTCCGCATCCGGGGTCCCCATTCACACTCACCTCAGCGAAAGCCGCGCCGAGGTCGAACGGTGGCGCGATCGCACGGGAACGAGTCCGGTGGCGTATCTGGAGACGATGGGGGCGTTCGCCGTTCCGCTGCTTGCCGCGCACTGCGTCCATGTCGATGCCGCGGATATCGCGACGCTAGCGGCTCACGACGTGCACGTCGCCCACTGCCCCAAGAGCAACGCCAAGCTGGGCAGCGGGATCGCGCCGCTGCCCGCGATGCACGAGGCCAATCTGCCGGTGGCGCTCGGCACCGATGGCGCCGCGTCGAACAACCGCCTCGACATGGTGGAGGAACTGCGCACGGCGTGGATCCTCCAGCGAGCCCTTCACGAGCAGCCCCTCTTCCCCACGGCCGAGGGCGCCTACCGCATGGCCACGGCCCACGGACGAGCGGCGCTCGGCTTCGAGCCCGATCCTCTGGTGGAGGGCGGTCCGGCCGATCTTGTCCTGATCGACCGGGAGACGCTTCATGCTACGCCTCGACACGATCCGACAGCGACGCTCGTCTACGCGTCGGCGGCTCTCGACGTCACCGATGTGCTCGTCGACGGCCGATGGTTGATGCGGAACCGCGAACTGCGCACGATTGACGTCGACCGAGTAAGATTCGAAGTAGAGGACCTGCTAGGCAGGTACAGCTAGGAGACGACCCCGTCTCGGAGGATGGACCATCCCGCCTCTCGGACGCGGGCGACAAAGGAGAGATGATGGGACTGACGACCGACAGGAAAGCGGAGATCATCAGAACGTACGGAAACGGAGAAGCCGACAGCGGCTCCGCACCGGTCCAAATCGCATTGCTGACCGAACGGATCAGGGAATTGACCGAGCATCTGGGACAACACAAGAAGGATTTCAGCTCCCAACGAGGGTTACGGAAGATGGTCGGCCAACGTCGACGATTGCTGAAGTATGTCAAACGCCATGACTTGACCGCGTATCGAGAGCTGATCGACAACCTGGGAATTAGAGGAGTCTAGAGCATTCATGTACATTCGTGAGAGCATCCAGTTTAACGGCAAGGAACTCGCCCTGGAGACCGGGCAGATCGCCCGACAGGCAGATGGAGCCGTATTGGTGACCCATGGGGACACGCATGTCCTCGTCACCGTCGTCACGGCCGAGGCGCGCGACGACATCGGGTACTTCCCGCTGCGCGTCGATTACGAGGAACGTTTCTACGCTAGCGGCAAGATCCCCGGGGGGTTTTTCAAGCGGGAGGGACGGCCGAGTGACGTGGCCGTATTGAGCGGACGGATGATCGATCGTCCGATTCGCCCGCTGTTTCCCGACGGCTACAAGGATGAGGTGCAGATCATCGCCACGATCCTGTCCGCTGAGCCGGACTGCCCGCCGAACACCCTGGCGATCCTCGGTGCGTCCGCGGCGCTGATGATCTCTGATGCCCCGTTCAAGGGGCCGATCGCCGGCGTCAAGCTCGGGCGAGAGGACGGGCGGTTCATTCTCAATCCGAATCCGGACCTCATCGAAGAGACCGGTGTGGAGATTACCGTGGCCGGGACCCGCGATACCGTGACCATGGTCGAGGGCATGATGAACGAGTTGCCGGAGACGGAGGTCGTCGAGGCGATCGACACGGCACACGACGCCATTCGAGAATTGGTGACCCTGCAGGATCGGTTCGTCGCCCAGGTCAACCCGACAAAGAAGGAGTTCATCCCGAAGGAAGTGGAGGCAACCCCCGGGATCGCCGACCGCGTCCAGCAGATGATCTGGTCGGAGCTGTCCGCGGTCCACTCCGCTGTGACCAAGAAGGAACGTGGTGACTTCATCCAGAAGCTGAAGGACCGCGCCGTCGAAGCGATCGTCAGTCCGACGCTCGCCGAGGAGGAATCGAGCGCCCTGACCGAGGAGGTCGAGGCGGCGGTCGACGAACGGCTCGAGGCGTACATGCGGCAAGAGATCCTCGAACGAGGAATCCGTTTGGACGGTCGGCGTCCGGAAGAGATCCGGCCGATCAACTGTCGGGTGGGCGTCCTGCCGCGTACCCACGGTTCGTCGCTGTTCACCCGCGGCGAAACCCAGAGCCTGGGGATCATCACCCTGGGAGCCGCTCGTGGCGACGAACAGATTATCGACCAGATGATGTCGGAGGGACGGAAGCGGTTCATGCTGCACTACAACTTCCCGCCGTTCTCGGTTGGAGAGGTTCGTCGCGTCGGATCGCCGAGCCGCCGGTCGATCGGCCACGGCTACTTGGCTGAGAACTCGCTGCGCTGCATCCTTCCCGATGCGGAGGAATTCCCCTATGTCATCCGCATCGTCTCCGAGATCCTCGAGTCCAACGGCTCGTCATCGATGGCCACCGTGTGCAGCGCCTCGCTGGCGATGATGGATGCAGGCGTCCCGATCAAGAAACCGGCGGCGGGCATCGCGATGGGGATGATCGAGGAGCCGCAAACGGGGCGCCGCGTCATTCTCACCGACATCCAGGGAGCCGAGGATCACCACGGCGACATGGACTTCAAGGTCGTCGGCACCCGCGACGGCGTCACCGGCTTCCAGCTCGACGTCAAGGTCGGCGGGATCAACAGCGGGACGATGCGGGAAGCGCTCGATCAGGCCCGCCGTGCACGGTTGGCGATCCTCGACGAGATGGAGCGCGCGATCACCGAGCCGCGCACGGAGCTGTCGCCGTTCGCACCGCGGCTTGTGACGATCACGATTCCCACCGAGAAGATCGGTCTGGTCATCGGCCCCGGTGGCAAGATGATCCGTCAGATCATCGAAGAAACCGGTGCAGAGATTGATATCGAGGACGACGGCACCGTCAAGATCGCCGCCGTCGATCCGGCATCGGTCCACGCCGCGCAGGAGTGGATCGAGGAGCTGACCTCCGAGTTGGAGGAAGGCACCGTGTTCACCACCAAGGTCACCCGCGTCGTCGACTTCGGCGCGTTCGTCGAGCTGAAGGGCGGCGGAGAAGGGTTGGTCCACGTCTCCAACCTCGCCGAGGGATTCGTCGACAACGTCACCGACTATGTCAAGCCGGGCGACGAGATCACCATCGAGGTCATCGGCAGCGACAAGATGGGGCGCCCCGACCTCAAACGGATCGCTCCCGAGGGAGAGGAAGCTCCCGCCGGCGGGGGGGGGCGTGACCGAAAGCCCCGCAAAGGCGACAGGAGCCGAAAGGGCGGTAGCTCCGGACAGGAGGCCCCGGCGGAGAGGCCGGTACCACCGTCCCGTTCGGTGAAGGCCGGTGACATCATCGAGGGTGTGGTAAGCAACACCACCGACTACGGGGCATTCGTCGAACTGACGCCCGAGGTCACCGGGTTGATCCACATCTCCGCCTTGGCCGACGAGTACGTCCGTAAGGTCACGGACGTGGTTCGGAGCGGCGACCGCGTCACGGTCGAGGTGATGAACGTCGACGATCGTGGACGGTACAAGCTCCGGCGGATTCCGCCGGACGAGGAGCAGCAACCCTCCGTCGACGTCGAAGAAGAAGAGCGGGAGACAGAACCGGAGACGGAACCGGAGTCCGTGCCCCCCACCGCACCGGAGGCGGAGGAGACCGGTCAGCCGGAGCTCGACGATCGTTGGTGATCGAATCCCTCTATCCGGGGGCGTTCGACGCGACGCTGGAGAACGGGATGCGGGTCCTCGTCGAGGAGGTTCCCTCGTCCCGTTCCGCTGCCGTCGGCATCTGGATCCGTGCGGGAAGCCGTGACGACCCTCCGGATGCGGCGGGGATCGCTCACTTCATCGAGCACCTGGCGTTCAAGGGCACCGTCCGCCGGGATGCGACGGCGATCTCCCGCGATATCGACAGCATCGGCGGGCATCTCAATGCCGCCACCGGCAAGGAGTCGACCTTCTACTACGCCGACGTCCCGGCCGATGGGCTGCCCGTCGCCGTTGACCTGCTCGCCGACCTCGTCTTCCATCCGAGATTCGATGACTCCCTCCTTTGCCTCGAACGCAACGTCGTGCTCGAGGAGATCCGCGGCCATCTCGACGATCCGGAGCAATCGGCCTACGACCTCTTCGCGACCGGCTTGTGGCGGGATCGCCATCCGCTCTCCCGCCCAGTGCTCGGGACGCACGAAGCGATCGCGTCGTTGACGCGACGTCAGGTGACGGAACACCACCGTCGCACCTATCACCCGAGCAACGCGGTTCTGGTGGTCTGCGGCGCCGTCGAACACCGTCGTCTCCTCGATCAAGCGGAGCAGCTCGTCGACGGAACGCCATCACCGGCCGAGTCGATCGGAGCGCGCCAGCGCGGCATCGTACACCCCGGGCGCTCACATCACGAACGCCCCACAGGCCAGACCCACGTCTACTACGGATGGCCCGGGCCCGATGCTTCCAACGACGATCGCTTCCCGCTCGAAGTGGTGAACTCGATCCTCGGTGACGGTCCGAGCTCCCGCTTGTTCCGCGCCATCCGGGAGGATCGCGGATTGGCCTACGCGGTAAGCAGCAACCTGACCTGCTACTCCGACGCCGGCGTGTGGATGACGTACGCCGGCGTCGCCCCGCACAACGTTTCGCGGGTGATCGATCTGATCTCCTCCGAACTGGAGCGGCTGCGTGACGAGTCCCTCCCGGTGGAGGAGGTCGAACTGGCCAAGTCGAAGCTCCACGGCCATCTGGTTCTCGGCCTGGAGACGAACGGAAACCGAGCCGCCCGCTTGGGCGCCGCAGCGGTGCACCATCGGGAGATCCTATCCCCCGATGACCTCCTCGTCCGGCTCGAACGGGTCGATCGGGAGGAGGGGCAAGCCGTGATCGAACGCTATCTCCGGCTGGAGGGGATGAATCTGACCACCGTCGGACCGGGTGACTGATCCGCGTCCGTTGCCGTCTTCCAGCCCCCCGGCTACCATAGGGACCGCCATGGCCATTGCTGTCTACCCGGGGAGCTTCGACCCGATCACGTACGGGCACATCGACATCGTGCGGCGAAGCCGCAAGCTGTTCTCGAAGCTGTTCGTCGCCGTCGTCGCCAACCCCCACAAGAGCCCGCTGTTCACCGTCGAGGAGCGCGTGCGGATCACCCACGCCGCCCTGGTCGAAGAAGGGGTCAACGGCATCGAGGTGATCAGCTACGACGGGCTTCTCGTCGACTGCGCTCGCGAGCATGGAGCCGACGCGATCGTCCGGGGATTGCGGGCCAATTCCGACTTCGAGTACGAATTCCAAATGGCGTTGACCAATCGGGATCTGGCGCCGGAATTCGAGTCGGTGTTCTTCATGACCGCGGGACGGTACAGCTTCCTGGCCTCATCAATGGTCAAGGAGGTGTGCACCTACGGCGGCGACGTGTCGACGTTCGTCCCCTCCTCAGTGGAGACGGCGCTGCATCGGAAGCTGTCCCGCTGACATCCCGGTCCCGGACCGCTGCGGTTGCCTTCGCACCGGAGTGCCTCTAGAGTTCGTTGCGCCACCAGATAGATCGGCCGACTCGGTCACGTCTTCAGGGGATTCTCAAGGAGGGAAAAGAGCGATACGCACGGCACTGTAGATGGGCATGGTCCTGCTGATGAGGTGGAGTGGAGCGACGGCCGCTGTCGGGGAGGCCCGGTTCGCGGTGATCTCCGACCCGCATGACTACGACGTGAGCCTCGGAGCCGAAGGTCCCGCCTTCGAGGCCTACCTGGCCGGCGACCGCAAACTGCTCCGCGCGTCGTCCGCCATCCTCGACGCAGCGATCGATGCGGTTCTCGCCAGGCACGGACAACAACCGATCGACTTCGTCCTGATCCCCGGCGACCTCACGAAGGACGGGGAAAGCATCTGCCTCGAGCAGTTCGCCGCGGCGATCGTCCGGCTCGAGGATGCCGGACTCCCGATGTTCGTCGTCCCGGGCAACCACGACATCAACAACCCGGCGGCCGTCGCCTTCACCGAGGAGACGACGACCTCCGTGCCGACCCTTACCCCTGAGGGGTTCGCTGCCCTCTACGCCTCATTCGGCTACGACGAGGCGTTCGATCGCGATTCCGCGTCGTTGAGCTACGTCGTGGCGCCAATCGAGGGCGTTTGGGTCGTCGGCATGGACTCGGCGCTCTACGACCACGACGTCGATCACGCGAGGACGGGGGGCGCGTTCTCCGAGGAGACGCTCACCTGGATCCTCGGCACGATCGCCGAAGGGGTACGCCAAGGGAACACCGTCCTCGGCTTCATGCACCACGGCATCCCCGAGCCCTACGAGGGGCAATCGCTGCTGTACGCGGACTACCTGCTGGCCGACTGAGACCACGTCGCGGAAGCTCGCGACGGCGGGGATGCATCTGGTGTTCACCGGCCACTACCCCGCCCAAGACATCGTCCGAGCCGACTGGGATGGCACGGTCCTCTACGACGTGGAGACCGGATCCCTGCTCACCTATCCCAATCCGATCCGGTTCGTGACGCTCGCCGATCGGACCGCGACGATCGCGTCGTCGTTCCTTGCTGAGGCCCCCTCCCTCGGGCTCGACAGACCGTTCGCCGAACACGCCCGTTCGTTCCTGGAGGCGGGGCTGCTCGGGCTGGCTCGGGCGCTGGTCCAAGCCCCGATCGAAGCCGGCGGCTTCGGATGGACTCCGGAACAGGCCGACATCTTCGCCCCCCACGCCGCCGCGGCGTTCATGCCCCACTACGCCGGAGACGAGCCGTCCGATCCGGCAACCCAGGTGACCGTCGGTGCCTACATGATCTCCCCGCAAGAGAACGTCCGGCAGCTCGGCCTTGCGCTCGGCTCCCTATGGACCGACCTGCCGCCGTCCGACGCCGAACCGGTCCTGATCGGGTAATCGAACGGATGTCCGATGCGTCCGGAAGCGCCGTGGTGGTGGTCGAAAGCGCCAATCTGGAACAGCTCGTCGAGCTGTCCGACCACGACGCGCTCGCCCCCGGCGGGAAGCACAGCGTCAACCTACGCCATCACGGCGGCGGCAGCGGGCTGAGCATCGCCCGCCGGTTGCTGGCCCGCGGCTGCTGCGTCCTCCCGGTCCTCACCTACGGCGACGGTATCGGCGGCTCTCGCCACCGCCGCCGTGGAGGGGGGATGCCCCCGTCGCTACGCAGTGCTTGAGACGATCTGCCGTGGACGGCGGCCCATGCCGAGACTCCCACCTCGATCATCGTCGTGCACCGCACCGATCGAACCGTGTTCCGCCAGCGGCTGGCCACGCGCGAGGGCTATCTTCCCGAGCTGCGAGATCGGCTCGAACGGACGTTCCGCCGCTCGCCACTCCGCATTCGCGGGTGCTGGGCCATGTCCCGGTGGGCAACGAACAGCCGCGCGTCGTCGCCGAGGAGATGGTCGATCTGCTGGCCGGCTTCCTCGGGACACGTTCGTCCACACCGTCCTCGGCACCGGGCAGCTGCAGATGGGGTGGCGGTTCTGGGAGAAGAGTCTGCTGGATCACGTCGACCTGTTCCAGCTCAACGTCACCGAGGCGCAGGCGTCCTTCTCCGACGACGGTTCGATCCCCTCCGTGTCGGAGAGCCTCGCCCGCCTGTGGGAGATGCAGCTGACCGCCGTCCTGACCATGGCCCGGTTCGGCGCCATCGCCACCCATCGGTCGTCCCGCAACCTGTTCATCGCCTGGCTGTTGATCCACGGAGAGGACGTCGTCGACAGCACCGGAGCCGGCGACGCGTTCGCCGCCGAGATCCTCAACTTCATCGACCTCGCCTTCCAGCCCCGACGCTGGACCGTACGCGTGACAGGCTCCAGCCGCCCTACGATTCGGGGGCTGGGCCATAGATCACGTCGATGCCCCGGCGCTCGAGCTCTTCGATCTGCCTCCGGGCTCCGGAGCCGTCGCGGAGATCGAGAGGGTTCCCCTCCACGTGGATCCGCACATAGGGGAAGATCCATTCCTCCTCGGGATCGCGCCAGCTGCGATCGACCAGCGGCTGGAGGTCGGTCAGACGGTTGCCCGAGAGATCGAGATACGCCAGTCGTTCGAGCGACGCAACGAATCCTGCATCCTCGATCCCGCAGTCGGCAGCGAGCAGGGTGTGCAGCGACGTCAGTCCTTCCAGCGGAGCGGTCGCCGCGATCGGGTTGCCCGAGATTGCCAACCGCTCGAGCCCCGTCAACCCGCTCACCGGCGACAGGTCGCGGATCCGGTTGCGCGCCAGCGAGAGGAACGTGAGGTTGACCAACTCCGCCAGAACCGCCACGGACTCGATTTCGTTGCCTTCGATCTCCAAATGGGTAAGCTGCGCCAGCTCGGCAAGCGGGGCAAGCTCCGTGATGCGGTTGTCGTTGAGATTGAGACGTTGCAGGCTCGACAAACCGGCCAATGGACCGATAGCCTCGATCTCGTTTCCCCACAGCTCGAGGGTCGCGATCCGCGGCATCCCAGCCAGCGGCCGGAGATCGTGCACGTGGTTCTGGCCCAGTTCCAACTCCACAAGCCGTTCCAGCGTGCCGAGCGGTCCGATCTCCTCGATCCGATTGGCGGTGAGATCCAGACGCTCCAGAGCCGGAAGCCCGGCGAGCGGGGAGACATCCCCGATGTCGTTGAACGCAAGATGGAGCGATTCCAGCTTCGTCAGGCCGGCCAACGGCATGACATTCCGGACGCGATTCGTGCTGAGAAAGACGACCCGAAGCTCTTCCAACGCCGCCAGCGGGGTCAAGTCGATGATTCCATTCATGTTGAGGTACAGCCGCCGGAGGTTCGGCATCTCAGCGATGCCGACGAGCGATTCGATGGTGTCCCATGAGTTGTGCAGTTCGCGCATCCCGCGGAGATCCGAGCGGTACAGCGGCCCCGCCGACTTCTCCAGCGTGTCGAGGACGGCGGCCCGAAGTGGCCGGTTGTACAGCGAAATCTCCGGCCCGCGCCGGAGCCACCCGAATCCGAAGTGAGCCACCAAGAACGCCGTTCCTAGAAGGACAAGAGCGCCCCCCGCCACGACCGTCCACTTCCGATACCGAAGCTTCATCGCACCCCCTCTTCGGCATCCATCCGGTGAAGGCCGTCCTTGCTGCGAGCGCACTCCCTCACCTCGTCGACACAACGCCGACGTAGCGCAACAGCATCAGCCCCACCAGAACGGCGAGCATGCCGATCCATGTGCTCACCGCAATGCGCGTCGCTCGTTTCGCTTGCGCCGCCTCCCACCAGTTCCTCGGCCGCACCTTCTGCAGCAGAAACGTCGCGACGGCGGCGAGATTGATGCAGGTCACGTTGGTCACCAGCAACGTCCATGCCCCCAACGCCAGCATCCCTTCCCCCGCCCCGGCGAGCAACCCGGCGGTCACCGCGGGGGGGAGGAGCGCCACGGCCACCATCACCCCCACGAGCACCGCCGACACACCGCTGGTGAACGCCAACGAACCGGCGGCACCAGCCGCCAGCGCCAGCGCGATGTCGGGGAAGTCCGCCTGGGTCCGAACGGCGAGCTGCTTCGTTTCCGGGTCGACCGCGAGAAGCACCCCGAGGATCAGCGACACGATCCCCGCAATCGCCAGCCCCGCCGCCAGCGCCTTCAGCGAGCGCCTGGCCAGTTGACCATCGCCGAGGGTGGAGGCAAAGGCCAGCGCTACGTTCGGCCCGAGCAGCGGCGCGATGACCATCGCCCCGATGACGATCGCCACATTGTCCCGGATCAGCCCCACCGCAGCGACGACTGTGGACAACGCCACCGTCACGGCGTACACCGGCGTCAACCGGCTGGCGTGCACCAGATCCTCGTACAGCTCCTCACGACTGATCCGCGCCCGTCGCGCCTCCTCGGACTCCTGGACCTCTCCCTCGGGCTGCTCTTCAGGGGGCTGTTCGACGCGGGGAACCGTCGCTTCGACCGGCAACAGGACGATCCGGAACCGCTCCGATGATCCAAACCGCGACGCCAGGGCGTCGGTCACCGCCTCCACGCGCTGGGAATCCACGAGGATCTTCACGAGCGTTTTGCCCTCATCGCTCAGCGCCGTCCACACGTCGTAGGTCGCGTGCTCCTCCAGCAATGCATCGAGCTGATCACGCGCATCCCCGGGCAACGTCAGTTCGAGTAGCCGAAGCGCCACCTCTCAGCCTCCTCTCTCTACAGCTTTCCCGACGGCGCTGCAGTCCACAGCACAACTGGTGGCCCGTCCATCCTAGCATGGACGGCGGCCAACGGGTGACGGTTCCCTATCATACCGATGGAATGGCGACGGACCGTGGTGCCCAATACGGCCGGCGTACTGCCAACCATCGATCGGACAGCGATACGGCAGGCAGGAGGGGAACGATCGGACCGCTG
The DNA here is from genome assembly GCA_964558595.1 of uncultured Thermotogae bacterium. Lineage (GTDB taxonomy): Bacteria > Bipolaricaulota > Bipolaricaulia > UBA7950 > UBA9294 > JANQEA01. The sequence continues at coordinate 29,490 of CAZLER010000007.1, forward strand.
AATCCGTTTCTCCTCGTGGTCGCCCTCGTCCTGGTGGTGACGATGTTCTGGGCGCGGATGGATCCGTAACCTCCCTCCGGTTCGCTCCGTCTGACGCCGCGGTTCACCGCCGCCGCAGAGACCCGTGCCAGCGGACATCCGGACTGAGGGCGGTCGATCTGTGAGCGTTTCGCCCGCGGGGGCATCTGGATCGGAAGGATCCAGGGGATGATCGTGGCCAGCCGCGGTGCGCCGAGAGCCATCGTACAGGTTGCCGAAGCGGACGTCTCTCGCGAGGCGTGGACGTACCCCGCGGCCCGCTGCGGTCTGGTGATCCCGCAACTCGTCGACGGCGTTCTCGCCGACTGGGGGCTCACCCACCCCGATGGTCCGGCTTGCGAGATCGAGCAGCGGGATCGGTGGCCGACGGCTAAGCGGTGCCCAACTGCTTTTTGACGTGGGGGATGAGCCCGCCGTCCTCGAGGATCGCGAGCACCTCCGGCGGAAGTGCCGGAAACCGATACGCGGCCCCTTCATGACGGACGATCCCCGCCTCGAAATCGATCTCCACATGGTCTCCCGCCTCGATCCGCTCCGTCCCTTCGGCGAGTTCGATCGCCGGCAGACCGCTGTTGATCGCGTTACGAAAGAAAATGCGTGAGAACGACGGGGCAATAACCGCGGCAACACCGGCCGCCTTCAGCGAGGTTGCAGCCTGCTCTCGTGACGAGCCGCAGCCGAAGTTCTTCCCCGCGACGATCACGTCCCCCGACGCGACGTTGTCCGCGAACTCCGGATCGAGGTCCTCCAAGGCGTGCCGGGCCATCTCCGCCGGCTCCATCGGCTGGTAGGTGTATTTCCCCGGGAAGATCACATCGGTATTGACGTCGTCCCCGTACTTCCACACCCGTCCTGTCTTCATATCCCCTCCAGCTTCCGTTCCATCCTATCGCAAAGTCGAACCCCAAAAGCCTTCTCTCGCCGAGACGCGGAGACCGCAGAGAGAGTCAACAGGGGTCCAACCACGAAACGCACAACCTTGATCCATGAGGTGCGTGTACTCCTCGCCTCCCTGATCTCTGAACATGCTCTATGCAGACGCTGCTTCCGGCTCTTGGCATCGTCGTCAGGGCTCTCGGCGACCGCTGCGGTATCGGCCTTGCGGTTCATGCTTCTGCTTTCGGCCTTCTCTCTTCGCTTCTGTCGCGCTTGGCGACCGACGAGCTCATGCCCAGAGAGTCAAGGTCCCTTCGTCTCGCCGCGGAGAGTGCAGAGGAAACCCACAAGAGCGCAACGGAAGGACACCATCAGATCCATGACGAGTCCACGCTGTTCGCATTCTGCACCTCTCTTCGTGCCGTTCCGCTATTCCTGTTTGTGTTTTCGCCGTTTCTGCGCGCACTCCCCGTCTCTTCGAGAATTCGCCTTTCTGGGCGGTCTACCCCTCTCTCGATTCTCCCTTCGCGCGCTTCGTGCCTCGGCGAGAAACCAGCCTTGTGGCTTGTCCCCCGGTCCTTAGGTGTTGTCCGCTTTCCTCCGCGCCTCCGTGAGAGACAGCTTCTCATGCCTCTTTCCGCTTGATTTGTTGAGTCTCCCTTCGTTCACGGGGCTACAAGAACTCGCGCGGATCGGTGATCACGCCGGCGATCACCGACGCGGCCACGGTGGCCGGCGAGCCAAGGTAGATCTCCGCGTCGGGTGAGCCCATGCGCCCCTTGAAGTTCCGGTTGGCGGTCGAGAGGCACGCTTCACCGGGTGCAAGGACACCCTGATGGGCACCGAGGCAAGGACCGCATCCCGGGTTGAGCAGCACCGCCCCCGCCTTGACGAACGTGTCGATCAGCCCCTCCCGCAACGCGTCGAGCAGGATCTCCCGCGACGCCGGCAACACAAGCAGCCGGACGCCCGGCGCAACCTTCCGACCCTCGAGGATGCGCGCCGCCAGGCGGAGATCCTCCATCCGCCCGTTGGTGCACGTCCCGAGCAATCCCTGTTGGATCGGCGTTCCTGCGACGTCCCGGACCGTCGATGCATTGTCCACGGTGTGGGGCTTGGCCACCTGGGGTTCGAGCGCCGTCGCATCGAACTCGAGCACCCGCTCGTACGAGGCATCACTGTCCGGGAACACCGGCTCATAGAGGCTCTCGGCGCGGGGCTCTAGGAAGGCGTACGTCTTGTCGTCGGGCGCGCAATAGCCGTTCTTGGCCCCCATCTCGATTGCCATGTTCGCCAGCACCATCCGGGAGCCCAGGCTCATCGCCTCGACCGCCTCCCCCGCGTACTCCACCGACCGGTACAGCGCCCCGTCGGCGCCGATCGCTCCGATGATGTGCAGGATGAGGTCCTTGGCGGTGACCGGTTCGACGAGCTTCCCGCGCACGGTGATCCTGAAGCTGGCCGGTGTCTTCAGCCAGATCCTCGACGTCGCGTAGAGGACGGCCATCTCCGAGCGCCCCACCCCGGCGGCGAACGCTCCAAATGCCCCGTAGGTCGTCGTATGCGAGTCCGAGCCGAGGATCAACCGTCCCGGCAGGGCGAATCCCTTCTCCGGCAGCACCTGATGGCAGATTCCCGCCCCGACGTCATAGAAGCGGCGAATCCCGTTCCGGGCGACAAACTCCCGGATCTCCTGGTGGTTCTGTGCGTACTTCGCTTCGGAGGGAGGCACCGTGTGATCGAGCACGACCACGAAGCGATCCGGATCCTTCACCCGCTCCACCCCGATCTGGGCGAACTTCTTGGCAATGGCAGCGGTATTGTCGTGCGACAAGCAGACGTCCGGCTCGATTTCCACGATCTGGCCGACGTCGATCCGTTCGAGACCCGCCCTCTGTGCGAGTATCTTCTGTGCGAACGTCATCCCCATCGTCGTTCACCCCTCGATCGGCTCGAAGTTCATGAAATCCGCGTAATGGACGATCACCGACTCCGCGGTCCGATGGAACGGATCGCCCTCCTTCGAGTGCGTTCCGATCATGTGCTGGACGGCCGCCGGCAGACCGTGGGCATCAGCGAGCGCCACCCCGGAGAACGCGTGCCGGACCAGTCGGCCGTCAGCGCTCTTCCGGAACGTTCCCTCCGCCTCCTCCATCTCCAGCAGCTTTCCCACATCGTGAAGCAGCGCCCCCGTCAGAAGCAGCTGCCGATCCAGCTTGAGATCGACCCCCCCGTAGAGCTCGTCGAACGTGTCGGCGACCGCGGCACAGATACGGGTCACGCTGCGGACGTGTTGGGCGAAGCTCAGCGACACCGGCTTGGCCAACGTAAACGGCATCCGTTCGATATCTCTCGGCTGCCACCCGCCGCGCTCCAGGCCGTCGATCCACGTCTCGATCACCTGCTCCTGCAGCTTCTCATCGCCGATCCACTCGATCTCCGGCAACACGTTCAGCAGATCCTCTCTCACGCCCATCCTTCCACCTTTCGTACTACGTCGATGATCGTACCGTCACGCCACTCGATGGCGGCGATGATCTCGTCCCCAAACACCGGCCGACGAACCGGACGGATGAGCCTCTCTACATCCTGCTTGATCTCCTCGAGCGTGCGCACTGGGAGACCGGCAGCGACAAACCGCTCGCGGAGATCCCCACGACGTGGGTGAACCGCGATGCCGCGCTCGGTGATCACGGCATCCACGGCTTCGCCCGGCGTCGTCACCGTCGTCACCCGATCGAGGATCATCGGCAGGCGACCGCGCAGCGACGGAACCGTGATCAGGGTCATCGCCGCGCCTGCGGCGACGTCTTGGTGCCCGCCGATGCCATGCAGCAACCGGCCGTCGGAGTGGGTGTTGACGTTCACGTTGAAATCGAGATCGACCTCGGTCGCACCGAGGAACGCCGCATCGAGCCGGTAGGTCGCGCAGCCACGGGAATCGTAGTTCGCGTAGAGCCCCGGGTCGATGATCACGTGCTCCGGATCGTCGCGCAGCGACGCAACGGCATCGAGATCGAACGCCTGTCCGTCGAGGATCGTGCGGATCAGTCCTCGGTGCAGAAGATCCACGAGCATCCGCGTTCCGCCGCCCATCGCGAACGATCCGACGATGCCGGCCCGCTCCATCGCGTCCCCCAGGTACTTCGTCGCGGCCAACGAGATGCCTCCCGCGCCACCTTGGAAGCTGAATCCGTCGACGAAGTACGGCGAGGCGACCACGGCATCGGCCGTCAGCCGGGCAATCCGGAGGTTGGTCGGTGATCGGGTCAGCTGCAGCGTCCCCGACACGATGTTCTCGGGGTCGCCGATTTCCTCCACCTCGACCACCCAATCCGTCCAGCCCTGTTGGATCTCCATCGGGTAGACGGGATACGGCTGCAGATCATTGGTCAGCACCACGGTTCTCCGAGCGTACTGGGCGTCAACCGCCGTGAAGCTGATCGGTCCGCACGGCGTCCGGCCGCGAATCCCCGTGGCGTTGCCGTAGGGATCGGCCTGCGGGGCAGCGATGAACGCCACGTCGACCTGGACGTCACCGGCCTCGATCGCCCGCCAACGGCCGCCATGCGATCGCAACACCGCTGGCTCCGCCAACCGTCCACCCTGGCTGACGTAGTCGCCGACCGGTCCGTTCATCGAGCCTTCGACGCGGGTTACGACACCCGCCTCGATCGCGTCGATCAACGGTCGGTGCACCGGGAACAGCGCCGTGGGAACCACCCGGAGACCGCGCAGGCCCTTGCGCGCACACGCAGCCAGGACATCGTTGACGATCCTGTCCCCATCGCGGAACGAGTGGTGGAACGATATCGTCATCCCGTCCGCCAGCTCCACCGCCTCCATCGCCGCCTCGATCGATGGCAGCAGTTTATCCTCTTGCCTGGGAGCCGATTTCTGCGGACGGGACGCCTTGTACCCGCTCGGCTCCGTTTCGAACGCCCCCCGGAACGGGCGGACGGTGCGGCTTCCGATCCGTTCGGGGATCTCCCGATCGACGGCGTTACGCATGGCGACCGCCTCCTTGCCCCCATCGCTCGGCGATCTCGATCGTTCGCAGCGCTCGCTCGACGATCGGGCGATCGACCATCCTCCCGCCGACCGTGACCGCCCCGACACCGCGAGCCTCCGCCTCGCGTGCCGCCTCGACGATCGTCCGTGCCTGCTCGACCTCCTCTCCAGTGGGCGAGAACGCCCGGTGGATCGGTTCGATCTGACGTGGGTTGATCGCTCCCTTTCCATCGAAGCCAAGATCGCGCGCCCGCTGCGCCTCTTCGGCAAGCCCGGTCTCGTCCTCGACGTCGGCATACACCGTATCGGAGACCTGAACGCCGGCCGCCGCGGCCGCCACGACCAGCCGCTCCCGCGGGTACGACAACGCCTCCGCCGTCCGCCGGGCGCCGACCTCACGCAGGTAGTCCTCCGCTCCAAACGCCATCATCACCACCCGATCGGAGCACGCCGCAATCTCCTCGCAGCGGAGGACGCCAGCGGCCGTCTCCACGATCGGCATGATCCAAGTCGATCCCGTAGCGATCCCGCTCGCCGCCTCCACTTCCGACAGCAGATCATCGAGAGCGACCACATCCCCCGCGCAGCTTGCCTTGGGCAGGCAGATCCCGTGAGGACGCCCCCGGAGTACCTCCTGGACATCGTCCCGACCGCCAGTTTCGAGGGGGTTGATCCGCACCCAGACCTCCTCGGGGAACCGGACCGCCGCCAACAGATGCTTGACGAGGATCCGGGCGGCGCCCTTTTCCGAAGGCGGCACCGAGTCCTCGAGATCGACGAGCACGCAATCGGCACCGTGGACCTCGATGCCCGCCAGCAATCGTGGTTGATTCCCGGGGACGTACAGCCGGCTGCGACGCCAGCGGTCTCGATCGCTCGCCGCCCGATCGCTTTCGGGATCGAGCCTCGTCATCTGCTCGGGTGACGCGGCGCGGAACGCCGCCTCCAGCCGCGCCCGGATCACGTAGTCCAACCCCCCCGCATCCACGAGGCGGATCGACATGCCGTCGGCGGCGAGCTCGCGCCTCGTCCCCTCGACGACCTCCCGCAGCCCATCGCCAAGCAGCTCGGGACTCTTCGTTTCGAGATCGATCACGCCGTCAGCGTCCGCAACGACTTCGACGACGCAATCCCCCTTCCCCTCGGATCCGATCCGAACGACCATCGCCCCTCCTCTACCCCATCAACAGCGCCATGACCGCCTTCTGGGCGTGGAGACGATTCTCTGCCTGATCGAAGATGGCGCTGCCCGGGCTCCGCGAGGCCATGTAGCTGATCTCCTCGCCGTAGTGCGCCGGGAGGCAATGGAGAACGATCGCGTCCGGGGCCGCCGTCTTCAGGAGCTGTTCATCGATGGTGAACCCCTCGAAGGCGTTCTGCTTCGACGAGGCGGCATCCTCTTGCCCCATACTCACCCATACGTCGGTATACAGGACGTCGGCCCCTCGCGCCGCCTCCTCCGGTCGGTGGACGATCTCGACACTCGCCCCGCTCGCCCGTGCCGCTTCGACGATCCGCTCGTCCGGCTCGAACCCCTCGGGGCAGGCGATGCGCAGCGCCATCCCGACCTTGGCCGAGCCGTTGATCAGCGAGTGGGCAACGTTGTTGCCGTCCCCGATGAACGCCATGGTGAGGCCGTCGAACGCCCGCTTCTTCTCCCACACAGTCAGCAGATCGGCCAGCGCTTGACAGGGATGGTAGGTGTCGCACAGCCCGTTGATCACCGGGACGGCCGCGTGCTCGGCCAGCTCCGCGATCGTGCGGTGCTCGAACACCCGCGCCATAATCCCGTCGACGTACCGCGAGAGATTCAGTGCGATGTCCTCGGTCGTCTCCCGCTGCCCGAGCTTGATATCGGCGGGGCCGAGGTAGATCGCCTGTCCGCCGAGCTGCCACATGCCGGTTTCGAACGACACGCGCGTCCGCAGCGACGGCTTCTGAAACACCATCGCCAACGTCTTGCCTACCAGCATGTCGTGTCGTACACCGGCGCGTACCTCCAGCTTGAGATGCCGCGCGACGTCGAGGAGGTCGTGGATCTCCTCGGACGTGAAATCGGAGAGCTTGACGAGATGTCGTACCATGCGTAACCCACCTTCCTTGCTTCGCCCCTCACTCACGGAGGAGCGATACGGCCATGGTACCGCAGCGATTCTTCACCGACCACCGCCATGGAACGTGGGTCGCCGCGCATCGGGACAGACGCGTCCGCCACCTGTCAGGTGCCCCCCGATGCAATGGCAATTGACTTGCCGGGCCCGCCATCGCTATACTGAACCCGCCGATTCACTAGATCCAAGATGCCGGGTTGGTCGACCCGGCGCCGAGCCGGTCGGCCAAGCAGTCGGGTCAGGGGAGCGTCGGCACACGGCGTCTCCCGTGATCACGGGTTCAAGGAGGCGAGGCAGTGAAAAGGGTACTAGCGGTCATGCTGGGGCTCGTGCTTCTCGCAGGCGTCGTCGGCCTGGCGAGTACATCCGTAGAGCCCCGTGTTTACAATGTCATGCTGTTCGACAACGCGTCTGGCGCGGACGCCAGCAAGCTGGCGATCATTTTCGACAAGGCCGTCATGTTCGATGCGTCGAACATCATCGTGTTCGGCGGCGGCGAGCCGACGGCCGTTGCGGTGACCGACAGCTACGCGTTCATCAGCGTGATGGTGAAGAAGGGCGGAACGTTGCAGCTCGTCCTTCCGCCGGAGTACGCGGATGTGAAGGTCACATCGGCCTTCTGGTTCGAATAGCACGTGAGGACGGTCCCGACACCCGGGGCCTCTGGATGTACGAGTTTCGACTACCTAGCTCCAAGGAGGGGTATCGATGACGAAACGAGTCGGGCTGTTCTTGGCTCTTGGATTGCTGGTATTCGGGTCGCTCGCGGTCGCGGAGACCGCCGTTCCTGAGACGCCGGACGCAACGGTCGGCGGCGAATTGGTCGTCGGCAGTGGTCAGACGTTCAAGGATCTCGACCCGCGGATTTCGAACTCCGTGTACGACATGTACGTGATCAACTCGGTCTTCGACGGGCTGATCATCCTTCACCCCGAGACATTGGCCCCCGCTCCGTGGGTCGCCAAGTCGTGGGACATCATCAGCGACCAGCAGGTGAGGTTCTACCTCAACGAAGGGATCAAGTTCCACAACGGCGAGGATCTGACCGCCGACGACGTGGCGTTCACGTTCAACTGGATCGCCGACGAAGAGAACAACTCGCCGAACATGACCGAGCTGGTCTGGATGGACCGCGCGGTGGTCGTCGATGACTACACGGTCGACATCTTCACCAAGGCGGATTACGCGCCGTTCGCGCCGGGCTTCGGCACCGAGACGCAGGCGATCGTCCCCAAGGATACCGTCCTCGAGATGGGCGACGAGGCATTCAACCTCAGCCCCGTCGGCAGCGGTCCCTACAAGTTCGTCGAGTGGCTGCCCGGCGATTACGTTCTGGTCGAGCGTAACGAAGACTACTGGTTGGTCTACCCGAACCTCGACACGATCCGGTTCCGCCCGGTCCCCGAGCTGTCGGTCATGATGCTCGAGCTGGAGTCCGGCGGGATCCACATCGCCGACAACATGCCGGCCGCCGACGTGCCGCGGTTCCAGGCGATGGACTCCGTGGAGGTGCAGCAGGTCGGAAGCCTGTCCTACTTCCACATGTACTTCAACCTGCGCAGCCCGATCGCTTCGGACATCCGGTTCCGTAAGGCCTGCTACATGTCCGTCGAGATGGAAGACGCGGTGTTCTCGATCTTCCAGAACCTCACCGGCGTGAAGGCGTACGGCTGCATCCCGCCGGCGCTGTGGGCCAACGACCAGGAATGGCTGAAGGACAATGTCTACCTCGGCGAGGATGACGAGGAGGCGCAGCGGCTGTTCGGCGAGCTTCGGGACGAGGGCATCCTCCCCGAGGACTACACCGTGGCCGTTCATACTCCGCTCGATCCGCGCCGGCGCCAGCTAGCGACCATTATGGCCACCAACCTCATCGAGAACGGCGTCGACGCTGAAGTCGTGCCGCTCGACTGGGGTCCGCTGCTCGATCTCGCCTATCGCTCGGAATCTGACCCGATCGGCGACTTCGAGATGATGTGGATGGGCTGGAGCGGTGGACCGGATCCGCACGACTTCGCGTACTACCTGTTCCATTCGGACAACGCGACGGTCGGCTCGGCGGACAACATGTCCTGGACCGAGATTCCCGCGGTCGACAACCTGCTCGACGAGGCCGCGACCACGCTCGATCAGGCCGTCCGTGAGGATCTGTACGTCCAGGCCCAGCGGCTGATCTTCCAGAACTACAGCGCAATCCCGGGCTACCACTACGTGGAAACCCGCGGCGTCAACGCGAACGTCCAGGGGTTCCGCATCAGCCCGCTGAGTAACATGTGGATCTGCACGCCGTACCACAACGTCTGGCTCAGCAACTAGAGCCCCGATGCGGTATGGTCGCAGGAGCCTAGTCACCTAGGCAGAAGAAGCGAAACAGCCTGGGCTGCCGGTCGTCGACTGGCAGCCCAGGTTCTCCAAAAGAGAGAGAGCTCGGGACCCTTATGCTTGGATACACGCTGAGGCGGCTTCTCCAGCTGCTTTTCACCATCTTTGCTCTGACGCTCCTGATGTTCGCCCTCCTCAAGCTGATGCCCGGCGATCCGGCGGTCATCATGGCCGGACTCGGTGCGCGGCTCGAGACGATCCAGGGGATCCGCGAGGAACTCGGATTGAACCGCCCGTGGCCGGTGCAGTACTGGCGGTTCACGAGCGGGCTGTTCAACGGCCAATTGGAGGCGATGACCTACCACAAACCGGTCTGGCGGGTGATCTTCGAGCGGCTTCCGGCCACCGTCGAGCTCGGCTTCTTCGCCATCGTCATCGCCCTGGCCATCTCGATTCCCGCCGGCTTGCTGTCGGGAATCTACCGGAACTCGGTGTTGGACTACTCGGTGACGACGGTCGCCCTGATGGGAATCTCCATCCCGGTGTTCTGGTTCGCCCTGATGCTGATGCTGGTCTTCGGGGTGATCCTCAAGATCCTGCCGGTCTCCGGCCGCGGAGCGACCATCTCGCTGTTCAACTCGCCGTGGCTGCGCTTCTCGTTCGTCACCTGGGACGGCTTCCGCCACCTGATCATCCCCAGCGTCGCCCTGGCTTCGGTGCAGATGGCGATGAACGCCCGATTGACCCGGGCCAGCATGCTCGAGGTGCTGCGCCAGGAGTACGTGACGACCGCGCGCGCCAAGGGGTTGAAGGAGCGGGTCGTGCTCCTCAAGCACGCGTTTCGCAACGCATTGGCGCCGGTCGTGACCAACGTCGGACTGCAGATCGGCACCCTGGTGGCCGGGGCTGTCCTCACCGAGACGACCACTGCGTGGCCGGGGATCGGTCGGCTGATGATCGAGGCAATCGGACGTCGGGATCAGGCGGTCGTATTCGGCCTCGCCCTGTTCATCGCGTTCATCTTCCAGGTCTCCTTCCTGGCGGTCGACCTCCTGTACGCGTACATCGATCCGAGGATCACCTATGACTGACAACGACAACCTCCAACAGCATGACGATCAGGCCAGACTCCGGCCGCGCGACATCGTCCTATCGATCCTGCTGCCCGGACTCGGTCACCTCGGTCGCGGCTGGTACGGCAAGGGGATGCTGTTCCTCGGCGCGCTGGCGCTGTTCGGCGCCACGATGGGGCTGGCGGTCGCCAAGCACCGGCTCGCCTGGTTCGCCGGTGCTCCCGACTACTGGTTTTCCACCACGATGTTGTTCATCGTACTGGCGGTGGTGTGGATTGCGGCGTTGCTCGATCTTCGCCGCACCCTCCGGGCCCACGTGGCCAAGCAGTACACGTTCGGCTACTGGCAGATGACGATCCGCCGGTTTTCGCGCGATCCGAAGGGGATCGTCGGCCTGCTGATCATCCTGCTCGTCGTTCATGTCGCGTTGTTTGCCCCGTTCTTGGCCTCCGGTCACGGGTTCAAGGGGGTCAAGGGGTACATCAAGCCGATCTCCCACGCCATCCAGATGGACCTGATCAACTTCCAGGCCCCGCCCTCGGCGCAGCACCCGCTGGGGACCGACAACTTCGGGCGCGACGTCCTCGATCGAATCATCTTCGGGACCCGAGTCGCCCTGGGCATCGGCGCCGTAGCCACGCTGCTGAACATGGTCTTCGGCGGCTTCCTTGGGCTACTCGGCGGCTACTTCCGTGGCACGATCGACGCCGTGCTCATGAGGATCCTCGAAATCGTCAATTCGATCCCCTTCTTGGTGTTCGTGTTGTTGATCCTCAGTCTATGGCGAGAGGGAGGCATCCTGTCGGTGATGCTCATCCTCGGGATCTTCGGTCTCCAGCCGGCGCGGATCATCCGCAGCGAAGTGCTGTCCGTCCGGCAGGAGGAGTACGTCACCGCCGCTCGGGCGATCGGCGTCTCCACGCCGCGGATCATCCTGCGTTATGTCTTGCCGAACGCGATCGCCTCGCTGATGGTCGTCACCACGATGCGCATCGGCGTCAACATCATCATCGTCGCCGGGCTCAGCTTCCTGGGGTACGGCGTCAGTCCGCCGATTCCGTCGTGGGGGGCGATGTTGCAGGAGGCACAGGAATATATGCGGACCGCCTGGTGGATGGCCGTCTATCCCGGCCTCTGTATCGTCATCACCGTGTTCGGGTTCAACATTCTCGGGGATAGTCTTCGCGACGTTCTCGATCCGCGTCTCAAGTAGTGCATGGTGTGGTCCGCGGCCTTCGCGCCTCCGCGCAATCCGCGGAGGCGCGACCTTTTGTGCGGCTTCAGCCATCGCCGCGTGACCGAACACGAATCGAGTACATTCCCAGCCAATTGGCGCCGAGCACGTCGGTCAATCGACGATCGCCGATCATCGCCGCCTCCCGCGGGGTTCCGTCCAGACAGGCCAGCAGCCGTAGAAAACCCCGGCGGGCCGGCTTCCCGGCAGCATGCACCACCGGCAGATGCTGCTTCAATGTGAGGATGGCCGGAACCTCGGCGTTGCGCCGACGGTTGGTCAGGATCCCGACGCGAAACCCGTCGCCCCGCAACCCGAGGAGGAAGTCGAGGATCGGGCGTGGCAGGTGCTCCATCCTCCGGCGACCGAGGGTGTTGTCCACATCGAACAGCAGGATGTGCTTCCCAGCGGCCCTGAGATGATCGTAGTCAACGTCGAAGATCGTCTCGGCCGTCTCATTCGCCCGCAGGAGGCGCATTGCCACTCTCCTCTCGAATGACCGACCCGATCTTGGATCGGGAGCGCAGCCGGGCGATCAACTCGAGGAACTCGTCTTCCATGCCAGGCGACGCGTACACCTTGTACTGCATCTCACCATCGCGAAGGCGGAACTCCCGCCGTACCGACGCCACCCCATCGTAGGCACTGAGGATCGCATCGAGGTAGTGGATCTCCTCCTCGGTCGTCCCGATCCAGTAGACGAGGGCATCGGTCATGGCGTCGCCTCGGCCTCCAGCCGCTCGACCACCTTACGCAACGACAGCTCGGGATCGATACCGTCGCGCCACGCCGCCGCGATGGCGTCGAGGATGCGGCACCCCGCCAGCTCCTCCGCCGTCTCCGGAGCGCGTTCGCAGGCCTCCTCCTGCCCGTGATGGGCCCGTGCGGCGGCCAGCTTGCGCGCCCGCAGCAGGAGCGGCAGCTCCGTCTTCGCTTGTCGCTCGTCCGCCTTGATCTCCTCCCAGCGCTGATGGATCGAGGGAAGATCGCTGGAGGCGTCGCCGAACACATGCGGGTGTCGGCGGGTGAGCTTGTCGGCGAGCGCCGCCATCACATCATCGATGCCAAACTCCCCGCGTTCCGCCGCGATCTGGCTGTGCAGGACGACCTGCAGCAACACGTCACCCAGCTCGGCGACCAGGGCCCGCGGATCGTCCGCATCGATCGCCGCGATCGCTTCGTGGGCCTCCTCGAGCAAGTACGGCCGCAGGGAGCGATGATCCTGAGCGCGATCCCACGGACAGCCCCCCTCGGGATCGCGCAGCTGGGCGATCAGCTCCACCAGGTCGGAGAACCGGCTATTCCCCATCCGGGACCGGTTCGGCGTCTTCCTCCACGTCTTCGCTCGATTCGCCCCCGGACGCTGGTTCGCCAACCGGCTCCGAATCGGTCTGCGCGGAGTCGTCCGGCAGCGTCTCCGTCTCCTCGACTTCGACGACCGGGGGAGGTTCGACGCCGGCCTCGATCAGCAGGGCGCGCACCTCGCCGGCTCGATAGTCGGAGTCGTCGTCCTGGACCCTTTCCAGCTGTTCGATCGCCTTGTCCGTGCGCTCCTGAGCGAGGTAGATCTCGGCCAGACGGATACGCGCATCGAGACCGACCGGGGTCAGCGGCCTGCCGGCCCCGACGTCCGACTGGACCGCCGTGAGGAGCTCCTCATACAGCGAAATCCTGTCGGTGTCTCGTTGCGCCCGGTCCAGCCCGCGCTCGAGGTACTCGATCGCCGTCTCCGCCTCGTTCCGCCAACGATACGCTTCGGCGATCCCGAGGTAGGCTTCCATCTCGTCGGGATCCGCCTCGAGTACGGCGGCGTACTCCCGCGTCGCGGCGGTCCACTTGTACTGCTCGCCGAGCGCCTCCGCCAGCTGGAGGCGGGTGGCCGTATCGTCCGGGCGGAATTCGAGGATCCGCTTGGCGATCTCCTCGCGCTCGGCATCGTCGAGCGAGCGCGAGAACGCCGACTCGAGGTTCTCCACGGCGCCTTCCACGTCGCCGCGCTCCACCAGGACCTCGGCAAGCCCCCGGTACGCGTCCACCCGATACGGTGACTGCGTCATCACACGGCGGAACTCGTCCTCGGCCTCGTCCAGTTCGCCCGACAGCAGGTAGACCTCGCCCAGTTTCACGTTGAGATCGAGCGATGCGCCGCTCTGCAATCCGGTCTCGAACTGGCTGATCGCCGTTTGGGCATAGGTCTCGATGCTCGCATCGATCTCGCCCAGCCGCTCTTCCTGCTCGGCTGATCGCTCCTCGACGGCGAGCAGTTCATCGCGTGCCGCGACCGCGCCCTCCAACCGAGCCAGCGCGACGTTTCCCTCGGCGATCTTCATCCTCACGTTGCCGGGATCGATCTCCGCGATCTTGCGCAGCGTTTCCTCGGCCTCCCCGAGGTAGCCGACCGCCAGGTAGGCGTTGACCAGCTTCGTCATGATCGTGATATCCTGCGGACGCAGCTCCAGTGCCTCCTCGTAGCGGTGCACCGCCTGCATCGACGCACCCTGTCGAAGCGCCAGGTCACCGGAAGCGATGTAGGCGGGGACGTACTCCGGCGTCTTGTGCATCACCTCCTGGAACTGTTCTTCGGCTCCCACCACGTCGCCGCGCTCCATCAGCAGCTTGCCGAGCAGGTACCGCGCCGAAGCGCTGTCCGGGTCGAGCGTCAGCACGCGGGTGACGAACTGCTCGTCCGCATCGACCTCCTCCAGTGCCTGCAGATACTGCTGCAGCGCGGCGTCCTCGTGCTCGTTCTGCGTCGCCTGGAGCTCGTCGATCCGCGCTTGCTGCTCCTCGCTCGGCGCCTCGACCTCTTCCAGCTCGAGGCGCTCTTCGGTCGCCTCCGTTGCGAGCGCCTCATGGATCCGACCGATGTAGTACGGCAGGTACGGGTCGTTGACCTCGCCACTCTCCTCTAGGCGCCGAAATTCGGCCAGTCCGGCTTCGAGATCCTCCTCCTGAAGCATGAAGGCTCCCACCAACGGATATCCGATCTCGACGTCGCTGGAGGCCCGCAGCGCTTCGTACCAATCCGCCCACCGCTCCGCCTCTTCGTCCGCGATGTAGTCTTGCCGCACCTGCTCTTCCACGTCCTCGAACGACGGCGTGTGGGCTTCCTTCCGGTCGGTGACCTGGATGATGTGGTAGCCGAAGCGCGTCTCCACCGGCTGCGAGATCTCACCGATCTCAAGGGCGAACGCGGCCTCCTCGAACGGCTCGACCATTTGACCACGCCCGAACCAGCCCAGCTCCCCTCCCTGGTCCCGGTTGCTCGAATCCTCCGAATACTCCGCCGCCAACGCCGCGAAGTCCTCGCCGTCTAGCAACAGTCCGCGGACCTCGCGAGCGGTCTCCTCGTCGGGCACCAGGATATGCGACGCCTGGACCTGCTCCTCAACGTCGTAGCGCGCGATATTCTCCTCGTAGTGGGCGATCAGCTCGTCCTCGGTCGGTTCGACGATGCCGACGACCGTCTGCCGCAGCGTCTCGTTGCGCAGCTGCGCCCGAATGTCGCTTCGTAGCGCCTGCTGGAACCCCTCCAGCGTCCGTCCCTGATTTACCAAGTAGTCGGCCAACGTCTCCTCATCGATGTTGTTGCGCTCCAAGACCTGGTTGTACTGGGATGCGTAGGCTGCATCGACTTCACTGCGATCGGCTCGGATGTTGCGCTCGTCGGCGGCCTGGTCGTACAGTTCCTGCCGAATCAGGTTGTCGATCGTGTCCGATTGCAGCCGCAGCATCGTACGCGCGCCGTTGGCCCCCGAGAACACCTCGTTCGGGTCCTCTCCCGACTGCTGGTAGTACGCGTAGTACTGGTTGAGCAGATTGCTGAACGCGTTCGCGGCCGCTTCCTTGGAAATCTCCTCGCCGTTGACCCGGGCAGCGTAGCCCACGCCATCATCATCGGGCGCGGGCGAGCCTCGGAAGACCCCGGCCTGATTGAGCGAAACGAGGCCCACTCCTCCGACGAAGAACGCAAGCACCACCAACCAGATGATCTTCTTCTGATGACGTTTTAGGAATCCGGACATCGCAATCTGTCACTCCTCTTTGGCTACGCATTGGGTTTCCGGCGAATGGTACCGCCCCACCGTGACACGAACAAGCCGGCGGACACAGCCATTCAGCATCCGGCCGGAGGTCGCGGAGAGCCGCCATCCCCGGGGCTGATGCCGTGACGGGTTGCCACACGGAACCGGATCGCCGTCCTCTCCTCGTCCCCCTCCGCCAGCCGGATCCTGATGAAGCACGGAACACAGTACACGTCGACGCCGCCGGCCGCCAGGTAGCCTCTCGCGATGGCGATCGCCTTCACCGCCTGGTTGACCGCGCGAGGCCCGATCGCCTCGATCTGCGCCGCCCCCGACTGACGGATCCCGTTGGCGATCGCTCCGGCAGTCGCCCCGGGATCCGAGGCGGACGACACCTTCAGCGTCTGCATCGGTCCCGACCTACTTCGCGCTCTCCGAGTACTGCGTCTGTCGGATCACGTGCACCTTGATCTCCCCCGGGTAGTTGAGTTCCTCCTCGATCGCCCTGGCGATGTCGTACGCCAGCTTCGCGGAGACGTCGTCGCTCGCCCGATCCGGATGCACCATCACCCGGACCTCACGTCCCGCCTGCAACGCATACGCCTCCTGCACCGCAGGGAACGATCGACAGAGATCCTCCAAGTCGTGGAGCCGCTGGACATAGCGCTCGTACGTCTCCTGACGAGCACCCGGTCTCGCCGCCGACAGGGTATCGGCCGCCTGCACCAGGACATCGAGCACGGACGCCTGCTCGACATCTTCGTGGTGAGCGGCGATCGCCTGAACGACGGAGCGGCTCTCCCCATATCGGCGCGCCAGGTCGGCGCTGATCAGCGCATGCGGTCCGTCAACCTCGTGATCGACCGCCTTCCCGATGTCATGCAGCAGCCCGGCCCGCACCGCCACGTTGGCGTCGGCTCCGACCTCGTGCGCCAACAGCTTGGCGATCCCGCTCACCTCCATCGAGTGCACCAGCTGATTCTGTCCGTAGCTCGTCCGGTACCGGAGGCGGCCGAGCAGCGCCGCAAGTTCGGGATGCAGCTCGATGCCCAGATCGAACGCCGCCTTTCGGCCCTCCTCCTTGACCCGCTCGGCCAGCCGGCCCTGCGCCCGCTGCACCTTCTCCTCGATTTGTGCGGGGTGAATCCGCCCGTCCTCGATCAACCGCGACAACGCCATGCGAGCCACCTCGCGGCGCATCGGATGGAAGCAGGACAACACCACCATCTCCGGCGTGTCGTCGACGAGCAGCTCCACGCCAGTCAGCGCCTCGAAGGTCTTGATGTTTCGTCCTTCTCGCCCGATGATCCGGCCCTTGAACTCCTCCGACGGCAGCGGCACGGAGCTGACCGTGTTCTCCTCGACGTAGTCCGCGGCGTAGCGCTGCACCGCCGTCGCGATCACCCGAGCGGCACGCATCTCCGCCTCTTCCTTGGCTCGCCGCTCGAGTTCCTCGACCTTCCGTGAGAAGTGCCGCTGCGACTCGGTCTCCACCACCTTGAGCAGGTGGTCCCGCGCATCCTTTCTCGTCCACCCGGCCATCCGTTCCATCTGGCTCTTGCTCTGCTCGAGCAGCCGGGCCCCCTCTTCCTTGAGCTTGACCAGCTCTTCCTCGTCTTCGCGCAGGGAGTCCTCGATCCGCTCGAGGTACGTCGATTTCTTGCTCAGCCGGTCCTCACGGCGCAGCATCCGTTCTTCGGCGCGCGAGACCTCCTCTTCGCGACGCTTCGCCCGTTCCTCCGCCTCCTCGCGGAGGCTCTGGATCTCGTGGCGCGCCTCCAGCAGCCGCTCCTTCTTGCGCTGTTCGGCCTCCTCCCGCGCCGCCTCGAGGAGCTCCTCTTCCCTGCGTTTCCTGGGGACGCTTCCAATGAGCAACCCGACCGCGATCGCGGCCAGGAGGGCCATTCCCCAACCGATGTATTCGATCACTGCGTCTCACACTCCTTAGAACACCCATCCCACTGCGCATTATACTCGTCGTCCTCCTTCGACACGGAGGATCGCTGGCAGGAACAGCAAGCTGAACAGCAGGGCGAACCCGATCCCGAGCAATGCGGACACGCCAAGCATCCTCAGGCCCGGCGTCCTCGCCAGCACCAGGCTACCGAAGACGAGCATGGTGGTGAACGAGGTGACGATCACGGCCACGGCGGTCGCGCCGGTTCCCCGTTCGGTCGCGCCCTCCGGCTTGATCCGGCGCTCCTCGATCACCCGGTGGAGGATGTGGATCCCGTTGTCCACCCCGATCCCGATCAACAGCGGGGAGATCGTAATCGACAGGAAATTGAAGTCCATCGACAGCAGTCGCATCCCGCCGAGCATCCAGATGTAGCCCAGCACGAGCGGGGCACCCGCGATCAGCGCCCGGATCCACCCCCGCAAGCTGGCACGCAGCAGGATCACGATCAGCAACGCGGCGATCGCCGTGGACAGAAAGAAGTCGCGTTTCATGTGCGCTTCCAACTGCTGGACGACCATCGGCATGCCGAAGTACTCGTCGGCGAGGGTGTCGGCGAACCGGTTGAATTCCTCGAGGTTCTGGGCCGCGAACACCCGCTCACGAACACGCACCTGCACCACAAAATCACCTTCCGGCGTCAGATAACGGGTCCGGATCCCCTCCGGATAGGCCAGCAGGATGTTGCGCAGCAGCGCCTCGACCGGGGGAAGATCCCGCAGGTCGTCGAGGTTGGCGTCGAGACCGGCGAGCGCCCCCCGTAGCTCGCGCATCTCCGCGGTGGTTGTTTCGATGTCAAGGGCGTTCAGACGTCGCTGAATGTCACGCAGATCCGCGATCAGTCGGTTGCTCTTCATCGCCACATCGGCCTGTCCGTTCAACGAGGCGGCGTACTGCAGCAAGCCGAACTGAGCCAACAGGGTACGGATCTCGGTCAGCGCCGCTGCACGTTGTTCGAAGCTTGCCTCCAAGCTGCCGAGTTGACGGACGTAGGCCTCGAGATCCAGGCTGTTGAGAACCTGCTGCTGGGCGGTCAGGTCAACCGGCAGCAGCCCCGCGGCCGAATCGACCGATTCGACCATCGGGTGGTCGGGAAGGTGGTCGACGATCCTCCTCAGCTCCTCCTCGGTCGAGGCGAAGAAGGTATAGTAGCTGCCGATCCCCACCGGGATCAGCGAGATGCTGTTCAAAACCTCGTTCATCACCTCCTGCGACTCCACGCGGGGAACCAGGTCGTTGCTGGAGAAGACGAACGATGTCTGTGCCGCCTGGAACGCGACAAAAAACGTCAGCACGAGCACGATCACGAAGATCGCACGCCCCCGCCCGCTCACCTGCCGAAACACCCCGGTCAGCCGAGCCGAGTACGTCGCCATCTGCTCCTTGCCGCGGCCGCGCAGGAGGAAGTGGGTCATGGTGATCAGCGCTGGCAACAACAAGAGGGTGGACAAGAACGCCAGCAGCACCCCCACGCTGGTGATCGCACCCATCTCGAACAGTGCTCGCGAATGCGCAGTGAGCAAGCCGAGGAATACCAACGACGACGTCACCGCGGCGTAGAACGATGCCTCCCCCTTGTACAGCACTGCGGCAAACAGGGCGCGGTTGAGCGACTGCCCCTTTCCCCGCTCCTCGGAGTAGCGGGAGATGATGTGGATCGCGTAGTCGATCCCCAGCCCGAGCACCAACGCTGGGAGGAACGTCGTCACCAGGTTGAACCCGCCGACGGCGAACTTCGCCCAGCACATCGTCAGCACGACGCTGATCAACAGCGGCACCACCGCCACCACGCTGTAGAAGAACGATCTAAACGCGACCAGGAAGATGACGAACACCCCGATCGACGAGATGACGGTCGTGCGCAGCATGTCGTTGTTGACCACGGCGTTCGTCTGGGCGTTGAACTGGTATGCACCGGTGACGCCGACCTCGACAGCGAGCGCCGCGGGATCGGCCCGTTCTACCGCTTCGTGCACCTTCTCGGTGATCAGCGTGGAGTACTCCACGCCTCGTTGCGACGGGTGTCGCGGTTGCGCCGTCATCAGCAGCTGCGTGCGATCATCGGAGAACAGCGCCGTCGGCGCTCGTGCCTGCGAGTCGATGCTCGGGGCGAACAGCTCCCTCAGCGCATGGACCGCCGCGGTGACCTCCGGGAGATCGGGGAGCGCGTCGAACGTACCGAGGACGCCCCGATTCAGCGCCATGAACTCGTCGAGCTGGGGCGTGAGCTCCGCCGCCGGCAGCGATAGGCCGGGGCCTGCGCCGAACCCTCCACCGTAGACCGCCTCGTTGAACGTCCGGCCGATCTCGGCGTACGCCTCGTCCAGGGTCGTCTCCGGCACGACCGTGACCTCGCTGTCCCCGATCACCATCTCCCGCGCCAGTTGGATGCTCGTCTCGATCTCCTCGAGCTCCTCCTGGGTCAGCTCGAACAGGTGAACGTACTGGTCGGGGATATCGGGGGAGAGATCCTGCAGGTACCTGACCTCGACGAATTCGGGATCCTGTTCGAGCTGTCCGGCGATCGCTCGTGCCGCCGCCAACAGCTTCTCCTCGCGCTCGCCGGCCGGGACCTCATCCTCGAGCGTCAACAGCAGCGCGACGTAGTTGCTTTGCGCGAAGTACTGCTCGTTCTCCCGATAGGCGTCGACCAACGGATCGTCCCGGGGCAGAAGATCGAACAGCGAACTGCGCAACGGTACATCCCGGGCATAGTACACCGCCACCCCGGTGACGATGAGCATCGCCAGGATCACCCACCACGCGTAGTAGCGCCCGATGCGGAAGACGCCGCCGAGGAGACGCTCCTTCAGGGGTTTCATCGCGTCGATCGAACCGGACTCAAGCCTCTTCCTCGGATGCGGCCTCGGACGGGCTGGTCACCGAGACGTCATATCCGATTAGTTTCGCGGTCAGGCGGACGTTCTGTCCCCCTCGACCGATGGCGAGCGAGAGCTCGTCGTCGGGAACAAGCACCTTGGCGGTGCGGCTTTCCTCGTCGAGATCGACGGACAGAACGGACGCCGGTTCGAGACCGTTCTTCAACAGCTGCTTGAGGTCGTCGCTCCAGCGAATCAGGTCGATCTTCTCTCCGGAAAGCTCCCGAGTGACGACCCGAACCCTCGCTCCCCCGGCGCCCACACAGGTCCCCACCGGATCGACATTCCGATCGAGCGACTCCACGGCAACCTTCGTCCGTCGTCCCGGCTCGCGAGCGATCCTGCGGATGACCAGCGTTCCCTCGTCGATCTCGGGCACCTCCAGCCGCAGCAGCTGCTCGACGAATTGCGGCGCAGCTCGCGACAGCAGGATCCGGGGGTCTCCTTGGGTCTCCTCGACGCTGACCAAGTACGAGCGCAAGCGCTGCCCGGCGTGGTAGCGCTCGCCTGGAATCCGTTCGGCGTCGGGAAGAATCGCTTCCGCCTCCCCGAGATTCACCCACACGTCCTTCCCCTCGAACCGGTGAATCGAGCCGCTGATGATCTCCCCTACCCGATGCACATACAGATCGTAGATGATCTCGCGCCGCCGCTGGACGATCTCCTGGCGGATCGTCTCCTCGGCCTTTTTGGTGGCGATCCGGCCGAACTTGGACAGCTCGATCCGCTTGCCGTTGATGACGATGTCGCCGGAATGCTGGTCGATCTCTACTTCGATGTCCTCTTCGGTATCGAACTCCTCCTGGTAGGCCACGGCCAAGCCCTTCCGAATGGCGTCGTAGAGATCCTCCCGTGGGATCCCCTTCTCCTTGGCCATCTCCTCAAGCGCTTCGATAAACTCAATGTTCATCTTTGCCCGCCCTGCCTTGGAGGCCCACCGGCCTCGGTCCGTGTCCCCGAAAAACAATGCCGCCGTAATTGGCGACAGAGCACGCTTCCAATTCCATCGCGATCCCCATAGTATACGGCGAGTCCCGCATACCGACAAACGAGGTTGTTCAAGTATGAAGCGGATTGTACTGGTCGTTGAGCCCGAGGACACCGGTCGCCGACTCGACCGCTACCTCACCACTATCGAGAAGGATCGCTCGCGCAGCGAGGTCCAGCGCGACATCCGGGGCGGCCGGGTGACGGTCGAGGGCACCACCGTTCGCCAGCCGTCGCGCCGGCTGCGGCCCGACGAACGGATCGAGTGGACGATCCCCGAACATCCCATGCTCGTTCCCCGCGCTTTGTCGATCGATGTGCTGTATGAGGATGATCAGCTTGTGGTCGTTGACAAGCCGACCCACCTCGTCGTCCATCCCGGCGCTGGAACCGTCGAGCCGACATTGGTTGAAGGACTGCTGGTCGATCGCGCGCTGCCGCCGAGCGATGACCCGGTCCGACCGGGCATCGTCCATCGGCTGGACAAGGAAACAAGCGGCCTCCTTCTCGTGGCCAAGACCGCCGACGCGCTACGCACCCTCCAACGCCAGTTCGCGGAGCGCACCGTGCTCAAGGCCTACCTCGCGGTCGTCGCCGGTACGATCGCCGAGACCGAGGCGACGATCGACGCTCCGGTCGGCCGGGATCCGGCCAACCCGCGTAGGATGAGCGTCGTCCCCAACGGGCGGATCGCCCGGACCGACCTGCGGGTGCTGCGCCGCTTCACCGACTGCACCCTGCTGCTGGCTTGGCCGCGTACCGGGCGCACCCACCAGCTGCGCGTTCACCTGCACTACATCGGGCATCCAGTGGTCGGCGACGCCGTGTATGCAAGACGCGCGGTCTCAGAAACGGATGAGCGCCTGATGCTGCACGCCTGGCGAATTGAGGTCCGCCATCCGGGCACCGGCGCTCCGGTGCGGTTCGAGGCGCCCGTCCCAGCGGCGTTTCCACCCTTTCTCTACGAAGACATCCCATGGTCGGCTCCTCTGGACGGACGGTGACACGGGATGGTCGTGACGCCCTCGACCTGGTCTAGCCGATCTTCGCTATCTTCACGCCCGAAGCGAGATAGTCGGCGGTCGCAACGTACGTCAGCGCGATCGCAGCGTAGAGGATCTCCGTTCCGCCCGGCCAATCGACGAGCAGAAAGCCGATAGCAAGGAACGAAAGGAACGCCGCCGCCTTACCGAGCAGACGCGCCTGCTGCACCGCGCGCCGGCGCAGCCGCAGCACCAGCGCCCCCGCCGCCAACGCCGCCTGGGGGAGGAAGAACAGGGCGACGGCCCACCACGAGACCTGCCCGATGGCGACGAGGGTGAACAGGATCGAGACGTAGAGCGCCTTGTCGACCAGCGGATCGAGGACCTTCCCCAGCTGGGTGACCTCGCCTCGCGACCGCGCAACAAACCCGTCGATCAGGTCGGTGAGACACGCGAAGCCGAACAGCCACCACGCGGCCCAACGGTGCCCCGACGCCAGGAGGATCACGATCGGGACGACCGCCAGTCCTCGGGATAGGGTAATAGCATTGGCAAGCGACATGACCCGATCATACGGGCCGTTCCCCCGATCGACAACCGGCATGTGGACGGGGTTTCCGAGGACCGCTATAATCCCCGCCACGGATCCGCAAAGGGGGAGGAGAAGATGAAGAAACGCGTCATCATCATGGGAGCGGCAGGGCGCGACTTCCACAACTTCAATGCTGTCTTCCGCGACAACGAGGACTACGAAGTCGTTGCGTTCACGGCAACCCAGATCCCGGACATCGAAGGCCGCACCTATCCCCCCGAGCTGGCGGGTCGGTTGTACCCGAACGGGATACCGATCCATCCCGAATACGAGCTACCGGTGTTGATCGACCGTCACGAGATCGACACCGTTGTGTTCGGCTACACCGACGTCTCCAACCAGTACGTGATGGAGCGCTCGGCTACCGTCAACGCCGCCGGTGCGGACTTCATGCTGCTCGGACCGGCATCGACGATGCTCGAGGCGACCCAGCCGGTCGTCTCGGTGACCGCCGCCCGAACCGGCTCGGGGAAGAGCCAGACCACCCGACGCGTCTGCGATATCCTCAAGGCCAAGGGCAAGCGGGTCGCGGTGGTCCGCCATCCGATGCCCTACGGCGACCTGGTCAAACAGGAAGTACAGCGGTTCGAGAGCTACCACGACCTCGATACCCATCAGTGCACCATCGAGGAGCGCGAGGAGTACGAGCCGCACATCGCCAACGGCACGATCGTCTATGCCGGCGTCGACTACGAGAAGATCCTCCGGCAGGCGGAAGCCGACGCCGATATCGTCGTTTGGGACGGCGGCAACAACGACTTCTCGTTCTATCGCCCCGACCTGTCCATCGTGGTCGTCGATCCGCACCGTGCCGGCCACGAGCTGCTGTACTACCCCAGCGGGGTGAACATCCGCCTCGCCGATGTCGTGGTCATCAACAAGGTGGAGACCGCCTCGCTCGACGATATCCACTTCGTCCGCGAGAACATCCTCGATCACAACGCCCACGCCGTTCTGATCGAAGCCGCGTCGCCGATCCAGGTCGATGATCCCTCGGTGATTCGCGGAAAGCGCGTTCTTGTCATCGAGGACGGCCCGACGCTGACCCACGGTGGCATGGAGTACGGCGCCGGCGTCATCGCCGCACGCCGATTTGGCGCCCTCGAACTCGTCGATCCGCGCCCGTACACCGTAGGCACCATCGCCGAGACCTACCGGCTGTATCCGAAGATCGGACCGCTCCTTCCCGCGATGGGCTATGGTTCCGAACAGATCCGCGATCTCGAGGAGACGGTGGAGCGGGCCGACTGCGACGCCGTGGTCATCGGGACCCCCATCGACCTCGCCCGCATCATCGATTTCCACGTCCCCACAACCCGGGTGCGCTACGAGCTCCAGGAGATCGGCCTGCCCAACCTCGAACGGGTACTCGAGCGGCAGCTCGAGCTGTAGACGAAGCGGTTCTCGTCGTCCGTCTGCTCCAACCGCCTAGCGGGGATTGCGTAGCGCCAACAGCAGTCCGTACGCGCTACCCATCCCGCCCCCGACGAGAACGCCGAACGCGAGATCGCGGAAGACCCACCCGACCGCAAGTCCGATCAGCAAGCCGAGCGGTACGAGGAGCGCCAGATGCCGCCACCGCGACGTCGCCACCCTACGGTTCCGTTCCGTCACCGATGACCCCGAGGAACGCTCGGACGACGCGGGGATCGAACTGGGTCCCTGCGCCCTTCTTCAGTTCGTCGATCGCGTAGCGCTTCGCCTGGGCCTTCTGGTACGGCCGAGAGGCGGTCATGGCATCATAGGCATCGACGACGCTGACGATGCGGGCGCCGATCGGGATCTCCTCGCCCTCCAGTCCCCGTGGATAGCCGGTCCCATCGAACCGCTCGTGGTGCGCTCGGACGATCGGCGCCGCACCTCGGAGGAATTCCTTCTCCCGCAGGATCTCGGCACCGTGGTCGGGATGCCTCTTCATCTCCTCCCACTCCCCGGGGGTGAGGCGGTCCTCCTTGTTGAGCACGGCGTCGGACACTCTCGTCTTCCCGACATCGTGCAGGTATGCTGCGTAGGAGAGATCGATCACCTCCTGTTCGGAAAGCCCCAGCCGCTCGCCGGTCACGATGGCCAGCCGCTCGAGCCGCGAGCAGTGCCCCTCCGTGAGCGGATCCTTCTCCTCGACCGACAGCACCAGCGAGACGATCCCCTCCAGTTCGTCGCGCATCAGGTGGAAGCTCGGAGCACTGGAGACCAGCAGCATCTCCACGTCCGTCTCGGCGCGGAAGTACGCCTTCTCCGAGAGGCCGTGGTGGTACAGGTAGTCGCCCGGACCGAGAACGGTGGCTGTCTGCGTCTCATCCTCCAGGGTGATCGATCCCGAAAGCAGGTAGATCAATTCGAAACCGGACCACTCGTCGGAAGCATACAGCCAGACATGGCGACCGGCCTCGACTTCATGACGGGTGACCTCGATCGAGCCCGCACTGGCGATCAGCTCGACGACCGCTGACCGCTTCTCGACACGATCCAGCGGGCGACCCTTGCGCCCGACGGTGAGCTCGTTGATCACGTCATTCCTTTCGCCACACCGACGGAGTCTGTGGCTTTCTGCCACGCCTCACGGCCGGAGACGACCCGCCTACGTACTCTAGTCCATCCTCAAGAACCGCTCAACCGGCCAGCGGAGCCACACCGTGACGGGGCAGAATCCCCGCATCCACGAGAAAGGAACCGTGGGCGGCACGCAGGCCACCCACGATCCCTCGCAGCTCATCTTCGCAACCAGTGATTCGGTGGCGTCTTGCCTAGGTTCCTCCAACCCCGATCGGTCCCGAGGTGCAGTCGAGCAGTGGCTCGAACGGCAGGACCTTCCCCGGGTAGGGAACCAGCTTGTCGCCGCTCGACGAGGACGTGAACGTCCCGCCGACACCAATCGGATCGGCGCTCACCGACAGGGCGAGCCCCATCAGGAGGAGCGCGATCGTCAGGACTGCAAACAGACGTTTCATCAGGGGGCCTCCTTACCTCCTACAGGTAGTCATCGATGCATCTCGATTGTTCCTGGAGAACTCGGATCCTAGACACCCAACGCCAACGGCTCGCACGGCTCGACGCGCGCTCACCATGTCCATGCGAAGGGAGTGACCTACAACTCCTTCATTCCACGAACCAGGAAGCCGGCCAGGCTCGCTACCGCCACGGCGATGCCGCTGCCGACGAGAACAGCCGGAGCGGAGACGAGGGTGAGCAGGCCGCCGATCGCCGCGAGCGACACCGGCTGGAGACCATCGCATACCGCGAACTGTGCCGCGAACACGCGCCCCTGCAGCTTGTTGGGAACGCGGGACTGGTAGATCGTCGACTCGAAGACGTTGACGACCGCGACGAACACCCCCAGGGCACCGAGCACTGCCAGCGACAGCAGCAGGCTGCGGGATACTCCAAACACCGCGAGCAACGCCCCGACAGCCATCAAGCCGAACAGGATCCCCATGCCGTGTCGTCGAAACCGCTTCAGGGACGCCGTGAGCAACCCCCCGGCGAGCATGCCCGCCGCCACTGAAGCGCTCAGCAACCCGAACCCCTCCGGACCCGCGTATAGGATGTCACGGGACATCAGGGGGAACAACACGCTGGTCGGGGCCAGGAGGAAGTTGACGAGGCAGAACAGGAACAGAAGGTACAACAGCGTTCGCCGACCGGCAAGGAAGCGAAACCCGGCCATCGTGTCGCCAAGGATCGTCCGCCATGCTCGGCCGCCCCCCCCGCGAGGCGACGCAAATCGGGTCAACAGGAGCGATCCGCCAGCGAGCAGGAAGGTCACCGCGTCCACCCACAACGTCGGAGCAGGACCGATCCACCCGACCAACACCCCGCCCAGCGCCAATCCGATCAGCCCGCTGATGCTTCGAGACACCTGGTACCAGGAGTTGGCGCGCGTCAACCGATCGCCCGGCGCCAGGTTGGGAATGGACGCGTGCAACGCCGGACGATGGAACGCCAGGGCTGACGCGGCCAGTGCGATGAGCACGTATACCTGCCACACGCGCAGCACCCCCACGAACAGAAGCGATCCCCCAATCCCCACGATCGCCGCATTGATCCCATCGACTGCCGCCATCACCCGTCGGCGATCGAGCCGATCGATGCATGCCCCGGCGACCGGTCCCAGCAGCAGAGACGGGATCGCCGCAGCGATTCCCACCCCGGCCACAGCCGCCGGGGAGTCCGTCCTCTCCAGCACCCACCACATTAGCGCGATGTACGAGATCCGGCTGCCGAGCATCGACACCGTCTGGCCGCCCCACACCAACAGGTAATCGCGGTTGTGCCATAGTGGTCTTCCGCGGGTCTGCATGATTACCGCTAGAGTACCTTAGCCTATCCCCCACGTCTACATGCGCTGCATCGAGGCTCGGGGATCTCTCGCCGGAGCCGAGCGGTCGCCCGCTTCGTCCCTGCGTTGTGAGCCCGCCGGACGGTCGATACAATCGCCACGGTAGTGCGATACAGAACCACTACGATCACGCCTCGATATGCACCCATGAGGAGGGAGCGGAATGCCAGGCAACGACCAGCGGATGATGTCGATTGACGGAAATACCGCCGCGGCGCACGTCGCATACGCGTTCAGCGACGTCGCGGCCATCTACCCGATCACCCCCAGCTCACCGATGGGGGAGATTGCCGATGCGTGGGCAGCCCACGGCCGCAAGAACCTGTTCGGCCAACCACTGCAGGTGACCGAAATGCAGTCGGAGGCCGGTGCCGCCGGCGCGGTGCACGGTTCGCTGGTCGCCGGCGCGCTGACGACCACGTTCACCGCGTCTCAGGGTCTGTTGCTGATGATCCCCAACATGTACAAGATCGCCGGTGAACTGCTTCCCGGCGTGTTCCACGTGTCTGCTCGCGCCCTGGCCAGCCACGCCCTGTCGATCTTCGGCGATCACTCCGACGTCATGGCCACCCGTCAGACCGGGTTCGCTCTGCTCGCGTCGGCATCGGTGCAGGAGGCGATCGATCTCGGGATCGTCGCTCACATCTCGGCACTTCAGGCGAAGGTCCCTTTCGTGCACTTCTTCGATGGTTTCCGCACCTCCCACGAGATCTCCAAGGTCGACGTCGTCCCCTACGAGGACATGGCCAAGCTGATGCCGTGGGATGCGGTCGAGATGTTCCGCCAGCGGGCGATGAATCCCGAGCATCCCCACCTGCGGGGCACCGCCCAGAACCCCGACGTCTACTTCCAGAACCGCGAGGCCTCCAACAAGTACTACAACGCCACCCCCGGCATCATCGCCGAGGTGATGCAGCAGGTATCCGAGCTGACCGGCCGAACCTACCACCTGTTCGACTACGTCGGCGCGCCGGACGCCGAGCGAGTCGTCGTCTCCATGGCCTCGTCGTGTGCCGTAATCGAGGAGACCGTCAACTACCTCAACGACCGAGGAGAGAAGATCGGCCTCCTCAAGGTCCGCCTCTATCGGCCGTGGTCGACTGACCACTTTCTCCAGACGTTGCCCGATTCGGTGAAGAAGATCGCCGTCCTCGACCGGACGAAGGAGCCGGGTTCGCTCGGCGAGCCGCTGTACCTCGACGTGAGCGCTGCCGTTGGCGAGATGCGTCATCCGCCGCGCGTCGTCGGGGGACGGTACGGACTGGGATCGAAGGACTTCACCCCGGCGATGGTCAAGGCCGTGTTCGACAACCTCGCCGAGGCTTCGCCCAAGAACGGGTTCACCGTCGGGATCGAGGACGACATCACCCATATCTCCCTCCCGGTCCCCCCCGAGATGGACGCTACCCCCGAGGGGACGATCCAGTGCAAGTTCTGGGGGCTCGGTTCCGACGGGACCGTCGGTGCCAACAAGAGCGCCATCAAGATCATCGGCGACAACACGGACCTGTACGCGCAGGGCTACTTCGCCTACGACTCCAAGAAGTCCGGCGGGATCACCATCTCGCACCTGCGGTTCGGACCCAAGCCGATCCGCTCGTCGTACCTCGTCAAGACCGCCGACTACATCGCGTGTCACAATCCCGCCTACGTCGAGAAATACGACCTCCTCGCCGGGATCAAGGAGGGCGGCACGTTTGTCCTCAACTGCGCGTGGAATCAGGAGGAGATCGACGAGCACCTCCCCGCCGCCCTGAAGCGGACGATCGCCGAGAAGAAGCTCGACTTCTACGCCATCGACGCCGTGCAGATCGCCGCCGACGTCGGCCTCGGTGGGCGGATCAATATGATCATGCAGACCGTCTTCTTCAAACTGGCCGGCGTGCTGCCGGTCGACGAGGCGATCGCCCACCTCAAGGACGCGATCAAGAAGACGTATGGGCGCAAGGGCGACAAGGTCGTCCAGATGAACTACGACGGCGTGGACGCCGCCATGGATCCCAACAACCTGCTCAAGGTCGACGTGCCCGACAGCTGGACCAAGGCCACGGGCGCGCCGGGCAAGCCGGCGATGCCCGACTGGGTGCTCGAGGTCATGCGCCCGATGGTGCTGCAGGACGGCGACCAGCTGCCGGTCAGCGCGTTCGGCGCCGAGCTCGATGGATCGTACCAATGGACTGGCCCCGACGGATCGTTCCCGGTCGCCACCACCCAGTACGAGAAGCGCGGAGTGGCGATCCGTGTCCCCGAGTGGATTCCCGAGAACTGCATCCAGTGCAACCAGTGCGCGTTCGTCTGCCCCCACGCGACGATCCGTCCGTTCCTCGTCACCGAGGACGAGGAGAATGCCGGTCCCGAGGGGTTCGGAACGCTCGATGCCATGGGGAAGGGGATGGAAGGCTACGGCTTCCGGATCCAGGTCGACCCGCTCGACTGCGTCGGCTGCGGCAACTGCGTCGACGTCTGCCCCGGCAAGAAAGGGGAGAAGGCGCTGGCGATGAAGCCGCTCGATAGCCAGCTCGACCAGCAGCCGCTGTACAACTATGCTCTCACCCTGCCGGTACGCGATACCCTGATGAACTGGGAGACGGTCAAGGGAATCCAGTTCCGCCAGCCGCTCTTCGAGTACCACGGCGCCTGCCCCGGCTGCGGCGAGACGCCCTACGTCAAGCTCGCCACCCAAATCGCCGGCGACCGCATGATGATCGCCAACGCCACCGGTTGCTCGTCGATCTACGGCGGCAGCGCCCCGGCGGTGCCCTACTGCACCAACCCCGAAGGGCACGGTCCCACCTGGGCCAACTCCCTGTTCGAGGACAACGCCGAGTACGGGTTTGGGATGGTGCTGGCGCTGAACGCCCGTCGGGACCGGCTCGCACGTCTCGTGACCGAAGCGATCGACGGAACCGAAGCATCCGACGAGCTGAAGGCCGCGATGAACGCTTGGCTCGACGGGCGCAACGACGCCGAAGCATCGAAGACTGCCGGCCGGACGATGTCCCAGCTGCTGGAGAACGAATCCAAGACCAGCGAGCGGCTCGCCGAGATCTACGGAATGCGCGACCTCTACACCAAGAAATCGGTCTGGGTGATCGGCGGCGACGGCTGGGCGTACGACATCGGCTACGGCGGTCTCGACCACGTCGCCGCGATGAACCAGGACATCAACATCCTCGTCCTCGACACCGAAGTCTACTCCAACACCGGCGGCCAGTCGTCGAAGGCGACCCCCACGGGGTCGGTTGCCAAGTTTGCCGCCTCCGGGAAGAAGACCAAGAAGAAGGACCTCGGTCGGATGCTGATGACCTACGGCTATGTGTACGTCGCCAGTGTCTCCATGGGCGCCAACAAGAACCAGTGCCTCAAGGCGTTCCTCGAGGCCGAGACCTATCCAGGACCGGCGGTGATCATCGCCTACTCGCCATGCATCAACCAGGGGTTGAAGGCGGGAATGGGCAAGACCCAAGAAGAGGAGAAGCGCGCCGTCGAGGCCGGCTACTGGCCGCTGTACCGCTACGATCCACGCCTGGCGGAGGAAGGGAAGAACCCCTTCCAGCTCGACATGAAGGACCCCACTGGGAACTTCCGGGACTTCCTCATGGGCGAAGTGCGCTACGCGAGCCTCCACCAGTCCTTCCCCGAAGAGGCCGAGAAGCTGCACAAGCAGCTCGAAAAGGAATACACGGAGCGCTATGAAACCTACAAGGCGCTGGCCGAAACCGGGAAAGACAAAGAAGGCGAGTAGCGCGCGAAGTTATCGACAACGCGCGCGATTCGCGACATACCGAAAGACCGTACGGGGCCGTCCACGGATGGCCCCGTCCCTTTGCGAAATGGGGTCTATGTCCCCGGAATACCACGGAATACGAGTACGGAACGATGCGGAATCACACGGAGTAGACACGGAAAGGCTTGTGGGGAACGTGGTATAGTGGTCGGGAGGAAACGGCGTGTCTCCTCTCGACTTGAACTGGAGGTTGTGTGCATGAAGCGCTACTACGTGCTGCTACTGGCATTGGCTACCTTGGCAACGCTCCTTGCCGGGTGCGAGTATCTTTTTGGGGTTTCGGAACCGCAAGCATGGACTCTAGAGCTCTCGGAGACCAACGCGTCCAAGTGGTTCGGTGGTGATGATCGTGACGGCCTCAAGCCCCGCAATGTCGGCGTGGGGCAGAGCCTCGAGTTTGCGCAGACCCGACATCTGGACACCTTTGCGTTCCTGCTGAGTGAGGCGTTCGACTATGTACAGGATCCCGAGAACAGCGGGCACGCCGTGACGTTGGCTCTCGACATCCGTCTACAGGATGGTACGGTCCTGAGTTCGTACACCCGGGCGCTGTCGGCAAGCTTCGACGGCGGATGGGCAACGTTCGACGTGGATCAAACCCTGCAGGCCGGCCAGGTGTATGTGCTCACCTGCTACGTAGTCGACGGCGCTGCGCTTGAACTCTCCACCGGTGTGCAGGGCTACGACCCCCCCGGCGGTGGTTCGGAGCTGTACGAGAACGGGCAGGGCTACAGCGCGACCGTCGAGACGGTCGGCGGCAGCCTGCAGTCCTGGAGCGAATGGAGCTTGCACGCCTGGGACTTCTGCTTCAAGGCCACCGGAACCCTGCCCTAGTTCTGGCCACCGCCATCGTGATTCCGGGGACGC
>CAZLER010000007.1:61668-66993 GCA_964558595.1 uncultured Thermotogae bacterium
GGACGCGTCAGCTGCGCGCCGAAATGGGAAAACGGGGAAGCCTATCCCCAAAGCGGCGCGCGAAGGCCAGGCGAACGCAATGGGGACGATGTCCCCGAAATAGCCCGGAGCCACTGGCCGACAGCGGCGGGGGACGGCTGGAGTCAGTCCCTCCGTGTTCGGCCCAAGGTACGCTTACTTGAACGGATCCCAGCGCGCCGTCAGCGGTTCGTAGCCCTCGGGAAAGTACGAGCGGAACAACCTGTAGTAGTGCAGTTCCTTGGGGGAATTGAGCGCCAGGCCACGGGCGGTCTCCGGTCGGTCGCCGAATTCCTGCTCGGTGACCAGCGGCGCCGTCGCCTCATCCATGAGATCGTCGATCCCAACGCCACGCGCGAACCGCATCTTGGTCCGAGTACGGATCTCCTCGGGTAGCTCGCCGACGAATGCCTCGCGGAGAATCCACTTCTCCACGCCCGTCTCCTCGGTGGCGTGGCGATGGTACTTGTACGCGCCAGGGATCTTTCTGCTGAACGCGATGACCGCCGGATCGAGAAACGGAGTCCGGTAGGCGACGGAGTTGGCTAACCAGCCTCGATCCAGGCGCCGTAGCGCGGTGTTGTACGCGATCGCGACGAGCTTCTCCGAAAGCCACTTGCGCTCATCCTCGGACAGGTCGGGGAGTTCGGCGAAGTAGCCGCCGAACAGCTCATCGCCCCCCTCTCCCACCAGGACGCATCCGCTGGTCTCGCGCACCAGCTTGGAGGTGAAGTAGTTGGCAATGAATCCCGACACGCAGTCCTCGTCGAACGACTCCAGGAACCAGACAGCGTCCGGCAGGGCGTCGACGATCTGCTGATCGGTGATTTCGGTGATCCGGTGTTCGAGGCCGAGGTAGTCCGCCATCCGCTTGGCGTACTCGATGTCCGGACTCGGATACCGGGCGATCGTCGAGCTGTACAGGGTCAGCTTGGCATCGAGCTGTTTGGCGACAGCGGCGATGATCGAGCTGTCCAACCCTCCGCTCAAGGCCACGCCCCCTACCGCTCCGTCCTTCATCTGGTGATCGACCGCCTCGACGAGGAGATCACGCACGACGCGGGCCGCCTGCTCCGGATTCTCGTACTCCGGCACCTCGGGCTCGTAGGGCTGGAACCGCCGCAACCCTTCGCCCTGGGCGTAGAGGTGACCGGGCGGCAGCTCCTCGATCTCTGTCAGAACGTCGTTCAGCGCCTTGGCTTCCGAAGCGAACGCCACCCCACCGTCGCGCTCGCCGTACACCAGCGGGCGTGCTCCCACCGGGTCGCGCGCCAGCAAGACCCGCCCCTCTTCCACGATCACGCACGCATAGCTGCCATCCAGTCGAGCGAAGCAGTCCTCACCCTCTTCCAGGTACCGCGCTCGGAGGAACTCAACGTCCGAGATCTCCGAGGAGCCGGGGTTGAACAGATCGCCGTCGAGCAGGACGTACGGATAGCGCTCCCCGGAACAGGCAGGAGTCGCTGGGGACGAGGTGGGAAGCTCTCCGCATCCGAATCGCCCGATCCTCACGTCGACTACCGTCGTCTTCCCCGGACCGCGGTGGTGCATCCGTTGGAGCATCACCTCGATCGTCTGCGCGTCGGTATCCGTACCGACAAGACCAGCCAATGCGGCCATGACCTGCAATCACCTCATGGGTGGGATGCTTAGGCAGTATAGGAAGAGAACTACCGATCGCAACGTGTCTCCGAGCGCCCAACGGTCTCAACCCGCCGCAGGCCGATGGGTTCCAAGATCGCGTCGGCTTGGTCCCCGGAACCGGTACGGATTCCCGATCGGCTGCTGGAGGCGCTACGACGATTGAGCGTCTTTGATGATGAAGCCGCCGGACTTCTCGTCCTTTTCCAACTCGAGGATCCCTTCCTTCCCGGCCTCCTCGAGCAGCTCACCGAACGAGCGAAAGCCGTAGTAAGACTCGCTGAATCCCGGTTTGCGGCGCTTCAGCGTCTGCTTGATCATCGAGCCCCAAATGTTCTGACCCTCGCCGCGCTCTTCGACCAAGGCTTCGTAGGTCTCGACGAC
Source organism: uncultured Thermotogae bacterium (assembly GCA_964558595.1). Taxonomy (GTDB): domain Bacteria; phylum Bipolaricaulota; class Bipolaricaulia; order UBA7950; family UBA9294; genus JANQEA01. The sequence goes on from CAZLER010000007.1 coordinate 63,712, forward strand.
GAGATCCCAAGCCTCCTGCTTCTTCTCATCTCGCGCAGGTGCCGGCTTCGCCTCCTTCTTGCCAGTCGTCTTCCTCTTCGTCGTCTTGGTCGTCTTCGGCTTGGGTCGCTTCTTGCGGGTGAGATCGTCGTAGTAGATGAACTCGTCGCAGTTGGCGATCAGCAGATCGGACGTCGAACTCTTGACCCCCACGCCGATGACGGTCTTGTTGTTCTCGCGAAGTTTACTGACCAGCGGAGAGAAATCGGAATCGCCGCTGATGATCACGAACGTATCGACGTGCTCCTTCGTATAGCACAGATCCAGCGCGTCGACGACCATCCGGATGTCGGCGGAGTTCTTCCCCGACTGGCGCACGTGGGGGATCTCGATCAGCTCGAACGACGCCTCGTGCATCGGGCTCTTGAACTCTCGATACCGCGCCCAATCGCAGTACGCCTTCTTGACAACGATATTCCCCTTGAGCAGCAATCGTTCGAGCACCTTGTCGATGTCGAATTTGGGGTACTCCGCCTCTTTGACGCCCAACGCGATGTTCTCGAAGTCGCAAAACAGCGCCATGTTGATGGTGTCCGTCGCCGGTCCGCTCCCCATCGTCGGCTCGGTTCGTTGATGTGCCATGCTCCTCCCCGTCTTCACGTCCCCGATCGGTTGGCCCATCACCGTACCGCTGACCGCTCGGCGGATCAAGTAGGGAATCGGACCGCTCGGTGCTACACTCCTCGGCGTGGCGCGGTCGGCATGGTGCCGTGAGGAGGCGCTCAGAATGCCCACACGTGAAGACGATCTGTACAAGGCGTACGCGGACCCGCATCTCGTGAACGCACGACCGTGTCCATTCTGCGGGACGACCCGTCTCGCGTTGGCGGCCGGTCCCTGCTCCAGCCCGATTCCTCGTGACGCCTTTCGGGTGCTCTGCTCCGGCTGCCGGTCCGCCGGACCGATGGCCGACCTTCCCGGGCTCGCCGTCGAGCGATGGAACGGCAACTTCCGCAACCGGTTGCGCCGATGGAACGCTCCTGGGTAGTCCTCGGTCCGCGATGGCTCCACTCGCTGTGAACCCCAACGGCGCAGGGGAGAGCCAAGACGGACAAGGTACTGAACAAGTGTCCCGCAGGTTCTCTCGTGATCGCGTAGACCAGGAATCCCACCGCCGGTAGGCCGGCCGACAAGGCGTCCGCCAGAATCGTTCACGCCGGGTGAATCACTCACCCCATCCGTCGCCAGGCGGCGATCGGAACGTCGGCACGCTTCAGGCGGCGCACCAGTCGCCAGTACGCCGGCTGGACAACGACCCAATGCACCGTGGATCAGCTCGGCAATCTACCGAAGGAGGCCCCGCCGTCATGCCGTCATTCCTCCGGAAGTCCCCCGAGAGGGACCTGCCAGCAGCCCTGAGATCACGGCGACCCGGAGGAACGCCTCTCTCACACGGCGGCGCAGCGACTCCTCGTCGCGACCCACGCAGCCGCGACGACCGAGCACCCCGTACGGGTAGAAGTCCCTCCTGCCCCTCTTGGTCGGTGCGGGAGTGGAGATCGACCCTTGCGTCCCAATCCTGCTAGCGGTGCTCGAAAGGCTCCCTCGGGCGGCAGCGTGACCAACGTGCCATCTGCTGTATATTCCCATCCACTCGCCGCCATCCTCCCATCGCGCCTGACACCGTAGCCGGGCGGTTGATGCCGGACATCGGCGCCGGGCAGAAAGACGCACCGCCCATGCGAAGGCTAGAACAGCCCGCACAGTCGCTCGACGGCAGCAGCTGTCGATGCTTCCCTGCGGGACGCCGCCCAATGGACGACCGCCGAGCCGACGATCGTTGCACGGCGGGCACGGCACAGCTTCTTCATCTGACGGATGGCTCGATTCCCTCCCATCCAGGCATAGGGGAACTGTTGGGTGACCAAGCAAGCCACCCGCTTGCCCTCGAGGGATTGGACGCGCTTCAGATACGTGGTCATCACCGGCGACAGGGAGAACGCCTCGACGGCAGCGCCGAAGACGAGCCCTTCGTATCCGCCGAGATCAGGCAGCTCGCCGAGTTGAAACTCGCGCGAGCCGCGTTCGCGCTCTCCGACCAGCGGGATCTGTTCCAGCGACACCGCATGCCCCATTGCGGTCAGCTTCTCTTCGAGACGATGGGCCACCTCCCGTGTATTTCCCGACCAGGAGTAGACGACAATCCCGATGTTCATTCCGTATCCCCTCCATGTTCTCGCCGCCAGCATAGCGAGTGCGTGCCACGATAGCGAACGCCGCCAGGTCCGACCCCGCGGGCGCCGACGGATCCGTTCCGACAAGCGGCAGAGGGACGACGAAGACCGCCCCCTCCGGGCCGTGCCGGTGGAGCTAGGGGTATGGGCGTTCCGCGCCGCGGCTCAGCCGGCGCGGCACTTCTTGCGTAATCCCGCCTCGTTCTTGATGACAATGCGGTAGCGGCTCTTGTCGAGGATCCCCTCGCGGGCGAACCGATTGAGGGCAAGCGTCGTGTTCTCTCGTGCCGAACCGATCATGTCAGCGAGCTCCTTGTGGGTCATCGACAGCCCGATGAGGATTCCGTCCTTGGTCTCCACACCGTATTCGTCAGACAGCTTGAGCAGCTGCCGAGACAACCGCGCCTGGATGTCGCGGAACGCCAGATCCTCCAGCGTCTCCTCGAACTCGCGCATCCGCGCGGCGAAGTGCTGCACGAGCTGCTGCAGGGTCGCCGGATCCTCGCCGATGAGCTTCATGAACACCTTCTTGTCGATGCTGCGAAGCATCGTGTCCTCGATCGCCGTCGCCAGATGCCGGCGGTGCTTCTCGCCGACCAGGCACATCTCGCCGAAGATCTCCCCCGCATCGACGATCGTGAGCGTCAGCTTCTTCCCGCTCTCGTCGAGGTACGCCAGCTTGACCCGGCCGGTTTCCACGAGATAGACGGACGTGCTCGGCGATCCCGGGTGGTAAATCGTCTCGCCGCGATCCACGTCCAGAAGATCTCCGAGATCGGCCCACAGCTCGGCGAAGCTCACTTTGTTGCTGGTGGTCGACAACATGCGCCCTCCTCTATTCACTGAGGTAAGCGTAGCGGCGCAACGGTCGAAGCGTCAGGAAAGGCAAGACCCTGAGGCGGACAATTCCAGCGCGAAATAGGTAACGCGCGTCACCTCATTGCTGGAAAGGTGGGAAGCGGGATGAAAAGGGATAGCGCGGCATTGCACTTGCTGGAGTTGGTTGGTCCTGTGCTCCCTAGAAAGGAGGTGATCCAGCCGCAGGTTCTCCTACGGCTACCTTGTTACG